>CAZKVQ010000001.1:0-136941 GCA_964556255.1 uncultured Actinomycetes bacterium
AGTCAAGGGCCTCTCCCTCTTCATCGTCCCTAAGTTCCTGGTGAACGACGACGGCAGCACCGGAGACCGTAACGATGTTGTGCTCGCGGGGCTCAATCACAAGATGGGCTACCGGGGCACCACCAACACGCTGCTGAACTTCGGCGAGGGCAAGCACACCCCAGGTGGTTCGCCCGGCGCTGTGGGATACCTGATCGGCGAACAGAATCGCGGCTTGGCGTACATGTTCCACATGATGAACGAGGCCCGAGTCGGCGTGGGGCTAGGCGCGGTCGCCCTCGGCTACACCGGCTACCTGCAGTCCCTGGAGTACGCCAAGACACGGCCCCAAGGCCGCCCTCTGACCGAACGCGACCCGACGACCGCGCAGGTGCCGATCATCGAACACACCGATGTCCGCCGCATGCTGTTGGCTCAGAAGGCCTACGTCGAGGGTGGCCTCAGTCTCAGCCTCTACTGCTCGCGACTGCTCGACGAGGAGATGACGAATCCGGACCCGGACGCTCGCGCGGAGGCCAAACGACTGCTGGACATCTTGACGCCGATCGCCAAGAGCTGGCCTTCCCAGTGGTGTCTGGAGGCCAACTCACTTGCCATCCAGGTTCACGGCGGCTACGGCTACACCCGCGAATACAACGTCGAGCAGCTCTACCGGGACAACCGCCTGAACCCGATCCACGAGGGCACCCATGGGATTCAGGGGCTGGATCTCCTCGGCCGCAAAGCCGTGCAGGACGGTGGCGCGGGACTCCTGCTCCTGCTGACGAAGATCAACGAGACCATCGATCAGGCGGCGGCCGCCGGAGGTGTTCTCGCGGAGTATGCCGAGGAGTTGCGAACCGAATCCCAGGTTCTTGCCGCGACGACGGCAGCACTGTGGGCGAGCGGTGACCCCCAAGTGGCCTTGGCCAACGCCAGCCTCTACCTGGAGGCCGCCGGCCACGTGGTCGTGGCCTGGCTGTGGCTGTCGCAACTGGTGACGGCGTCGGACAAGTCGGGGGACTTCTACGAAGGGAAACGCGCCGCAGGGCGATACTTCTTCCACTACGAGCTTCCCAAGGCCTCGACGCAGTTCGCTGTGCTCAACAGCCTTGACAGGACGGCTCTGGACGCCCAGCCAGAGTGGTTCTAGCCTCGAAACCGTCCGTGCCTTCGTTATCGACAGCCCACAACCGAGAGGTAACACCGTGACCGCATCCAACACCGACACGCTCAACGTCGCCATCCGCCACTCGCCCGCCTTCGCTGTTGCCCGACTCACCCTCGCGCCCGGCCAGCGGGTCCGGGCCGCCTCTGGGGCGCTCTACATGCGCGATGCCGCGATTACCGTTGAGGCGAAGATGGAAGGTGGCTTCAAGAGCGCCTTCAAGCGCGCGCTGGGCGGGCAGAGCTTCTTCACGAGCACTTTCGTCGGTGACCCATCACGGGAGACCTGGGTGGACCTGACCCACGTGCTTCCGGGCGACGTCACCTCCATCCCCGTCAGCGCCGAGAAGGGCCTCGTGCTGACGCAGGGCAACTGGCTAGCGTCCACGGCCGACATCCAATTGGACATCCAGTGGGGTGGCTTCAAGAGCATGCTCGGCGGCGATCGGTTGATCGCTGTTCACCTTGCCGGCCAGGGGGAAGCGCTGGTCTGCTCCTACGGCGCGCTCGACACGTTCGAACTGCCCGCCGGCCAGGAGGTGATCGTCGACCTGGGTCACCTCGTCGGGTACGAGGACACCATGTCGGTGAATGTGCAGACGCAGGGTGGCGGGCTCGCCAACTCCTTCAAGTCCGGCGAGATGGTGGTCGTCAAGGTTGCGGGTCCTGGCAGGGTCTGGACCCAATCGAGATCAGAACGCGAACTCGCTGACTGGGTGCGCCAGCAAGTCCCGACCAACACCAACTGATCCGGCGTGCGACAGGTTACTCGGACGCCGAAGTACCCAGCGCAGGTCACAGCGAGTACCCGGTCAACTACAGTGAGAGCACTTCTTCGCTAGTTGCTCCTGGGGGTTGACCGTGGCCACGGCACCGCACCGGGGTCCGATGACGACCACCGGGTCGGCAGATCGACGCCCAGGACGGCTGATCGGCTGGCTGAGCGTCGGGGTGGCCACGACCGCCTTCGGCTTCTCGCTGTTGGCATGGCCGTTGCACTGGTGGGACCCCTTGGTCAGCCGGTGGAATTGGTACCCGACCCCGGCCCCGGTTGGGTTGGTCGGGCTGGCGCTGTGTCTCGCGGCCGCGCTCGGGTTGGCCACCTGGCGGGATGCGGCTCGCGTCGTCTTCTCGCTCGCTACCCTCACGACACTCGGCGGCTATGTCTATTACCTGCTCAGTCCCGCTGAGGAGCATTTCGGACCTGCCGAGGCGGTTGCCGGCGGACAACACCCCGATCCATGGGAACACCCGGCCCCGAGCGTTGTCATCATTCTGGCTCTCGCAGGGTTCGCCGGCATCCTCGGATGCGGACGCAGGTTCCAGCGCACTTTCTCAGCTCTGACCAGCACGCTGATAGCAGTCGGTCTGGTCACGGCGGTCGCCACCCTGTATGGGGCTTCCTTCCTCACCCTGCCCGACGGTCCCCGACTATCGGGCATTCCGGGAATCGCCGCCTGCGGACTCGGCCTGGCCATCGCCTGCCTGCGGCCCAGGATCGATCCCATTCGCTGGGTCATGCGGCTGCGTCGGGGAGAGTGGCTTGCCCTGGGCGTCGGGCTGCTCGACGTCCTGTTCATCCCGCTGCTCTATCGGCTTCTCACCCGGGGGTTCGCGGGCTTCGGGGTCGACCGTGCTGAGGGCTTCGCGCTCACCGTCATCATCATGATCCTGGTGGCTCAGGCGGTGATCGCGATAGAGGTCCTTGTGAGGCGTGACCGCTGGGGTCGGGTTGCCGACCTGTCCATCGACGGCATGGCGATAGTGGATTCAGCGGGAGTCGTCGTGGAAGCCAACGAGCGCGCAGGACAACTCCTCGGGGCAGACCGCAGCGAACTCCTGGGATCCAGGGTGGAGCGTTGGGTGCCGCCGTCCCGACGCTCCCGTCACGCCGACTTGCGGGAAAGCTACTCCTCCGACACCGACTCTGACGCCATCGAGATGCGCTACGTCGATGCGGTGCGACTTGATGGCACGGAGGTTCCACTTCTGATCACCGTGCAACCAACGTTCATCGGCGAGGAATCCCTGTATGTCGTGACACTTCGAGACGTCAGCCGGGAGCAGCGACTGGACCGCGAGAACCGTCAAGTTCGGGCCCTTCTGGCCGAAGCGACCGACTCGTCGCTGATCGGCCAGTTGCTCGTCGACGTCAAAGGACGCGTCATGCGGGCCAACACGTCGTTCGCTCATCTGGTCGGCAGTGAGGATTCGGCGGACCTGGTAGGTCGCTCAGCAGCTGAGTTGATCGAGCCGGCCGACCTTGCGGTGGCCCGCGATGAACTCCGGCCACTGCTCAGGGGTGAGCAATCCAGCGGGGAGTGCGAGGTGCGGCTCAGACGCCCCGACGGAACCGAGACCTGGGCGAGGGTGATCGCGAAGAGCCTCCCTCCCGTCGACGAGGTGAGGGTGATCTCAGCACAGGTCATCGACGTGACCGAACGCAGAACGGCTGAGCGCCTCGCGGAGAGCGCACTTGGCGACCTTGAGTACCGCTCGACCCACGACGCCCTCACCGGACTTCCCAACCGGAGCCTGCTGCTCGACATCCTGGCCCGAAAACTCGCTCGGCAGTGGGGTTCGGCTCAACGCGTCTCGGTCCTCTACTGCGACATAGACAACTTCAAGTTCGTCAACGATGAGTTCTCACACGCCGCCGGCGACGAACTACTCGTCGCCATGGCCGACCGCCTCCGTTCGCAGATGCATGATGGCGACGCCTTGGCACGGATCAGCGGCGACGAATTCGTGGTCGTGCTGGGTGACGCCGAGGCCGAGGACGCTGCGGTTCTCGGGGGCCGAATCCTCGAAGCCGTCGCTCGGAAGCCCTTCAACCTCAGCCTCGGACGCGTGCACAGCAGTTTGAGTATCGGCGTCGCCACCTCCAACGCGGAGTCGGATGCCAGCAGCCTGATCCGCGAGGCCGACCTGGCGCTGAAGGCCGCAAAGGAGGAAGGACGCTCCAGGGTGCGACTGTTCGACTCTTCCTTGCAGGAGCGGGCCGACGAGCGGCTTCTTCTCGCCCAGAGCCTCGGTCTCGCCCTTGCCAACGACAAGATCCGTCCCTGGTTGCAGCCGATCGTCCGGATGCGCGATAGGCGGGTGGTGGGATTCGAGGCGCTGGCGCGCTGGGATAGCGGCGACGAACTCGAAGTCCCCGTGAGCGAGTGGATCGAGGTCGCAGACGAAGTTGGACTGCTGGCGCCACTGGGCGAACGGATGCTGGTCGCGGTGCTGAGGTATCTGAGAGAACTACCGGAGCCCATCTGGATCGCGGTCAACCTCGCAGGTTCCCAGCTGAACCCGAGCGTGGTCCAGAGTCTGCTGTCACTTCTCGACGACTCGGGCGTCGACCCCACCAGACTCGTCGTGGAAGTGCGCGAGAAGTCGCTGACACGCTCCCCCGACTCGGCGCTGGAGGGCATTGTCGATCTCACCGAGGCGGGCATCCGGGTCTTCTTCGACGACTTCGGTTCGGGACCGTCGTCATTGACCACGCTCGGCCGGTTGCCGGTGGCTGGGATCAAACTCGACAAGTCGTTCACGGACACCATCGACGACGCCAGCGGACCGGAGTGGCGGCTCGCCAAGGCGCTGTCCGAATTGGCGATGTCCCTCGGGTTGGAGACGATAGCCACCGGCATCGAAGATGAGGTTCAGGAGGCCGAGCTGATCGCCGCGGGCTGGGACTACGGCCAAGGCTGGTTGTACGGGCGGGCGGCACCCGCCGAGGACATCACCGTCGACCTGCAACCTGTCGTCCAGGGGGTCGAGTCGCCCGAGGAGCCCACCCGGCTTTCCCACTGATGGCCTAGCCGGAGGCGCCCGGGGTTGTCAGCGTCATCGCCAGCACACACTCTGAAGTTGTGGGCAGCGGACTCTGACAGGGCAGGGGGCGATGAACCATGGAAGTATTCGCCAAGAGCCTGCGCTTCCTCGCGCTCGCCATCGTCATCTGGACGCTGGTCGATGCCCGCATAGGCCTGCTACGCCTCATCGCTGGTGGCCAGGAACGGCCCACCTGGGGCGAGGCCATCACCTGGCTTGGACCCGTGGTGCTGCTGATGGCAGCGGCTGTGATGGTGCCAGCGGCGTCGACTTGGCTACTTGGCGGGGCACTGGTGGTTCTACTCATCGCGCGATGGTGGGTCGGCACCTCGGACGCCGTGCTGGGTGATGTGGCGCCGACGATGACCAGCACCTTCGCGGCGGTGTTGCTTGCAGGCGTTCCGGTGATTGCAGTCCTGGGCCTGAGCAGACCGCTTGCCGCCGGAATCATGCTGCTGGTCATTGCGCTTGTGCCCGGGCAGGCGATCGACACCGCGGTGTTCGACGCAATCCGCACCGGCCTCGGCGCCGCTTCGGTGGTGCTGATCGGCGCGGCCCTGCTCGGCGGTCGGTTGCAGCGCATGGGATCCGGACTACCTGCGCGGCAGCCCAGCCCGGGCGCCCGGCAACCGTCGGAGTCAGCTCGATTCGCCTCGACCATCGACCCCAACGGTCCACGAACCCGAATGTGGTGAGGCCGGTGCACCGGTGGCCGATCCCGCCCCGTCAGGGCAGCGAACGTCAGCCGAGCGGCGGCGTCACCCTGCGGCGGGCAGGCCGGAGTCCTGCGCCTGAGGATGCCCCGGGAACTTGGCATCCGGCTCCCGGAGCTTGGTGACTGCGGCCTCCCGCTCGGGCGTGAAGTACTCGTCGTAACGCTTCTGCGCCTCGTCACCGAACAGCAGCCTGCAGGCCTCGTGGATCCCCTCGGCTTCGCGAATCTCCTCGTAGCTGAGCACCAGGGCGATCTTTGACCTGCGACGCAGGAAGTCGTCCAGGGTCGTGATCATCTCCGTCTGGGCCGCGTAGTACAACTCCACCCGGACGTACTCAGCCCCCGCGATGATGTCGTTCGCCATCGTCGGGTCATCTCTGATGGCCTCCAACATCGCGAACGCCCGCAACCCGTAGCGCCGCCACAACCGCGTCGAGAGGGTCTCGAAACTGGCCCGTTGGCGCAACTTGTCCAGGTGCATCAGTCGCGCCTGCCTGAAGAACTCGGTCTTGGTGGCCTTCGGCGGCTCGCCGTACCAGGACTTGCGATCGCGTTCGAGCTTCAGCCCCAGCCGTCCGACGGCCCTGGCGACCTCGTTCCCAACATTCACACAGTCGGTCAACTTGCCACCGAAGATGGTGATGAACTTCTTAGACTTGTCCACCTCCATCGCGTGCTTGCGCGACAGCGACGTCCAGTCCTTGGTCTCAGTGCCCTCACCGCCCCCTTCGACGACCAACGGACGCACGCCGCACCGTGAGGAGATGATGTCGTCCGGGGTCAGCGGCTCATCGAGTTGCAGCCGAGCGTTGATCTGGTCGAGCAGGAAGTCGCGGTCGCCATCGGTCACCTCGGTGTAGGCCGTATCCACCCGGTCGTCGGTGGTGCCGATACACGACCGGGGGCCCATCGGGATCACGTAGAAGAGACGCTCCGTGTCGTCGTAGAAGGCGAGCACCCTCTCCTGACCTGCGATTCGTGGGACCAGCAGGTGGATGCCCTTGCTCATCACGATGCTGTGCTTGGTGGTGATCCCAAGCTTGTCGTTGAGTCCGTCCACGAATGGACCTGCGCAGTTGATGACCACCTTCGCGGTTAGCTGGAAGTCACGCCCGGCGTCAGTGTCACGAAGCTGGGCCACCCAGCCGTCGGGACCCCTGGTCGCGTCGAGCAGTTCGACATAGTTGGCGACGGCCGCGCCCGAATTCAGGGCCGAACGTACGAATCCGAAAACGAACCTCGCGTCGTTGTCGACGATGTAGGCATCCGAATACTCGATACCCCCGAGTGCGGTGTCGATGTCGACGACGGGTTCCCGGGCCACGATCCCCCGCGGGCTCAGCAAAGCCGGTGGTTTCGTGAAGGCATTACCGATCATCCAGTAGGCGGTCGCGCCGAGCGCCGCGAACCACGGCTTGTACGGCGAGTGCTGGTCGAGGGTGGCCAGGAACCTGATCTCCTTGACGTTGGCCGGGTAGGCCTTCATGAGGTGGTTGCGAGAAACGCAGAGGTTCCGCACAAGGCCGATCTCATAGTTCTCCAGGTACTTGAAACCGCCCCAGACCAAATTCGACGACTCCATGGAGGTGAAGCCGGCGAAGTCACCCCGGTCGATCAGCGCCACCGACAGGCCGCGAGCGGCCAGCGAAGCGGCAGAAACCGCCCCATTGATACCGGCGCCGACAATCAGTACGTCGAAGTCGCCGCCGTCGAGTTTCGCGAGATTGGTTGCTCTGAGTCCCATAGGTCCAGCATGGCGGATGGACCTGGAGCCACGCAGTTCGGCACTAGGCTTTCAGCCATGTGCAGCCTGCCGACGACATTCGAGTCGACCGGCGACTTGGCCCGGCTGCCGTGGTTCGACATCGTCGATGGACGCCTGGTCCTCGACCCCGATGTCGGCCCAACGGTTGACATGCACGCCCATCTCGCGCTGTCGTACCTGCGTCGGCCGAGCATCGACCTCAACCGGGCGAGTGAGCGTCCGCTGACGTACCTGCCCTTCGACGCGCCCATGGATCTGGACATCTACGCCAACCGCAATCTGGACGGGGCGGCGATGGCAGCGATGAAGACCGATCTGACCCGGGATTCCCTCGGGCCGTCCGGCCTGCGCGCAAGCCACACGATCCCCAACCTGCGGCGTGCCATGGCCGACCTGGGGGTCAGAACCACCGTGCTGCACGCGATTGACATGCCCGCCGGGCTGTCACGCAACGCCGCAACGTGGCTGACCGCCACCGCGGACATCGACGAGTTGGTGGTCTTCGGCTCCGTGCATCCGCTCACCCGACGTCCGGAAGCCGCACTCGACGCCCAGCGGGCGAACGGCGCCCGGGGCATCAAGCTGCACCCGGCCGTGCAGCTTGTCCACCCGAGCGGTCCACGGAGCCTGCGGCTCTATCGCGCCTGCGGGGTCCGACACCTGCCAGTGTTCTTCCATTGCGGCCCAGTCGATATCGAGACCAGGGTGGGGCGGCGCCTCTCGCAGGTCGTGAAGTATGAACGCGCGGTTGCCGAATGCCCCGACACCACCTTCATCTTGGGTCACTCCGGGGCACTCCAGTTCGATGTGGCCCTGCGGTTGGCCCGCGAGTATCCCAACGTCTGGCTCGAATTGGCCTCGCAACCGCTCTCGGTCGTGCGCCGAGCCATCGCCGAAGGACCAACGTCCCGGGTGATGTTCGGCAGCGACTGGCCCTTCTACCCGCAGGCGATGGGCCTGGCGAAAGTGCTGCTCGCCACAGAGAACGACGCCGCCGCCCGCACACGGGTGCTACGGGGAAACGCCACGACCCTGCTCAGGGGCGGTACGCTCGCACTTGGGGAATGAACGACCGGTCACCGCCAGCGGTCAGGAGGCGTCGTGGGCAAGCGGATCTTCGGCATCATCGTCCTGCTGATCGCGACTGCGATCGGCCTGTTCTGGCCGGTGGTGTTCGGCGGCGGTAGTTCCGCCAGCGGACCCGTCTATGACCCGGTCTCCATCTCGAACTACGTGGGCGAGTTCGATGTCGCTGCGGACGGCAAACTGACGGCGACCGAGACCCTGAACACCGTCTTCCCCTCTGGACGCCATGGCATCTTCAGGTTCTGGCCTACATCCACCCAGGCGGACTCGCACTATCGGCTGACCCCCACGGTCACATCGATCACCATGGATGGCGCCCCCGTGCCGGTCGAGTACAGCTGGGAGAGCGGGCATCGCTACTACGTCGCCAAGATCGGCGACCCGAACTCCTACGTAAGCCCGGGGAGCCACGTCTACAAGATCAGCTACACCATCGACGGCACCATCTTCCCCCCGGACAAGGGGACCGGCACCTTCGTAAGTTCCGAAGGGACGGCTACGACTAAGCCTGGCTCGGTCTTCTACTGGAACGTGATCGCCTCCGGCTGGAAGATGCCGATGGCCAAGGCAACGGTCAAACTCAATCTGCCCTCTCCCGCCGAGACCGTGCAGTGCACAGCCGGCTCGGACGAGACGGCGAACGGTCAGGGTCCGTGTGCCATCGCCGGCACCGGAACCCAGAACGTCATCCTGGGGGCCACGAGCATCCCGGCCGCCAGCGGAATGACGGTGCGCGCGGCGATGCCGATGCCGGATCCGCCCCAGGTGACACTGCCGTGGCCGGTCGCTTTTGACGCCGTGTTCGGAACCAACGTCGGGGTCACTATCGCGGTCTTCGCCGTGTCCGCACTGGCACTGGCAGCCGGCATCTTCTGGGCCTTCAGCGCCCGGGAAACTCCCCCGGGCCTGCCGGTGATGTACGCCCCGCCGCAAGGAATGGGTCCGGTGCAGACCGTCTACATCGCCAAGGAGACCGTCGGTGAGCATGCGCTGACCTCCACGCTTCTCTATGCGGCGGACAAGAACGTGGTCAAACTCTTCGGAGGCGGCGGCGACGACTGGATCGTGCAGGGCATTACGACCCCCGAGTACTGGGCGCCGCTCGATCCGGTAACGCGAGCGGTCGGTGACTCTCTGGGCCTGACCACGTACGGCGCCTCGCTGGCCGCCGATGGTTCCGTCTCGTCAGGTAAGACCCTCAAGTCGGCGATCGCGAAGATGGAGTCCACCACGAAGGCCTGGGCGCAGAGCGAGGGCTACACCGTTTCGGCACCGATGGAAAAGCTGGGCCGGTTCGTCTGGGTCCTGGCCGGCATAGCCGCCGTGGTCGGCTTCATCGCCTGGTTCGGTCCCACCATGTTCGGACTTCCGGGCGCAGCATTCGTGATCGGTGGCCTGGGATTGATGAAGACCGGGGTCGGCACCCGCCGAACTGAGACCGGCCGCCGTGCCTGGTCGGAGGCCGGAGGTTTCGAACGGCTGCTGTCAACCCCGTCAGCCGAGGACCGGTTCGACTTCTCGGCCGATAAGAACCTGTTCATCGCCTTCATCCCCTACGCCGCCGCCTTCGGGGTGGCCGACAAGTGGGCGGAGAAGTATCGGGTCACGACCGGTGAGGAACCTCCCATTCCCGTCTGGTACCCCTACCCGTACGCCGGTGGGATGGGTCTCTACTCGTCGGGCGGCGGCGGCTTCGAGAGTTTCGAGAGTTCGCTGTCCTCCTCCATCGGGGCCTACGAGGCTTCGCAGTCTTCCTCATCATCAGGCGGCGGTGGCGGCGGCTTCGGCGGCGGTGGTGGCGGCGGTGGTGGCGGCTCTTGGTAGCCGCAGTTATTCGCCAGTGACTGTTCGCAGGCTCTCCTGACCATTACAGTTGTTCTCAGCATCCCGTCGATAGGAGTACCCCGCCATGGCAACGGTCCTGATCATCATCCTGGTGATCATCGCACTGCTGGTCATCTTTTTCATTGTCGGTTTCAACAAGCTGAAGAAGGCGGACATTCACGCCGAGGAAGCACTCGGCGGAATCGACGTGCAACTGACTCGGCGTGCCGACCTGATCCCCAACCTCGTGGAGACGGTGAAGGGCTACGCCTCACATGAGAAGGGCGTCTTCGAGGAAGTCACAGCTGCCCGCGCCCGGGTCACCGAGGCCGCGAGAAACGGCACCGTCGACGAGAAGGCCGCAGCGGAAGCGCAGATGGACAAGGCGTTGGTTAATGTCATGGCCGTCGCGGAGAACTACCCGGACCTCAAGGCATCCACCAACTTCCGCAACCTGCAGCAGCAACTGGCCGACACCGAGAATCAACTCGCCTTCGCGCGTCAGTACTACAACGATGCGGTGGCCACGCTGAACAAGCTGGTGGCGACGATCCCGTGGATGTTCTTCGCCGGCATGGCCGGCGTGTCTCGGCGGGACTTCTACCAGGCGCCGGCGGGGCAGACCGCTCCTCCGACCGTCTCCTTCTAGGCCATGGCGAAGGCTGCCCAGCCAGCTGATTCCGGCGCGGGGCAGATGCCCGCTGTAGATTCCGGCTCGGAGATGGAACCGGCGGCGGACGACTCGGCCCATCGAGCGCGGTTGCTTCGCGCTCTCGCCGACCGGCAGCAGACCGCTGAGCAGAAGCGCCTCAACGCCGCTGACGACGGGACCGAGGCGTGGAAGCGGTGGGGAACCTACCTCAGCGAACGCGCCTGGGGCACCGTTCGGGAGGACTACTCCGCGGACGGCGACGCGTGGAACTACTTCCCGTTCACGGACGCACACCGACGCACCTACCGCTGGAACGAGGACGGTCTGGCCGGCTGGTGCGATGACCGTCAGACGTTGTGCTTCGGCCTGGCGCTGTGGAACGGCAAGGATGAGATCCTCAAGGAACGTCCCTACGGACTGACAAACGAGCAGGGCAACCACGGCGAGGACGTGAAGGACTACTGGTTCTACACCGACAACACCCCGACGCACTCCTATGCCTCGATGGTCTACAAGTACCCACAGGTGGCCTTCCCGTACGAGGACCTGCTGAAGACCAACCAGGCACGCGGCCAGGATGTCGGGGAATACGAGCTCTTCGACGCGCTCGAGGACGACTGGCGGGCAAACCGATACTTCGATGTCGTTGTCGAGTACGCCAAAGCGACCCCCGAAGACGTCATCTGCAAGATCACGGCGACCAACCGCAGCGATGAGGCCGCACCCCTTCACCTGATTCCGCAGATCTGGTACCGAAACCTCTGGTCGTGGGAGGTCGGTGTCGAACGGCCGGAAATCGGACTGGCGAGAGGGGGTATCTCCACCGAGCACGAGCGCATCGGTCGACGCTGGTACTACGCCAAGAGTGACCAGGGTTCCGGGGGTCGCCACGGCATCGAATGGATCTTCTGCGAGAACAACACCAACAATGAGGAGGTATGGGGCACCGACAGCGAATCCCCGTACACCAAGGACGGCATCAACCGCGCGATCGTGCACGGCGAGGACTCGGCTGTCAACGGCGACGGCGGTAGCAAGGCCGCTGCGGTGGCCTTTGCCCAGGTAGGACCGGGTGAGACCTTGGAGGTCTGGACCCGCTTCAGCGACGTTGAGTTCGACGAGCCTTTCGCGGACGCCGAGAAGATCCTCGCCCAACGCAAGGCCGAGTGCGACGAGTTCTACGCGGCAGTTCAGGACGCGCGGTTGACCGACGACGAGAAACTGGTTCAGCGCCAGGCGCTGGCAGGTCTGCTGTGGTGCAAGCAGTTCTACAACTACCACGTCCACCGATGGCTGGAGGGTGACCCGACCCAACCGACACCGCCTCCAGAACGCTGGAAGGGGCGCAACAGCGGGTGGCAGCACATCGTCAACGAGAACGTCCTGCTGATGCCCGACGCCTGGGAGTACCCGTGGTACGCCGCCTGGGACATGGGTTTCCATTGCGTGACGATGGCGCTGGTCGATCCGGTGTTCGCGAAGAAGCAGATCCATACGATGCTGTCCAGCCTGTATCAACATCCGCACGGTCAGACACCCGCGTACGAATGGAACTTCTCCGACACGAATCCACCCGTACTGGCCTGGGCCGCATGGCAGGTGTACCTGGTGGACTGCGCAGTAAACTGCCGCAGCGACATCGACTACCTTGCGACCACGTTCCGAGCGTTGCTCATCAGCTTGACCGAGTGGCTGAACACCAAGGACCCAGCCGGTAATGATCTGTTCGGTGGCGGATTCCTGGGGATGGACAACATCGGAGTGTTCAACCGCGATGAACCCCTGCCAACTGGCGGGCAACTGGTTCAGGTCGATGGCACCGCCTGGGTCGCACAGATGGCATTGCAGATGATCGAGATAGCGGTGGAACTCAGCCGCGCGCATGGCGGCTACGCCTCCGACATCTCCAAACTCCTGTTGGACTTCACCGTGGTGGCCAACGTGTTGGAGAAGGGCATTGATGGCATCAGCTTGTGGAATGAGGATGAGGGCTTCTACGGGGACGTCATCGTGTCGCCTGACGGGACGTCGACCCAACTCAGCGTCGTGTCACTGCAATCGGTGATCCCCCTTTTGGCGTGCATCTCGGTGCCGGCCGCCGAGACCAGCGAGGGGCTCGACGGCTCAATCCACCTGGCGCTGCACGACCTTCGCGAACACCTGCTGCGGCACCACCCGGAATTCACCGGTTCGGTGGCGCTCACCCCAGAACACGGTGACGGTTCTGCGGTTCTGTACGCAGTCGTGGACGGTACCCGCCTGCGCCGCATCCTGTCGAAGGTGCTGGATACCGGGCAAATGCTGTCCGACTACGGTGTCCGATCGGTCTCCGCCGCGTACCGGGATACCCCGTATGCCTTCACGATGGCCGACCACACCTACACCGTGCCGTACTGGGAGGCCGAGTCCCACAACCGGATGTTCGGCGGGAACTCGAACTGGCGCGGCCCGATCTGGATGCCGATCAACCTGTTGCTCGTGCAGTCCCTGGTGGCCTACGACAGCTTCTATGGCGACACCTTGGCCGTGGACTACCCCTCGGGCAGCGACAATCAGGTGTCGTTGCGTGACGTCGCCATCGGGCTGTCGGATCGGCTTACCAGCATCTTTCTTCGGGACAAGGACGGCAAGAGGGCAGTGTTCGGCCCCAACGACTACTTCCAGACCGACGAGCACTGGCGCGATCTGGTGCCGTTCTACGAGTACTTCTGCGGCGATACCGGTCGCGGGTTGGGCGCGAGCCATCAGACGGGCTGGACGGCGACCGTTGCGATGCTTCTGCAGTTCGGCGGCGTCATGAGACTCAACTCGGTCACCACTCTTAACGAGCAGCGATAGGGCCTTCCGCCGACAGCCCGGGGGTCAGTTCGGGAGCGGCGGGACCCACGAGCGGGCAAGCGCGAGAGCACTCTCGCGGGGGCTGGGCCGCCCCAGGAAGTACCCCTGCAGACCGTCGCAGCCGAGTTCCGTCACAGCGTCGACCTGAGCCTGCGTCTCGACGCCTTCCGCAAGGACGGTCAACCCCATGGCGTGGGCGAGACCCACCACCGCCTCCACGATGGCGCGGTCGCGGTGTGACGTCACCAAGTTCTGCGTGAAAGTCCGATCCACCTTGACATTCGCCAGCGGCAGTTCCCGGAGGCTGCTCAACGATGCGAAGCCGGTGCCGAAATCGTCCAGCGCCAATTCGACCCCCTGCTCCGCCAACTGGGCCAGTCTCACCCCGACTACGTCGCGCGCCTCGATGAGCATGGTCTCGGTGATCTCCAGGATCAGACTGCCGCCGGCGACGCCGTAGCGGGTCAGGAGTTCGGCAACCTGACCGGGAAGATCGCCATGTGAGACCTGCAATGCCGAAACGTTCACCGCGACCCGCAGCCGCCCTGCTCCGACCGCACGATCAAGGTCTGCCGCGAACCGGATCCCCTGTTCCAGTGCCATCAGCCCAAGACGGTGGATCAGACCGGTCTCCTCGGCGATCGGGATGAATGCGGAGGGTTCCACCGGGCCGTCACGGCCGGACCACCGAAGGAGGGCCTCGAAACCCATCAGCCTCTCATCGGGCAGTGAGAACATCGGCTGGAAGTCCATCCGAAGATCTCCCCGGGCGATGGCTGCCCGCAACATGCGCTCGAGGCGCATCCGCTCGGCGACGACATCCCGCAGCGAATCATCGAAGATCAGGTAGCGATCCCGTCCCGCGCGTTTCGCCTCATAGAGGGCCACATCGGCTTCCCGCAACATCGTCGTGGGGCTCGACTCGCGGTTGCTCACGGCAATCCCGATGGTCGCCGAGATGTAGACGAGGTCATCGTCAGGACCGGTGAGGTTGAACGGCTCGGATAGCGCGTCGGCGATCCTGCCGGCGATGTCGTTGATCAAGTCGAGGTCCTCGACCTGTTCCAGCAGAACCACGAATTCATCGCCGCCGATCCGGGCCAGTGCGTCGACCTCACGCAGCACCGCTGTGAGCCGTCTTGCAACCAGGATGAGCAGTCGATCCCCAGCAGCATGCCCGAGCGTGTCATTGACCAGTTTGAAGCGGTCCAGGTCGAGGAACATCACCGCGCGAACTGCGCCGTCCACCGCTGATCGGACCAACGAATTATGGATCCGGTCGATCATCGAGGACCGGTTCAGGCAACCCGTGAGGACGTCGTGACTCGCCCGGTAGTTCAGGTCGAACTCAGCCTGTTTGCGGACGGTGAGGTCCTCCAGGGACAGCACACCACCCGCACGGGCACCTTGGGAGATCAGCGGCACGAAGTGCAGGCTGACATAGAAGTCGGTGTCATCCGATTGCCTGAACACCACACCGTCGTCGAGCCAAGCGACACCTGCCTCGCATGCCGCCCGCAGGGGAGCGATGGCGGCAGGATCCTCCGCAGGCAGAAGTCGATCCAGCGGCTCCCCCGCCGCCTCATCTTGGGTACGTCCGAGCATTCTCTCGGCTGCCTCGTTCAGGTCGAGTAGTCGCAGTTGCTCGTCGACGACGGCCAACCCCGTTGGCACCGAGTCGAACACCGCCTGCAGCCGATCCCGCTGCAGCGCCAGTTGCGACTCACTCATCCGCCGTAGGTCGTCGTTGAGGGCCGACAGTTCGTAAGAGGACAGTTCGAAGGACCTGTCGTGCAGGTACTGCTGCTGATCGTGGTCGGAATAGGTCGTGCTGATCTTGGTGAGGAAACTGTGCCAGGCCTCGAGGTCGGCCGGTGCGGCATCGGCCCCAAGTCCACTGCGCTTCAGTTGGCGCAGCAGTACCGAATGCCAGGCGTCCGGCACTGCTTCCGGATTCATGCGCCGGAGCCCTGCTCTGCGAAGGTGGTGACAGTCATCGTCTGGTTGTGCAGCCCGCTGACCCCGTCGATCGGTGAAATCTCACCGTAGGAGTAGAACCCGATGACCGAGGAATCGGCGCCGAGCGCGTCCAGAACGGCCTCGGTCTCCTCCTCCGAGCGACTTCCCATCGCCAGGCGTCGGCCGACGCAGGAGATGGCCAGGGTCAGACTCACCTCGCGCTGGGCGCTGGCCAAAGCGGCCTGATGCGCACCTTCGACCAGCCGATCGGTAGTGGTGCGCATAAGCCGGGCCGACCAGCCCTCTGGAACGTCCCCTGCGAACCTCATCGACTCATCGGTCTCATCGATGCCCAGGATCGTTCGCACGTAGGACGTCCGACGATCGGGGGACTCGATGCACAGTGGGTACATCAGTGCGCTGCCGGGCAGTTCAGCGGCCAGGTCACCAAGGTACTCGCGGTAGAGGGTGAGGGCCGGCTTGCCGTCCAACTCGTACAGCGTGCTGGACCTGCTTCGAGTGATCTTCCGGTACGGCCCGAAACCCTGCCAGCCGCCTTGGGATCCGAACCGGACCGAGACGTTGTCGGCGAAGGCAAGCGCAACGACTGCATGCGTGTTGGCGCGCCCGTCCACCCAGACCCACGTCTGCTCGAACCGGTCTCCGTCACCAGCGAGTCCGCCTGAGATCCGGCAACTTGTCGGCAACTCCTCGGCCAGTCCTGCGACGAGGTCCGACGCATTGACGGAGACCCCTTCGCTCAGAAGCACTACGCACGTCGGCGTGAAATCAACACTCGAGGTCACCGCCCTGCCCAGTCTGCGACCGATCTCCGCAGCGGCCTCGTCCGGTTCGAAGTCGACAGAGACCACCGTCGGGCGACGGCCACGGAACTTCACCAGAGCTACGGCCAGCGGTTCGTCAGCCACCTCCCCTCCGACGATCTGCCCGGAGGTCGAGCAGCCCGTGATCACGGCCGATGGCAGCGCGAAGGTCAGTTCCACCAAGGGATCCGGCTCAAGACTGCGGTCGGCGAACGCCAGGACCAGCGTGTGCTCGGAATCGAACGCCTCCAGTTCGGTCAGCGGTACCGACCATGCAGGCTCCCGCTCACGAGACCATGTGATGGTCGCGATGTCCATTGCCCACCCGCTTCACTGTGGCCTGTCGACGAATCGCTGTGCCCCCGCCATACTATCGGCGGCGAGTGACTCCTGCCCGTGTTGCCATTCCAGCGCAATCGCGTCAGAGGTCGTCAGGCCGATCCCACCCAGCAGGGCAGCCCTGTCCCCGCGCAGACATGCCTGCGGATGCGCGGCGATCTGCTCGGCCAGCGCCTGAGCTGCGCTCAGTGACTTCCCCGGCGGCACCACCTCGGTGGCCAGTCCGATCCGCAATGCCTCCTCGGCTCCGACTTCCCGTCCGGTGAGCACCAGATCCAGTGCGACCCCCTGACCGACGATGCGCGGCAGTCGCACGGTGCCCCCGTCGATCAGCGGCACCCCCCAACGTCGGCAGAACACTCCCAGCACTGCATCGGACTCCACAACGCGAAGATCGCACCATAGTGCGAGTTCCAGCCCACCGGCCACTGCATACCCGCTGATTGCTGCGATAACCGGTTTGGTGAGTTCCAGCCGGGTTGGGCCCATCGGGCCGTCGCCCTCGGCCGCCAGCCGATTCGGTCGCCCGGAGGCGATGGCTCGTAGGTCGGCCCCGGCACAGAAGGTGCCACCGGCACCCCAGAGCACTGCGACGTCGGAGCCGTCATCGGCGTCAAAGGCCCGGAAGGCGTCCGCGAGGGCCTCGGCGGTGTCGCGGTCCACAGCGTTGCGCACCGCGCGCCGATCCAGCACCACTGTTGTGATCCGCCCAGTTCGCGTGCTCGTCACCGACGCCATGCCGACCATACTGCCGCCAGCGCGAGCGGCCCGGCAACAAGGTCGGAATCTTCATTCCGCATGCCGGGCCGGGAGGAACAGGAAGACAGCGATGCCGCCGATCAACGTCGCTACGGCCGCGACCAACGAGCCTCGCGTGAATCCGTCCATGAACGCTCGCTGGGCCATGTGTATGAACTCATCGGCAACGCCCCTGGGTAGCTGTTGCACGACCACGAGCGCCGAGCCCATCGACTCCGCAGCGGCATCCTGTACACGTTGCGGAAGGCCGAGCGGAGCCACGGCCTCGCGGAGCTTAGGCGCATACACACTCGCGAACACCGAACCGACAAGGGCCACTCCGAGCGTTCCGCCGAGTTCCCTGGTGGTGTCGTTGACCGCGGAGCCCACCCCGGCCTTGGCCTCGGGCAGGGCGCCCATGATCGACTCCGTCGCCGGGCCCGTCGTGAGGCCGAGTCCCACCGCCATAACGACCATCGACGCGAGCACGATGCCGAAGTAGTCGCTGTCTGCCTCGATCCGGCTGGCCAGCAGGAAGCCTGCTGACATGAGGAGCAGACCGCCGCCGACAACAAGGGTGCTACCGAACCTGTGCATCAAGGCGATCGCGATCGGGGCAGTGAGGGCCGTGGCAAGTGCGAACGGCACCGTTCGCAGGCCCGCCTCCAACGGACTGTAGCCCTGCACGAGTTGCATGAACTGGGTGATCAGGAAGATGAAGCCGAACAGCCCGAAGAATGCCGCAGCGACCGCCCCGCTGGCGGCGCTGAACCGCAGATTGCTGAAGATCGAGACATCCAGCAGCGGATGTCGGCACCGTCGTTCCCAGAGGATGAATACCGACAAGAGTGCGAGCGCGAAACCCCCCGCGAGGAGTACCTCGGTCGACGTCCAGCCCACCCGCGGACCTTCAATGATGGCCCAGACCAGCAGGGCGACTGCGGCAGCAGAGGTGATCAGACCCCACCAGTCCATTGCTCGAGTGTCGGGGTCCCTGGAGGTTGGAACGAACCACGCCGCGCCAAGGATGGCGACGACGGCTATCGGAACGTTGACCAGGAAGATCGATCCCCACCAGAAGTGCTCCAGGAGATATCCCCCGCTCACGGGACCGAGTGCGACTGCAAGGCCGGTGACCCCAGACCAAATCCCGATGGCCGCGGCCCGCTCCTTTCGGTCGGTGAACACATTCACCAGGATCGCCAGGGTCGCTGGGAAGACCAGGGCAGCTCCAATGCCCATCAGGGCACGCGCCGAGATGAGTTGCCCACTGGTCGCCGACAGCGCCGCGAGCACCGAAGTCAGGGCGAACAAGGCCATACCCAGTTGAAGCGCGCCCTTGCGCCCGAATCGGTCGCCGAGATGCCCGAACGCGAGCAGCAGAGCGGCGAAGACCAGCGTGTAGGCATCGACGATCCATTGGAGTTCGGTCGTACCGGCATTGAGGTCGGTACTCAAGGTGGGCAGCGCAACATTGACGATCGTGTTGTCCACGACGACCAGGAACAGACTCAGGCAGAGCACGGCCAGAACCCACCATCTGCGCGTGCTGGGCGCTGCACTTGGGGCCGGTACGTCCATGGACGGTGCGAGCGCGCCCGAGTGAATCTCACCCGTTGTTGTGTCGGACATTCTTCCTCCATGAGGTTCGTATAGAACATTGATCTATAACTACAGTACGGTATGCTACATAGACCATGGGGACAGCGCAACGGGGACCGACTACTCGACGTCATCGCACCAAGAGCGTTGACGTCTCTTCGGCGCTCTTGGTGGCGGCGGAGGAAATCCTGGCCACGGCTGGTGTGGATGGACTGACCATTCGGGCGGTCGCTTCTCGGGCGGGTGTGGCCCCCATGGGCGTCTACTCCCGGTTCTCGAACAAGGACGGTTTGATCGACGCCCTTTTCGCTCGGGGTTTCCAGCAGCTGCTCGACGCAATGACAGCTGTTCCGGCCACCGGCAGCGTGGCCCGGCTGCGGGCCGCGGGCGACGCCTACCGCGATTTCGCGCTCGCCCACCCACACGTGTACCGACTCATGTTCTCCGGCTTCCCCGGCGACGGGCCGTCAGCCGAGTCCGAGGCGATAGCCGCCGCCACCTTTGACCGATTGGTTATGCACGTATCGGAGTGCATGGCGACGGGCGACATCGCCGAGGGCGATCCCGTGATGATGGCGCAGATGATCTGGAACGGCGTGCACGGCGCCGTCAGCCTGGAACTGGCAGGAGTCGGATTCACCGAGGACCCCAACGCCACCTTCCAGGCCATGAACATAGCCATGGTGCGTGGCCTGGCACCGTGATCGCGCCACCGACTGGAGGGGCCGGGGCAGGGAAGGGTCAGCCCGGGCGCGACGCCGCGACGAGGTTGGATCGCCAGTAGCTATCCAGCGTCGAGTGGACTACTCCGACGCTCGGGTTGGAGGCCTGGACGAACTCCCCATTGCCGATGTAGAGACCCACGTGCTCCGAGACCGCGTAGAAGTACAGCAGGTCGCCTGGCTGCAGATCGTTTAGGTCCACGTGCTTGGTCTGGTCGTACTGCGAGCCGGAGTAGTGATCCAGATTCACGCCGGCCTGGCGCCAGGCCATCATCGTCAGACCTGAGCAGTCGAAGCTGTCGGGCCCTTCGGCTCCCCAGACGTACGCTTTGCCGACTTGGGACAGGGCGTAACTGATGACGGAGTCGATGCCGCCGTTACCCAGGACGGGTGCACTCGGGGTTGGAAGCGAACTGTCGCCTGAGGTCGGACCGTTGTTGTTGCCGGCATCGCTCGGTGCACCGGAATCTGCCGCTGGTGGCTGCGGGTCACCGGCCGGTGCCGCGTCACCCTCGGTCGAAGACGACCCGGAGTCTGCCTGCGCCTGAACGTCCGCCTGTGCCTTGGCCTGCGCTTCGGCCTGCGCCTGCGCTTGAGCCGCCGCCGCTCGTTGCTGCTCGGCCTCCGCTGCGCGCTGGGCCGCAGCGGCCTCGGCGGCACGACGGGCTGCCAGCTCGGCCGCCGCTTGCCGCGCTGCCGCGAGTTGGGCCTGCCTCTTGGCCTCTTCGATGGCCGCAATGCGGGCTCGCTCCTCCTCTTTGAGGCGGGCCAGGATGCTCTGCGCTTCGGCCAATCGATCGGTAGCGGCCTGCTCCTGCTCCGCCAACTCGTTCGCCGTTGCCGCGAGTTGGTCCTGCTGGGCCCGTACCTTCTCTTCCGCCGCCTTCAGCGACAGCGCGGCGGCACGAGCATCCTGAACAGCGTTGTTCTGCGAGGACGACGCCGTCGACAATTGGTCGAGGTTCGCCAAAACCTGCTCGGGATCATCGAGCGTGAAGGTGAGTAACGCGCCTTCCATTCCTCCGTTGACGTACAACTGACGCACCAGGCGGGTCAATTCCTCTCGCTGCGCTGTCAGTCGCTTCTTCGCTGCTGCGACCTCCGCCTCGGCCTTGGCGAGTGCGGCTTTTCCCTTCTCCAGCGCGATCCGTGCACCATTGGCATGCTCGGCGGCGCCGGCCGCTCTGTTCTCCAGGTCGGAGACCTGCGCGGCCACCCGATCGATATCGGTCTGATCGGCGGCGGCGGGCGTGAGGGCGAAGCCTCCGGCAACCACGCTCAGCGCAATGGCAGAGGTTGCTATGGCTCGTGTCGTGCGGGTGCGCCGCACCCTCAAGAGGACGCCATGGGGTTGCGAGGACATGGATATGAACTCCTAGTCGACGGCGGACAGCGTCCGGCTACCGGACCTGCGGCGATGCTCCTGGTGGTGTAGTTCCCACGGGCACCGCATGGTTTCGCTCGCGTTACCGACATTAGCGGCCGCAGAATTACATGCGTGTAATTCAAGGCATCTTTACACAGCGTGTCGCAACCGGCGACGAGTCGAACTTTCTGCAGTGGCGCGTTACGACGCTACCGGCTGAAGCCCCGGATTGAGGTCGGCCCCGACGACGCCACGCCGACGTTGGGCGATCACCACCGTGAGAGCCCAGGCAACGACAGTGACGATGATCAGGATCCCGGCGTCGATGAGCAGGTGACTGGCTAGTGGGCCGCCGGCTATCGAGCGACGGACCCCGTCGGCCGCGTACGTCATCGGCATAAACGGCGAGAGCGTCGAATAGATCCCGCTCAGCGCCTGCCGGGGCAATGCTCCGGCGCTCGCACTTAGTTGCAGGAGTATCAGCAGGCCGCCGAGGAAGAGTCCGAGATTGCCCAACCACGCGCGTAGGAACTGCATCAGGGCCACGGCGCACAGCGCCGTGAGCACCAGCATGCCCGCGAACGGTAGCCAGGCGGCCACATGCAGACCCATGACCACCAGAACCACCACCATCACCACCAGCTGCGCTGCCGCCAAGACCAGCAAGAAGGTCGAGGACGCGATGACCTGCCGGATGCCCGAAGCCCCCGCCAGTCGCAAACGCGGGTAGAGGGCGGGCACGAAGAGCAGCACCAGCAGCGCGCCCAGCATCAAGGCCGCGGGCACGAACTCTGAAGTGATACCGTCCCCGATGGCCGCCACCTGATTGTTGCGAACGATTCCGGTGTTCACGGGTGATGCCAACGTTGCCAGCACAGCGTCCTTCTTGGCCTTCAGCGCAGGCGGCACGCTATCCGCGAACTGCTTGAGTGCGTCATTGACGTTGTTCGCACTGTCCACGGCGGCCGCTGTCGCTTTCGTGGCCTCCGCGCCCGCATCGATAGCTGTCTGCACCGCCGAACTCGCGGTGTTCGCGGCGGTGTTGGTCTGAGCAGCAGTCTGGGCGGCGTCGTCTGCGTTCCGACTCGTCTGCTGCGTCTGCGACGTCACTTGATCCGAGGTCTGGGCAAGCGCCCCCGCGGGAGTGGTCACTCCGTTCTGCAGCTGGGTGATGATCGTGCCGACCTGGGCCGCGAAGTCCAGTTGCCCGGCAGAGGTCAACTGCTGCTGCAGATTCTTCAGAGATGCGTTCACCTGGGTCGCGCCGGCGGTGATGGCATCCGACTCCCCCGGCAGCGACGAGGCCGATGTCTGGGCGGTCTGGGCGGCCGACGACGTCGTCGACGCCTTCTCAGCCGTCGAATTCGTGGAGGACGCGACCCCTGTCACCTGGTCGGCCGCCGCCTTGGCCGCGGTCGCTGCTTTCGTGTCGGCGGCTTTCGCGGCGTTGACGGCCTTGACCAAATCGGCCGCTGCTGCAGAGTTCTGCTTGCTGGCCGCATCACCCAGTCCCAGGGCCTCGTAGATGCCGTCGATGTAGCCTTTCTGGACCTGCTGCTCGGCCTGACTGTCCACGGAGGCTATTGCCTGGGCGGCAACTGCGGGGGTGAGGACCGAGACGGCGTCATTCGTCTGCAACGAGAGCGACGCCGACCTCGGCTCTCCGCTGTTGATGCTCGACACGGACTCGGAATAGTCCGAGGGGATGTAGAGGGCGACGTAGTAGGCGCCACTTTCCAGGCCGGACTCGGCGGTCTGACGATCGACCCGTTGCCAATCCAGCGACCCGGAGGCGAGCAGTGCCTTCGACAGGTTGTCGCCGGCGGAGACCGTCTTGGTCCCGACCTGCGCAGGCTGGTCCTCATTGACCAATGCGGCCGCCATGTGCGGGGCGCGGGCAGGAGGGTTCCAGTTCGACCACAGCACCGTTCCGGCCACCGCCAGCGGGGTGACGATGAAGGCGACGAGCACCGAGATCGCCAATGGGGAACTGAGGAACCGACGGAACTGACCGCCGAAAGGCCACAGAAGTGAGCTCATGATGATTCCCTCCAGAGGTCGAGCACCATCGATGCTCGTGGATCGGCCTCGGTGCACCCGACCACCACAGCGATACCTGTCCCGGCCAGCGACATGACCAGATTCCACAACAGTTGCCTGTCCGGCGCCGGCAGTCCGGCGTCCAATTCCGGCAACACGACGACGCCGACCTGCGACACCAACGCCATCGCCAACCCGAGTCGCACCCGCTCGGACCGATCGAGTTCGGCCACCCGACGATCCGCCTCCTCGAGGAGTCCGACTTGGTGCAGTCGCGCATTCACACCCTCTTTCGTGCGCAGTTCACTGCCACCTGCGGCCGCCTCCGCCATGGCGTCGGACAACCGCTGGTCGGGCGAAGGACTGCCGGATTCGGGGATCCACCCCACCCCGGGAGGTCGCGTCGTTTCCGTTACACCTTCGTCCGGTGTGATCGCCCCACCGATGGCGAGGACGGCACGAGTAGCGGCTGCGGAAGCCGCTGAGACGACCGCGAGTACCTGACCAGGGCGTAAGGAGAAGGACAGGTTCCTTGTGAGCCACCCGGTGGGGCCCAAGACCCCGACGTCGGCAACGACCAATGCATCGTCCATAGGCCCATCATGGACTCTCCGGAGGACGGCTAGCCCACAATCCAGTGAACATCACCGGGCTGCGGCCGGCGCTGCACCCGCCGAGCGCATAGCCGTTCAGCCAGGAGCAGAGCCGTTCAGTCAGGACAGGACCTCCAGGTCGAGCCCGGTGAACAGACCGGTTCCGACGATTCCGGGTGTGTCATTCAACAACGAGTTCAATTCCCCGACCCCGATCTGCCCGTCCAGGGCCAGGTCCATGACCACCGTTCCCTGTTCGGTGACAACACCGCCATCCTTACCGCCGGCCGGTCGCACCTCCGGGGTCGCACCGAGGGACTCAGTCAGCAGGTTTCGCACGAGGTTCACCGCCTCCGGGATGACAGCGAGAGGCAACTTGTGGTTCGTTCCCAGCCGGTCCACGAACTTGCTGCTATCGACCAGGATGAATCTACGGGGCGAAGCTACGAAGACGAGCTTCGCCCGAACGAACGCACCACCGCGACCTTTGATGAGGTTATGGTCCGGGTCCACCTCGTCGGCACCGTCGAAGCACCAGTCCGGGCGGGCATTGACCAGCGTGGTGACGTCCAGACCGAGTTGGGTGCAGTAGGACTCGATCTCCAGCGAGGTTGGCACGCACCGAATCCGCAGTCCCTCCCGCTGAACCCGGGTTCGCAACGCGAGCAGGGCGAGGAAACTCGTCGATCCGGAGCCGATCCCGATCACGTCGCCGTCGGAGGCCCGCGACGCCAACTGCCCAGCCACCGCCTCCTTGGCTTCCCGATTGTCTATCTCCGACGGCCACCTCGGATCGCCCAGCCCAGCCCACCGCATGTCTCGCGCCCTTCTGCTCGTTCGTCCTCCGGTCGTGACGCTAGTGCACCGCCGCCGTGAAAGGCGGCTTACTCTTGCGCCATGGCCCTTCGAACCGGCACCCGAGACACCCCCCGACGAATCCTCGGTGCCGCAGCCCTCGCTCTGGCCGCGCTGCTCGTCGCCGCCTGCGGATCCACGGAGGCCTCCATCACCATCGGTTCCGGATCACCGACACCGGCGCCTGGCGTGATCGTCGGACAGATCTCGTCGGCAATGGTGCTCGCCAACAAGCCATCGCCCGAGCTGGTCAAACTGGCCGGGATCACGCCCGAGACGGCCGAGTCGGGCGTGGTCGCGGCCTCCAAGCTTCCGTGGAAGCTGGTCAAAGCAGGCGGCGTCACGCAGGCGGTGGCCTGCACGGGCAGCGGCGGCCCGACCGTCGTCTACCTCAACGGACTTTTGGTGCCCGGATCGTGGACATGGCCGCTCGCCGCACAGGAACAGGCGAAGACCTCGCGGGTGTGCCTCTTCGACCGACCCGGGACCGGGATGTCGCCGCCCCGTCCCAGTTCGGCCGCCAACGGCCCGGTGGCGAACGCGAACGAGATGACCGCCATGCTCACAGCCCTGGGCGAACCTGGGCCATATCTACTCGTCGGCTGGTCCTACGGCGGGCTCGTCGCTCGAACGGCCGCGGCCCAGCGCCCAGATCAGACGGCCGCGGTGGTGCTGGTGGACAGTGTCCTGCCGGATCAGTACCGCACGTTCGACACCCGGGGATGGACCGAGGCCGACATGCCGCTGGACATGGCCGGCGGCGAGAAGGCCGTCCAGGCCGGTGCCCAACTCACCCCTAAGCCGGTCGTGGTGCTGCAAGCCGGCGTGGAGAGATCGACCTCGACCGGGCTGCCCGGATCCGGCGGCGGCGCCATCTGGACCTCGGGACAGCGGGCCGCGACCGAGCTTTCGGCCAACTCCGTCTACGGCATCGTCACTGCGTCTGAACATCAGATACCGATCCAGGCTCCGCAGGCGGTGGTGGCGGGCACGAACGCCGCGTTGACCTCCATCAAGGCTGGCAACGCGACCATGCCCCAGTGCCCGCCGACCTTCGCCGCCGCCGGCATAGCGTGTCAGCCGAAGTAGCCATCGACACGATCGCGCAGCTGGGCATCGGCGCAACCCGCGTCGTGGTCATGGCCCGAGGGGAACGGGACCGTTCGGCAGCGGTCGAACTCGCACTGGCCTCGTTGCTGCCGGCCCTCGGGTACGAGCCAACGTGGGCGGTTCGGCACGACTCACGCGGACGGCCGTTCCTTGTAGCCGCGCCACGGCAACCCGTGCCGGCAATCTCCATCAGCCACAGCGGGGGTGTCACCGCGGTGGCGGTGGGACCTCCGGGACCCTTGGGTGTGGACATCGAACAGGTGCGTACGATGCCGGCCTTAACGGCTATCGCCCACCGTCGCTTCACTTCCGGCGAGCAGTCGATGCTGCGGCAGGCGACCGACCCGACCCGCGCATTCCTGCGGATCTGGACGGCCAAGGAGGCCGTGGCGAAGTCCGTCGGCCAGGGACTCCGCGCAGCCCTCGCCGTCCGGACCCAGGCCACCACTCAGGACTCCCCTCGGATTCTGAGCCACCCCGGCCGCCGCGTCACCAACTGGCAGGTCCAACTGGACCCGCACAGTCCGCACGCGGACCGTCAGGTCATCGGTGCAATCGCTGTTCCCTCACTATCAACGGGAGTCCGACGAGGCCGTCCCCAAGGAGGAGCGGCCAGCCTCCAACCGGGCCACCGGGACGCGGAACGGTGAGCACGACACGTAGTCCAACCCGACCTCATCGAAGAAGTGCACCGACTGCGGATCCCCACCGTGCTCACCGCAGACTCCGCAGTGGAGGTCCGGACGGGTTTCCCGACCCGACTGCACCGCGGTCCGGATGAGTGAGCCGACGCCGTCCACGTCGATAGACTCGAACGGCGACACCCCGAAGACCCCCTTGTCGATATAGGTCGAGAAGAACGCCGCCTCCACATCGTCCCGGCTGAAACCCCAGGTAGTCTGGGTGAGGTCGTTCGTGCCGAAGCTGAAGAACTCCGCCGCCTCGGCGATCTGGCCGGCGGTGAGAGCAGCCCGCGGCAACTCGATCATGGTGCCCATCGGGAACTTGAGATCGCAGCCGTGGGATTCGGCCACGTCGTCCAAAACGCCCTGGGCCTCGTCGATCACCAGTTCCAGCTCCTGGATCGAACCCACCAACGGGATCATGATCTCGGCGCGGGGATCGCCGCCCATCCGTTGCCGGAAGCAGGCGGCCTCAGCGATCGCGCGTACCTGCAGGGCGAACAGCCCCGGCAGCACCAACCCGAGGCGCACCCCGCGCAGACCCAGCATCGGGTTCTGCTCATGCATCCGGGTGACTTCCTGCAAGAGCGCGAGGTCGGTCTCCACGTCCTCGCCATGCTCCTCTGCGCGAGCCACCCGAACGCTGAGCTCCGTGAGGTCGGGCAGGAACTCGTGCAGCGGCGGATCGATGAGCCTGATGGTCACCGGCATACCGTCCATCGCCTCGAGAATCCGGATGAAGTCCTTGCGCTGCAATGGCAGCAATGCACTGAGTGCCGCCTCTCGCTCCTCTGCTGTGGCCGACAGAATGAGCTTCTCGACGTACTGCTTGCGGTCCCCGAGGAACATGTGCTCGGTCCGGAGCAGCCCGATGCCCTCAGCTCCCATGCGTCGGGCACGCTGTGCGTCCGGAGGCGTGTCTGCATTGGCACGCACCCGCATCCGGCGAACCTTGTCGGCATGCCGCATGATCCGATCCACCGCCTTGACCAACGGCGTGGAGTCCTCATCGCTGTGGTCGAGTGCGGAGTCGATGCCCTCGTCGAAGTAGCGCGCCACCGGGCTCGGGACGACCGCGACCTCACCGAGGAACACCTGACCGGTGGTGCCGTCGATGGAGACGACGTCACCCTCGTTGATGACCGTTCCGTCCTCAGCCGTCATGGACCGTCCGACGACGTCCACGTCCAGGCTCTCCGCGCCACAGACCGCGGTCTTGCCCATACCCCTGGCGACCACAGCCGCGTGCGATGTCTTGCCGCCCCGACTGGTGAGCACGCCGACGGCCGCCACCATGCCGGAGAGGTCGTCCGGGTTGGTCTCGCGCCGCACCAGGATGACGTCCTTGCCGTCCTCGGCCCACTTGACCGCGGTCTTGGACTCGAAGACGACGCTGCCGACGGCCGCCCCCGGGGAGGCCCCCATGCCCGTGGCCAGGTGGCGAAGACCCTCGGCGGTGCCGAAACGTGGGAACATCAGCATGGCCAGCTGGCCACCGGTGACCCGGCGCACCGCCTCATCCATCTCGATGACGCCCTCGTCGACCAACTGCACAGCGATCCGGAACGCCGCCGCAGCAGTGCGCTTACCCACCCGCGTCTGCAGCATCCACAGTTTCCGACGCTCGACCGTGAACTCGATGTCGCACAGATCCCGATAGTGGTGTCCGAGCTGGTCCATGATGTCCAGCAACTGCTGGTAGGACTCCGGATCCGTCTCGCCCAGTGCAGACAACGGCAGGGTGTTGCGGATACCAGCCACCACGTCCTCACCCTGCGCGTCCGGCAGGTAGTCCCCGTAGACACCCGAGGCCCCGCTGGCCGGATCGCGGGTGAAGGCCACACCCGTACCTGAACCCTCACCGACATTGCCGAACACCATCATCTGCACGTTGACCGCGGTTCCCAGGTCGGCTGGGATCCGCTCCTGCCGCCGGTAGATGTTTGCCCGCTCGGTGTTCCAGGAGTCGAAGACCGAGCGAATCGCCAGATCCAGTTGCTCGTCCGGGGCCTGCGGGAAGGACGAACCCGTGGCTTCGAGAACGATTGCCTTGTACTTGTCCACCAGGGCGTGCAGCGAGGGCACATCGAGGTCCTTGTCGAGGATGACGCCTGCCGTCTCCTTGCTCTCCTCCAGTGCCTCCTCGAACAGCGCGGAATCAATGCCCAGCACCGTCGAGCCGAACATCTGGATGAGTCGCCGGTACGAGTCCCAGGCGAACGACTCATTGCCCGAGACGGCGGCCAGCCCGCGGACGCTGTCGTCGTTGAGTCCGATGTCGAGCACCGTTTCCATCATTCCGGGCATCGAGAACCGGGCACCGGAACGCACCGAAACCAACAACGGGTCGTCCGCGTCGCCCAACTTCCGGCCCACTTGGGCCTCGACCGAGGCCACTGCGGCGGCGATCTGGTCGCTGAGTTCCTCCGGGGTCTCACCGGTCTTCAGGTAGACCCGACAGGCGTCGGTGGAGATGGTGAAGCCAGGCGGAACCGGCATCCCGAGCCGTGTCATCTCCGCCAAGTTCGCGCCCTTGCCGCCCAAGGTGTCGGCCATGCTCCGATCACCTTCGGAAAACAGGTACACGTACTTCTCGCCCATGGTGGCCTCCATCTACGGTTTACGGCGTCGACGCCAGTGCCTTCCACGCTAGTGATCCAGTCCAGGGCACGCCAGACGGCTCGCAGATCCGGTTGACCATCACCTCCCCACTTGGGCCCGCTTTTGGCCAGAATGGGCGAATGTCCTACGTCGGCAACGTGGTCAAGAGCGTCACAGCCGTTGACGTCCATCGGCTGCGGGGCTGGTCGGCCGTCCGCCGAGGACTGCTCGTGGGCATCACCTTCGTAGCCGTGTCACTCGCGACGACCCCGGACATCGGAGCTCTTGCCGCGGTCGCGGGCCTCTACGTCGGACTGCAGGACCGCAACGGTCCACCCCGGTACACGACCCGGTTGATGGTGGCCCAGTCACTGCTCTTCTGCGGTGTCGTGCTCGTCGGCGGACTGCTGAACGCCTGGGTGGGGACGGTCGTGCTGCTCGTCTGCGCGGCGATCGCCGGTCTGACGGCGGCGCACGACAAGTCCATCAGCCGGATGTTTGCTGACGTTCTGAACGTGTTCGCCTTCCTGGGCCTGAGTACGATGACCAAGGGTTCCATCCTCGACAGCGCGATCGCCGTACTTGCCGCGGGTCTGCTGCAGGCCGTCGCAACCCGGATCGCCGGCCATTGGACTTCTGACCTTCCCGAGCGTCGACCGGTGGCCACCGCACTGCAGGCAGTCGCGGATCACTTAGCCGATGCCCAGGTCCGGGCGAAGAAGACCACGGGACCAGCTGCAGAGAAGGCCATCGCGGAAGCCGACGCCGCGACCAGCCGGTCAGACCTGTCCCACGAACGCCGACGTGCGCTGCGCAAACTGCTGGGCGATGCTGAACAGTTGCGCTTGGAGGCCAGCGCCGTCCGGGTGCGCCGGGCTTTCGACGTCGAGTCGATCGACGACGCCGAGGTCAACAAGGCCCTCGACCTGGCGGCGGCAGGCCTGCGCGCCGCAGCGCGCGCACTGATCGACGACAGCGCCGCCCCGGTTCTCGGGGAGCGCATCCGGGCGAAGGCCTTGGACGACCTCACCTCGACCTCAGAAGCGGCTCAAGCGTTGGCGAAGGATCCGACTGCCCGCCCCACCGCACGCTCCATCGCCGCCCAGACGGTCCGAGTCAACAAGCACGTAGCCAGGCTCCTAGGAGCGGATGCGAGTCGTGACCCGTCACGCGACATTCCGCTCGGCGACCATGCCGTCGACGATGTCCTGCACCCGACGCCGAGCGACGCTCGAAGCGGTCTGCGACTGGCGGTGGCAGCGGCAGTCGGACTCGGACTGGCGCATCTGTTGAATCTCCCTCACGGCGCCTGGGTGGCAGCGACAAGTGTCGCCCTACTCAGGCCGGACCACCGCGCCCTGACTTCCGACACAGTGGCCCGTGCTCTCGGCGTCTCGATCGGAGCGGCCGCCGTGCTGCCCATCGTCGCTCTCACCGGTACGAACTTCTATGCCAACCTCGCTGTTCTCACCGTGCTGGCAGTACTGGCCTGTGTCGTCACGAGCGCGAACGAGGGCTTGTTCGTCGTGGCGGTGACCGTCTTCACGGTCTTCAGTCGATCGGCGGTCGGAGAGAACCCCATCGCGGTCGCCCTCGATCGACTGCTGGCCGTGCTCCTGGGCTGCGCGATTGCCATCGTCCTGCTGGCACTCCTGCCGTTGCGGCAAGGCCGACTGCTGCGGCGGCAACTGGCCGACTACGCGCAGGCGACGTCCAAGTGGCTGGAGGTCGTGGCCACGCAGGCCGCCGGAAAGCCGGTGGCCGATCTGCGCAAGCACCGGTCAGCCGTTCGCCGCGCGCGAGTCGAGGTTCAGCACGGTCTGGATCTGCGACGTATCGAGCCGCTGGGTCCCGGGCTATCGGAGTGGCGGGGTCAGATCATCTTCTCGCGCATCCACGACGCAAGCAGGGCCGCGACAGCCGCTGAGGTCTCGCTCGGGCACGGTTCGGTGCCCGCTCCGGACAGTCACGAGATCGCCGAACACGCGGCAGCGCTTCTCAGATGCACTGCTGCGGAACTCAACCGGAAGGCGCACCAGGACCTGCCACCCGTGAAGGACTTCCGCTCCGTCGGCGACGACGAGGTCACTGAGCTGCTGATAGTCGCCGACGACGAAGCGCTCGCGTCGGTGTCGGCTGTGTCGGAGCCTATGATGGCCGAACCCGGAGCTACCTAGGATGGCGAATATGGCTGAGCCGCTGAGTGGCACGTCGCAGTCACCCCGACGTAAGAGCCAGTCTGTTCGGGGCGCGCACGGTCATTCCTGCGGCCATCATCCTCGCGGTGTATGCCCTGCTTCCGGTCGCGGACGTTGTGGGACAGGTCGGGGCCGGACTCGTCATCGTGATGGCCCTGCTGGTCTACACGTATCTGGTGATCCGGCAGATGCGTCGGCTTGCCACGTCCAAGACCCCGCTGATGCTGGTTGGCCAGTCCCTCGTCCTCGCGGTCGTTCTGTTCGTGGCCATCTTCGCTCTCGGCTACGCAGCGCTGTCCGCGAACAACCCGTCGTACTTCAACGAGCCCCTCACGAAGGCATCCGCGCTGTACTTCTCCATGACGGTGACCTCAACGGTCGGTTTCGGGGACATCGTCGCCGTGAACGATACGTCGCGCAGCCTTGTCACTTTCCAGATGTTCATGGCCCTGGTGGTGCTGGCCGCAGCCGTTCGCGGGGTGACGTACGCCGCCTCAGCGGGCTTCAAGAACCGTCACGACGCCACCGTGGGGACGGCCGTCATGGACGCCGCCGAAGGCGAGGGCCTACCGGGCAAGGGTGATTCCGGATAACCACGACGGGCATTCCCGTTACCGTGGAATCGCACCGCAACCCAGGATCTGGTCGTACGCTGGGCGCGCGAAGCACCGCAGTCCGCGGTTCGCCACCCAGACATAGGAGGCCCGTCCGTGCTTAAGTCCGTCGGAATCATCGTCACCCTCACCGCCGCTGCTGCCCTCGCCACGGGCTGCTCGGGAAGCAACAGCGCTTCCAACGCTGCGAGTTCGGCAGTGGCGGCCGCCAGTTCAGCCGCCGCCCAGGCGCAGTCTGCCGCATCCAGCGCACTCGGTCAGGTGCAGGAGAGTTCCGGATCACAGCTGTGCAACACCCTGAGCGAGGTCAAGGCTCAGCTTGAGGCACAGACCGGCGGCACCGTAACAGTCGGCGAAGCCCAGGCAGCCGGTGCAAACATCAGCGCGAAACTCGACGCGGTAAAGCAGAACGCGGGTCCGATCAAGTCGGCCATCGTCTCTGGTCTGCAGAGCGCTGAGAACGCCTACCTGCAGACCCTGCAGGGGCAGCCGGCCAACACCCCCCTGAGCCAGGCGTCCCCGCAAGCCCAGGCTGCCGCCCAGGCCGTGTCGAAGGCCTACCAGGGCGTGGCCACCGGACTCGGGTGCACGAACTGACCGTCCAGCCGACGTGATGCGACCGGCGGGTTGCTCGGGGACTACTCGGGCAGCCCGCCACAGTCGGCGAGGAACGTCTGGCAGCGCTCCGCCTCATCGTTCTCACCGATAGCCTCAGCCGCCCTTCCCAGAGCCGAGAGACACCGCAGGAAACCCAGGTTGGGTGCGTGGTCGTAGGGCACCGGACCGTGGCCGCGCCAGCCGTGACGGCGCAGGGCATCAAGGCCCCGGTGGTAGCCCACACGAGCGTAGGCATACGAATCGATAGTGCGACCTTCGGTCCAGGCCGCATCGGCGAGGACTGCCCAAGCCAGCGACGAGCCGGGATGCGCGGCCACGACAGCGTAGGGATCCGAGCCTGATTCAAGCGCGTCGACCACGGCCGGGTCTGCGGGTAGGAACGTGGGGTCGGGCTCGTCGAGCAAGTTCGTACCAGACATGGCGTCACCCTAGTGCCCTTGCTTCGAGGGCAGGCCAAGGCGGTACCTCTGGCGCTAGGTTGAGGTGCATGTGGAATCTCCCGACTGTGAGGAAACCATGACACCCACTCCCACCACCTCGGCGGCAGAGAACGTCCCGGACATCCGGATGTCGACGCAGGACGCGCTGTGGCTGACGATGGACCGGCCCAACAACTTGATGATCATCGACGGTCTGATGTGGACCCACAGGCGGATCCCGCCCGATGATTTCCGGGCGCTGCTCGCCGAACGCGTCGTCGAGCGCTTCCCGGTGTTCTCCTCGATCCCCGCCAAGACCGACGCCGGCTGGGTATGGCGCCAGTTCCCCGAGTTCGACCTGGACGAGCACCTTCGAGTGATCGAACTCCCCGGTGATGCGGGTTTCGCCGAACTGCGAGAACTCATCTCCGTCGAACGGAGCCGACCGCTCGAACACGACCGCCCCTTGTGGTCGGCGATCCTTGTCGACAACCTGCACGCTGAGGATGGTCCTGACGGGCGTCGCCGTCGTAATCGTGGCTCCGCGGTGATCATGCGTTCACACCACTCGTTGGCCGACGGTATCCGTCTGACACAGGTGATCCTGGGCCTCTGCGACACCATGGCCGACTCAGCCCCGACGACGGTGGGCAAGAACATGAAACGACCCGACTCGATGGAGGAGCTCGCCCTCGAGGCGGTGAAAGCCCTGAGCAGCGATGCGCTCGACGCCGCGCGGTCCACTGCAGAGTTGGCGATCGAGGAGGTGCGACTGGGAACCGATCCCCGGGCCGGTGTGCCAGTGCTCGGTTCGATGCTCCGAGCGACCTCGGGAGCAGTCGGACTCGTCAGGAATCCGACCCGGCTCGCCGACGTGGCCCAGTCTTTCGGTTCGGCGACGAACCGTTCAGTCAATGATGTGGCTGCGGTGACGAAGCTGCTGATGGCGCCGCCGAGCACCCGCACCGTATGGTCTGGAGAGCCCGGCGTCGCCAAGTCAGCCGATTGGGCCCCGACCCTTCCCCTGGCCGAAGTGAAAGCCATCGGGCGTGCGACCGGCAGTACCGTCAACGACGTTCTGATCGGAGCCGTTGCCGGGGCGCTGACCCGCTATCTTCGCCATCACGGTGACCATGACACCGATGAATTGATGTGGATGGTTCCGGTGAGTGTGCGCCCGTTCGAGGAGCAGCCGACGTCGTTGGGCAACCACTTCGCCTTGGTTGCCGTGCGACTGCCGATCGGTGAGGACAACGTTGCCGAGCGGCTACGCAAGCTGCACGCCGAGATGGATCGGATCAAGGCAAGCGATGAGGCGGCGCTGACCTACACGGTGCAGCGGGCCATATCCCAGGCACCGACACCGCTGGCCGTGGGGCTCACGAACTTCTTCGCCGACAAAGCCGTCGGGGTTCTGACCAACGTGCCTGGGCCGCGTAGCCCGCTGGGGATTGCAGGACGGGAGGTGGCGGGTGTGCTGGCTTGGGCACCCTGCTCGGGCAAGCAGGTGATGACCATCTGCATCTTCAGCTACAACGGCAAGGTGTCTGTCGGCTTCGGCGGCGATGCTGCGCTCGTTCCCGATATCCACCTACTTCCCAAGTTCCTCACCGAGGAATTCGAGAAGATGCGGGAAGTACTGATTCCGGAATCCTGAGTCGCCGCTCAGAAGTTTCGGTCATGCCACGCGGCGACCAGCTCGGCGAATCGCTCCGGCTCGCTCCGGTGGGGTTCGTGACCGGATTCGTCGAAGACCTCGAACTGACTACCTGGCAGTTGCGCGTGTGCGTTCTCGCCGTGGGCCAAGGGGATTATTCCGTCTTTCGCGCCCCACACGATCAGCACCGGGCCGTCTCCTGACAGGTGCAGTTTCTCCAGGGCCGACACCCGCTGCCCGCTGTGATCGACCACGCTGCGAAGGGTCATCAGGAACGACTGCCGATGGTCGGCAGTGCTCAGGCGCGCCAACTTGGTCAGAACCGCCTCCGAGAGGAACCGGGGCTCGGCGCCGACTCTATTGACGACGCGTCGCAGCCGTTGCAGCATGGAAATCGTTCGCTCGGTGAGCCCCAGCTTGAGAACCACCCCAGCACCAGGCATCGACATCAACCGCAAGGCCATGTTGGTCTCCGCACCCAGGCCGCCACTGGCGACCAGCACGAGGCCTGCGCACCGCTCCGGGAACTGGTAGGTGAACTGCAGGGCTATCCCGCCGCCCAGGGAATGTCCCACGATCACGGCACGAGGGATCTCAAGCACGTCCAAGAGGTCGCGCAGGGTGCTGGCCATGGCGCCGAGCGAGTAGTCGCCCTGCCCTTTCGCGGAGCGGCCATGCCCTGGAAGGTCCACGGCGATAACCCGTGCACCGGTCGCGGCGAGCAGTTCGGCGGCAGGCTCCCACCCGTCCGAGGTGGAGCCGACTCCGTGCACCAGCATGAGCGGCACGCCGGTCCCCGGGTAGTCGCGAAAAGCAACTTCTCGGCTGTGCAGGACGACGGCGCGGTCGATGGCTGCGCTCGGGCGTACCAGGCGATGGTGGGTTCCGGTAGCGACGGACACGGTTGCCTCCAGGTATGCGGTGGTGGTCGCCCCGGCTCGACCCCGCGTCGGCGGGCGACCTAACTTACTATACCGTAACCTACGGTTGCGTAAGTTGTATTCCCAGCGGCCGCATGCGGGCTTATCCTGATCCGCGTGGACCTGCCTATGGTGCTCGTCACCGGCCTGAGCCTCGCGGCGGCTGCCGGGCTGAATGCGTATATCCCCCTGTTGGTCGTCGGTCTCCTCGCGCGTTTCGACATCGTTCCGCTGGAAGCCCCGTACAACCTGCTGGCGAGCACACCCGTGCTCATCATCGTGGCGGTACTACTGGCCATTGAGGTGTTCGCCGACAAGATCCCGGCTGTCGACTCCGTTAACGATGTGGTGCAAACCTTCATACGACCGGTGGCGGGCGGGCTGCTCTTCGCCGCAAGCGTCAACATCGGCGGCGACTGGGTCAAGATCGCCGCCATCGTTCTGGGCGTCGTGACCGCGGGCGGTGTCCATGCCGCGAAAGCCACTGCCAGGCCGGTGATCAATGTGGGAACCGCCGGGGTCGGCGCCCCGGTGGCCAGCACCGCCGAGGATCTGCTGTCCACTGGTCTGTCCGTCACGGCAGTCCTGGCACCGATAGTCGCCCTGGTGCTACTTGTACTTCTGCTCGTGCTGATCGTGCGCGCCCTGACCAGTCGACGGCGACGGCGCGCTAGCGTTGAGACGTGATCGACATGCATCTCGTGCGAGCGGCCCGCGGTGCCGCCCTGGAGGCGGCCGGAACGCTGCTGCGCAATGAAGACCTCGCCGACCGTGGCCGGTTGGAGCAGTACCGGAACCTTCGACGTCGACAAGTCGATCAGGTGCGGCGGAACTGGGGAACATCCTCCGCCTTGGCGACGCTACCGAGCATCCCGATGCGGCTGGCGTCCACAGTGACGGGGCGCAAGCGTGACTAGGGCCCGACAGGTGTTCCTCGCCCTCGCGGTGATCGCCTCGCTGCTCATCGTCATCGGTACGGCCACCGGCGGGGACGTGTTCGGTTGGGTCCGCGCTCCGCTATTGATGCCGTTCGTCTTCATCTTCACCCTGTTCGCGCGGCCGCGACCCACGCCCCGGTTCTTCGTGATCCTGCTCGTCGCCCAGGTCTTCTCCTGGCTGGGCGACATCGCCTTGGCCCTGGGGATTGACGCCCTCTTCCTCGTCGGGGTCGCACTCTTCCTCTGCGCGCAGATCAGTTACATCCTCTCCTTCCGCGGCATCCCCGGGGATCACCTGCTGAAGCGAAAGCGGTGGGTTCTCCTGCCGTATGTCGTGTACTGGGTCGGGATCCTCGCGCTGATGCTGCCGCGGGTCGAGGTGGCACTGGTAGTACCGCTGCTCATCTATGGCACCGTGCTCATCTCGATGGCCGTGGCCGCAGTTGACACCTGGGATCGGGTGCCACGGGTAGCCGGCCAGATGCTGCTTGCGGGATCGATCCTGTTCGTGATCTCTGACAGCATGATCGCTCTCACGAAGTTCGGTCCATTGCATTCGGGCGCTGTCGAGGACACGATCCTCATCGGCACCTACTGCGTGGCGCAGATCCTGCTGGCGCTCGGCGTCATCAGAGCAGCCGTGCAGGTCTCGTCCGAATCCGCGGGGACACGGCCCTGAGCCCCGCCGTCGAATTCGACGACCTGACCGTCAGCCTCGGCGGCAAGGAAGTCCTGCACGGCCTAACGTCGCGCGTCAGCGAAGGATCCATCACCGGCCTGATCGGACCCTCGGGCTCCGGGAAGACCACGCTGATGCGCACGATCGTGGGCGTCCAGCTGTCGGGCGGCGGCACCATGCAGGTACTCGGAGTCCCTGCCGGGAGTCCGGAGTTGCGGTCGCGTATCGGCTACGTGAGCCAGAGCCCCAGCGTCTATGGCGATCTGTCGGTTGCTGCGAACTTGCGGTATTTCGCCTCGATCCTGCTGCCGGGCGACCGGGAACTCGCCCGGGCACGCTGCGAAGAGGCCCTCGAGGCGGTGGATCTGACACCACTTGCCGACCGGCGGGTAGACACCCTGAGCGGCGGTGAAGCCAGCCGCGCCTCGTTGGCGGTGGCCCTGCTCGGCGATCCGGACCTGCTCGTGCTCGACGAGCCCACGGTCGGGCTCGATCCTGTTCTCCGACGCGACCTCTGGGCGTTCTTCGACGAGCTCGCGGGGCGGGGGATCACCCTGCTGGTCAGCAGTCACGTGATGGACGAGGCGGAGCGCTGCGATGATCTGCTGTTGATGCGCAACGGCACCATCCTCTTTCACGGCGCTACTCCCGACCTACTCGTCACCACTGGGCAGCCCGACGTCGAGTCGGCCTTCCTGAACCTCGTGGAGGGGTCATGACCGCGCGACGAACGCTCTCGACAGCAGGGCGCGTGCTGGCCCAACTGCGTGGAGACCGACGGACCGTGGTCCTCATGCTGGTGGTACCTGTGGCGCTGCTCTGTCTGTTGAAGTGGGTGTGGGCCGACCAGCCGGAGTTGTTCAACGCGGTGGGTCTACCCATCTTGGGTATCTTCCCCTTCGTCACGATGTTCTTGGCGACTTCGGTGGCTGTGCTGCGGGAGCGACAGTCGGGCACCCTGGAACGGCTCATGGCCTCGCCTATCAGCAAGGGGGACCTGATTCTCGGGTACCAGCTCGCGTTCGGGGCGTTCGCAACGGTGCAGGCGCTTATCGCGGCCGGGGTCGCCCTGCTGCTGCTCGATCTCGATGTGGCCGGACCGGCATGGGCCGTGGTGGTCGTGGCGGTGCTGGTCGGTCTCCTTGGGACGGCCCTGGGGTTGGGCCTGAGTGCCTTCGCCCGGAACGAGTTCCAAGCGGTGCAGTTCATGCCGGCCGTCGTGTTCCCGCAGTTCCTGCTCTGCGGGCTGCTGGCTCCACGCGAGGACATGCAGCCGGTGCTCAGCGCGATATCGGATGTGCTGCCGTTGTCCTACGCCGTCGATGCCATGGACAACATCACGACCCAGACCGGCGTGACCGCTGGTACCTGGTGGTCGATGGCGATTGTGACGGGTTTCATCATTGCCAGTATCGCCCTGGGGTCACTGACGCTTCGACGTGCCACAGCGGGATGAGCCGACGCGAGGTCTTCAGGGGCGCCGGGCGGTGACGCGGAGCCGGACGTAGTCCGCCACCCAGTTCCCCTCGACGTCGCACAGGGCCGGCCGGAGGAGTTCCACGACCTCCGCCCGCACGGCCTCCTGGTCGGCCAAAGAGAGTCCGAGAACGTCCAGGAATCCCTGCCGAAACGTACGCAGCCAACCATCCATTCCGGTGGGCAGGGGTGTCTGCCGGGGCACGAGCACAGCCTCGATGTCGACGAAGCCTGCCTCCGCCAGTACCGCTGCGTACTGCCCGGGCGTGGGGTAGTACTGGTCTGCCGGTAGGTCGAGAAATCCCCGCTTGGCCAGCACCGCTCGAAGCGCCGTCAGGATCGCCGCGATATTGCCGAATCCGCCGAACTCCAAGGCCACCCTGCCACCCGGGACCAGAGCGCGATACATGGAAGCCGCCGCCCGCGCCGGTTCGGGTACCCAGTGAAGGACTGCGTTCGAGAACACCGCGTCGAACTCCCGGTCGAAGTCCAAAGCCCGGGCGTCGCCATAGCGGACGTCCAGTCCGCGCGATTCGGCAACCGCCAGGAGCTCCGCGGAAGTGTCCACGCCGACCACCCGGCAACCGGCGGCGACCAGACGCTCGGTGAGCGCGCCGTCACCGCACCCGAGGTCGAGTATCCGCTCACCCGGGACTGGTTCGAGAAGGTCGAGCACGACCTGCCCCAACGCGGGAACGAAGGCGCCGTGCTCGGCGTAGTCGTTCGCCACCCACGCGCTGCTGCGGTTGATCGCGGGCGGGTCCTGCGGCCCGGTCAGAAAGCGACCGCCGACTGTGCGTCGGACACCGCCGGGTGCGAGTGCGCATGCCGCTCGTCCGCTCGTACCTCGATCGGTCGGTAGGTGTAGAAGAAGGTCACACCCTCGGGACCGACATCCACAACGTCGTGCGCCACCCCGGGAGGAATGTAGGCGTAGGACCCTGGCCCCATCCGCTTACCCACCATGGTTGCCTCGCCCTGGGTGACGAGGATGTGGTGCTGGGCGTACTCGTGAACGTGGGACGGGTTGACCGCTCCAGGCTCGACCTTGATGAGTCCGAGGACCACGCTGCCGGAGCGCCAGAGCACTTTGTGCTGTAGGCCGGGATCGTCATGCAGGGTCTCCCAGGGGATCTCCTCGACATCCGATCCGGACAGCAAGATCAGGTTGCCGAGATCGTCACGGTCAGCCGGGCTGGCAGCTTGGGTGTGTGCATCAGTTGCCATGAGTCAAACCTCCTGTGGGATCTCCGACGACATCGAGCCTACTGCGAATCCGGGTCGGGTCGCTTCGCCTCCGCCTCGGATCTCGTAGGCAGGGGCGGATCCAGACCTACCCCGGTACGGTTCACGTCCTGCGCGGGCAGGGCACGCAGCTCCTGCAGGCCCGCGGCCTGCATGGCCGTGAAGGTTCGTTCGGTACGGCTGCGGCCGAGGAAGGCCACTGTCCAATGGCCCAAGGTGGAGATCTTCTGGAAGAAACCGACCAGGTAGGCGATGTGGATGAACAACCAGAGCATCCAGGCGGGGAACCCGCGCGCCCGTAGTGAGCCGACGTTGGCCACCGCCCGGAACCGCGAGATGGTGGCCATGCTGCCCTTGTCGAAGTAGACGAACGGCTCCGTCACTTCCTTGCCCTTGAGTTGGTGTTTGATGCGTCGCGCTGCATACTTACCCCCCTGCATCGCCACCTGCGCGACCCCTGGGTAGTCGTTGAGCGCGACCATGTCACCGACGACCGAGATTTCGGGATGGCCGGGCAGCGTGAGGTCGGGCAAGCACTTCACGCGCCCGCTGCGGTCGGTTTCGGCACCTGTCCGCTCGGCCAATTGTGCCGCCAGCGGCGAGGCCGTGACGCCTGCTGCCCAGATCTTGCACCGGGCCTCGATGCGCTCCTCGCGACCATCGGCGAACTTCAGCCGCACCCCGGTCTCATCCACGTCGGTCACCAACGCACCCAGGCGCACCTCGATTCCCATCCGTTCCAATGTGGATCGGGCATAGGTGGACTGCTTGTCCCCGAAGGCCGAGAGTACGGCGTCGCCACCGTCGAGCAGGATCACCTTGGCCGCAGCAGGGTCGATTCGGCGATAGTTGTTCTTCAAGGCACGCCTCGACAGTTCGCGGATCTGGCCGGCCAGTTCCACACCCGTGGCACCGGCACCGACGACCACGAAGGTCTGCCAGGGTGCCCGGTCCCGGGCCTCCGGTAGCAACTCGGCCACCTCGAAGGAGCCGAAGATGCGTCCGCGCAGTTCAAGGGCATCATCGATGGACTTGAGTCCGGGCGCCCACTCCTCGAACTCGGGATGTCCGAAATACGACTGGCCCGCCCCGGCGGCGACGATCAACGAGTCGTAGCGGGTTCGCACCTCGAGTTCCCCGACGACAGAGGCTACGGTCCGGGCGTCGACATCGATGTCGGTGACTTCGCCGAGCACCACCTCTGTGTTGCGGTGACGTTTGAGGACATCCCTTGTGCTGGGCGCGATCTCGCCTTGGGACAGGATGCCGGTTGCCACTTGGTAGAGCAGCGGCTGGAACAGGTGGTGATCAGTCTTGGCGATGATCGTGACGTCGACCGGCGCACGTCGCAACGCCTTCGCCGCGAACAGCGCTCCGAATCCCGAGCCGATGATGACCACTCGCGGCCGAGCATTGACGGGGGCGGACTGTTCGGCAGGCAAGGGCGTCCCCTGCGGGCTAACTGGCATGTCACGATCCTCGCGCACTTCAGACGAGTTCGAAAATCAACTCGTCGACGATTTCCCGCCGCGCCGGTGCATAGTCAGGCTCCGAACCAACCTGCTGGAAGCCTGCGGTCAGCAGGATGCGGACCGACGCGTGATTGTCCGCCGCGCATCGCCCCCGCAGCGGCCTACGTTGCTCCACCCGTAGGAACTGCTGCAGGGCCAGAGTTCCCACCCCCCGACCCCAGAAATCCCGTCCCAGCCAATAGGTGAGTTCGGGCTCGCCGTCGGCGGCCACCCAGGTGGCGACATGCCCGGCGACCGAATCATCGACAAGCACCGTTCGCACCAGGATCGCAGGATCGGCCAGCATCGACTGCCACCGATGACGAAAGGCGGTGGGTTCTGGCGTCGCTGCTTGGCAGAAAGCCGCTTGCCAGCGTGCGCCCTGGTCCTCGGCATGCCCCAGAAACACCTCGATATCAGCCGGTTTCGGAGAACGCAGGCTGACGACCGGAAGTTCCGGTGCGGAGGGCGGCACACAGGAAGGCTAATGCCAGCAGGGCCATCACGGCGAGCACCGGCAGCCACAGCGCCGAGAGGCCGGCAACGATCGCGAGCACGAGACTCAGCCACAGGAGTGGCGGTACCGGGGCGTGTGTGCGCAGCCGCATCAACACGAATGACAACACCACCGATCCTGCGCCCAGCAGAAGCGCGGCCGGGGCGATGCCGTGCAGGTGCCCGAGCAGGCCTTCGTCGGCGACCGTCCCGGCAGCCTTCTTCAACGCGAGGGCCACAAGCACGATGCCACCGACGGTAAGCGAGTGTAGGAAACTGAAGGCATCCCGTGCGTAACGAGCAGCGGCGGCACCTGACCGAACCTCTAGGCCGTGCTCCAATACCGGTTGGGTTCGGCGAAAGTAGGAGAAGTAGAGCAGCGAGGCCAATAGGGCTCCGAGCAGACAGAGCACGATGATCTGCACCGACGGGCTCACCCCGGAAGCGGCGACCCCTAGGGCAACCAACGATTCCCCCAGCGCGATGATCACGATCAGGCCGTGCCGCTCGGCGAAGTGCGTGCCATCCAGAAGCCAACCTCTGCCTCCTCCGACCACAGCGCCGGCGGGGTCGATCACGACCGCCAAAAGCACCAACACCACCTGGGCGGTACCCCCGATCACGGCGCCGGCCAGCAACAACGCTGCCGCGATCGCGACCGAGATGCCTAAGGAGGTGGCGGCCCGCCGCATCTCGGGCTGGTTCTTGCCGGTCAGTAAATAGAGTGCGATATGCATCCCACGGACCGCAACGTAGGCGGCGACCGCGGCGACCGCCCAGGCTCCACCGACGAACCACTGCGGGATCAGCACCGCCACGCAGAACATTGCCGCCATCGCCATCAGCAGGCTGACGCTCATACGGCCACGGTCGACACGCACGCCGGTGCCGAGCCAGGAGTACGCGACCCACGACCAGTAGACAAGACCCAACAGCAGAAGGCCTCGAATAAGACCACCCGCGGTGGGCTCGCCCGCGATGTACGCAGTGACCTGGGTGATAGCGAAGACGAACACCAGGTCGAAGAACAACTCCAGGGTGGAGACGGAGTGTCGTTCAGCGACCAGTGCGCCCGGACTCGTCGTGGTCATCAAGAACTCCGCGCCAGGGTGAAGGCGATTCCCCGACCGAGCCCGCCGAATGCCAGCACCCCCCACAGTCGGGCCAGATCCTCCAGCAGAGTGGCGTTGTCGAGGCCACCGGCAGACACCGCATCGAAGCCGAGAGCAGAAGCCAGCTCCAGCACGAGGCTTCGCGCGTCATCATCGTCGGCGGCCACCGGCATGAACACCCGCCCCCCATCGGGCAGTTCCGGGCTAGCCATATGCTCCGCGCCCACCACGTTGAAGGACTTCACTACGTTCGCGCCGGGCGCGTGGTGCGCAACCAGGGCAGCCATCGTCGGGAAGCCGTCGGGCACTCCCTGGAACGCATTGGTCGCATCCACCAACGTCACTCCCGCCAGCGACCCGAGGGACGAAAGGACCTCAGCGGCCACGTAGGCCGGTGTTGCCAGCACAACGACATCCGCCTCCGCCTGCAAAGCGATGGCTCCCACGGGGTCGAAGGCGGCTTGCGGAACAGCGGCTTTGGCTGCCTTGGTGGAGTCGGAGTCCAGGTCACGAACTGCGAACGTGACTTGGTGCCCAGCGCGGACCGATGCCTGCGCGAGCGCTCTCGCCACATTGCCGGCGCCTATGAATACCACTCGCATCAAGTGTCCTCGTTTCTCCGCTGGATGGGGGCACCTCGCTGCCCGCGCGGATGATGATCCTCGCGTGACAACACAGTAATACTTTGATATCAAAGTATTGTGCCGGATTCAATCGACCGTCTGGTCGCGGACTGGGCTGTCAGCCAACCGGAGCTCGATCTCTCGCCGGTGGAAGTGGTGGCCCGGATCGGGCGCATCCGGGCTCACATGCTCGCATCCATGAACGCGGTGTTCGAAGCCCATGGCCTCACCGACTCCGATTTCGCCACGTTGTCGAACCTGAGCCGCGCCGGGGACGACGGTTGCCCGATGGCCGCCCTGGCAGCAGATCTCGGCCTCACCCCAGGCAGCGTGACGTCCAGGATGGATCGACTGACCTCCCGCGGCTACGCCACCACGGAGGCATGCCCCACCGACGCGCGGGTCCGAATTGCCCGCATCACCCCCGCGGGCGATGAGGTGTTCCACGAAACCGTGCCCGATCACCTGGCGAACGAACGCGAGCTACTGTCAACTTTGACAGTGCAGCAGCGGGAACAGCTCGCCGACCTACTGCGCCTCCTCCTCAGCGCCTACGAGCGTCCTTCGAGCTAGTGCCGGTTTCGTCCGTCCATGGCGACACGTCATGACGGGGCAGATGCACCTTCGGGCGTGGGTTCCGACGGCGGCGCGCCGGGTTTTGCACCCGATCTGGCCGGTAAACGATCGAGACTCGGGCTAACCTCGCAACCATGGCCAAGAAGAAGAAGAGCAAGTCCGGCAAGTCCAAGCGCATGAACAAGGCGCTCTACGAGAGCGAGTTGTTCCGACTGCAGGCGGAACTGGTGGAGATGCAGGAATGGGTCCGCCAGACCGGCGCCCGGGTTGTGGTGCTTTTCGAAGGCCGAGATGCCGCCGGCAAGGGCGGCACCATCAAACGAATCACCGAGTACCTCAACCCCCGGGTTGCCAGAATCGTGGCGCTGCCCGCTCCGACCGAGCGCGAGCGGACCCAGTGGTACTTCCAGCGCTACATCAACCACCTGCCCGCTGCCGGCGAGATCGTGCTGCTGGACCGCTCTTGGTACAACCGAGCCGGAGTCGAGCGGGTGATGGGCTTCTGCAACGCCGAGGAGTATCGCCGCTTCCTCTACCAGGCCCCCATCTTCGAGCGCATGCTGGTCGAAGACGGAATCTTGCTGCGCAAGTACTGGTTCAGCGTGAGCGACGCCGAGCAGGAGGCCCGCTTCCGCTCCCGCATGGACGATCCGATGCGCCGCTGGAAACTCTCGCCCATGGACCTCGAGTCGGTCACCCGCTGGGAGGACTACTCGCGAGCAAAGGACGACATGTTCATCCACACGGATGTCAGCCCGGCGCCGTGGTTCGTGGTGGACAGCACCGACAAGCGACGTGCGCGCATCAACACGATTAGCCACCTGCTCTCGACGATCCCCTACACCTACATCGAACCTCCGGCCCTGGACTTCCCCAAGCGCCCGCCGTCCAAGGGTTACGAGCGCCCACCCAAGGACACCCAAACCTACGTGCCGGATCACTCGCGCGACGTCGAACTGGCCGCAGGTCAGGGAACGGACGGCACGGACCGCTGACAGCCGTGGTTTTCGCGAGATAGTCGCCCCGCGGTTAGGGGTTTCGCTGCCAAGATTCGAACGTGGAGACCGCCGCATTCGTCGTTGCCGCCGTCCTGACGGTGGTGGCGGTGTCCGCGGTGGCGAGCAGGTACCGACTGTCCGCTCCACTTCTGCTGATCGTCGTCGGCATCGTGGTGTCGCTGGCGGACATCGTCGGCAGTTTCCGATTGGAACCCGAGATCATCCTGGTCGGCATCTTGCCGCCGCTCCTGTACTCGGCAGCCGTCAACACCTCGTTCGTCGACTTCCGCGCCAATCGGAAAAGCATCGCCTCGCTGTCGGTCGGGCTAGTCATCTTCTCGACTCTCGTGGTCGGCTTGGCCGCTTGGTGGCTTCTGCCGGGCCTCCCACTGGCTGCGGGGTTCGCCCTGGGAGCGGTGGTTGCACCGCCGGATGCGGTCGCAACCACCGCGATCGCTCGCCGAGTCGGGATGCCCCGCAGCATCGTTCAAGTCTTGGAGGGCGAGAGCCTCGTCAACGACGCAACCGCGTTGACCGCGCTGCGCGCGGCACTCGCGGCGCTGGCCGGCACCGTCACGGCGCTGCAGGTGGGAATGGAGTTCGTCCTCGCAGCGGGTGGCGGGGTCGTCGTCGGCTTGTTGATCGCCTGGGTGTACACGAAGGTGCGACGGCGTATCTCCAATCCCGCGTTTGACACCGCCCTCTCCTTCACCATTCCTTTCCTCGCCTACTTACCGGCCGAGGCGATCCACGCATCGGGTGTCACGGCAGTCGTGGTCGCTGGACTCTACGTCGGCCACACGACTCCGCTCGTTCAATCGGGCACCGCCCGGATAACGACAGAGAGCAACTGGCGAACTGTCGCGTTCGTGCTTGAGAACGGGGTGTTTCTGCTCATCGGACTAGAGCTTCGCGACATTCTCGAGCAGGTCGACAGCAGCGGACAGCCCTGGGTCAGAATCGCGCTGGTGACGATCGGCGTCTTCCTCACCTGCATCCTCGCGCGGGTCGTTTGGGTGTTCGGCGGCGGAGTTGTCTCCCGTCTGCTGGCCCGCGGCTCACGCCCCAACTGGCGTGAGTTGACGGTGATCTCCTGGGCCGGGATGCGAGGAGTTGTCACCTTGGCCGCCGCGCTCATCCTTCCCATGGACGTCCCGTACCGACCCATTTTGCTGCTCGTCGCCTTCGTCGTGGTCGTAGGCACGCTGCTGGCACAGGGGTTGTCCCTTCCCTGGCTCGTCCGACGAATGCGACTCACCCCACCCGATCTGGCAGCCATGACACTGCAACGTGCGGTGCTGATCGAGCGGGCCAACCGGGCCGGCGCCGAAGACCTCGATCGGCACAGTGACGACGCCCCCGCAGAAGTACTCGACCGCATCGCCGCCCGCACCGAGGACCGCCGGAATGCCGCTTGGGAACGACTCGCCGTCGAAGGATCCGCTGAGACCCCGATCGAGGCCTACACGAGGATTCGATTGCAGATGCTCCTGGCCGAACGCCGAGCCGTGATCTCCGCCCGGGACCAGGGCCGCTTCGATGACGACGTGATCCGCAGCGTCATCCAGATACTGGACGTCGAGGAGGCCATGCTCGACAACGCGGAGGCGGAGGGAGCCCGTCGGATGGGGACACTCCGGGTACCGACGGCGTTGACGTCGGAGTGCAGACACCTGCAGGCTGCCACGGACCTGCCGGTACCCGTCGACCTGGCGTGTGACGGTTGCCTCGCGGACGGAACCACCTGGGTCCATCTGCGGATGTGCCTGACGTGCGGCTACCGGGGCTGCTGCGAATCCTCGGTGAGCCAGCACTCCATGCGTCACTTCGAGCAGACCGGACATCCGGTTATGCGCAGCATCGAACCAGGTGAGTCCTGGCGTTGGTGCCACGTGGATCAGGTCCTCGGCTAGGTCCGCTATCGTCGCGGGCGTGCTGACCGCGACCTCTGCCAACGTCAACGGGATCCGGGCCGCCCATCGCCGGGGTGGCCTCCAGCAGTTCTCTGCAGACGGCTCAGATGTACTACTGCTGCAGGAAGTACGGGCGACGGATGAGCAGTTGCGGGACGTGCTCGCCGACGCCGGCCTCGGTGATTGGCACCTGGCTCACGCGCCAAGTTCGGCAGCTGGTCGAGCGGGGGTGGCCGTCGTCGCCAGGAGTCCACTGACTGACGTCCGCACCCGAATCGGCTCCCGCGAGTTCGCCGACTCCGGCCGCTGGGTGGAGGCCACTGCTCAGACCGCAATCGGGGCGCTGCGTCTCGTGTCGGTCTACGTGCACACCGGCGAGGCGGAGACCGAGCGGCAGGCGGAGAAGTACCGCTTCCTGGATGCCATGACCCGGCGGCTGCGCGCGCTCTCCCGCGAGGCCCGACTGCAGGGCGGACACGTGCTGGTGTGCGGCGACCTCAATGTCGCCCACACCGAGGACGACATCAAGAATTGGCGCGGGAACATCGGCAAGGCCGGATTCCTGGAAGAGGAGCGCGCCTATCTCGACCGCTGGCGACGCAGTGGCTGGGTAGACCTCGGACGCCGACATGCCGGTCCGGGCCCGGGTCCCTACACCTGGTGGTCGTGGCGTGGGCAGGCCTTCGACAACGATGCCGGCTGGCGCATCGACTACGCCCTTGCCACGCCGGAACTGGCCGAGCAGCTCAGCGGGGTCACGGTCGGACGTGCCCCGAGTTACGCCGAGCGGTGGAGCGACCACGCTCCACTCACCGCCACCTTCGGCTAGCGGAGGGATTCCTCAGTGGGTGGGGGAGACGACACCTCCCGCCACGAAAAAGTGTTGGCACGACCTACCTGCAGCCTCCTACCTACGTGAACGACACCCGGGCCCCCATGGCCCCCGACGCGGGAGGCCTGCGCCATGCGCGATCTCGACCTGTGGCCGGCGGCACGGGCGACACGATCGGAACCGCGGTTTCCGGTTGTGGCGCTGGCCGCGTTCGGCGGCGTAGCGTTGCTCCTATGGCCCCGCGATCGAACACGGATGCGGACGTGGTGCAAGCCCTGCTGGCGGGTGACACGTCTGCGTTGGGCGACATGTACGACCGCTACAGCGGACGGCTCTACAGCTACGCGATCACTCTGCTACACAACCCAGACGCAGCGGCGGACGCCGTGTCGGACACCTTCCTGCTCGCCGCTTCGAGGATTGGCCAGCTGCGCGATCCCTCGCGACTTCGGCCATGGCTCTATGCGATCTGCCGCAACGAGTGCATGCACTACCACCGGCGCGCGACACATGTCGCCCCCCTCGAGGACTCACTTCAGATGAGCGGCACGGAGGTGGACTTCGATGCGGGCCTCGGTGCCGCGGAAGCGGCGGGCCTCGTGTCCGCGGCCCTGCCCGGCCTCAACGACAACGATCGCGAAGTCATCGAACTCGCAATGCGCCACGACTTCGATGCCTCCGAGATCGGGGCCGCGCTCGGGGTGAACACGAACAACGCCTCGGCTCGGGTATCCCGCGCTCGGGGACAGTTGCAGCGCTGCATAGGCGCGCTGGTCATGTTCCGGAGCGGCGGGCGTGCCTGTCCGGAGCTGAAGACGATCGTGGCCCGAGCCGAGGGGTTCGACGCCCTGACCCGGAAGAGGGTCGCCCGCCACATCGACGATTGCGACGAGTGCTCGAAAGTGAAAAAGTCGGCGATGCTGGAGATCGCCATGGCGAGCGCCCTGCCGATCGCCGCTGCGCCGACCGGACTTCGCGAACGCGTCTTCTCCGAAGCCGCCACGTCTCGAGCGGCCACCCTTGACGCGGGTCGTCGACCGTTCGACTCCCAAGGCTGGCCACGCCCACCCGCGCGCAGAGGCAGGCTCCTGCTCCTCGGGGCCACCGCGGCCGGGGTACTCGTCGCCTTGTTGGCTGTCGGATTATCTGTCGGACCGATGGCCGAGGGGAACGTGCAGCAGGTGATGGCGGAGGCATCCCAGGCACCTACTGCGGTCACGAGCACGCAGGGTGCCGGGGCGCCATCCGGTGTCGTGAGCAGTGTTCCACCCGCGGTGGCGATAGCGGTGACGGGATCGCAGAGGCTGGCGGTCGCTGCCAGTCCGCTGGCGCCGGAGCCAAGCCAAGCCCAGGAGACACCAGCGCCCGAGCCGACTTTTGTCACCCCTGACAGTCCGGTGACGACGTATCAGCCGCCGGAAACGTCTGCCCCGGCGGACTCCCCCACCTCGACGGCCCCCAACGACCCCACCTACCCCAGCGATCCGCCACCGGCGGACCAGCCCACGCTGCAGCCGCCACCCACCGACTACCTCACGGTGCCCGACGTTCCGCCGGTGACGGGCCCGACTGCACGGTGATCGCCGGCCGACCTCGGATCAGGCGGAGTTGAAGGTGTCGCAGGCAGCCATCGAACCTTGGCTATAGCCGCGGTCGAACCACTGCTGTCGCTGTGCCGAAGACCCGTGGGTGAACTTCTCCGGGTTGACCCTCATCCCCGCGCTGGACATTATCGCGTCGTCACCCACGGCCGACGCCGCATTGAGGGCCTCGTTGTAGTCGGCCTGGGTGATCTTCACGTTTCCGTTGTCATTGGCCAGCCGACCCCACACGCCCGCGAGGCAGTCCGCCTGGAGCTCCATCTTTACGCTCAGGGCGTTCGCCTGCCGCGGGTTGCGCTGTTGCGCCTGACGCACCTGACGTTCGATCCCGGTGATGTTCTGAATGTGGTGGCCGACCTCGTGGGCGATGATGTAGGCCTGTGCGTAGCGGCCATCTGCTCCGTAGTTCCGCTGCAGCTTGTTCAGGAAGTTCAGGTCGATATAGACCCGCTGGTCACCCGGGCAGTAGAAGGGCCCGGCGGCAGAGGTGGCCGAACCGCACCCGCCCGTCTGTACCGATCCGGAGTAATAGACCAACCTGGGCTGCTTGTACTGCTGACCGGTGCGCGCGAACTCCTGCGTCCACACCTCGTTCGTCTCGTTGAAGGACTTCAGGACGAAGCAGTCATCCTGGGTGGCAATGGCCTCGGCCGTTGAGCATCTGGCCGCCAGATTTCCTGAGGCGGCCGAAGTCGCGGCGGAGGTCGGCGCCGTGATCTGGGGCTGGGAGGCCCCCGTGAGCGCGCTGGGGTCGACGCCCAGCAGAAGCGCGATGATCAGGCCGATGACACCGAGTCCGCCCACCCCGGCACCGATCGCGCCGCCGGGGATACCGCCTCCTCCGCCGCGCCGGTCGTCGAGGCCAGACGTATCGACCCGATTGTCATCGAACTCCACGCTTCCGCCTCTCTGTCGGCAGGGCGGCACATGACCGTGGCCGCGCGTCTCTTAAGGGAAAATACCCGATCCCTGCGTGGGAGGCGCCTCCGGTGGCGGCACGGCGAACCCATCTGGCTACCGGTTCTTTGCCAGAATTCGCACCATGCCCCGACCGCACATCTCGGTGTTCATCGCCCACTCCGTCGACGGCTACATCGCCACAGACGACGATTCGTTGGACTGGCTGATGGCGGCCGGCGCAGAAGGGGAGGACTACGGATTCGACGAATTCCTCGCCGAGATCGACGTGGTGGCCATGGGGAGCTCAACCTACGACTTCATCAAGGATTTCCCGGAGTTGCCGTACCGCGATCGACCCGTGCATGTGTTCACACGTCGGGACCTCGGCCCACGTGAGGGCTTCGAGTTCTACGCCAGGACCCCGGCGGAGGCAGTGACGAGTTGGCAGGAGCGGGGCTTCCGGCGCGTGTACCTCGACGGCGGAAGACTCATCAGCCAGTTCCTCGATGCTGGGCTTGTGGACGAGTTGACGCTGACCACCGTTCCGGTCCTTCTCGGCTCGGGCAAACCCCTGTTCCACCGAATCACTCATGGCACGCAGCTGCGGCTCGTCGACAGCCAGGTGTTCCCGAGTGGGATGGTGAATCTCCGATACCGCCCTACCTGAAGACCCCGTGACGCCAAGAACTGGAGGGCTTCGATGATGAACGAGCAGCATCCGCTGTGGGCGGCCCGAGCCCGGGTGTGCTGGACCACGCTGACGTCGCGGTGCATCCGCGATAGTGGCGATAAGGTCGTCGTCCACGAGCCGGGACGGCGGCGCCCCCTTGCCGCCTGGCCCCTGAGCCAAGTCCTATGGGCTTCCTGCTTGCTCGCCCAGTTGGCCGAGGCCCCCGGGCGGTACTCGCCGACGGCGCTGTGGCCCGCTCTGACCCGCTATCGGTCCGGGCCCGGTTACCTGGACAACCGTCCCCGCGGTCGTCGCTACTACGACGACAACGCATGGCTGGGGCTTGCCGCAGCGCAGGAAGCCCTTCTCACCGATGGCGCCGACCCGTGGTGGGACCGGGCGACAGAGCTCGCGCTGTACCTCGCCAGGGCACAACACTCCGACGGTGGCGTCGACTGGGTCGAGGGTGGCACGACCGTGAACGCCTGTTCCACCGGTTCCGTCGGTCTGCTGATGGCGGTAGTGGCCGATGCCCAGCCATCGGGGGCGGCGCGCAGCGCCTGGAACGACCGGGCGGCCGCGGCCCGCGACTTCCTGCAAGGTCCACTGATGCGCAGTGACGGGTTGGTCGGGGACCATCTCACCGCATCGCGCACATTGGAACCCACCGTGTGGATGTACAACCAGGGACTGCTGCTGCAACTCCTCGCCCGGAGCCCCGGCTCACTGACTGCCGCACGGTTGTTCGCCGACCGGGTTGAGCAACAGGTGGCACCGCAGGAGATGGCGCGCCAGCCAGCTGTCTTCACCAGCATGTGGTGGCGAGCGAAGCTCGTGCTGGCCGCGCAGGATCCGGATGTCGATGTTTCGGGCGTCGAGGCTTTCCTTTCCGACGCGTGGGAGCGTGGTCGGGCATCTGGCGGCTTCTTGAGTGCGCTGTCGCGCTATGACGACGGCGTCGTCCTCGATCATGCTGCGGTCACAGGGCTGATGGCCGCCTATGCCTTGGGACCGGGTTCCTGGGATCGGCTGCTCTGAGGCAGTCTGTTGTGGGGCCAGCCCATTGGGATGCGCAGCCGGCCGTCGACATCCTTACGCCCCCGTAACCTACGATTGCGTAAGTTACGGTACCGTAGGTTAGGTGAATGCGATCCTCCGTGCCGCACAGCGGCTCACCACCCCCCTTCTGCCGGATGACTACTTGACCCTGGTAGACCCGCTGTGGTCGAGCACCCGCATCCGGGCACGAGTCGTCTCGCTGAGTCGAGAGACACCCGACACGGTGACCGCCCACCTGCGCCCGTCTCGTCACCTGCCGCGACGTGCGGGCCAGTACGTGCGCCTCGGAGTTGACCTCGACGGAGTTCGCCACTGGCGTTCATACTCCATCAGTTCGGCACCAGACGCCGCGGTCGTTTCCATCACCGTCAAGCGCATCGACGGCGGTCTCGTGTCCACCTACCTGACGCGGCGACTCCGGCCCGGCGACGTGGTGCACCTCGAAGCGCCCCAGGGCGACTTCGTGCTGCCGGTAGACGATCGCGCGGCCCAGGTACTCCTCGTCGGCGCCGGCTCCGGACTCACCCCGATCATCTCGATGCTGCGAGATCAGCGACAGCATCAGACCATCGGACACGCAACGCTGGTGGCGATAGCGCGCAGCAAGCAGAACCTGCTCTTCCGAGAAGAGCTGCAGATGCTGGCCAGGGAGTGCGCATGGCTGGATGTGCGTGTTTTCCTCACGGCGGAGACCGGGCGACCCGACATCGCAGCGCTCGCGCGGGCAGGGAGCCCGGAGCGTGCGCCACAGGCCTGGGTGTGCGGACCGGCCGACGTGCTTGAGAGCGCGGAACACGCCTGGAGCGAGGCCGGACTGCGCAATCGATTGACGATGGAACGATTCCACACACCGGCCTTCGCCGAGCCGGGCACGGGCGGCACCGTCACCTTCACCACGACCCGCCGAACGGTCCAACTTGACGGGACCACCAGCATCCTGGCCGCGGCAGAGAATGCGGGCATCCTGATGCCCCACGGATGCCGGATGGGCATCTGCCACAACTGCGTACTGCCCAAGAACAGCGGGCGCGTACAGGACCTGCGCGACGGCCGCATCAGCGGGGACACCGATGACCTTGTTCAGACCTGCGTCTCGACCCCGGTCGGGGACGTCGAGATCGACCTCTAGGAGCACCCATGACCACCACCAAACCTGCCCTCTCCGCCAGCCAGATCAACGACTTCGGAAAGCGTCTGGACACGATTCGCCAGAGCGTCCTCGATGATCTTGGCGCCGACGACGCCGCGTACATCCACCGCCTGATCGCGATCCAACGAGGGCTCGAAGTCTCGGCGCGCGCCACCCTGCTGTTCTCGCTCCTGCCACCTGCCTGGTTGGCCGGCACGACCATGCTGAGCCTGGCCAAGATCCTCGAGAACATGGAACTCGGGCACAACATCCTCCACGGGCAGTGGGACTGGATGCGCGATCCCGAGATCCACTCGACCACCTGGGAGTGGGACAGCGCGATAAGCGCCGATGACTGGAAGAAGTCGCACAACGCCATGCATCACACGTGGACAAATGTGATCGGCAAGGATCTGGACGTCGGGTACGGACGCCTGCGGGTAACGTCGGATCAGCCGTGGCAGCCCGAACATCTCCTCCAGGTTCCACTGAACGTGCTGATCGCCCTCTTCTTCGAGTACGGAATCGCCATGTACGACGCGGCGCAGGAGAGCGACGCGCGAGGTGAGGGTCGGGGCAGCGCCTTGAAGTCGATGTGGCGCAAGGTGAAGCCGCAGGCAATCAAGGACTACCTCGCCTGGCCGCTACTCTCCGGGATCTCGGCTCCCACAACGCTTACGGCAAATCTCACCGCCAACATCGTCCGCAACGTCTGGACACACACCATCATCTTCTGCGGCCACTTCCCCGACGACGTCGAGTTCTTCACCGAGGAACAGATCGTCGACGAGACCCGAGGCGAGTGGTACCTGCGCCAACTGCAGGGCTCGGCCAACATCTCCGGCGGCCCGCTGTTCCACATCATGAGCGGCAACCTGAGCCACCAGATCGAACATCACCTGTTTCCCGATCTGCCCTCGAACCGGTACTCCGACATCGCCCCGCAAGTGCAACAGCTCTGCCAGGAGTACGGCTTGCCCTACACGACCGGACCGTTGGCCAAACAGAGTGCCCAGGTGTGGCGCTCGCTGGCCCTACTCTCACTGCCTGATCCGGCCCCCGCGGAAGCCCCGGCTGCCTGACGACGCGCCCTGCGTCTCCCGAGGCGCGGGAAGCGGGGTCGTGCCGCCGATGACCGGAATCGGTCCACCTGGCCGCTCGGTACCGACAGGGCGCAGGCCACAATTACCCAGTGCGCTTCCCCCACGCTGTGGCCGCCCTGGGCCTCGTCGTCCTGACGGCGTGCGCCGGATCTCTGGCAAGCACCCCCGGCGGCGCGGGGTCGCCCTCCGAGGTACCTGTGCGTGACGGGTCGCGGTTCGTGGCCATGAACGCAGGAGGGGCCGAACGCCCTGCACACCAGGGCGGGTGCCCCGATCCCGCCCAGTTCGACACCACCACGCTGGCGCGGTCGTTGATCATGGTCGGAGTTTCAGGGGACACCACCGAGATACCTGCCTGGCTCGGGGCGGACGGCACGCCGGGTTCCGGTGCCTTCGTCATCGACGGCGAGGATGGCCTGAGCTCTGGGTCATTCGCCGCTCTGGCGAGAGAGCCCGACTCGCCACTTATCGCCGTCGACTACGAGGGCGGACTGGTCAGTCGACACGCTTTCCAGTTCTCCGAGGCGCCTTCCGCAGCCGAGCAGGCGGCGCAATCAACACCGTCGCAGGTGCGCGAAATCGCAGCCGCCAAGGGCCGCGCGATGAGGTCCGTAGGGGTCAACTCCGACTTCGCCCGGGTGGTGGACCTGAACCTCGGCAGCCCCATCGTCGGCTCGAGGTCCTTTGGCTCTGAGCCGGACCAGGTGATTGCCTACGCCGGTGCCTTCGCGGCTGGACTGCACGATGCCGGCGTGCTGCCGGTGCTCAAGCACTTCCCGGGGCATGGTTCCGCGGCTGGTGACTCTCATCAGGGTCTGCCCACCACGGACTCCTGGGATCAACTTCGTTCCAGGGATCTGCTGCCCTATCGCAGCCTGCTGGCCCAACCCGGTCCATGGGCCGTCATGGTGGGGCACCTGCACGTACCCGGACTCTCCAGCGACGGTGAACTGCCGACGTCGCTAGACCCGGCGACCTACCGGGTCTTGCGTGATGACCTGCATTTCACCGGGCCGGCCATCACCGACGACCTTGCCGACATGCGAGCGGTGACGGATCGGATGAGCACCCCCGAGGCCGTCGTTCGCGCCATCGCCGCGGGTGCGGACCAGGCGCTGCTCGCCGAACCTGACAACTATCAGGCCGCTGTGGCAGCGCTTGCGGACTGGGGTGCCGCCGATGTCGGGCATCGTCAGCGCATGCTGGAGGCCGCCCGAAGGCTGGCGACCGTGCTGCCCTGCGGCCGCAATTGAGCGACGTCCGGGGTCAGGCGGAGTACGCGACCTCACCGTCGATGCGGGTCTCCGAGCACGTGATGGCGTCCCACGACATTGGGTCGGCCGTCCAAGGGTTGTCGCTCAGGATCGCGTAGTCGGCGCGCTTCCCGACTTCCAGAGTCCCCCGATCATCGGCATGGATCTGCCAGGCCGCATCCACCGTGATCGCCTTCAGGGCGGTTTCCGGATCGACGCACTCCGCAGGGTTCAGGACTTCGTTGTTGTCCTTCATGATTCGAGTCACCGCCGTCTTGGCGGACAACAGTGGATGGAACGGCGTGACGTTGTAGTCCGAGTGCAACGAAGGACGCAGCCCTGCCCCGACGGCAGTCTTGACCATGTCCAAGCGGTTGGCCCGCTCCGGGCCGAGAATCACGTCGCGGAAGACCCGGCCCCAGTAGTAGACGTGGTTCATGAGGAAGGACGGTGACACGCCGATCGCCGCCATCCGACCGAAGCTGTTCGGGAAGGCGAATGAGACGTGCTCCATCCGGTGCCGCAGGTCCGTTCCTGCACGACCCTTGAGGGCAGACTCATAGGCCTCCAGTGCGAACTCCACGGCCGCATCACCGTTGGCGTGCACCATCAACTGCCAACCCCCGTCGAGGCCGGCATTGACCAGCGCGAGCACTTCCTCCGGTGTCATGTTGGCGTGCCCACCCGAGTTCTCCTCCAGGTAGGGCTGCTCGAAGTAGCCGGACCGACCCTGGTTGGAACCGTCGGTGACGATCTTCCAGGCGTCGGTTCGCACCATGGCGTCGCCGCCGAAGGGAGTGACCCCGGCCTGCTTCCAGGCATCAGCCCCCAGCAGCGCCCACTGCGCAGTGGACACCCGCGTCGGCAACCGTCGCATGCCATTGAGCTGGTGCAGCAGACCGGGCTCACCGGTTCCGATCACAACACCCGTCGCGGCCTCCCGAACCGAGGTGATGCCCACTTTGGCCGCGTCGTTGAGGATCTGGATTATCGTTCCTGCCGCGGCCTGCTGGTCGGGCTGCGGAACCACAGCGAGGAAGGGCGTGATGGCGCCACCCTCGCTCAGCACCCCGGTCAATTTGCCATCCACCCGCTCGAACGTGCCGCCGGCCGGGTTGGGGGCATCGTCAGCGATGCCGGCGATCTTCAGCGCCTGGCTATTGACGTAGGCGAAGTGCATCGAGGCGTTGAGGACGAAGACCGGATTGTCGGGCGACACCTTGTCGAGGATGTCCCGCGTCAGATCCGGCTCACCCTCATAGAGGCTCGGGTCGAACAGTTTGCCCGTGACCCAGCCGCCAGCCGGTGTCTTCTCGGCCACCGCTTTCACCGTCGCCACAACGTCATCGAAGGTCGGGTTCGCGATCGGCGACAGGTCCGGCCACGGGTAGACCAGCATGGTGGTCCAGATGTGCATGTGAGGTTCGATGAGTCCCGGCGAGATGACGCCATCGCCCTGCTTGATGATCTCGGTCCCCGGACCGACCAGGGCATCCAGATCGGCAGCGGAGCCGACTCCGGTGATGACCCCGCCGGATACCGCGATGCCCTCAGCTTCGGGAGCGCCCGGCACTCCGGTAGCCACCCGACCGAGCACCACGAGATCGGCCTTTGCCGTCACCGGACGGACGTCTGCCTCCACCGGGTCGGACGGGCGCGCGGTCAGCTGGGAGGCCATCACCGAATGCAACGGATTCGGGGTGCAGCACGAAAGCTCGACGGAGTCAGATGAACGGTGCATGGGTTTCCCATCCCTCAATTAGGTCGACAACTCACAGTGGAGTATGTCAGCACAGGGGTCGCTGGTGCCTGTCGAAGCACGCCCGGGAACCACGGATTCCCGGTGCCAACCAGCGCAACAACGCTTGGCATCCGAGCGCATTCCGGTGCTACTTTCCCCGAATGACAACTGCACCCGAGGCTCCCGCCAGCGAATCGACCACCACCGTCCACGTCGCCAAGAAGTTCTTGACGATGGAGGAGGGCTTCCCGGAGGTCGAGGCCGTTGCCGTGCGTGATGGCCGCGTTCAGGCTGTCGGCACGCTCAGCGAGGTCACCGAGGCCTTGGGGGAACGGGACTTCGTCGTCGATGAGACGTTCGTCGATGACGTTGTATGCGCCGGCTTCATCGACCAACACCTGCACCCGATCCTCGGTGCAACCACACTCGTCACAGAGATCATCGCTGTCGAACAGTGGGACCTGCCGGGCCGGTCCTTCCCTGCCGCGACGACTCAGGAGGAATACCGCTCGCGGCTGGCAGCAGCGGAGGCCTCCCTGCCAGATGAGTCCGACTGGCTCCTGTCGTGGGGATATCACGAGCTTTGGCACGGCCCGCTGAACCGCGAGGTGTTGGACGGGATCAGTACGAGTCGGCCGATCGCGATCTGGCAGCGCTCGTGCCACGAGTGGTACCTGAACTCCGCGGCGATCGAGACGCTGGGGATCACCGAAGCGAACATGGCCGGCAAAGGTCCTGCCAGCGAGAACGTGGACGTAGCCGCGGGTCACTGGTGGGAGATGGGGATGAACCTGTTGCTCCCTCTGATCGCTCCGGTGTTCCTCACCCCCGAGAGGTTGATCACGGGCCTTCAGCAGATGGTCACCTACCTGCACCAGAAAGGGGTCACCGCCTTCAACGAGCCGGGCATCATATGGGCAAGTGAACCCTGGGTGCTGTACGAGCAGATCCTGGGCAGCCCGGACACTCCCTTCCTGTCTACGTTCCTGGTGGACGCCCGGACTCAGGCGGACAGCGGGATGGCTGCCTCTGAGGCGGTCGCAGATGCGGAGATTCAGGTAGCCCGGGCACCGGAGGGGAAGGTTCGACTCTTGCCCGAGCAGGTGAAACTGTTCGCCGACGGTGCGATCATCTCCCAGTTGATGCAGATGAACGACCCGTACGTGGACGCTGACGGCAAGCCGGATCCGAGCCATGAGGGTGAATGGCTCATGCTGCCCGACACCTACTCAGCCTTTGCCGACGCCTATTGGCAGGCCGGCTGGCAACTGCACACCCATGTCAACGGCGACCGAGGTCTGGACATGGTTTTGGACACCCTCGAACAGGCCATGATCGACCATCCACGCGCCGACCATCGCGCCGTCATCGTTCACTTCGCCAACTCGACCGAGCAACAGGTCGAGCGCATCGCACGGCTCGGAGCTATCGTCTCGGCGAACCCGTACTACGTCTCCGGGTTCGCCGACAAGTTCGCACAGTCAGGCCTGGGTCCGGACCGTGCCGACGCGATGGTCCGTTCGGCCTCAGTGCTCAAACACCACATCCCGTTGTCGTTCCATTCCGACCTGCCGATGGGTCCGGCGGACCCACTGAACATGGTCTGGTGCGCGGTGAATCGGATCACCCAGTCCGGACGGGTCGCCGGTGGGGAGCAGTGCATCTCGGTGCACGATGCGCTTCGCGCGGTGACGATCGAAGCCGCCTACTCGTGGCGAATGGAGAACGAACTGGGGAGCATTGCCCCCGGAAAAGCAGCGAACTTCACCGTGCTCGCCGAGGATCCCTACGACGTGGATCCGACCAAGATCAACCGGATTCCGATTCGCGGAACCGTCTACGAAGGCAGATGGTTCCCGCTGCCCGAGGCAGCCTCCGGCACGACGGCCCAGGCTTCGCTGGGGGCAGCGCTGTCCACGTCAACAACTGACCACCAGGGCAGCGGGTGCTCGTGCGATGCCGCGCGCATGGTGTCCGAGGCCATTGCACAGGTTCTCAAGGCTGCCTGACTCTCACGCTGCGCTGTGCGCTTCGGCGTGGGCATGGATCCGCGCGGATGCCCGGCGACCCAGGATGAGCATCACGACGGTGCAGAGAGCCACGAAGCCAGCGAACACGTACATGGCGGCGGCGAATCCCGAGGTGTAGAAGGACGCTATCTGCGCCGATGACGTCGATGCCCCCGTCAGGAATCGACCGAGATCCGTGGTGGACTCCGACAGCGTTTGACCCCCTTCGGAGACCAACCGTGACGTCGTGACGGCATTGGCGACGACGGCACCGCCCGCCAGCCCCAAGGCGTAGGCCAGTTGACCGACGAAGGTGCGCGATGATGTGACCGCGCCGTAGTGCTCGGCCGGCGCCTCGGTGACGAACATCTGCCCTTGTGGCACTGTCATCACCCCACAGCCGAAGAAGACCACGCACAGGCCCAGCAGGAACAACGCACCCGTGGCGCTCGGCGCGAACAGTCCGGAAGCCACCAGGCCGACGACCGCGATCACCCCTCCAGCCACCTGCACCGCCACCGCGGAGCTACCTCGGCCGATGACGTAGCCGGTAACCACCGAACCGACGATGCTGAACGCCAGCAGCGGCAACTGGTGCAACGATGCGGTCAGTGGCGAGAAGTCCGAAACGTACTGCCACAGGTTCGAACTCAGCAGTTGTGTCACCGCGCTGGCGGCGTTCCAGCACAGGCCACCGAGCACTCCGAGGATGAACAGCGGACTCTTGAAGAGCTCCATGGGAAAGGTCGGCGTTGCTACTTTCGTCTCGACGACAGCAAAGACTGTCAATGCGACAGCGCCGCCGATCAGCGGCCCGACGGTGCCCGGGGCAGTCGGGTTGCTGGCAAGCCCGTTGATTCCCAACAGCAGCAACACGACTCCCACACCCAAGGCCACCAGACCCCAGTAGGCACGACGTGGTAGCGGCACTGCGGGTTCATCGGGCAGGATCCGGCTGCACAGAACTGCGCACACCAACGCCGCCACCGGCACGATCAGGAAAGCCAGACGCCAATTCGCGCTGGCGAGTGCAGCACCCAGGGGCATGAGTACGAACAGCGGCACCGAGCACATCCCCGCGAAGACGCCGAAGGCGGCGGGCAGCGTTTCCCTGTCGACCACGGAGCGGACGTAGCCGAAGGATCCGGTGAACACCGCACCCAACCCGACACCCGCGATCGCACGCCCAATCAGGAACACCAGCGAATCGGGGGCGGCAGCTGCCAGCACATCACCCGCCCCGGCCACAACGAGCGCCACCGTGAGCAGGCGCCGTCGGCCCATCTTGTCCGCGAGCACCCCCGCCGGAACGACGGTCGCGGCCAGGGCGAGGGTCGAGATGGACGCGGCGAGGGCCTGCGTGGAAGGGCTGAAACCAAGCGCCTGGGTCGCCCTGACGAGGGCAAGATTCGCGATGACAGGGTCGGCAAGCTGGATCGCTCCCATGAAACCCAGGAAGAGCACAGGCAACGACACGGCCCGACTGCCCATGCGCGCCCGACCGCCGTCGCCCTGCTTCACCTCGACGACGCTACTGCAACGACTGGGATTCCGACCGTGGGTAATGCGGGACCGTCATCAGGGCCTTGACGAGGTCGGTAGTCACGCTATGTAACATACATCTCACTCTGCGTGGTTTCCAGACCGGGTATGACACGATGCGGAAGCTTCCACGCAGGGAGTGCCACCGGGGTTACGATCAATTCGCTGCGGTATGCCCTGCACCAGCAGGGCCGCCGCGCTTCCCCAACCGTGAGAGGTTTCGATGAACAGGTCGATGGTCGCTGCGTCGGTTGCCGGCGCTGGCCTTTTCGTCGGCCTGTGCGCGCTGCCCAACCAGGGGACGCCACCCGCAGCAGCCGGCTCGCAGGTGAACACCACCGACACTGAGGGCGGGAACGGTGTGTCCGGCGGCGGTTCGGAGGCACCAGGGCCTGCGAATTCCGTACCCCATGCCAAAGGTGTCCCCACAGCGAATCAAGTCTTGGCCGCCCTTAGGGCCTCCGGGGTGAAGTTGGTGGTGGAACCCGGCTGGAACCTGGAATGGGATCTGCCGAATCGCCGCGCGGATTGGCGTCCGATCGGCGTCATGCTCCACCACACGGGCGCCGGCGTGCCCGGCAATGCGCCCTCACGACAGTTCCTGCTCGACTACCGGTCACCGTCGCGACTCACCCGCTACGACGGGCTCACCGGCGGTCGCCGCGGATGCCACTTCCTGATCGGTCGCGATGGCACTGTCTACTTCATGCGGGCCACGCGCGGCCCACACGCCGGTACAGGTGGCCCCATGCAAGTGGGCCGAGACACCGTGACCGCCGACAATGGCAACGGCCGTTTCTTCGGTATCGAGATCGAGAGCGCTGGCCATTCCAGCACCATCCACGCGGGCAGCAACTTCATCGACGGCTTCGGAGTCGACCAGGTCAACGCAACGACGAAGGTCACCGCAGCACTGTTGAATCTGATCAACCAGGGTCCGGACCACATCGTCGACCACAAGGCCTGGGCGCCCCACCGCAAGGTGGATCTCAACGGCACGATGCTGGCTGAGTTCCGCGCCCGGACAACGCGCCTGCTGACCCCGCCGGCCGTCACGGGACTGCGCGTGGCTGTCGGCCCAAGACCCGGCGAATTGCGGGCCGTGTGGCGGGCCGCCCCCCGGGTCGGCGGCACCAAGAACCTCTACCTCGGTCGTCTCTCCGCACCCAACTCGACCACTCGATGGTCGGGGTGGCTGCCGATCGACGGCACTTCTGTGGGCCTGGTCAGCATGAAGCCGGGCAACGTCTACCGGATCCAGATCCAGACGGTGAACAGCTTCGGGCGCTCCAAGGTGGTCACGCTCGCGTACCGCTACCCGGGCTGACCCAGCGAGTCACGTGCGACCTGAAGACCCCAAGGTTTGGCCTGCCGAACGCGGGTCCGTCGAACGCGACCGTTAGCCTCAGCCCGACTCGCTCGCCCAGACGGGCTTGGGTTTGGATCCGACGGGGATGAGCAGCGTCACCACGATCGCGATGAACGCTCCGATGAGGGTGTCCAGACCTCGATACAACAGAGCCTCACCGAGCGGGGCGTCCACGTGGGCGTAGGCGATGACCGACACCATGCTTATCCCCAGGACCGAGATCGCGTAGCTGCGCCGAAGGTAGGCGACGGTCAACACCAATCCGGCCGCAAGCACGAGGAACCTCGCCGGACCGGGCGGAACCACGCTGTCGACGACGGTGAGGAAGATCATCGCCACGGCCGTACCGGCGAGCCGCTGCAGGACCTTATCTATGGTCAAGGGCGTAGCCGGGGGGATGAGGGCTATCAGGGTCATCAGCACCCATACGGCGTTGTGATCACCCGTGGCCGACATCACGAAGGCACCCACGCCCAGCCCGATGGCCGAACGCAGCGTGGTCCGGTGCAGTCGACCCAGTTGCGGCTGGGGTAGCTGCACGAATCGGCGTTTCGACGGGGTGGTCGGGTTCGCAGCGTCGTCGGCTGGTGCTCCCGTGACGTCGGCTCGTGGCGGGGCGCGGTGTTTGGGTACCAGCGCGACAAGCGCCCGTAGCAGGACCGTGCAGAGCAGCATCACGGCGAAGCCGAGCAGGATGAAGCGCAGTGGCACGCCACGTCCCGCACCGAACACCAGCGGGATGAAGAAGATGTACAGCAGCAACGTTCCCAGCGTGGCGAGCGGCTCGCCGTACCACGCCAGGACACCGGCGAGTACCGCCATCCCGGCCAGGCTCAAGCCAGCGGCAATCGGTATCCCGCGGACCGCGACGGCGAGCAGCGTCAACGGCAGGGAAACCGCCGAGAATGCCACAGCACGAGCCAGGCCACTGCGGAGATTCCCGCCCAGCGACCCCATGAAGGCGAACATGCCGCCGAACAAAGCCGGCAATACGGCATGGGTGAGCCCGGCGGTCGGGTGCCCGGCGGCGAGAAGGGCGAACCTGATGGCGGCGAACAACACCACCACGTCCACGAGAACTGCGATCCCGGCCCGCAGCAGGACAGGGGTCGGTTGCGGACTCAGGGCTCCCCTCATGCGGGCGAGCGTCCTTCCGGAAGCGACCATGTCTCCACCCTGCCCTTATCCGTGGAACTTCGGAAGGGAACCGATCATGCGAAACCGAATTGGGTTCGCACGCGTCAGAGCGGCTATCCGCGAGGCCGTGGCCAGCGACGAAGGAGTGGCGAATGAGTACAGGTCGAACTCCAACCGACGATGGGCGCACGGCCCCCACCGACGACCGACAGGCGGGGCCATCGAGGAGGCGCCGAACGAAGGTGTGGTGGATCCTCGGCGGGATCATCGTCGTCTTGGGTCTTATCGCGCTGCCGGTATTTCAGCCGTGGAAACTCGTTGTAGATCAGACCGTCAACGAGCCGCTGCCCACCGCTCCGACCGGTCCGGCGCCCGCCAGCGCCGCAGCTACCACGAGTGCACCCGCGGCGCCGTCACAGCTGAGCACAGGGCAGCTCGTCTCGCAGGAACACGACACCACGGGGACGGTCACCATCTTCCGGCTGCCCGACGGCCAGCGGCTCCTGCGCCTGTCGAACTTCTCGACCAGCAATGGCCCGGATCTTCATGTGTGGCTGTCCGACCAGAAACTGCAAAGTGGCACGGAAGGCTGGTTCGTGTTCGACGATGGCCAGCACGTGGATCTCGGCGGGCTCAAGGGGAACATTGGCGATCAGAACTACGTGATTCCTGCCGAGGTCGACCTCGGCGCCTACCCGAGCGTCAGTATCTGGTGCCAGCGTTTCAGCGTCTCGTTCGGTGCCGCCGAGTTGGTGCCAGTCTGAACTATTCGTCCTCGAGCACGAACGTCACCAGGACATTCACCTGATAGCCGGTGATCTGGTCATCGGTGATGACGACGCTCTGCTCCTTGACCCAGGCACTGCTGACACCTCGAAGGGTCTTGACCGATCTGGTTACCGCCACGTTCACAGCGTCCTCGAACGACTTCTCGCTGGTCGCGCTGATCTCGGTGACTCGGGCGAGTGTTGCCATGGCAGTCCTCCAATGTGTGGGGCGGGGTGCGGGAAGTCAATCAGCAGGCAGGCCCCGTTCGCTTCCTGAGCCTGGCGCGGAACACTGAGCGTCGTTTCATTGGCAGCGGCAGGCGCTTGCCGGTCGACATGAGGCGACCAGGGGATCACCGCATTGTCGAGCCACCCACCCGTTCGCGCTGGCACGATGCAAACGTGGCGAGTCAGGAGTCAGCGAAACTCGATCGCCGTCGTTGGTGGGCGCTCGTCGCGATGTGCCTGGCTATCTTCCTTGTGGCCGTCGACGGCACGATCCTCAGCCTAGCGACCCCGAGCATCGTTGAAGATCTGCACCCGAGTGCCCCCCAGGTCCTGTGGATCGGGGACATCTACTCCTTCGTACTGGCTGGGTTGCTGGTCACGATGGGCAACCTGGGCGATCGCTACGGCCGCAAACGTCTGTTGATGGTCGGTTCCGTGGCATTCGGAATCATCTCGGTGGGTGCGGCTTTCGCTCCGAGCGCAGAGGCACTGATCCTCGCCCGGGCGCTGCTGGGAGTCGCGGGCGCCACCCTGATGCCATCGACCCTGGCCCTGATGCGCAGCACCTTCACAGACGACAAGGAACGGACCTTCGCGGTGGGTGTCTGGAGTGCCATGGGTGCGGCTGGCGCTGCTGCCGGACCGCTGGTGGGAGGCATCCTGCTCGAGCATTTCTGGTGGGGCTCGGTGTTCCTGGTCAATGTCCCGATCATGGCTCTGGTGCTGGCGATAGGTCTGCCCACGCTGCGGGAGTCGAAGGACCCGAATCCAGGACCCCTCGACCCCATTTCCGTGGCACTGTCGCTGGTCGGGATCCTTGCCTTCGTCTATGCGGTCAAGGAGCTCGCGACCCATGGACTGGAGGTCAGTTACCTCATCAGCGGGGCGATCGGCATCGGCGCCCTCATCTGGTTCGTGCTGCGGCAACGCATCCTGGAGCACCCACTGATCGATGTGCGCCTGTTCGGCAACGCCCCTTTCACCGGCGCAGTTCTAGGAATGATCCTGTCCGTCTTCGGGCTGGCCGGGTCGCTGTTCTTCTTCTCGCAGTACCTGCAATTCGTCAAGGGTCTGACGCCTCTACAGGCGGGGCTGTTCGAGTTGCCTGCCACCCTGGGCGCTCTTGTCGCCTCTCTGTTGGCAGCACGACTGATGCGGTCCTTCGGCCGCGGTCCCCTCACCGCGGTCGGACTGTTGGCCATCGGGCTCGGGATGGCGGCCATCGCGCTGATCCTGGACAACCCCCACTTCCTGGTGTTCGCCGTCCCGCTGATCATGATCGGCGCCGGCGACGGCGTCGCCCTGACGGTGGCCTCCGACACGATCCTCGCCGTGGCTCCACGTGACCGCGCCGGCGCGGCCTCAGCGGTTTCGGAGACCGGCTACGAGTTGGGTACCGCTCTCGGCATCGCGATTCTCGGTAGCATCCTGACAGCCGTCTACCAGTCGCGGTTGCGACTGCCGCCCGGGCTCGGCGCCAAGGTAACCGAGGCAACGATCGAGTCACCCGGTGGCGCCTACGAGGCGGCACCCGGACTACCCGAGACGATCCAACGTGCCCTCATGGAAGCCGTCCACGTGGCCTTCCGGGATGCGATGTCGTTCACGACCATCGTGGGGTCGGTGATCATCGTGATCGGGGCCGGAGTCACCTGGTACCTGCTGCCCGGGAAGCTGGACACGGTCGAAGAGATGAGCGCACATTGACGCGCTGCTACCTGATCCGATGAGCCCGGCCGGATAGGGTCCAGGCATGGAGTCCGAAGTACCTCCCGCGCAGGTGCCGGCAATCGATCGGCGCCGCCTGCTGACGGTTGCAGGGGCAGACGCTATCGGTCCTGACGGTGACATCTGCGGTAACCCGTTGGTCGAGGGTCAGGCGGCGGTCGCGGCTAACTGCCGCCAGTACATAGCAGCGGCCACCGCCTGAGCCATGTCGACCTCCACGTCCACCGATCAGGCGAACGCCCCGGCGCGCCCAATGATGCTGTCGGACTACCTTCGCAAACACGAGTTGGGTTTGAACCTGCTCAGGCTGGTTCTCGCTCTCCTCGTCATCTTCAGCCACGCCTTCCCGCTCGGCGGCTGGGGTCCCGATCCGCTGTGGCCGACCGGGACGCCCGCGACCTCCTATGGCGGCTTCGCGGTCGGCGGCTTCTTCGCCCTCAGCGGGATGCTGGTGACGATGTCCGGGATGCGGAGCTCCGTGGAGCGCTTCCTGAAGTCGCGGTTCCTCCGCCTGGTACCGGCCTACTTCGTGGTCATCGTCCTCACAGCGGCGGTGTTGGCCCCCATCATCTATGTGTTGAGCAATCACACGTTCGCGGGCTACTTCAGCTTCAGCACTCAAGGCCCGGTCATGTATGTGATCAAGAATCTGCAGTTCCCGTTCACCCTGCAGTTCGGCATCGACAACATTTTCCTGACGACGACCCCGTACGGGCGCGAGACCGGCCTGAGTGTGATCAACGGGTCGCTCTGGACCATTCCTATCGAGATCCGCTGCTACCTGATAGCACTGCTGGTGGTGCTGCTCGGCAAGATCTTCGGGGTCACCCGAACCGCGCTCGTCGCCCTGGCGGGGATCGCGTTCCTCATCGTCGTCGGCCACGTCCGGCCAGAGACCGCCGTTGTCGTCGCCCCAGAATGGCTGCCGTACTCACACCAGGCCTACGAACTGGTGTTCGTCTTCTTGTGCGGCGCCGCATTTGGCTCGGTGGCCCGTCGATTGCCGATGAACAAGGTGGTCGCCATCACCGCGGTGGCGGCCTTCGCGATCACGTCGGTGCTCGGGGGTGCGTGGTTCCGAACGATCGGGCTGGGATCGTTGGCCATCGTGCTGCCACTCGTGGCGGCGCTGCTGCCCAGTTCCAGACTCGGTGTGTTCCGCAACGATCTCAGCTACGGCACCTACTTGTGGGCATTCCCCATCCAGCAAACGCTTGCCTTCCTGGGCATTGCGGCGATCCACTGGCTCTTCCTCGGAGGCTCGGTGGTGCTGACCCTGGTCTTGGCGGGGCTGAGCTGGAAACTCATCGAGCAACCGTCCCTGCGGCTGAAGAAGAAACGGTTGCGGGTCGGCCGTCCACGTACCGCTCCCCTGTAGCGCCCGGCCGAAACGGGTGCGATCTCGGTTGCCCGTTGACTTCTGCCGTCTTACCCCGGACCGATGATCAACTGCCCGGAGAGATGCTCCAGCTGGTAGAGCATCGCAAGTTCCTCCACGGCCTCTTCGCCGGGATCGAACTCCAGTTGCTGCGCGGCCGAAGCCAGGAACTGCAGCGTGCGGGCGAAGGTGTGCCCCGGAGGATCAACCGGCTGAAAGTCCGACGGGCCGAACGACACCTGGAGCCGGTCGAACTGGATCAGGGCGAGTCCGGCGGCCCGGAGGGCGGTGGCCTCGCTGGCTGCTTGGGAACGAGGGTCGTCCTGCCAGGAGCGGAACATCCCCGCGATCGCTGCCGTCTCCGCCTGAGTGGTCTCGCGCTCGCGAATGCGGCCCGGTTCACCCGCCCGGACGAGCCGCCAGGACACGGTGGGCGGCCTACTGATCGTCAGTGTTAGCTGGGTGGGACCGCTCGCTGCTAGGTAGGTCTCGTCCCACTCGAAGGCCACCCCGAAGGTGGCGCCGCTCACCGTGGCCGCCGGCCGCTTCTTCCGCGACCGACGGAATCTCATCTGTTCACCTCGCGTTCGGGGTCACCGTGGCGTCTCGGCCAAAGTTCGGCCGCCAGCGCATCTTCCAACACCGCCAACGTGTGGACGTCAGGCACCGTCTCGCCGGCGAGGGTGCGTCCGAGACTGGTCGCATCGATACCTGCTGCCCGCGCGACCGAGCGAAGGCTCCGGTCACCCGCGTGGTCGCGGTAGTTACTGGCGATGGCGGCGGTCACCAGCGCGTACACCGGGGCGTCTGCGGCGAATGGGCCGACCGGCCAATGCCCGTCGGGTGTCACCCAGTCTCTGGGCGGGATGTACCTACGCGCGGCCACCCGCACGATTGTGCCAGGGTCCGCATGAGGGCGCGGCGGTTCCAGTCCGTCCGTGCAGAGCCGCAGCGTCAAACGTGCAAGGATCGCCGTGACGGACCTTCCGTACTCGGGCCCGTCACCCCAGCGGATACCCGTGCGGCCAAGTTTCCCCGCCGGATCGAGAGGAGCCAAGCGTGAGCCACTCCCGCCCCTTCGCCCAGGTCGACGTCTTCACCACGACCGAGTTCAAGGGAAATCCACTCGCCGTTGTTCTAGATGGCTACGGCCTGTCGAGCCGAGAGATGCAGAACTTCACCGACTGGACGAACCTCTCTGAGGCCACCTTCATCCTGCCTCCAACCGACGAGCGGGCTGACTACCAGGTACGCATCTTCTCCCCGGGCAGGGAGCTTCCGTTCGCTGGGCACCCGACCATCGGGACGGCCCACGCGTGGCTCGCGCACGGAGGGAAGCCGAAAGGGGACACGATCGTGCAGGAGTGCGGCGCCGGTCTTGTGCGGCTGCGTCGCGACGGCGACCGGCTGTACTTCGCGGCGCCACCGCTGCTCCGACATGGCCCGCTGCCGGAGGCGGATGTGGGTCGGATAGCTGCCGGTCTGGGGGTTCCCCGTTCGGAGATTCTGGCGCACTCGTGGTGCGCGAACGGACCACACTGGCGCACGGTGATGCTGCCCTCGGCAGACGAGGTGTTGGCGGTGATGCCCGACCCGGCGATCCTCGGAGACTGGGATGTCGGCGTAGTCGGGCTGCGGGCCGGACACACGGTGGGTGATGAGTTCGACCATGACTGGACCTTCGAGGTGAGAGCCTTCTTCCCAACCGCCCAGGGCATGGCTGAAGATCCGGTAACCGGAAGTCTCAATGCCGCGCTGGCCCAATGGCTGATCAGCGAGGACATGGCACCGGGATCCTTCAGCGTCCGGCAGGGCACCGCGTTGGGGCGCAACGGTCGCGTGTACGTGCACTCCGAGCACGGCGGCGTCTGGGTAGGCGGAGACAGCGTCGTCTGCATCAACGGAACCGTGGACATGTGAGAGAAGGTCCTGTCGAGGGCGGGGGTGGGCCGGTGTTTTCGTCGCTCCTCGCCGCGCCGGCGAAAGATCTTCCTCAGAGAGATCTGGGCCACAACGAGGGGTGATACGGCACGCGTTCCGATACGGGTCGTTATCATTTGTCGGTGCGCTGGAAACTCAGGTCCGTGATACCCGGACTCGCCGCGACCGGTGCCCTCGTCCTCGGAGTCGGCCTCGCTTTCGCTTCAGGTGGGCACGAACCGGGAACCCCGGCGGCAACCCACGCTGCGTCACCGGCGCACGCGCCCTCTGGTGATCCCGCGACCAATGCCGGGGCCAACGCGGATGCCGGCGGCCACGATGCAGCCGCCGCTGGCGACCATGTCGTGCCTGTCTCAGGAACGTCGGGCAACGTCGACGCCTACACGGCGCTGCGCGATCGAACCATTGCGATCCTGCGCACCAAGGGCGCCGAGGCCGCGCTGGCCGATCTCGATGCCGCGATCCTCACCAACCCCGCCTATCCGGGAGTCTGCCACGCGGTCGCCCACGATCTAGGACACGAGGCATTGCGGCTCGCCGGTGGCGACACCTCACAGGTGCTCAACGCCCGTAATGACGTCTGTGGCGGCGGCTTCATGCACGGCGCGGTGGAGGCAAAACTCGGAGCCAGCGGCGACATCAGCCAGGACATCTGGAGCATTTGCGCCCCGGATCAGGACGGGTCCTGCCTGCACGGTGTGGGCCACGGCGTGATGTTCGCGACCAAGGGTGACGTCGAAGCATCGATGGATCTGTGCGACCAACTGGCTGGATTGACGCAAGGCGCTCGCTGCGCAGAAGGCCTGATGATGCAACTGTGGAACGCCGACGCCGCGGCCGGCCACGCGGGTGCTGGCGCGAAGAAGCCCGAAGATGCGCTGCGGATCTGCCCGGAGGTCCGCGAACCGTACGGTTCCGCATGCTGGTTCTACTCCCCCACGCTCATCCTCGGCCAGAACCCGGATGGCTGGGCACAAGTCGCCTCCTGGTGCACGAACGAGGTGCCGGAGAGTGGCCGCGGGATGTGCACCATGGGACTCGGGAGCCGCGCGGTCAAATACCACACTGAGGACATCTCAAAGGCGGCGTCCTACTGCCAACTGCTCCCCGACGACTACGTCAATTCCTGCCTGTCCGGTATGGGCTCTTACTGGGCCGTGCACTGGAAGGGTGAGCGCGCCCGCGTCACGGTGTGCGACGAGATCAAGGACTCCGATCTCGCGGATCGTTGCCGTACCGTTTTCTAAACACACCAGTGGCGGAGTCTGATGATCCGCAGCTTTTCTCCCGGGGCGCGATCCTGACCAGACTCGCCCCGTGGCACCCTGACTGTCATGCCGAAAACCCCGCGCGCCGATTCTGCTGGCACGGACACCCCTGCCCGATACCTCCGGTTCGTAGCTCTCGGGGATTCCTTCACCGAAGGTTTGGACGACCCCTATCCTGACGGCACCTTCCGGGGCTGGGCCGACCGGTTCGCCGATTTGCTCGCCGCCCAAGAACCGCAGGTTCGCTACGCCAACCTGGCCGTTCGCGGAAAGAAGATCGACCAAGTCGTCGACGAACAGGTACCCGCAGCTCTAGCTCTGCAGCCCGACCTGGTCTCGTTCGCCGCCGGCGTCAACGACGTGCTGCGACCGAAGGTGGACATCTCGCACATCGCCACCCAAATCGAGTCCAGCATCAGGGATTTGAAGGCGGCGGGTTCGCAGGTGATTCTCACCTGCGTGGGTGACCCCTCTCGACGGTCCGCCCTCCTCGGCAGGGTGGCCGGGCGCATCGAGGAGTACGACGGGCACCTACGCAGGATCGGCGCCACATACGGCTGCGCCGTGATGGACTTCTGGGGGGTCGAGGTCTTCGACGACGAGAGATGCTGGTCCGTCGACCGACTTCATCTTTCCCCGATCGGACATGATCGGGTGGCGCGGGCGGCGGCGGACGTGCTTGGGTTCGGTGATGACACCTGGCGCGATCTCCTTCCGCCCGCCACCAATACGCCATGGCTGCAACGTCGACGTCTCGACATCGAGTGGGCATACTCCTATCTCGGCCCATGGGTCGGGCGGCGGTTGCGCGGAACCAGCAGCGGGGACTCGGTACTCGCCAAGCGTCCCCGATTGACACCCGTCCTGCGTGCGGAATCCTCTTGGGCCTAGCAGACTGCTGCCATGGACAGGGATACAGCAGATAAGGTCGCCGACGCATTGCAGGCGCGCGGTCACTTCGCCCGAGTTGCCAACATCGGAACCAACCGGATCGCAGTGCGAATCGCCTTGCCCGATGGCCGCGAGGTGCTGTGGGACGCCGACGGCGCCGCAGGTCTGGAAGCGCAGGTAATGCGAGACGGTGACCTCGTGGGTTTCGTGCCGGTGATTCCGGGATCCGCGGATTTCGATGTGGAGCAGGCAGTCGCGGCGATCGACGCCGCCGACTACGGCGCCGGCTGAGCGCGGACGACTTCTTCTCACGCACCTCCACGGCGCCCAGGATCGCTATAAGTTGGGCGCACCGGGGAGGACATGTGACAGACGAACAACCCATAGCGGCGCAGTCGGACCTCGCCAGTGTTCCGACGATTTCGCTGTGGGGTGCGGTCGCGGTAGTGCTGGTGATCGCGGGGATCCAGTTGCTCCTGCCGGAGTCCGTCTCTCTGGGGCCGTTCTGGCTGATCCCTGCCGTGGAGGTGCTCGCGGCGCCGGCGGGCCTGCTGATCCTTCGCGCGGCCGGCACACCACGCCGCGCCCTCAGAACCATGCTTGACGCCTCGTTGGCGTTCCTGGTTTTCGCCAGCGTATGCAATGCCCTGTTGCTCCTGCTTTCGCTGCTGAACGACAGCGACGAGAATGGCCAGCAACTGCTGCTGGCAGGGTTCGGCGTGCTGATCATCAACGTGCTGAGCTTCGGCCTTATCTACTGGCACCTCGACGGCGGCGGCCCGCGGGCCAGGATCCGCGGCGAGGCCACCAACCGAGACTTCCTCTTCCCACAACAGGACAAGGAGCCGGAGTGGCAGCCGACCCTCACCGACTACCTGTTCACCGCCTACACGAACATCATCGCGTTCAGCCCTACGGACACGATGCCGCTCAGCCACCGGGTGAAGTTCCTCTTCACCGTGCAATCCAGTGTCTCGCTGGTGACCATCCTGGTCACGGTCAGCAGGGCCATCAACCTCATCAGTTGACCTCTGTCTGGCCGTGCATCGCCCGGCGTGCAGGTAGGGTCAGCACGAACCGTTCGCCGCGATCAGAGCTTCACGGACCCGGGAGGCACCATGGACGTTCTACGCACGCCCGATGAGCGCTTCGCAAACCTGCCCGGCTACCCATTCGAACCTCACTACGCGCAGGTGCCGCGCGGCGATGGTTCCGGCGAGTTGCGGGTCCACTACCTCGACGAGGGTGATCCTTCGTCGCCCGTGGTGCTGCTGCTGCACGGTGAACCATCCTGGTCCTACCTGTACCGGACCATGATCCCGGAACTCGTCGGGGCGGGATTGCGCTGTGTTGCCCCCGACCTGCCCGGTTTCGGCCGCTCCGACAAACCCGCCGAACGTGCCGACTACACCTTCGAAAGGCACGTCGAGTGGCTCCGAGCGCTGGTGTTCGACCACCTCGATCTATCCGACATCACCCTGGTCTGCCAGGACTGGGGCGGCCTGCTGGGTCTGAGGTTGGTGGGCGAGCACCCCGACAGATTCGCCCGCGTTGTCGCCGCCAACACCTACCTGCCCACCGGTGACTCGCCTCCCGGGGATGCCTTCCTGTCATGGCAGAAGTTCTCCCAGACGGTGCCGGAGATGCCGATCGGCTCCATCGTCAACATGGGTTGCACCACCGAACTCTCCGCCGAGGTGGTTGCCGCCTACGACGCGCCCTTCCCGGACGACTCGTTCAAGGAGGGCGCCCGGCAGTTCCCGATACTCGTGCCGACGAGTCCCGACGACCCGGCCGCACCCGCCAACCGTGCCGCGTGGGAGACCCTTGAGCGTTTCGAGCGGCCCTTCCTGTGCGCCTTCTCCGACAACGACCCGATAACTGCCGGCGCAGACAAGGTGCTGATGGCCCGGATTCCGGGGGCTAAGGACCAGCCCCATGTAACGATCGAGGGCGGCGGCCACTTCCTGCAAGAGGATCGCGGACCCGCGCTCGCCTCAGCGGTGACAGACCTCGTGGCGCGCGATCAGTCCACACATGGAACTGTGTAGCCGTGAACAACAAAGCGCCCGTGGCCCACCGGTGGTCATACGTCGAGATGCTGATCTCCAGCTTGATCGGGCTGGTAGCGTCGCTGGTCCTCTCGCAGGAGGCGGTGACGCTGGCGGCTAACCCGAACGCGGCCCTGGCTTGCAATATCAGCGCGAAGATCTCGTGCGGCGCGGTAGGGGTCTCCTGGCAGGCGGCCCTGCTGGGGTTCCCGAACGCGTTTCTGGGGCTGATCGCCGAGCCGGTTGTCATCACGATCGCCGTCGCCTCGTTGGGCGGGGTACGGTTCCCGCGCTGGTTCATGTTGGGCGCCCAGACCGTCTACTTCATCGGTTTCGCCTTCGCCTACTGGCTCTTCTTCGAGGCCTACTTCGTCATCGGCGCCCTGTGCCCGTGGTGCCTGCTGATCACTGTCACCACGACCTTGGTGTTCTTCTCGATGACCCGGGTGAACATCCTCGAGGGCAACCTCGGCGTCGGCCTCCAACGCAAACTCGAGTACCCGCTGCGGGTCGGTGCCGATGTGGCGCTGTCGGTGATCCTCATCGCGCTGCTGGCCGCAGCCGTCATCATCGGCTACATCTAGCCGCACGCCCCGTCGCGGGGCACGACCTGCTCGGTCGCGGGCAGGCTCACCGGTTCCACGGCCGCCAGCGCGATTCGCGGTCCAAGGAGAACGGGTCCTGGTACCCGCCCCCGTTGGGCCGTTCTCCGTTGCCTTCCACATCCGTCCGCTCGGCGGCTATGTGTTCGTCCCCGGAGGAATGGTTCTCGTCCTCATCGATGTCCTGCGGGTGCGGTTTGCCCTTGAGCTTCTCGGTCTTGCGGGCGGCCCGGACGCCTGCCGAGATGCTGTGCCACATTCGATCCGGCCCCAGCTTGTCGATGAAGCCCGCCTTGGCCAGCACGATGCGCGCCTGGTAGAACACCCGCACCAGGTACAGGTCGATGTGGCGCTCCTGCAGCCGAGTCAACAACAGCTCCAGCGAGTCGACACTGGTGGTGTCCAACTGACTGGTGGCCTCCATGTCCAGCAGCAAGGCTTTGATCTCGGGGTCGGTGTCCACGGCCATGAGGATGTGGGATTCGATGGCGCTGGCGTTTGCCCAGAACAGCGGCGCATCCAGTCGCACCACCATGATTCCGTCGTAGGTCTTGCGCTCAGGGTGCCCGCGGATACTCCCCCACGCGGCCTTCTCCTCGGGCACCCGCCCCATGACCTCCAGGTCGATACGACTGGACCGGTAGACGACGCCGAGCACTGCCAACCCGATCGCGATCAACAATCCGTAGAGCGGACCGAAGATCAGCACCCCGATCATGGCCGCCATGCACGAGGTGAAGTCGTTACGTCGAATCGACTTGTAGCGCAGGATCGCGCGTACGTCCATCAACCCCCACACCGCCTGGATAACGATGGCGGAGAGGACTGCCCGCGGCAAGGGCGAAAGGAGTTCCGCGAGCAACGCGATCACTATCAACACGATGACCGCGGCGACCACGCCGGTGAGCTGGGTTCGCCCCCCGGTTCGCACAGAGGCGGCGGTCTTGGACAGCGACCCGGCCACGCCCATGCCTCCAGACAGCCCGGCCGCCGCATTCGCCGCACCGTCGGCGAGCAACTCCTGGTCGGTGTCGATGGAGTAGCCCGCCTTCGCGGCGAAGAGCCTGGCCGCACTCAGACCCTCGGCGAGGCCGACCATGGCCAACGCCAACCCTCCGAAAAAGATCTGCGGCAGGTCCGTGACGCCGACGTCGGGCAGCCCAATCGGAGGCAGTCCCTGCGGCACACTCCCAACGACGTTTACTCCCCGGCTACCCAGCGCGAACCACGAAGACAGGCCGATCCCGAGCACCAGCACCACCAGTCCCCACGGCACCCGCGGGACGAATCGTGCCCCGAGGAAGAGGATCAGCAGGGAGCCGATCCCCAGGGCTGCCGTAATCGGCTGGGTCTCACCGAGGGATGTCAGGATCGACCAGGCACGCCGCAGTACGTCGCCTGACTCCGCGTCCAGCCCGAGCAGGTTGGGCACCTCACCGAGGACGATCAGGATCACCAATCCGAAGACGAAGCCGGTCACGATAGGTCGTGACATGAACTCCGCTGCCCAGCCCAACTTCGCCACGCCACCGATGGCCAGGCCGAGGCCGGCTCCGATGGCCAGCGCTGAGGTGAAGCCGACAGCCTTGGCGGGGTCTCCGTGTGTCATGTCGGCCACCAGCGACCCAGACAGTACGGAAACGGTCGACACGGGTCCGACCACCAGATGCGGCGATGAACCGAGGACGGCGTAGGCGATCAGCGCCAACGGAATCGAGTACAGGCCCACCAGCACCGGCACGCCAGCAATGCCTGCATAACCGAGGGACTGTGGGATGGCCAGCGCGGCCACCACCAGACCGGCGAGGAGGTCGGCTGCGATGTAGCGGCGCTGGTACTTGGGTAGCCAGGCAGTGATCGGCAGGTAGCGGTGCAACCCGCTCGGCTGCTGCGACTCCTGCTGGATCGCAACTTCCGAGTCGGAAGGTGCCTGATCAGACGTCACACGGATTCACCTCCCGTTCACGAGACGTTCAGGCCGTGTTACACGGTAGCCCTGTCCACCCGCGGAAGGAACTCCTTACGGTCCACAGTGAACGGTGGAGTATCCGCGGCCAGGAATGAACAGTGTCACCTGGTCGCTGGTGCCTCTCGCGGAATCCGGGTGGCCGACCACAAGACAGCAGCAGCCCCCAGAAGTGCCGCGCCAGCGGCCGCGCCCCAGGTCCACGACCACGACAGTGTCGTCGCGATGACTCCCAGGGTTGCCGGTCCAAGTAGCAAGCCGAATGCCACGCCGGTCTGCGAGATGCCGCTCGCAGCGGCGGTCGACGTCGGAAACCGGCGGGCAATGGCCAGATGCTGCAGCCCCGGCCATCCCCAACCGAAGGCGTTGGCGATCACCAGCCCTATGGAGAAGGCAACTGCAGAGCCCGTGGCCATGGCGGACCAGCCGAGTGCGCCCAACAGGCACAACGTCGCGACCCCGCGCAGAGCATCGAACCTGCGACGGTCGGCCGCCACGCCCGCAGCCAGCCGGACCGCCAACCCGGCGAGACCTCCCAGAGCCACCAAGTAGCCCGCGGCACCTTCGGAGAGTCCAACGGCGACTCCGCCGGCAGCGCCCAGAGCACCGATGGAGGTCGCAGCGAATACCGCAGCACTGGTCCCTATGGCCAACATCCACAGCGGAGCGAGCAACGGCCGTGGGACCGGCGATTCGGATCGACCTGCCACCCTCATGCGATCTGCCGGCACTAGCGTCATGGCAACCAGTGCCGCGACCGCCGCGATCGCGAAAGCGGTCCGCCAGCCCACAGTCAGGGCAACAATCGGCACCGCAAGGCCGCCAAGCAGCGTTGCCAGCGGAATTCCTGACTGCTTGATGGCGAAGCCCAAGCCGTAGCGTTGCGGGGAGACTTGGGCCGCCACTAGTGAGTTGCCCGCTGGTTGACCGAGCGCATTGGCCAGTCCCCCGACGACCAAGGCCAGACCCAGGACGATCACTGAGGGACTCACAGCGATCAGCAACAGCGCGATGGCCGCGCACACGGAACTGATCCGCAGGCTGCGCCTGACTCCCCAACTTCCGACCCTCGCGCCCAGGGGCGCGCTGCCGGTGACGGTCGCCAACGCGAATAGCGACGCGAGGATGGCAATCGATGTGGGCTTGACGCCCAGGCCGCGTCCGATTTGCACGGCCATGGCGCCGGTGAGGAAGAGCGGGAACACCGCAACGAGGTTGACTGAGACCGCGGCGAGGACTGCGCGTCGTCCGGGGGTCACGCGGACACGCTACGCCTACCGGCGCGACGGCGGGCCCGGCGTTCTGCAACGAACACCGAGCCCGCTATCCGATGAGAAGCGCCGGCTAGCCGCCCAGCACGTCCTTGGCCTTGCTCGCCGCTGCGTCGATCACCGAATCTGCCTGATCCGGAGTCTTCGCCTTGACGACTTCGGCGACCTGGTCGACCTTCTCCGCTGCAGCATCGCTGCCTCCCAGCGCTTCCTTTGCCTGATTCACAACGTCCTCAACGCCCATTTCGAACCTTTCGACTGTGCTCGAAGCCATGGTGGCTTCCGGGTCTCGAATCCTAGGAGACATCTCGCCTTGATGCCCTGCTGGCTGCCTGCCGGCCCGGAGAATCGGCGCAGGCGGCACCTCGATCAGTGGTCGGCGTCACCCGGGTTTGGCTCAAGTCCACGAGCGCCCTTGCCGATCACCGCACCGAACCCTGAGTGACAACTCGAGGTTTCCCGGTCCGGTGAAGGGGTTTGACCATGTCCTCAGGCGCTTCCGGCGCTCGGAGCCCCATGGGCCCGCAGCTCCGGCGGGGCTCAGATGCGGGGGACATCGACCTGGCTGCCATCTCAGTGGTGCCGGCCCTCGCCGCCACCGCTCTCATCGGGGTGGCCGTCGTCCTGGCAACGATGGCCTGGTGGCCGCAGCACAGCGCACCGCAACCGTCGTTCGGGATCATGTCAGCGACCATCGTGTTCGGTCTGGTGCTCTTCGCGATCGGATGTGCGGCGCTGATGCTGCCTGAACGATTCGGGCCGCCGCTCGTGGTCGTGTTCATGGTCGCCGTGTCGGCCTTTCTCGTCGCGGTCCTCCTCTCCTCGACACAGGCCGACTGGGTGCTGGCGTACATGGTGATGTTGATAGTCACGTGCGGTGCCGTCCAGCAGCGCTTTCTCTGGTGGCTCGCCTCGGTCGTACCGGTGGTGATCGCCTGGACCTTGGCGGGAGTCGCGACCCCGTGGCAGAACGAGACTTGGCGCAATGCCCTGCTGCTGACCGCACTGGCGCTGACCCTGTCATGGTTCATTCATCACACCCGGCGTACCCACTGGCGAATGCTGTCCGCCGAGCGGGAATCGGCACGATCCTCGGCGGCCACCGACCCCATGACCGGGCTACTCAACCGACGAGGGATGGTGGAGGTCACGCAGGTTCGACGTCGCACGCAGGACTGGGGCGATGACGTGAGGGTGTCCCTGATCGACGTGGACGGGCTCAAGGGGATCAATGACAGACACGGTCATGCGGCCGGTGACGCCGCGATCGTGGCGGTGGCCCGGGCACTGCGAACCGCGACGCGTGCCGAGGAGGATCTGTTGGTTCGCTGGGGTGGCGACGAGTTCGTGATCATCTCCGACGGAAAGTCGCCTGATGCCAGCGAATTCCAACGCCGGGTGAATCTGGCCTTGGCCCGGGACTGCCCGGCGGACGCCGAATGGACGGCGCAAGTGTCCGTCGGAACGGCCACGCACACGGATACCGTGGCCCAAACGCTGGAAGAGTTAGTCTCCGAGGCCGATGCGAACATGTACGCCAGCAAACGGCGCCGCTAGCCTCACCGAGACGTACAGCGGAGAATCCAGGTTCCGGCCGTCATCCTGTTGCAGCGCGTAAGCGCGTGGACACCCTCCGCATGCCACAACACCCGTTCTGACGATCTCCGGGCACAGAAGGCGGGCGAAAGCTCAAGTCGATTCCGGGACTCGACGAACCACTCATCGAAGGGCCCTGACGCAGGGGCCGGGGCGCAATCGGGGCGAGCGAAGTCCGGGGCGGTGATGGGAATGATGGCCAACCCAGTTCGAACCGCCGAAGATGTCCGCCGCAGCGGCACGGAACCCTCCCGACGAAGTCTGGTCGGCACCTGCCTCATCGCGCTGGGTGCGGGCACTTTGATCGCGGCCCTCGTGACCCGTTGGCTGGCCGCGCTCACCGAGCCGGGAGCCCTCTCCGAGGCCGCTACCACCTTTCACCTCTGCTGCGACGTCGGCTACCAGGTCTTCGGAGTGGCGTCGCTGCTGATCCTTGCTTCGGCGCTGATGGCCTTTTGGTGGATCATGCTTCGACGCGAGACATGACCAGTCAGTAGCCCAGCTCAGCCCGGAACGCCTTGCCGACCGCCTGCGACTTACCCATGCGCGCTATCCATTCCTTTGTCGCGGCGCTGAATACTTCTGGGTCGTAACCCATTTCGGCCGCGATGGCATTCATGCCGGCCTCGTCGGTCACACCGCGGGCCTGCGCGGCCTTGGAGACCGCCGCGTAGTCATTCAGCCCGATGCCGTTGATCGGGGCCAACATCGGGTCGTCAGCGGCGAGCGGCTTGTTGGATGGACCGCCGATGATGGCCGGGTCCATGCCGGACTGGAGTTTCTTGAACAGGCCCATGATGAACTCCTCACAACCGGCCGCGAGGGGCACGCGCCACCGCGGATGAATGGTTCCACGACGGTACCGCCATTCCCCGCCTAGCTCCACCACTCACGCCGTCACGGTCGGCCAACGCGTGACTCCGTTCGAGATTCCCTTGACGTCTGACACTTCGCCGGATCCGGCCGATTGACAGTTGCGGTCGGTCGCTCCAGGGGTCGATAGTCGGAGTATGGCCAGCAGTGGAGATCGCAGCAGGTCCAAGGCTGATCCCGGTGCGAACTGGCACACCGAGTCGATCTGGCTCTCCGGCGATGACCACCTCGATGTGCTCGAATCACCCGCAAGCGACGAGCCGCCCTTGATGTTCATCCACGGGTGGGGACTGTCCGCCAGGTCCTATCTGCCGGCCCTGACCCAGATGACCCCCTGGGCTCGGGTGTATGCGCCGACCCTCCCGGGCTTCGGCACGTCCAGCCCGCTGCCTCGCCGCGGAAGACATGACCTTCCCGCCTACGCCGCGGCTGTGCTGGCGACCTGGCGCGACGGCCAGTTACCGCAGCCGATGCCGATCGTTGCCCATTCGATGGGCTGTGGCGTTGCCGTCAAACTCGCCCGTGCGCGGCCCGACCTGGTCACCTCGCTCGTTCTCGTCTGTCCCATCGGGGGCGCCGGAAAGCATCCGGTGAGTTGGCTGCGGCTGGCCGGCTCACTGGCCAGAGAGGCGCACGTCGGTTTTCTGCCGCGACTGCTCGACTCCGGTCCCAGCATGGTGCGCAACGCCGGTGACGCCGTGCACGCGGGCTACGTGGCGAAGACTGCCGATCTGCACGGGGACATCCGCGCTCTAGTCAATTCCGGGCGCCCGATCACGATTATCGCCGCATCAGACGACGGGGTGGTTCCGCCCGGTCCGCTCCGGTCCAGTGGAGCTACCTTCCTGGAGGTTCCAGGTGGCCACGGTTGGCTGCTCCGACGCCCCGCGGAATTCGCCCGGGTAGTCAAGCCGTTCGTGTTTCCGCCCCCCTGGCGGGAACACATCGTGCACGATCCCGAACCTGCCTGACTCATCCCAGGACGACGACCAGGACCGTGGCTATCATCGCCTCACCGAGGCGCGGATGCCGCTGCCGCCGTACCTGGGAGGAAGCGTGGCCGTAAGTACAGCTCCCCCACCTATCCCGGGCGACCCCATCGACCCACCCCCCAAACAGACCCCGGCCAAGATCAAGGAACTCGACGCGAAGTCCGGGTCACTCAGTGCCGGTGTAGGCGTCGGCTTCCGCGCGTACAACAGGTTCTCGCAATCGAAGGCGACCCTGCTCGCGGCCGGGACGACGTACTACCTCTTCCTGGCTATGTTCTCGATTCTGGCCTTCGGCTACGGACTGGCCGCCATCTTGGGAACCGACGAGATGGCGGCCTACATGACCGAGGCCATCGGAAATGCCTTCCCCGGATTACTGGGGGATAAGGGCATCAATCCGTCCCAGTTGCGGGCGATCGGACAGGCGACATCACTTGTGGGCCTCATCGGGCTCGTGTACGGCGGCGGCGGCGCCGTTGGCGCAGCCATGCAGTCCATCCATCTCATCTACGGTGCGCCTGCGGACCCACGCAATTTCCTGCTTGCCAAGGTGCGACAGCTCCTCTGGCTGGCGGCGATAGGGCCGTTGATCCTGCTGTCGTTCGCGGCTTCTGCCTTTACCGCCGACGCCTCCGACAAAGTCCTCAGCACCATCGGCATCAACAACGCGGGCACCGGCATTGTGCTCCGGGTGGTCACTCTGCTGCTGACTCTGCTCGTCAACTTCGCGATCGTCTACCTGCTGCTGTCCCATTTCGGGGGCATCCGCCCACCCCGACACGCACTGGTCGTGGGCTCGGCGACCGGCGCCGTTGTGTTCGAGGTCCTGAAGTTGCTGATGGCCGGGCTCATCCGCTTCACGGTCGACAAACCCCAGTACGGCGCACTGGCGGCACCGATCGGGATCCTGTTCGTCCTCTTCCTGCAATGCCTCACGCTGTATCTGATGGCATCGCTGACGGCCGGTCTCGCGGACAAGGACGTACCCCTGGAGGCGCTTGCGGTTCGCAGCGTTGACGAAGTGCAGACCTCGATGGCCGAGGTTTCAACGACGCCCGAAACCGCCAGTGCCCCGACGGGCACCTCTACATCGACCAACGGCGAAACAACGAACTGAGGCGAGCGACCAGCTTCACGTCGTCCGGTGCAACCTCCGATCGAATGGCCATAGACATGGCGAGAGCGGCATCCTGACCCAATGGTCCTTGTCCTGCGCCCCTTCCCGAGATGGAGAACCCGATGACAGCCACCCTGCGCCCCTTGGACCCGCCCCACAAGGGCCTCCGCAATGCACTGTCGATCCTCTCTCTTCGCATCGGTGTGACCGACTTCGGCGACGCCGACTCAGTCGCGTCCCTGCAAGGGCTTGCCGACGAAGTCTTCCTGCTGCTGGAGGACCACGCGCTGATGGAGGACACCCATGTGCTGGCCCCCTTGGAACAGCGCATCCCAGGATCATCACGCGGCGACCTATCGGACCACGAGGTCCTCGAGGCAAGGGTCGACGAACTTCGTCGGCGGTTGCATGGGTTCGATGGCACCCAGGACGACGAAGCGGGTCAGGGTTTCCTGCTGGAATTCACCGACTTCCATGCCGACTACCTCAAGCACATGCTGGCGGAGGAGCGGATTACCGAGCCATTGGTGCGCGACAACTTCAGCGATGAGGAACTCCTGGCCGACCAGGTGGCCATCAGTCAGGAGATGCCCTTCGAGGTGCTCCTGCTGTGGTTCAAATACATCGTTCCGGCGCGGCGGGTGGCCGAGAATGCCCAGGTGCTGCAGGGTTTCAAGGCCGCAGCACCGCCTGAGGTCTTCACACAGGTGACGGAGCTGCTGCGGGACACCCTGACTAGTTCGGCATATGAGGACCTGATGGCGCGGGTCACGGACGGCTGATTCGGGCCGCCCCAACCTCCTATGCTGAGACAGTCAGGAGACCGCAAAGGGCGGGGCGTCCTGACGGCATCTGGCGCCGACCGGTGGAAGTGCGCCGCTGATCAAGTAGTTGGTGGTGTATCGGTTCGCACAGGCGCTCGGGTTGAGCAGAGCGGTGTGGCCGTAGCCGGTAACCATGAGCAGCCTCGCGTCGGCCAGTTGGCGCGTCATGTCCACTGCATCCTGGTAGGGCGTCGCAGGGTCATAGGTTGTCGAGACGACCATCACCGGAGCAGCCGTCTGCCTGTTCCACGGCCCTGTGTAGCTCTGCGCGGCCTTCCCTGGCCAACTCGCGCACGGACTGGTGATCCACGCCCAGTATGGCCCGGTCGGCCCCGACCTTTGGGTGGCGAATGTCGACTGCCACGGGAACGTCACGCCCGGCGGATTGGGACTCTCGCCACACAGCACCGCCAGTTGCTGTCCTCGGCTCGGGTACTTCTCGCCCAACCCGAACTTGACCGTTGGACTTGTCTTGTTCAGCCACACGTTCTGCATCACGTGGGCCAGTTGCCGCCATTGCACCATGAAGTACATCCCGTTGACGACAGCGTCCAGGAAGCTTGAGTACGTGTACCCGCCTCGCGGCTGTAGCGAATGGCTTCTCATCTGTGAGATCAATGTTGCGAACTTGGCCCTGGTCGCTTGCTGCGTTCCGGCAGCGAACTCACAGCGGACCTTGCCCACGTCCGCGCACTTATTGAGGAAGGCGGTGAGAGTGACGGCCGATCCCTTGTCCGATTTCTCTCGGAGGATGGTTCCCAGATGTTGTCCATCCGCCATCGGCAGCCAACTGACCCACGCCTGCGGGCTCACATCACCGTCGAGGATCAGCGCCCGGACTCTGCCGGGGAAGAGGTTGGCGTACGTGGCGCCAAGAAAGGTCCCGTAGGAGACGCCGTAGTAGTTCAGTTTCGAATCGTGCACCGCTGCCCGGAGCAGGTCCAGATCGCGGGCGCTGTCCGCCGTGCTCACGTAGTTCAGCAGATTGCCACTGCGGGCCGCGCACAACTGCCCAAGCACCGCGTCCCTCGCGATGAGTTTCGCCTCCTGGCTCGGGCCTACCGGGGTCATCGGAACTTTCGCCAGGAACGCATTCTCGGCGGCCTGGCTGGCGAAGCACTCCACGGAGGTACTAGAGCCGATCCCGCGCGGATCCCAACTGACTTGGTCAAACCGCGCCCGAACCTCGGGTGTGAGGAAGTGAACCACGCCGGGTAACGAATCCACACCAGATCCACCCGGTCCGCCGGGATTGAAGAACACCGACCCGATCTTGTGAGCCTGATCCGTCGCCTGCTTCCGGATGAGGGCCAGGCTGATCTGGGCTCCGCGCGGCTGTGTGTAATCCAACGGCACCTTGGCCGTGGCGCACTGGAAGCCAACCTGTTCCGGACCGGTGCACGGCCGCCAGACCAGTCTCGGGACCACGGGCCTGATGTCGCCTCGGACGGCGGCCGTCGGAGGTGTTGGAGGAGATGTCGCCGACCCGGAGAGAACACCGCTTGCCGCGACCGGAGCCGACACCAGCCCCGACAGGCCAACCGTGAGAACCGCAACCACAGCAAGGACTCGCCGCCGACGAGTCGGTTTCGGGGTATCCATAAACCCACCATGGCACCGGGGGGCGGACTTAGCCAGACACGGCTGGGATTCGAAGCGGTAGGACCAAAGGGCCGGCTCTCGCGCCCATGCCAGGTTCCCCTCAAGAGCCAGCAGGTCACCCGATCGGGCTAGCCGCCGTCGCTTGGGTCGGCAGCCTTGGATGCCTTTCACAGTCCACTTCCGTGGGACGCAGCGAGTCCCTAGGATGCGGCCATGACGTCGAATCAGGGGGCGCCTGCGCCCACGGCTGAAGCGAAGGACGACCAAACCAGCACCGGGGACGCCTCACCGAACCGGCGCGGTGTCTGGAAGTTCGTGATCCCGGTGGCGATCATCCTGGTGATCGCATACGTGGCCGGTATCTTCGCATTCAAGTCCAGCGATGGCAGTTTCACGATAAGTGGCGACGACACCCAAGTTCAGAGCGGAATTCAAGTCACCGCCAGCATGGTCGCCATCGAGCCAGCTTCGGAACAGTTGTCGGTTCGGCTTCAATTCACCCCCGTGGGGGATTTCGCCGACCAGAACGGCGATCTGGCAAAGAACGTCACCATCTTCGTGAACGCGTATTCAGGCAAGACGTCCATCGATCTCCCCAAGGGCAAGCCCGCCGCGCCGGAGCAGATCAAGTTGTATTCGGCGGGCAACTGGTCGCAATACCCCCTCGATACCTACGAGGGCACGATGTACGTCGACGCGACCACCGGGCCGAACAATTCCGAGTCCGTGCCCGTCTCGATAGAGGCAGCCTCAGGTTTGGCCGGTTGGTCGATGAAGGTGACCAAGCCGGACACTCTCGGACCAACCGATGTGCCGTCGGCGACGTTCACCCTTAGCCGTCCCTTCGTGACAAAGGCATATGCCGGCATCGTCCTGTTCCTGTTCATACTCATCGCCCTCGTTGCGATCTTCGTAGCGATCGCCGTCGGCGGCATGCGGCGGCGGATCGAACCCGCCTTACTCGGGTGGGGAGCAGCCCTGCTCTTCGCTGTCCCGGCGCTACGAAACGCGATGCCGGGAGCACCGCCGATCGGCGCCTGGATCGACGTGCTGGTCTTCTTGTGGGTGATCGTGCTGATCATCATCGCCTACCTGGTGGTCGTCGCCACCTGGATCAGGAAGTCGCCACCACCTCAGAAGTAGCCTCGGGTACGACTGTTGGCGCTCGCCAATGCGGGGTGCTCGTGCCGGCGGGCATCTGGGGCGACACGCGTTGACCGAACGCTCAGGCGGGCGACGGCCCTGCAGGAGTCGCGGCGGTTGACGATCCCGTGGGCTCGGCATCGATCTCGGCCAGAGCCTCGCGGGAACGACCGTCGAGCGCGACGGCTGTCACCAACCCGATGACCGACGCGAGCATCACAACGGGGATCTGACTGGTTCCCTCGTTGCCCAACAGCAACACCACCAACACCATCGAGGTCACCGGCAGCCGCAGGGTCGCCGTCGTGGCTGCCGACATCCCGATGGCGATACCAGCGGTGATACCGAGTCCCGGCAGCGGTCCCACAAGGATTCCGATCGCAGCCCCGAGGAAGATCGCGGGGAAGGTCGGGCCGCCACGGAAAGAACCCAGCGAGATGCCGTACGCGAGACCCTTGAAGACCAGCAAACAGACGATTGCCACCACCGGCCACGACTCCGGAGACGACACCAGTCTGGGCAACGCGGACTCACCCGACTGCAGGACATCCAGCGGTGATCGGTCGGTGATGAGCACGTACGCCACCGCGCACAGGCTGACGAGCAGACCGGCGACTGCCGTCCGCAGTACGGTCTGGTTCCGGGTGAACTTGGTCGCTTGGATGCCCACCCGACGCACCAGTGAAGCGCCGACGGCGCAGAGGATTGCGATCGGCACGGTCCAGAGCAGATCCGCGAAGTCGATATTGGCCAATGGCAACCCGGGGATCGTCAGGGTCGGAACATTGATGCCGGTCCAGGATCCGAGTCCGGTAAACATCAACGCCGCCAGGCCGGCGGAGGCGGCGCACGGTAGCAACACCAACAGAACCTGTGCGCCGGCGAGACCCACCACCTCCAGCATGAGGACCACGGCTACCAACGGATTGCCGAAGACTGTCGCAACGGCAGCGGCCGAACCCGCAGCGGCGAGCAGGGTCAGGGCCTGCGGCGAGTTCCGCAGTTTCGTCCTATCCAACGCCAGCAACATCAGGCCGCCACCCAAGGCGATGAGCGGCGACTCGGGACCCAGCACCACACCCAGCGCAAGCCCTCCGACGGCCGCAAGGATCACGCCTGGCAGTTGTACCGGCACCGTGGAATCCCCACCGAAGCCCTTCACCGGCAGATGCCCACCTCGACCCGGGAGGTAGACGATGACCAGTCCCACGACGAGGCCGGCGACCACAAGCACCAGCACCGTGTACCAGAGTTGCGGATCTTCCCACCCCAACTGTCGGGGCACCGTCTCCCAGAGGTAGTTCTCAAGCCAGGTGAGTGCCGCCAGGAAGAAGAAGGCGCATACTGCAACCGGCAGACCCAGGAGGGCCGCGACTAGCAGCAGGGCGTGGTACCCGCGACTCGTGATGATGCCGACCAGATCTTGCGGCGACTTCGCCGCGTCGTCCGTGCTGGCGCTCGCGCTCATGATGCTCCTGTCTGGAGACTCGTGCGGCCGGCAGACGCACCGGCGACCATGCTCCGCACTATTTGGGCATCAACCATAGCCAGTCTCCTCGGATACCTGGGCGGTTCGCCTCCGACCGGAAACCTTGTGGACAGCAGAACTGATGTCGGCGGACTATCTTGGCCAACCAGACGAAGGAGGAGCGATGATGATCTTCGCCGCAATCCTCGTGATCGCGACCCTGATCGCGATGGCCTCCGGTCGAGTGCCGCCGGTGCTGGCCTTGGGATGTGCCATTGCCATTGCGGCCATCACGGGTGTTGCACCGGTCAACGAACTCTTCTCGGGTCTGAGCAACGGCGGGGTCATCACAGTCGCGGGGATGCTCGTGGTGGCTCAGGGGGTCATCTTCACCGGGGTCGTGTCGCGGCTCACCTGGCGTCTACTTGCCACGGTCACCACGGCGCAACAGGCTCTGCGCCGACTCATTGCTCCCATCGGGATCCTGTCGGCGACCATCAACACGACTCCCATCGTGGCGATGCTGATTCCCGCCTCGCAGGAACTACAACAGACCCGGGGCATCCCCACCAGGCAAGTGCTGCTGCCTTTCGCCCACGCCACCACGCTGGCCGGCTCAGTGACGTTGATCGGCACAAGTTCCAACCTGCTGATCGCCGGCATCGCCTCATCGGCCGGGATCGGCATCGGGCTCTTCTCCTTCGCACCCATCGCGCTGCCCGTATGTCTCATCGGTTGGCTTGTCCTGATGTTCACCGCCCCCAGAATGTTCAAGGCGGGGGATGCGGCGGAGCCTGCCACCAAGCGCTGGCGCGCGGAGATCAAGGTGGCGGACGGTGCCAACGCGATCGGCCGTACCGCTGCGACGCTGGGGATCGAGAGCACCCAGGAGTTCCAACTCATCGCCGTCCACCGACACCACGACGACCTCAGTCCCGCGTCGACGATCGAAGCGGGTGACACCCTGGTGTTTGAGGCCACCAAGGATGGGGTCACAGCCCTGTGGGGAAGCCCGCGTTTCGGCCTTTCCGCCCAGCGCCTCTTCGCCGCCTCGATAGCCAATGGCTACCACGGCACGGTGCGAGAACTTGGCGCTGACGGTGACCTCACGGTCATCGCGGCGCGGACCGATCGACCTCTGCGGGACACTCCGGCCTCGGCAGGAGAGACCTGCTTCGTCACCGCTGACAACCCCGACGCCTTGGCCGACAGCTCCTCGGTGTCGCTCTGGCAGAACGCAGCGGGCAAAGCGCCTCAACCGGCTAAGACCCGCACAGCTCTGGCAATTCTGCTCGCCGTGATCATCGCCGCTGGTTTCGGATTGGCACCAGTGGAGGTCGTTGCCTTCACCGGTGCGCTGTTGATGGTGGTCACCCGCGTCCTGACGGCGCGACAGGCAGTCAAAGCCCTCGACTGGAACGTCCTGTTCATCTTGGCGGGCTCTGTCGGGCTCGGCGCCATCGTGGTGAGTAGCGGCCTGGCGACCAAAATCGCCGACGCGATTTCCTACCTCGGCGCGGGCAGCCTGCCGCTGGTCGTCATCGTGATCGCTGTCGTCACCGCGGCCCTCACCAACGTAACCACGAACGCCGCGGCCGCCTCGATCCTCACCCCGGTGACCATCGGGATCGCCGACGAGATGGGCCTCTCCCCGGTGATGCTGCTGGCGTTGGTCGCCACGTGCATCTCGTTCACGTTCCTCAATCCGTTCAGCCACCAGTCGAACCTCATGGTTCTCGGACCGGGGGGCTACTCCAACGCTTCGTTCGTTCGATTCGGCATCCCGCTGTTCGTAGTCTCCTTGATCAGCGTGTGTGGTATCGCCTATCTCCTGCTGCGTTAGACCAGAGTGCCCGGCAGTTACGAAGGTCCGTTTCGCAGTTCGCGATACGGCGCCATGCCGTACTCGGACTCCATGATGATGATGATCGCGATGCCCGGAACCAGCGCAAACACGAAGTTGTTGATCGTCACGATTTGGCTGAAGTAGGCCAGATTGACCGTCGGCTCGAGAATCGCCACGATTGGCGCCAGGATCGCGACGGTCACCGCCGTGGCAGCGATTGCGGAGGCGAGGAATTGGCCCAGTCCACGCCAGTCGGACAGCGTGATGCGTGTCTTGACCAGTCGGTTCCAGACAATGCAGTAGACGTAGACAGCTGCGAAGTTCGCGAGGAAACCGCCGATACTGGCCCACCCGAGGTTGCCGGCGACCGCATCGCTGATGGTGTTTCCGACTGCGAACGCCCAGGCGCCGGCGGGTCCGAAGAAGATGCCGTAGACGGGCATGAGCATGTTCACCGGCCTGATGTCCGTCAGCCCTTCGATGAAGGCGAGCGAGCGGAACGGCACCGCGATAGCCAGGTAGATGACAAGCAGGACGAGGAACACCCGCGCGGCGGACCTGGACCGCAGAGACCGCCCGCTCATCCGGCAGCCCTGGAGAAGGAGGCGCGGAAAGATGCCACAAGGTCGACCTCGGCCACGATCACGCCTAGGCATGTCAACAGGCAACCCGCCAGAACCGCGAGCGTGAGGTGGATCCGATCGACCAGTAGGTGCGGAAGAACCGCCCCGAGAAGCACGGCGAAGGTCACTTCCAGGGAGTAGATCACCGCGACACTCTGCGCACTCGCGTACGGCTGCGCCAAGAAGCTGGTCGCCGTGAAGATGCTGAACACGAAGAGCGCGTACATCACCAACGTGGCCCAGAAGCTCGCCGAGTAGTCCATTCCCGTGATCGAGCCGGGATCGGTGACGGTCCAACCGACGAAGCCCAGCACCGACGCGCCCGCGAGCAGGTACACGGCCATCTGGGCGGGGTCATGGGTCTTGGACATGTCGTTCACGCCGACCATGTACACGCTTCGAACCGCGGCTGCGCCCAGCAGGACGACCGTCGGCACCCAGGCCATTGACCCAGGTCTGATTTGCACCGCGAGCGCCAGCCCGAGCAGGATGACGGCGATCCCCACCCAGGTGCGGCCAGGCACTGGTCGGCGCTTCACAACCAGCACAACCGGCACCCCGACTACACACAGGGCCAGCAGAAAGGCACTGGTGGACAAGTCCACCTGCCTCGCTCCCCAGAAGCCCAGTGCACTGGCGACCAGGTCGAGCACCGCGAGATAGCCCAACTTCGACAGCGAGGCCCTGCTGGGCCTCACGCGCCAACGGGACCAGAAGACGATGCCCAGGCATACCGCGGCCAGCCCGCTGGTCATGGCGACAACTCCCATGACGGACACATCGAGGTCGAATCGTTTGAGCAGGGTGGGCTCGAGTGCCCAACAGAGGGTGGCGGTGAGAAGGCAGAGGTTGGCTTGGAACCGATTCATCGCTTCATCGCCTCCCGCTTCATCTGCGTTGCCGCGCGCGGTGGTCCTCCCTGCCGCGAACGTAGCAGCAGGGGCCTCGCGGATTCTCAGTCCTACGCGGCTGGCGTGATCGAACCACCGTCAGCCAATCGCGGGTGGCGCACTCCCGGGTGGTCCGCGGGCAGTGTCCGACGAATGACCGCCCACGAAGCCGCGATCACGACGATGACCATCGGCCAGCCAAGTACCACGCGGGAGACACCCAGGCCCACAAGATTGTCACTCAGATAGAGAGGGGTGTTGACGGCCGCGCGCACCAGGAATGATGCAACCCAGATCCATGACGCCCGTGAATATGCCCTCATCAGGTCGGGGTCGGCCCGCCAACCGGTGCGTTGCCGCATGGCGAACCCCAAGATCACCCCGAGCAGTGGCCACGCGATGAGGATCGACGCAGCCCACACCAAGGCTGATGCGATGTTGGCCAACAGGCTCGGCAAGAAGTAGTCCGAGGCCTCTCCGGTGCGAGCCGCGACGACCGCTGCGAATGCCACGGCAGCCAGCCCGCCCACCACGCGGACGGGTCTCTCCCGTCGCCATACCCGAGCGACTGCCAACGCACCGGCCGTTCCGAGCGCGGCCAGCAGGCCAGTTCCGAGTTCGGACCCGGTGGACAGATAGACAGAGACAAATACGATGCTCGGCAACGCCGACTCGACGGCACCACGTCGACCTCCGAGGATCTCGTGCAGCGGATTCGTTCCGTTTTCGGGCTTCGCTGACGACGCCACGGACAACGCTGCCGGCAGCGACTCATCGTCACCGGCTAACGTCCGCTCGGACTCCGCGCCCACCCATCCAGCATGTCAGAGCGCGCCTCTCGACTGCGACGTCGACGTGTGGTCACCGACGCGGGGGACAGTGCGCCGGGTCACCCGCCTCGCTGACTATGCTTCCGTTTCGAAATACTTGCTTCGGAAGCATATTATCTGTCATGCTTGACCCCCGATCGAGGCAACCCGCCACGACAGGCAGAATGAGGTCCGACATGAGCGCAACCCTGGCCGTACGGCACACCGTTAACGACTACTCCACTTGGCGCGTCGTCTACGACGGACTTGAGCCCTTGCGTCAGCAGCACGGCTGCACCGGAGACATGGTTCTTGTGGCGCCTGACAACGCCAATGACGTCTTCATCACGCACGACTTCCCTTCTTTCGAGGCCGCCGATGCTTTCGCGCATGACCCCGCGCTGCGCGAGGGCATGGAGCGCGCCGGCGTCACAGGCGCCCCGAGAATCGAGATATTCACGAGTGTCTGATAGTCCGCAGCCGCGTGGGACGGGGAGAACAGGCGTCGTTCGCCCCTCCCCGGCCAGTCGCGGCGTTGTTCGGGTGGGCCACGACTTCTCCGCCGAGTTCCCTGATGGCGATGCCCGGAGTACCGAGGCCTACGCGACTCTGGCTCGAACCGGTACGGCAATGCTCTACGAACTCGACAGATGTGTGCAGGCCTGGTTCGGCGTTCCCCAAACGGCGGCCACGGTCCTGGCCGTGGTAGAGGGCGCCGAGAGTCCGCTCACCCCTTCTCAGATCACCGAGCGGGTGCTGGCGCCCGCAGCATCCATGACGGCCACCCTCGACCTGCTGGAGCGACGCGGCTGGATCGAACGGCGGCCCAACCCGCAAGACCGCAGAAGCCTGCTGATCGCCATCACCCCCGCCGGTCAGGACGCGGTCGACAGACTCCTGCCGGGAATACGCGCCCTTGAGCGTGCGACCCTGGATGCCCTCACGAGCAAGGAACGCGATCAGTTGATGGGCATGCTCGACAGAATCCTTTCGCGGGCCGCCGAGATTTCGGCGGCCGAGCCGACGCCGCTCGGCGGTAGGCGTAACCGGCCAGATAGGTCCCACACGAGCTGACCCGGCCGGTGAGACAGCCACGGGGCGGGAAGTCTTGGATACGCTGCGCACATGAAGACTGTTGTCCAGATGTGGATTTGGGGCTTCGCTGCCGGGGTCTTCCTGATGACGGCCATCAACGGCCTCGGAGGCGTCCTCAATGGTGGGGGTGCCTTGGCCTGGATCGAGTTGATCGGCGGCGTCGTTGTCGTCGTCGCCTCCATCGCGATCCTGCTCCGGGTCCGCAGCGCCAAGGCACAGACCCTCAACGACCAGTAGCGGCCACGGAGGGGGTGACGCCGAGCGTAAGCAACTCCCCACTCGCACCGGGACGCTGGACAGCAGCACTGCTCGCGAACCACCTCTGGAGATCCGTATCGTGGACGTGTGGTAAGCACAGACCCAAGACGCCTGCTGATCGTCGAAGACGACAGCTTGACCTCGTCGCTACTCCAGGAGGTCCTCACCGCCGCTGGATTTCAGGTCGGGGCGGTCGCATCGGCACGAGAGGCCCGCCAAGAGCTCGACGCATTTGACCCCGATGCTGTGCTGCTCGACATCATGCTTGGCGACGGACCTAGTGGAATCTCTCTGGGCCACCTGGTCGTGCGCGAGTACCCCGGTGTGGCGGTGCTGTTCCTCACGCGGTTCCCGAACGCCGGTGCAGCCGGCCTGTCGGACCTGGAAGTCCCGCCGGGATGCGCCTTCCTGCGCAAGGACCGAATAGCCGACGTGGGCTACCTTGTGGACGCGATCGAAGGAACCCTCCGAGACCATCCCGAGCGGTTCCGGCAGGACCTTTCGGAGGACAGTCTCCTGCGTGCCCTGACCCCGAACCAGCGGGCAGTGCTGAGGATGATGGCTCAGGGACTGACCAACGCGGCCATCGCCAGGCGGCGGGGTACCAGTGAGTCGGCGGTAGAACAAATGCTGGCGAGCATTTTCCGCAACCTCTCGCTTGAGCATGACGGTGACTCCAATGCCCGGGTGCAAGCGACCCGCATCTACATCTCCGCCTGCGGACTGCCCGAGGATCCGTGAAGCGCTCACCCTGGTCTGAGCTCACCGGCAAACAGGTGACGTCTTGGAGCGGTTTTGCTCTGCTGCTGCCCTACTCCTTCGTCGGCATCTTCCTAGCCAATCCGGATGTCCGTCGGGGAAGCATCGGGCTGCGGCTGGTGGCTGCGCTCGCGGCTCAAGCCCTGCTCTTCGCGCTCCTCTGGGGCTGGCGGCTGGCCGCACGACGGTGGCCGAGAATGGCCGCAGGGCCACTCAGGGTAGTCCTGGCGTTTGCGCTCGCCAGCGCGGTGCGAGGCGTGCTGCTCGCTCTCGCGTTCGGGGCGCTCCAGGTAACACCCGGAATCGACTGGAGCCGGCGGCTCGTTGGCGGAGTCATCGGCTTCACTGCGGCCCTGTCGATCATCGATGTGGCGATCGGGTCCGTGCGGCAACACCGGCAACGGGTGGCGCTTCTGCAGAGGCGTCAAGCCGCCGCGCTGGCAGCACGCGAATCAACGCTGCTGGAGATGCGGGAGCAGCGGGACGCGTTGGCGGTGACGATACGCGCGGAGTTCCTCCAGAGGATTGGAATGCTGACGGAGTCGGATGCGGCAGCGGCCATCCGCCAACTGAAGGACACGGTCAACGATCTGGTGCGCCCGATCAGCAGGCAGCTCGCCGCACGCCCCTCGTGGCGCCCGCCACCGGAACCGCGGGCACCGGAACTGTCCTTCAATGCCAGGGAGTTCGCCGACGACGCCACCCGTGGACGTCCACTACAGCCAGCATGGACAGCCCTGCTCTTCCTCTGCTTCGGCGGACCGTTCCTGCTCTACCAACTGCCCACCCTCTACGCCCTGCAGCTACTGGTCACCGGGGCGTTCATTGTCTGGATTCTCACGGTTGGGGCGAACGGTCTGTTGTGGTTGGTTCAGGATCGGTCCGTGGTCACTCGCGTGGTGTTGCTGGTGGTAGGGGTCCTGCTGGCTGCACTCCTTCTGGCGATGTCCAGCGTGGTGCTCGTCCGCGCTCCTTCGGACGTTCTGCGCCGCATCATCCTCGGCGACCTGATTCTCGTGCCAGCCGTCGCCTTCGCACTTGTTGCCGCACGGGCGGCACGGGCTCAGGAACGCTCGATCCTGAGCCGACTCGAGGCCTCCGCTTATGAACTCGATTGGGCGTCGGCTAGGTCGAGATGCATCCAGTGGCGCCAACAGCGTTCACTTGCCCGAGCGCTGCACGGCCCAGTCCAGAGCGCCATCGGTGCTGCCGCCATTCATTTGGAGCAGGCTGTGGCTGAAGAGCGCGATACGCGCGAATTGTTGGCAGCAACCCGCTCGCAGCTGCTGGCGGTCATTGACCAGATAGACGCAGAAGTGGGCGACCCGAGTCCCGTCGAAACCGTTCTGTTGGAGTATGCCGAGACCTGGCGAGGCGTTTGTGAAGTGACATGGGAGTTGGACCCCAGAGCACATCGAGCGCTGGAAGCAGACCCCATCGCGCGCTTCGCATTGACGGAACTGGCCGCCGAAGCGTGCTGGAACGCGATCCGCCATGTCGAAGCGGGCACTGTCGCAGTGCAGATTACGATGCCACGTCCACGTTCATTGACGATGTTGGTGTCCGACGATGGGGTGATGTCCGGCGGCGACGGGCCGCCTGGCCCCGGCACCCAGATGCTCAACGACATGACTTTGCAGTGGAGCCTGGAACGACACTCCGGCATGACCGTTCTTGAAGCCGAAGTGCCCGTTCAGCCCCTGCTCTGAGTGGCCGAGGCCGAACGGGCATAGAAGCTGCGTTCGCTGGTTACGCGACCGTCGGCGTCTCTCCGTACTGCGCGCAATTCGCTGTAATCTCTCCGGGCGCCACTACGTAGTTGCCAGCAGGATTCTGGATTACCGTGTGGACATCTGTGATCGCGGCCATGCAGGAGTCGGACTGCGACTTCGAGACGCTGCCGCCACCAACCCAGACGTCGATCCAGAAGCTCGCACCCGCCGGGTACCCCTTGTGGCAGGGGCCGTTCTGGGGGGTTGATCCATCACCGCAGGTGTCTTCGACGATGAAGTACCGCCGCAGGTTGGGCACGTAGAATCGGGTGCCGGCCGGGAAGTCCAGAATGTCCTTACCACTGATGATGGAGTGACCGACCGCGACCGTAATGGGATCGGTATAGGTGCCGGTGCCACCAGCGCTGCTGTGCAACACAGGGTTGCTGATGTCGACGGAGCCTGGCGGTGTGTTGTCCCAGTAGGAGTATCCCGTGACGTAGGCCTGCGAGCGCACTTCCGCGCTGGAACTACTCTGCGAAGACGTCGGCGTGGGGGTGGGGGTGCTGGTTCCCGTCGGGCTAGCCGTCGGGGACGTGCTCGCTGTCGGACTCACCGACGGACTCGCGGTAGGCGAAGTGCTCGCCGAAGGGCTTGCTGTTGGGGTGGGGGTGCCCCCATCAGCGCTGAAGCGCGCGACGTCAATGTAGAGGTTACGTTTCTGCGGGTTGAGGAAGTCCACTCTGATGTCTTGAACGCCCGCTGGAATGGCGACAGGTACGGCATAGGCAGTCCACTTCGTCTTCGAGATGCTCTGTGTAGCCACGATCGTGCCGTTGAGGCGGATCCTCACCGATGCGCCCCCACCGCTGGTGTTGTCGGTTCGCATGACAATCGTGACACTCGAACCTGGCGTAGCCATCTTCACCGGCGCGTGCGCGGATACCGCGGAGTCGACACGCAACGCCTTACCACCCGATGCGGTCGCGTCCGATCGAACACTCGTGCCGTAGCCCTGGACGCTGGTCATGGACTCGCCTTCAACCGTAGCGACCACGGACGCCGCCGCGACTTGCCCTGGAATGGACATGGCAATCGCGATCACCGCCGTCCCACCAATGGCCGCTACCGCTCCGAAACGCGCAACGCCGCGCATGGGAACCTCCACTCTGACTGCTCAACACCGACGTCCTCAACGCTAAGAGCGAAGGTCGTGGGCAACGGAATCTCCTGAGGGAAACCCCTGATTGCGCATGGCTCCGACGCAGCGAGCCGGAGACGCGGAGCAGGGCCGGAGTCTGAGCCGCGCAGTTCACAGGGAAAGGGTCGTGACCCGACATAGCGGGGAAGAAGGTGAACCAACAGGCGTGGTCGGCCTCGTGTGCGCTGCCGAAACGATTCGGCCAGGACAAAGCGTGTGGCGTTCTGCACGAGTGGGGATGTCCTGGGCGTTCCGGTGCACGAATGCGCTGGAGATCGACCAGCCCTCTGAAAGGTGAATGATGAAACTCTCAGCACTTGCCACCTGCCTGCTTACCTCGGCCGCTGTCGTCACAGCCGTGGCACCCGCGTCGGCCGACACCGGCACTGTCCAACGGCCTGCACCTGCGTCGGCGGCCTCGGCGACAAGCCCTGCACCTGCAGACGTCTCACCAACCAAGGTGTCAGGTAAGCACACGTCCTTCACGAAAGGCACCGCGGTGTGGTTTGCGAACGAGACATCCGACCCGGTCTGGGTTCGGGAGCATCACATCTTCACCGACTGGTATCCCGCCGACCGGCTTGACCCGGGCGAGTCCAAAACCTATGTCGAGAACTTCGGCGGTGTCGACGATGTCCAGCTGCGGGTCTTCCGCAGCCAGGAGGACGCCCGTAGCAACAGCGTTTTCAAAGCGATCGAAGTCGATGCCGAGAACCCCGCCTACAGCAGCCCTTGGATGTCGGTGAGCTACGTGAGCAAGTACTACGGCGTGGGGACCATCCACCACTACGTCTCGCCGATCGCCGGCGCCACTTTCATGGGGCAGCGGCAGGCGGACACACCGAACTACAAGTACTTCGACCTTCGCATGCAAAAGGGTTGGAGTGCGCAGCCCGAGAATCGCTGAATCACGGATGGGACCGCGTGCGATTCGCGTCCGCGCTCGACGACGTTATCCGCCCTCATGCGGCTAAGCCGTTCGGTGCTCTTCTCAGGCACTTCTGAAGCCCCCGGACGATCCGAAGAAAACGTTGTGGCCCCTACCCAAGAAGGTCGGGGCCACAACGGACGCCGTAGGTTCGCCCTTTGGCTCTAGGGATCGTGACGCCGACGTCCGGAATGGTGCTGCCGCAACAGGGAGAGCTCACTGATGCTGGAAGCGGACTCCAGATGGCCTCTCGCCATGACAACTGAGATGAACCCAGTCATTTCGAAGAGCCGCCTTGGGGAATCGAACCCCAGACCTACGCATTACGAGTGCGTTGCTCTGCCATCTGAGCTAAGGCGGCAAAGTCGCTGTGGGACAACGACTTTGGGTATTCTTGTGAAAACTTCAAGCACCGAGAAACCCCCTATACCCTACATTCGAGGTAAGAATCAGTAACACCGGCAGATCTGCAAGCGCAGGAGTCTGGCCCTTGGATTCTCAGCACCACACCCCATGGTACACGGCCATGCCGACCGCGGGGCAGCGACGAAGGCCCAGTACAGCCCGAATCCGGGGCGTGCCGATGCGCTGCTCAACAGGCAGATCACCTTCCCTGCTCGCGTCAGCTCTGGCCGCCGCGGGGAACGTGGTCGTGGTGACGAGCGGCGCTTCTCCCGGCAATCGCGTCGCGCAAATTACGAACATCGCTCGACCTCGCCAATGCCCGCAAGCCTCTGTTCTGCAAGAACACTTGAAGCAAAGCAGCACTTTTCCACCCCCGCCGTTCGGCGCCGTCATCGCCGCGGGACCAGACGACCTTCATTTCCTCAGGAAGAGTGCAGGCCCGCGGCCATCACTGCCTAAGAGCGATCGACTCTTCGGCCCAGCTCATTGCTGGGCACGTACACGGCGGTGCATGGCGCCAGGGTTACCCTCCCCGTCTCGGCGGTGGACAAGACTGTAAGGGTCGGACACACTTGCGGGCACCAGCGAGTGACAGGAGCAAGGTCGCCTCACTGAGTCAGCGAGGCGCGGTCTTCGCCCCATCACCATCGAACTTGAGCACCCACAGGAGCATCCGTGACCGCAGATCGCATCTACTTCGGCGGGCCAATCGTTACGGTGGACGACAGTCGGCCCGTGGTCGAAGCCTTGGCTGTCGGAGGTGGGAACATCCTCGCCGTCGGTCAACGTGCGAACGTGGAGGAGTTGCGAGGTCCGGACACGGAATTGGTCGACCTGGATGGGCAGACGCTGGTTCCCGGTTTCATCGACGGCCACGCTCACTTCCTTGGGTTCGGCTCCCAAGGAGTCGGAGCCAACTTGCTGGCTCCCCCCGACGGCACGGTGAACACCATCGATGATCTCGTGGGCAAGCTGAGGGAGTTCGCCGCTGGCCCAGACGTCGAGCAGACAGGCTGGGTGTTCGGGCTCGGTTATGACGACTCGCTGCTTGGCCGTCACCCGGATCGCGAAGATCTGGACCGGGTCTCTACTGAAATCCCGGTTATCGCCGTGCATATCTCGGGTCACTTCTCGGCCATGAACACCGCAGGGCTGGCGAAGGTCGGTTACACCGCCGCGACACCCGACCCCGAGGGTGGCGTCATCCGGCGCCGACCCGACGGCGAACCGAATGGTGTCCTCGAAGAGCTTGCGAGCATCCCTCACATGCTCGCCGCCATCAACCCGAGCACGCCCGAGGGGATGGCCTACTTCCTGAAGCGCGGCCAAGAACTCGCCCTCTCGTATGGGTACACAACCGCGCACGAGGGTCGCGCCTTCGGCTTCAACCACGACGCGATGGTCTCGATGGCCGAACAGGGCCTGTACGTCATCGACGTCGTGTCCTACATCGACTACACGGCCAAGGATGTTCTGGACGGACCCTGGCACTCGCGCGAGTACCGTGACCGCTACCGGGTCGGGGGACTCAAGATCACCCTGGATGGCTCACCCCAGGGTCGAACTGCCTGGCGAACCGAGCCGTACCTCCTCCCACCTGAGGGGCAGAAAACCGGCTACCGCGGGTACCCAGCCATCCCCGACACCGCCGTAATAACAGCGCTGTTCAACGAGGCCTACGACAAAGACTGGCAGGTGCTCTGCCACACGAACGGCGACGCCGCGGCCGATCAGATGTTTGAGGCCATGCGACCCGCTCACGCCAGTCACGCGGTGGAAGAGCGCCGCCACGTAGTGGTGCACGGCCAGCTCATCCGCATCGACCAACTCGATACCTGTGCCGAACTCGGCATCATTCCCTCGTTGTTCCCCATGCACACGTTCTACTGGGGTGACTGGTACGACGAGATCATCGGCGAGGAGGCCGCACAGCGGATCTCGCCCACACGATCCGCCCTGGACCGGCTCCCCGTTATCACCAGCCACACAGATGCCCCGGTGGCGCTACCCAATCTCATGCAGATCCTGTGGTCGACCGTGAACCGTCTCTCGAGATCGGGCAAGATCATGGGCCCCGACGAGCGCCTGACCCCGATGGAGGCGCTCAAATGCATCACCATTTGGGGCGCATACCAGCATTTTGAGGAAGATCGGAAGGGTTCGCTTGAGGTGGGCAAATTGGCTGACATGGTCATCCTGTCCAACAACCCCCTGACCATTGACGTCCGGGAACTGAACACGATCACCGTCCAGGAAACCATCAAAGAGGGCCGGACCGTTTGGCGGCGTCCGACCTGAGGTACTCGTAGTCACGTCTACCCACACCGAGACGGGAAAGTCCGAAGCAAGGCGAGCCAAATACGGGCATCGGAAGATTCTGATCGCTTGTGACTTCTCCGCCATCTGAGATAGGGCGATGGAGTCGCTATGAGCCGACAAGTCTGGACGCATCTTGTCGACTGGCTCTGGATGCTTCTTGTCGACCTGGCAATTGCCCGAGAAGCCTGGACAAGTCGATGCTGTGGAGATTCCCTAGCTGCGCAGCCGTGAATCCTCGGCACCGGATTCGGTGACATATGCCAAGGTTTCGAGCGACTCCCGCAACGAGACTGACAGCTCCTCGAGAAGATTGTCGGACGGGGCGATGCCGTGTGATCCTCCTGCATCTTCCAGCATCGCCAGGTCCTTTGACGAGTCCGCTGCGAGATTCGTTGGGCTCACGTCGCCGCTCCGGTCGGACAGTGAGGCAACGGCATGTTGCCGAGTCGATCCTGGGTCAGATGATTCAGCGTGGTCTGCATTGCCTCAGGTGGAATAGCGCCCGGCGTCGTGGCGTAAGGATGGTCGAAGAACGCGATCACCACTAGCGCCGCCGAAGCGACGAACAGCGGTCCGATGATCACCATCGCGTGCCCCCAGGCGGGCTTCGAGCGATCGGCATAGACGAACAGAGAGCCGACGGTAATCAGGGAGCCGAAGATCAGCATCAACCACAGAACTGCCGGGACGCCATCCCCCGCCGCTTGCAAGCGCTGGATATGTGCCGTATGGCGCTGCTGATTGGCACTCTCCCAGATCGAAAGCCCTGGACCGGCCGCCTCGACGTTGGCCGCGAGGATGGCGTCCATAGTGTCCAGGGTCTTCCAGACGGCGGGGAGGACTGCGGTGTTCCCCTCACGCATCCACGGCCACTCCGACGAAATGACTTCCTCCGAATAGCACACGAGTTGATCGCGTAGTTGGTCCCGCACAGCGGGTTGCATGAAGGTCGCGGCGCGCGACATGGCAGTGACCGCCTCCGCCTCCTGCTGCGCAGCCTGCTGGGCACTGAGGTACTGCGTGAAAGTCAGCGACATCGTGAACGCGATGAGCAACGACATCGCACCACCTGTCACCACATACACATTGGTCGGAGTGCGCTCACCCCGTCCCCCTTCGGGGCTGTAGCGGGCGACGATCACGTAGAGGAGTGACCCTACGACGAGCGTCACGACGACGATCGCGACCGCGGTCAGGAGGTTCACTCGGGCATCCTAGCCAGGTCTTCGCCGGAGGGAGTCCCGGCTTGGCTGCTACCGCCACGGCGTATTGGCGCTCGTCCGTCGACCCTGCCGACGCAGACTCAAAGCCTGCTGCTCCCGAGCGACTGCCGGTATCCGAACGCGTCAGCGGGCACGGCCGCAGCTCCCGGGGTTGTCCCGGGCATGATCGCGAAGGTCGGATCGAACTGCGTCATAACGCCGTCCAGCAGCCCCACGATCGCTGGGTCCCCGTCGAGCGTGGCGCTTCCCTGCGCCACCTGCTGCTTGAGCGGCTCGACGCCGATCATGGCCTTCTCCAGATCGGATCGATTGATCGTGAGGGTGAGATCGGGGTTCTGCGCAAGGAATCCCGGCAGACTCGTCAGAGTCCCGTTGCTCAATTCGACGACGAAGGACTCGTCAACGTCGGGGGTCAGCAGATTCATCACGAAGGCCGCATCCCCGACCTTAGAGGAGTCGAGCTGGATACCCAGGTAATCCAGGAATTGCAGAGTACTCAGGGCGCGTACGAAGTCCGGCCCGGTACTCGTGGGCGGAACGCCGGTCGGGATTCCGGAGCGTAGTTCGAGCGCGGCCGCCAGGAAGCTGTTGCGTACGCTCGGGCTCTCCTGCTGGTATCCCAGCTGTTCGAACGCGTCGGCCAGGAGCTGGCGACCCTCAGGGTTTCCCGGCTCGGCATAGACCAGCTTGTTGAGGAGCTCAACCGCGAGCAGATAGTCGCCGGCGTTGATCAGTTCACGTGCTCGCATCATGACGGCGTCCGCGCCGCCCATCATCTCGACGAACAGCGGCGCCGACTCCCTCGGCGCCAGCGGGATGAGAGTGGCGGGGTTGCCGTCCCAGTAGCCGAGGTATCGATTGATGACTGCCCGTGAATTGTGCTCGACCGAACCGTGGTAGCTGCGAGCCGCCCAACTGCGCTGCAACGCGGGCGGCACGTCGTACACGCGGTGGATCTCGTTGATCGTGACGCCTTGATTCGCTAGGTGCATGACGCCGTTGTTCAGGTGTGCATAGACGTCGCGTTGCGTTCGCATCACCTCCTGGATGCGCTCATTGCCCCACCGCGGCCAGGTGTGGGAGGCGAACATGACGTCGGCCTCCTGACCGAACAGGTAGAGCGCCTTGTTGATCTGGCGCGACCACTCCAACGCATCGCGTACCAACGCACCGCGCAACGTATAGATGTTGTGGACTGTCGCGACGATGTTCTCCGCCGCCCAGAACGCCTTCAGGTCAGGGAACCAGGTGTTCATCTCAGCCGGGGCTTCGGTTCCGGGGGTGTTCTGGAAGACCATCCGAACGCCATCAACGGTGAGTTCCTCGATGTCCTCAACTATCTCGACAGTGGGAGGGATCAGGCCAGCCGTACCTGCCGCCACGCCCTTGCCGATCGCCTGGTCGACATGTCCATAGGGACTGCGATCCAGCAGCGAGCCGTATTGGTAGAACATCCGCCGGTTCATCGCATTGCCCGCGTAGACGTTCTCCGCCACCGCATGCTCCAGGAACCCGACGGGGGCGATCACCGGCACCTTGCCCGAGCGCACGTCGGCCTCATCCACAACTCCGTGAGCGCCCGCGAAGTGATCTCCGTGCGAGTGCGAGTAGACCACCGCGACGACGGGCCGAGCTCCCAGCTGCTCGTTGACCAGATCGAGCGCCGCTGCCGCGGTCTCGGTCGCGGTCAACGGGTCGAAGACGATCCAGCCGGTGTCGGACCTGATGAAGGAGATGTTGGCCAGATCGAAGCCACGCACCTGATAGATGTGCCCAGGCACTACTTCATAGAGGCCGTATTCCATGTTGAGCAGCGCCTGCCGTTGCAACGATGGGTGAATCGATTCGAACTCTTGCCCCGAGAGCAGGAAGTCGTACGTGCCCATGTCCCAGGCGACATGACCGGCCGCAGCCATGATCTGCCGATACGGCGGGGCCGCGATGAACCCGCGTCGCGCCTCCTCGAAGTCCCGCTCGTCGTCGAACGGCAACTGTCCCCGAACTGCCTGGTTGGCTGCCGACGTCGAAACAGAGGGCATCTTGCCCTGCTCATGGAAGTGCTCGTGCGCCATAGCATCCACTCTCCACGTTGATGCGCGGGTCAGAGTTTTGAACCGTCCATGGAACCCTAGGCGCCCTGAGACGCAGGTGCCCGGCGAACCGAGCTAGCGTCCGCTTCCTTCGGAGCTTCTGGCCGATCGGACTAGCGGACGGACGATGGCGACTTCGAATCCTTCGGGGTCCGCCGGTAGTCCTTCTGGTTCCGCCGGTCGAATCCCTGTTGATGACGGGAAATCGTCTCATTGTTGCTGACCGCCCAGTCTGCGAGCGCGGTCGCCGGCCCGACGAGGGTCTGTCCGAGGGGGCTCAACTCGTACTCGACCCGCGGCGGGACCTCCGCGAAGACCGTCCGTTCCACGATGCCGTCGCGCTCAAGTTTGCGCAGCGTCAGCGTGAGCATGCGCTGGGAGATGCCCTCGGCCGCGTATTTCAAGGTGGTGAACCGTTGCGGCCCCTGACTGAGGATGCTCACGATCAGCAAGGTCCACTTGTCACCCAACCTGTCGAAGGTCTCGCGAACAACGCGGCAACGATCAGAGTCGTGGTCGAGCATAGGTCGGCCCTGCACCGTGACCTCCATCCTCGTCGGTTACTGCCTTGTTCCTTTTGTACGGTTTCCAATAGTGCTGCATAGTTACGTCAGTTACAAGAAGTAACCAATGACGCTAAGGAGACCCTATGGGCATCGCCCTCATCGTTCTGGCCATCATCCTGGGACTGGCCGCGACCGGATCCGCCATCATGAAGCTCCGCCGGGACCCGAGGGTCATCGAATCCTTGCACTCGGTCGGGGTAAGCGACCAGCAGGTGCCGTGGCTGGCCTCCCTGGAAGTCCTCGGGACCGTCGGTCTGATCGTGGGAATCTGGTTCGTTCCGATTGGAATCGCCGCCGCGATCGGTCTCACCGCCTACTTCCTCGGCGCGGTCCTCGCTCACCTGCGCGCAAAGGCCCCGTTCAAGGAAGTAGCGCCGGCGGGCGTGCTCATGCTCGTAGCCCTCGCGACGGCAATTCTCGAGGTGGCCCGTTGATGGAACATTCGCGGCGGCGGGGATCGCTAACTGCCAGGTGATGCCGGCGTTGTGCGGCCGCCGTCAGGCCAATGTTGAACGCTTCGACCCCATGGTGAGGTATTCGATGAGAGAAGCCGGCGGCATCGGCCGGGCGAAAAGGTAGCCCTGCCCCAGTTGGCACTTCAGCGACTTTAGTTCCATCCATTGCTCGGGGGTCTCGATGCCTTCCGCCACGACAGTCAGGTCCAAGATCCCGGCAAGCCGGATGATCGTCTGCACCAAGCCCCTCCCCTCGACCGACTCGGTGATGTCCCTGACGAAGGATCGATCGATTTTGAGCACATTCATGGGAAGGCTGACGAGCGCAGACAAGGAGGAGTACCCGGTGCCGAAGTCGTCCATCGCCACCTTGGCTCCGAGGCCCCTGATCTGCTGCAGCACGCCGATCGACAGGTCGAGTTGCTCGTGCAGGGACGACTCCGTGATCTCCACGGTCAACCGTGCCGGGTCGAACGAGGACCTCTTGAGTAGGCCCGCGATGTCGGCAACAAGCGCCGAATCGATCTCGCGAGGAGACACGTTGACGGCGAGCCCCAGGGCGCGGCCTGTGCGCTGCTGCACCTCCAGCATGTCGGCCACGGCGATGGTGCGTACGCGGTGCCCGATCTCACCGATAAGTCCCAGCTCCTCAGCGAGGTCGATGAACTTGTCCGGCGTCAGCAGGTGTCCATCGCGGTCCCGTATCCGGACCAAGGCCTCGACACCTTCGACCTCGCCGGAATCCAACACGATGACGGGCTGGTAGAGGACCTCGAGGCGATCCCCGTCGATGGCGTCACGTAAATCCGCGTCTGCTGCCAGCCGCCGGACGAGGTCCTCATTCATTCCGGGCCTGAAGGCGACGATGTGGCTGCCCTGGCTTACTCGGGCTCGGCGAAGCGCGACATCAGCCTGTTCGAGCAGGCGCTGCGGTGTGATACCCGATCTCGCACGGGCCACCGAGAACCCGGCCTGATAGAACATCGAGACCTCGGTGTCGTCGGGCAGGATCAGACTGGAGAGCATTCGCGAGGCGATCTGGTCGGCGTCGGAGACTTCCCGCGCGGCCTCCGGTCCGACGATGAACCACGCGAACGTGTCGGCCTCCAAGCGGGCAACTGCGGCGACGCTGGGCGGCAACACCTCAAACGCCTCCGCAACGGCACGCAGAATCTGGTCCCCCTCGCTTCGACCCAGGGACTGGTTCCACGTGCCGAAATTGCTGATGTCCAGGACGACGAGTGCGACACGGTCATATTCCCCACAACTGGCGATCGTCTCCGTCATGACGTCGCTGAGCCCGCTCCACGTGAGAAGTCCGGTGAGTCGGTCCCGGGCGCGCACCGTCTCCAACTCCGTCTCGAGGCGGCGCGCCGCGGTGACATCAACGGCGGTGAGAACGAATCCCTTGAACTCGACGTCGTGCGCGGTGGTGATGTACATCTCCACCTGGCAGCGGCTGCCGTCCCGCTGAATCATCATCATGTCGAAGGGTCCCGTGGTGTTCGCGTCGGCCGCTGCCTCAGCGAGGAGCTGTCTGAGTTCGGCCAGGGTCCAGTCGGTGACCACGGCCCCGAGCGACTGGCCGGTGTCGGGGTCGAGTAACGGCAACCGGGCGTTCGCCGCCGGTGAGGCGAACAGCACCCGTGCCTCAGGATCGACCACCAGCACGAACTCCGGGCTGTCCTGAAGCAACGCGTCGAACCAGCCACGGCGGCTGCGCGGTCCGATCCACTGGTTCAGCGACCTCTCCCTCGTGTCCCGCAGATCCCGCCAGGCGAACCACCGCGACACCAGGACTGCGCCCAGCATCGCCGTCCACGCGACCGCGGAGGCAAGCGCCGCTACGGGGCTGAGCCCGCTGCGCCAAGCGAGGTCGATCACCGTGACACCGGCGGCGAGCGCGAGCACGAGCGGCACCAAGAGAGCGACGGCTTCTCTGATCTCGGCCTGCGTGCGGGACTCGGGCTCCACCGGTGGACGGTTGAGGAAGGCGATGGCCAATGCCATGAAGAGCGAGTAGACGACGATCGAGTAGGAGATGCTGCTCATGGCGTCGGCCCACGGGAACACCTCACCGGCGACGTCCCCGACGACATAGACCGTTATGGCGCCGAGCGCCAGCGCCAACTGCGGAAGTGGTAGCGAGCCCATCCGGCGACTGGCCGTCCACATCACCACAACCGCGCACAGTGCGATGAGTAGGAGGATCCGGTCACCACCGATGACCGTGTCCTGGCCGGGCGAAACGGGGTCGATCCAGGAGGCCCACAGCACCTCGACCCAGAGGATGATGGTGGCCAGCACCCCGACTGTGGCGTCAAGGGCAACTCCCACCACATCGCGTCCGCGCAGTGACTTGGGCCAGACCAAAATGGCGAGAGCAGCCAAACCCACGACTGCCGCGGGGATGATCGGCACGAGTTCGATGGCGCCGTTGAAGGTGGTGTCCCGCAGGGTCACCAGGTACCCGATGGCTTGGCCGCCGGAGATCAGCACGATTGTGGCGCCGAATAGCGCGATGCCCCACTTGCGCGGACCTTCCCTGAGGTACCGGTTCGCGGCGGCCAGTCCCATGGCGACGGCCCCGAACCCCATAGCAAGAGCGGCCAGGACATGTGCCCAGATGAAAGCCCGGGATCCCTGGACTTCGACGACGGTCGCAGCGATGGCTGAGAGGGTCGCAGCGGCCCACAAGCCCCACACGACCCGTCGCAGATTCCTAGGGGCTGATGCCGACAGAGGACGGGCCTGCACCGTCGTCACGCCATGTCACCCCAGTCTGCGCAGTGGGCTTGGCCCCGTCGACCAATCGTAGCCCGATCCCAGGGCCGAGGATGGCAGCGAATGCCGGAATGACAGCACACGCAACGCCCTATGCGAGCACGGTGGGCCTCGTGGCGTCTAGCCTGACCTTGTGACAACACCACCTCATCCGGGCGAGGAACACGATGCCGGTGACCTCGGCGATCGCTCCAACAAGATCCGCGCGGCGGTGCTGGGTGCGAACGACGGCATCGTGTCCATCGCCGGCATGGTCCTGGGTGTCGCCGGGGCCACCCCCGAAACCTCCGCGATCGCAACGGCCGGCGTTGCCGGGCTCGTGGCTGGCGCCTTGAGCATGGCTGTCGGGGAGTACGTCTCGGTGTCCTCCCAGCGGGATACCGAGGCCGCCGCGGTTGCCATGGAGATCCGGGAACTTGAGGAAGACCCCGAGGGTGAGTTCGAGGAACTGGTCGGGTTGTTCGAGGCCCGCGGCCTCTCCAGGGGAACAGCCGAGTCGGTGGCGCAGGAACTCACCGAGAAGGACGTTCTGGCCGCCCACAGCCGGGAGGAACTTGGGATCGAACCGGGTCAGTACGTCAACGCCTGGGCGGCCGCAGTCTCCTCCTTGATCAGCTTCACCATCGGTGCGGCACTGCCCCTCATCGCGATTCTGGTCTTCCCGCCGTCGATCCGGATCTGGGTGACTGTCGCGGCAGTCGTCGTCGCGCTGTTCATCACCGGTTACGTCAGCGCTCGCCTGGCGAAGGCGCCGATCCCCAAGGCTATCGCCCGAAATATCGGTGGCGGGCTGATTGCCATGGGAGTCACCTACGCAATCGGTCACTTCATCGGTATGGCGATCTGACCTGCCGGCGCGGTCATGGAGCTTGTCGCGCGAGGAAGCCGCGGACGTCGTCGATGGACGCGCCCCGCCCGGGCGGTGTCGCTGTCGTATTTGGCGGTCCTGGTCGTAGGGACATTGCTGCTCGCCCTTCCGTTCTCCAAGGCGGGCCCGGGCTCTGCGAACCTGCTGCAAGCAGCCTTCACCGCGACCTCCATGGTGTGCGTCACCGGACTCACGGTGGTGGACACCGCAACATTCTGGACTCCCCTGGGGCAGGTGATCATCACCATCCTCACGCAGATAGGTGGACTGGGGGTGATGACGTTGACAGCGTTGATCACGTTGCGTCTCGCCCACCGCGTCGGACTTCGACAGCGGATGCAGATGAGCGCAGAGGCCCCCGGCGTGGGCATCGGCAGCGTACGCCGCGTGGCCCGGGCGGTTGTCATCACCGCATTCGTGGTCGAAGGCGTGGTCTCTCTGATCGTCGGCTTGCGCTTCTGGTTGGGCTACGACCAGCCGTTTCCGACGGCCTTCGGGCGCGCCATCTTCCAGTCCGTCTCCGCCTTCAACAACGTCGGGCTCGCCCTCTTCTCCGACAATTTGATGGGCTTCGCCGGTGATTGGCTGGTCATCCTGCCCACGATGGCCGGGGTCATCATCGGAGGACTCGGGTTACCGGTGCTGCGCGAGCTGTGGCACAACCGCCGGCGACCGTGGGAGCGCTGGAAGTTGTTCATAGCCGATCGGCGTGGAACCGCAACGTTCGGAATTCGGCGCAGGATCCGACTCTCCCTAAACACCCGCATCATGCTCCTGGGAACGGCCCTGCTGCTCATGGGCGGGCTGCTCTACTTCCTGCTGCAGGAGTGGTCGAACCCCCTCACCATGGGTCCGTTCTCGGTGCCCACGAAGGTACTTGCCTCGTTCACAATGTCAGTAGTGCCGCGCACCGGTGGTTTCAACTCGATCAACATCGCCGACATGCAACCGGACGCTTGGTTGGTCACGGACTTCCTCATGTTCATCGGCGGCGGCCCCGCTGGAACGGCCGGCGGCCTGAAGGTCACCACCTTCGCCGTGATCGTCGCGATCGCCGTCACCGAGATCCGCGGAAACCGCCACACCCGGATGTTCGACCGAAGCGTCCCGCCGGCGACTCAACGCAGTGCGATGGCCGTCGGGTTCGCCTTCATGGCTGTCGCCGGTCTCGGGACGTTCCTCCTGCTACACCTGTCCTCGTTCCCCCTGGACCAGGTCTTGTTCGAGGCGCTTTCAGCGCTGTCGACCGTCGGACTCACCACCGGCATCACGGCGGAGTTCAACGGACCCGCGCAGGCAGTGCTGATGGTGATGATGTTCATCGGCAGACTGGGCCCGATCACGCTGGCCGCCGCCCTTGCCCTGAACACCCGCACAACGCATTACGAACTCCCGGAGGAAAGGCCGTACATTGGCTGACGAAATGGACACATCGGACGAGACCCCACGCCCGACGTCGACGGGGAGCGCACCCACCGATGATCGACCTAAGGCGAACGGCGCCCACCGCCTGCCTCGTCGGTTGGCCGGCGAGGACGCCGTGGCCGTGATCGGGTTGGGCAGATTCGGCGCCGCGGTCGCACGGACTCTGGAGGCGGCGGGGGTGCAAGTCCTCGCTATCGACTCCGACCCTCAACTCGTCGCCGAGTTCGCCAACGAACTCACCTTCGTGGCCGCGGCAGACTCCCGCAGCCACGAGGCCTTGGCCCAACTCGCCATCCCCGATTTCGCCCGGGTGGTGGTCGGCATCGGCGCAAACGTCGAGGCCAGCATCCTGACCGTGTCCCACCTCGTGGATATGGGCGTTCCGCAGGTGTGGGCAAAAGCGTTGACCAACGACCATGCGCGCATCCTCAGGCAACTCGGGGTCAGTCGGGTGATCCAACCAGAGGCAGAGATGGGCGCAATGCTCGCCGGTGAGATCGTCGGACATGCGATGCCGGGGCCCGACGGCGCTGCCGCCCCCGAGATACCGCGCAACTGAGCGGAGGGGTCTATCGGGAAGGAAGAGACGTCCGGAGTGTGCGGACCTCCCCCACCGGCCGTTGCGCTATCGACTCAGTCTGGATCGCCGAACTTCGCGCAGACGAGCGCGTATTGCTGTTCGCTCAGCGCCGCACCCTCTCGACGGACTGCATGGGGCGAAACCGCCAACAGTCGGTCGCATCGAACGTAGCTCTCGCGGCGCTCACGATCCCAGCCGCCAGAACCGATACCTACCCAGCCGCGATCTCCCTGGTGGTTGCGACTGCTGACCATGAGCACCACGTAGTCTCCTGGCGCATCATCGGCCATTCCGAGCACCGCAACGGGTCGATCCTTCCCCTGCCGCGGGTCCTCCTCATAGGGCACCCAAGCCCACACAACCTCACCAGGATCGGGCTCGCCGTCAGACTCCGGGGCATAGGCGAGCGTGACCCTGCCGCGATAGCTATAGGCCCCTCCGCCGTCGGGTTTCGGATCGGCTTCGGGGTCGTATGCCATGGCCCAACAGCGTAGGCGGTCAACGACCCGGGCGCGCACCTACACTCGAAGGGTCAGCCAGGAACGACTGGAAGGGGAACCGGGTGCCACCGGCAGAGGTCTCCGAAGAAGAACTATGGGCCGAACTCGACGATGCCCAGGGGCGCCGCCGCGCAGAGGTGCTGCTCGAACTCGCGGATCGCTCCTACCACCGCGACGAGATGTCCCAGTTCGCCTCGCTGGTCGACGCTGCAGCGGTCGCCGCGGAGCAAGCCGAGGAGTACCGGCTGGCTGCCTTCGCCAGGTTCAATCAGGCGCAGGGGCTCATGGAGACGGGCCATCCGGAGGAGGCGGCCGACCATTTCCTGGCGGCGGCCGGGTTCTTCCACACGATCGGCGACCAAGAGGACATCGCCCTGAGCAATCAACGGGCCGGCGACGCCTTCGCGGCCATGGATAGACAGGCCGAAGCCCTTGAGCGCTGGCAGGATGCCCTGCTGCTCTACGAACAGGAGGAGGACGATCTGAGTCAGGGCAGGGTGCACATGGCCATCGGGAACCACTGGATGCGGGTAGGGAAGCCTGCCGAGGCAGTGGAGGCCTTCCGGGCAGCGAGATCGCGCTTCCGCAGCCACCATTCGGCTCATCATGTTGCGTGGGCCGACGATGCGGCCGCCGAAGGGCTCATCCAGCAGGGACAGGCGGAGGCCGCGGTACCCCTGCTGCGTTCCTGCCTCGACATCGCCAGCGTCGGTTCCGACGACACCGCCCGCGCCTACGCCGCCCTACGACTCGGGCTGGTGCTGCGCATCTTGGGTGAGCACTCGGAGGCCCTGTCGAACCTCAAGGCCGCACGCGACGACTACCAGGCCGACGACAACCTGATGGGCGTCGCACGGTGCGACCTCGAGGCCGCGAATGCGCTTCGCGCGCTGGAGGAGTTCGACGACGCTGAGTCGCTCTACCTGGGGGCGCGTTCGGTGTTCGACGCCCTCGGCGCCGATGACTACCTACTGCTCGCCGACCGGCAGCGGGCGTCGATGTATTCGGATCTGGGAAGGACAGCCGAGGCTGTCGGCCTGGCCCGCGCCACGTTGAGCAAGGCCGAGGAGGTGGGCGAAAGACGGATCATCAACGACGTGGTGCCACGCCTCGCCGATGACTTGATGGACCTCGACGAGTTCGATGAAGCCCTCGCTCTGTTGCAGCAGCACCCAGCGGACGCCGATGAGCTCGACGAACTCGACACGGCGATCCGGCAGGCCGTCACGGCCCGGGCCCTGCTGGCCGAGAACCAGTTCGGTCAGGCTCGGGAACTGACGGAGCAGGCCTTGTCGACGGATGCCGCACGCGACAACCTCGCGCTACTGGCCGCCCTGTACGAGTTGCGCTCGCAGGCCCGACGCGGCAGCGAGCCGTCCGACGCCGACCGGGACCTCGCCCACGCCATCGCTCTACTGCTGGCCCTGGGACAGAGCGACCGCGCCGCCCAACTCTCCGAACACTTCCTGCCGGATGAACGCGGTGCCGCCGTGCGCACGGAAGACCTGATCGCGCTGCGCGGACTGACCCGCCCTCGGTTCGACAACGACATCCGCGGGCCGGGACTGGAGCCTCGGTGAGTCCGGCCACGCGATGACACCGACCGAATCCGGCGCCACACCCGACCTGGGACCCGGTGAGTTCCACCGACCGATCGGCGTCGGACCCATGCCACAGCCGTGGCCCGATGATCCGCGACTGGATGACGATCTGTTGCGCGAGGGCGACCGTCGCAATGTCGAGGATCGTTTCCGCTACTGGCGAGTCTCTGCCATCGTGACCGAGCTCGATCGTGGACGAAGCCCGCTTCACATCGCGATCGAGAACTGGCAGCACGACCTCAACATCGGCTCCATCGTCAGGACGGCCAATGCGTTCAACGTTGCCGGGGTGCACATCGTCGGCAACCGGGACTGGAACCGCCGCGGGGCCATGGTGACCGATCGCTACCTCCACGTGCAGCACCATCCAGACGTGGCGGCCTTCGGTCTGTGGGCGGCTGCCGAGCACCTGCCGATAATCGGGATCGACAACATCCCCGGCAGCGTCCCGCTGGAACACCACCGGCTGCCCGCAGCGACGGTCATGCTCTTCGGTCAGGAGGGGCCCGGTCTCTCGCAAGATGCGGTGGACATCTGCTCCCAGGTGCTCGCGATCACCCAGTACGGATCGACGCGTTCCATGAATGCGTCCGCGGCCGGCGCAATCGCCATGTACGCCTGGGCCCTGCAGCACCACCCGTTGAGCCCGGCCGGGCCGGTGAGCTAACAGTCGGCGCCTTGGTCAGGTCGTCCGTAGCCGTTGCGCGAAATCGACGAGGGCATCGAAGCTGACCGTGCCGCTGACAACAGTGGTCACCTCAGGAGTGCTCAGCACCAAGGCTCGCTTGGTGTCCGCCCCTGAGGTCGACTCGTATTCGTCCCACGTCTGTCCGTCGATCGTCACCGAGCCGACCTTGCGACCCTTGCGCGTCTGCTCATCGACGAAGTCGTCGACATCGTGGTCGGTCTGCGCGACCGCGACGAACCCGTTATCAGGCGTGATGTAGCCGTTGAACCAGCTCCCAGTTCCCGGGGTCCTGCCTGGCTCATACCGCGCACTGGTCGCCCGCCAGCCTGACGGAACGTCGGCCGGCACGAGCACCGGGAAGGCGTTGGCAGTGCGTGCCACCGCCGCAGGCGCCGCAACGTCGACCACCCGCACCGGATCCGGGGTCGGGCGAAGAACGATGATGTAGAGGAAGGCCACGAAGCCGCCCACGACCAGCATGGAGAGCACCAGATCGCGCACAGTCTGGTTCTTGCGGGACTTGGTCTCGGTGGCCATGGCGCCTATCCTCTCCCGACCCCGGGGGATCCGCCAACGCCGGGTGACATCGAGGGCGCAGGTGAGCAGGGTTCATCAGCGACGGCAACCCGCCCGACGACTGCGCATGGAATCCCGGCACTGGCTATGTTGGCGGACATGACTGACGACGGCTTGGCCAGACCGTTCGATTTCGACGCAAAGTACGGAGCCGGCGCTCGCCGAGGACTCGTGCTGGGCGGCGGCGGAATCTTCTTCATCGCCTGGCAGGTTGCCTATCTACGCGAGTTGGAATCCCGCGGGGTCGACCTGGCCGCGGCCGACGTCGTGGTCGGTACCTCCGCCGGCTCGCTGGTGTCAGCGATCCTGACCGGAGGCAAACTGCGGCGATTCGCAGGAGAACTCTCGCTGCTGTCCAAGGTCCCCAAAGTGGTTGACGCTCTGGCGCCGGCCGGAAACCTGGCTCCGAGCCAGGACCACGCCTTGCAGCTCTTCCAGCAGGCCGGTGACAATCAGCCCGCGACGATCAAGGCCATCGGCTATGCCGCACTCGCGGCACACGCAGCACCGGCGGCCAAGATGCGTCGATCGGTGTCGGCCGCAGTTCGGATGACCAAGTGGCCTGCGGCGTCCCTGCACATCGCCACTGTCGACACCTACACCGGTGAGCGTCTCATCATCGACCGCTCCGCGGGCGTACCGGTGGCCGCGGCGTCGGCGGCCAGCAGCGCAGTGCCCGGGCTCTTCTCCCCCCAGCCGATCCTGGACCGCAAGTGCATGGACGGCGGAGTGAGCGGCAGCGGCATCCATTCCGATGTCGTCTGTGGGGCTTCCCGGGCGGTGATACTTTCCCTCGGCGCGAACGCAACCATGCCTGAGGCCATGATGACCATCAAGCCGACGGCCCTGGCCGACGAGGTGGCCGCGCTGCAGGCCCACGGCACCGAGGTGATCGTGCATGGTCCGGAGCCGACCGAGGTGTCGAAACTGATGTCTCCATCAGCGGTCCCGGAGGCGATGGCCATGGGCCAACGCCAAGCGGCCGAGCACGCCGCGGAACTGTCGACCTTCTGGCACTGACGCTCCTGCGCTCCGTCGCCGCCCGAGTGCAGCCCGACCTCCAGCGCCCACGCCGACGGACCCCCTGTGCTGCGGCGTCCAGCCGAGATGGCTGTTCACTTCGGGGCTAGGCTGACGGGTATGCCCGACTTCAACTACGTCGACATGCTCCCGCTCGGCGAGGACACGACCAACTACCGGCTGCTTACCACCGAGGGCGTGAGCACCTTCCAGGCGGCCGACCGGACTTTCCTGACCATCGAGCCGGAGGCACTGCGGCTCCTCGCCTACGAGGCGATCCACGACATCCAGCACCTGCTTCGAACCGCGCACCTGCAGCAACTGCGCAACATCATCGACGACCCGGAGGCCTCGGCCAACGACCGCTTCGTCGCGTTGGACCTGCTCAAGAACGCCAACATCGCCGCCGGCGGGGTACTCCCGATGTGTCAGGACACCGGGACGGCCATCGTGATGGGCAAGCGCGGCAGCCGCGTGCTGGTTCCCGGGCGCGATGAGGAGTTCCTCTCCCGGGGCATCTACGACGCCTACCAGAAGTTGAACCTGCGCTACTCCCAGATGGCGCCGCTGACGATGTGGGAGGAGGTGAACACCGGAACCAACCTGCCGGCCCTGATCGAGTTGTACGCCGACACCAAGGAGGCCCATGCCAACGAGTACGAGCTGCTCTTCATGGCCAAGGGTGGCGGCAGCGCCAACAAGTCTTTCCTGTTCCAGGAGACCAAGGCCGTCCTCAACCCGAAGTCGATGACCGCCTTTTTGGATGAGAGCTTGCGCAAACTCGGCACAGCTGCCTGCCCGCCCTACCACCTTGCGGTGGTCGTCGGGGGTCCCAGCGCAGAGTTCGCCCTGAAGACCGCCAAATACGCGTCAGCGAAGTACCTCGACACCCTGCCATCGGAGGGGTCGCGTTGGGGCAACGGCTTCCGCGATCAGGAGATGGAAGCAGAAGTACTCGAACTCACAAGGCAGTTCGGGATCGGGGCCCAGTTCGGCGGCAAGTACTTCTGCCATGACGTGCGGGTGATCCGGCTGCCGCGCCACGGCGCCTCGAACCCGATCGCGATTGCAGTCTCCTGCTCCGCGGACAGGCAGGCACTGGCGAAGATCACCGCCGAGGGGGTGTTCCTCGAGCAGCTCGAGCACGATCCGGCGAAGTTCCTACCGGACGTGACCGACGAACATCTCGATGATGACGTCGTGCAGATCGATCTCAACCGTCCGATGGCGGAGATCCGCGAGCAGCTCTCCACCTTGCCGGTGAAGACCCGCGTCTCGCTCACCGGTCCGATGGTGGTCGCCCGCGACATCGCCCACGCCCGGATCAAGGCGATGCTCGACGCCGGCGAACCGATGCCCGACTATCTCCGTGACCACTGCGTCTACTACGCCGGACCGGCGAAGACGCCCGAGGGTTATGCCTCCGGTTCCTTCGGTCCCACCACCGCCGGTCGGATGGATGGGTACGTCGATCAGTTCCAGGCCGCGGGTGGCTCCTACGTGATGCTGGCCAAGGGGAACCGATCGAAAGTCGTCACCGAGGCGTGCAAGGCCCACGGCGGCTTCTATTTGGGATCGATCGGTGGCCCGGCCGCCCGCCTCGCCCTCGACTGCATCAAGAAGGTCGAGGTTCTCGACTTCGAGGAACTCGGCATGGAAGCCGTGTGGCGCATCGAGGTGGAGAACTTCCCCGCCTTCGTGGTGGTCGATGACAAGGGCAACGACTTCTTCGCCGAGACGGAGAAGCCGACCATCACTCGGATACCGGTCGGTCCGCCGTCCTGAACCTGCCTTGCGGCACACCCCGGCGCAGCACCTGACCGAGTTCGGCATCCGCCCCAACCTGACCGCCTTCAGGCAGTTCCCGCTCGAGGTCGGTGCGATGTCCCAGCGACTCCAACCAGCGAACGAGCTGACGATGGACGTTCTCACTGCCGACCAGGTCTCCACGCGCGTTCAACAGATCTGATGCGATGGGCAAGTCCGACGGGTGGATGAGCACGGCCCGTGTCTGCCAGCCCCCCAGCCCGCCATGGCACCCGACCAGCTCCTCGAAAGCGGCCACCTCATCGCTGCGCGGGTCGTACATGGAGTTCAGATAGATGTCTGGGGCATGCGGAAACCTGCTGGCCCGCAGGAAGTCCTCCCGTGCCTCCGGACCGAACGGCGCCATCGGATCGATCCCCTCAACCTCGCCGGACAGCAATCGTTGCAGACCGTTGCGCCCGATGGCGACCGGGCCATCCCGCTCAGTGGCGACCACGACGAAGGAGACACCCGGATGACCGGCGAGGCTCTCGAGCATGCCGGGCCAGTGCTCCTCGATGTCCTCCGCGGTGAGCCTGCTCACGTGCCCGGTGAACCAAACGCCGCCGAGGTTGCCCGAGCCGATGACGACGGCGTCGTGGGGCTGGGCGTCGTCGATCGAGCTGGCGTCGGCGTGTTCCTCCCCAGTGGGTCCGAGGGCCACCACCCCGTCGGCGTTGCGGTTGCGCAACACACGTCGGGTCACACCGCCGGACACCGAACGGTGGGTCTGCAACTCGGACAGGAAAGCGTTGACAGGCCCCCAATCCTCGACCGTTCCGGTGGCTGCCGCCGCCGTCGCCCCTGAGCCCATGTGGTCGTTGACCAACTTCTCCAACGGCTCGCCGTATCTCTGTTTGAACGTCGCTCCTTGACTCTGACCGTGGTCAGAGACGCAGACAAGTTGATAGCGCCTGGGGGTGTACGGGGCGATCCGCATGAGTTGTCCGAGCACCTTGTCGATTCCCTCAAGGGCGCGAAGGCTCTCGGGACGGACAACCCCGGCGTGGTGGGCGATCTCGTCGTAATCCACGTAGTCGACATAGACGCTGCGCACCCCGCGCATCATCGACTGCACCACCAGTGACGTATTCAGGTCGCGCAGCAGCACATTGGTGATCCCGCGGAGGAAGATGAACGATCCACCGCGGTGAATCCTCGGCTCGACACCGCGGGTGCGCTGCTTTCGCGCCTGGAAGACCTCCTTACCCATCTCACCTATCGAGATCACAATCGCCCGGGCGAAGCCAGCCGGGTGGGTGAAGAAGGAGGCGTAGGAGCTGGAGGCGCGGGGGCTGGTCGAACTGCGTAGCTTCGACATCACCAGGATCGATTCGGTGGCATCGCCGGAGAACAGGTTCGAGATGGACACCCCGTTGTCGGCGAGCAGGCCTCGACCGTTGGTGATGCGACGCTCGATCTCCGCCGCGTCCGGGGGGTGATTGGCAACGATCAGTTTGCCGGCGTCCTTCTCGTACCATCGGAATGCCGGGATATCGAAGTTGTCGCCGTGCAGCAGTCCAGCCTGAGACGCGGGGGTGGTGGACGGGATGCGGACGGTCCACTCGCTCCAGGCCATCTCCCCGGAACGAATCCACCGGGCCAGGTTGGGGAAGTTCCCGCTCTTCACGCCCCACTCGAGCACAGGTGCCGGCAACCCGTCGATCTGAATCATGATCAACCCGTCCGGGATCGGTTCGCCGGACTGTAGCGCGGCCAGTTCGGCCGGCGTGAGAGCGGCAGCGAACTCCTTTCGGCTGGCCCGCCGGGTGAGGTAGGTGAGGAACACCTCCTCGCTGTCAGAAGCGAGGAACCAGTGAACGATTGAGAACAGGATCACGTAGAGCCAGGCCGCCAGGAACACCGAACCGAACCCGGTGTCCTCTATCCCCGGTGCCAGCATCAGGGCGACATACATGACGCACGCGTTGAAGAACAGGGCCAGCAGGATGGCTCCCAGCCAACCGAACATCATCGCCAGCCTGATCAGCAACGGACGTAGGGCCCAGCCCACCAGCATGACCAGCGCAGCCGCGATCGGTACTCCGATCCAACTAGTGATGACCAGGCTCCTGGTCGGGATCAGTGCGATCCACAGGACCAGGCAGGAGATCAGATAGTTGGCCAGGCCGATCCACGGCCGACGTCGGGGACGCTTGGACAGATCCTTGACGAGGGCCTTGCGCTCGCGGCGGGACATCACTGCCACAGGTCACACCCGTCACCCGGTTCGAGCACCAGCACGTCGGTGTCCGGTGCCACTTCCGCGGCTCGACTGGCGAACTCGCGCGGCGGATCGGTGAGGAAACGCGCGGCGCCGAGTAACGCCTGCCGCATACCCAACGGGAAGTAGGTACCCCAGTGAATCGGGATCGCAGCACCCGCCGACAGCAGCGCTGCTGCCTGGGCCGCACCGGCCGGATCCATATGACCAGGACCGAGGTTCGGTCCCCAACCCCATACCGGCAGCAGGGCGAGATCGACCGGCCCCAGATATGCCATATCGGGGAAGAGGTCGGTGTCCCCCGCGAAGTAGACGCGACGACCGGCGAACTCGATGAGGTACCCGACGGCGGTGGCCTGGGGTCCGAACGGTGGACGGCCGCCGTCATGCACCGCAGGTACGGCCCTGATGACAACGTCCGGTGGGACCAGGATCGGCTGATCCAGTACCGCTTCGACAACCCGCGAGACGCCGGCCGCAGCGACGAAGTCTCCTGCCCCAGGTGGGGCGATCACCAGCGGGCGTGCGCCGAGCATCCGCAACGACGGAAGGTCGGTGTGGTCCTGGTGAAGGTGGGAGAGCAGAACGAGGTCGGGGCGGGGCAAGGCTTCGGGGCCCGGCGGCGGCATCAGCCGGCGCAGGAAGGATATGCGGGTACGCAACAGCGGGTCGGTCAGGATCCGCATGGCAGGCGTGGCGATGGAGACGGTGGAGTGACCGATGAACCGCACCTCGACTCCCACGGGGACACCCTACGCCGGGCCGCTGACTCAGCGACCCAAGCACGTTTGTCGAACTAGGCGAACCATGCCGGCAGGGTGCGACGACGCCGAACGCCGCGGAATCTCTGCGAAACGACGGTCTGGCTCAGCGTGACATGGGCCACCCCGTCTCCCAAGAATCCGCAAAGGAGCGTCGTTTGTGTCCGATTTGCCCTGTTATATACAGTTTTTCAAGCTTGTGGAAATCCTTACCTCATTTGAACAGTGACTGTTGAACCGGCATGGTGAGGGAAGCGAAAGGCCCGGCCACGGAACTCATCGGTGTCGCGCTCGGCCATCCCAGAGGTGGCACGGCAGCGGATCAGACCGAACGGCCAGGGGGTCTGCCGCCTGTTCTTGTTGTCGACGATGGGATAGTGCATGTCCTCGCGTATCGCGCGGTTCGCAGTGGTGGGCGCCGCTTTGGCCCTCCCGCTCTCCGCAATGATCGCCGCTCCTGCCACAGCCGCGCCAACAACCACCACGCGGCCGATCGTCACCTCCGCGGTACCCAAGGCCAATGTCCGCACCGGCCCGTCGCCCTGGCGCGGCGCGCCCTTGCGGCACCCGAACGGCAGCGCCTTCTACCCCAAGGTCCTGCGCTGGGCCAACCTCGTCAGCGCCGTGATGGCCGAGCAGAAGATCCCGCAGAAGTACCTGCCCGGCATCCTGGCGCAGATTCAGCAGGAGTCGAGCGGCAATCCCAACGCCATCAATCTGTGGGATTCCAACGCCCGCCGTGGTACCCCCTCGATGGGGCTGCTGCAGGTGATCGCACCCACGTACCAGGCCTACGCCAAGCCCGGATACCGGAGCCTGCGCTACCAGGCCGTGCCCTACACCAACATCTGGGCGGCGCTGAACTACGTGCGTCACACCTACGGCATGGGCAAGTTCGCCCGCTGGAACCAGGGTCAGAACTGGGCCTACTGAGCCCTCCTGAAGCCCTCTGTGAAGGCGCCCGCCTGAAGCCGACGGTGTCAGGCCGACCGGGTTCAGACACTGGTCTGCGTGTCAGCCCGCGTCGCCCAGCAACTCCGTGACGAGGGCGGCGATCGCCGAACGCTCAGATCGGCTGAGGGTGACGTGGGCGAACAACGGGTGCCCCTTGAGCTTCTCGACAACGGCCACCACGCCGTCGTGCCTACCCACGCGCAGATTGTCCCGCTGGGCGATGTCGTGGGTGAGCACCACTCGGGAATCGCGCCCGATCCTGGACAGCACCGTCAGCAGCACATTGCGCTCCAGAGACTGCGCTTCGTCGACGATGACGAAGGAATCGTGCAAGCTCCGACCGCGGATATGGGTCAGCGGCAGCACCTCGATCATCTCCCGGTCGAGGATCTCCTCGAGGACCTCCGGAGTGGTGACTGCGCTGAGGGTGTCGAACACCGCCTGCGCCCACGGTCCCATCTTGTCGTTCTCAGAGCCCGGCAGGTAGCCGAGCTCCTGCCCTCCCACGGCGTAGAGCGGCCGGAAAACGACCACCTTGCGGTGTTGTCGTCGTTCCAACACGGCTTCCAGTCCCGCGCAGAGGGCGAGGGCAGACTTGCCCGTGCCGGCGTTGCCGCCCAACGACACGATGCCGACCTCCGGGTCGAGCAACAACTCCAATGCCACCCGCTGCTCAGCGGAACGGCCGTGCAGCCCGAATGCCTCTCGATCGCCGCGCACCAGCCGCACTTGCTTTCCGGGGGTCACCAGGCCCAGGCCGCTGCCCCGATCGGAGACCAGCACGAGACCTGTGTGGCACGGCAACTCCCGCGCCTCGTCAAGGTCGATGATCTCGTCCGAGTACAACGAGTCGAGGTCCTCGGGGGACACCCGCACCTCGGCCATACCGGTCCAGCCGCTGGTGATGGCCAGTTCGGCCCGGTACTCCTCGGCCGCGAGCCCCGCCACCGAAGCCTTCACCCGCATCGGCAGGTCCTTGCTGACGACCACGACGTCAAGCCCTTCGGCCGCGAGGTTCGCGGCCACCGCAAGGATTCTGGTGTCGTTGCCCTCCAGTCGTAAGCCGTCGGGCAGGGCGCTCGGGTCTGTGTGATTGAGTTCCACGCTGAGTTCGCCGCCGTCGGGCAACGGCACCGGCGAGTGGAGCGCACCGTGCTCCAGTCGTAAGTCGTCCAGCAACCGAAGGGCGGTACGGGCGAAATAGCCCAACTCCGGATGCGTGCGCTTGGCCTCCAACTCTGCGATCACCACCACCGGCAGCACGACCCGATGCTCATCGAAACGCAGGATCGCCTGGGGATCCGACAGCAGCACGGAGGTGTCCAGCACGTAGGTGCGAACGTTGAGATCGGTCGGACTTGCTGGCACACGTGCCTCCCGGTTGGCGGCGATTGGTCTGGCCCGCCGGCGCACGGAGCGCCTGCTGCCAGAACCGACATTTGCGAAACTACGCCCAAGGACGGCCTCCAAGGAGGCCGCGACACGCCGTGGTTACGCATGACCTGGCTAACCTGGCGTCCGGGTGCTCGCAGCACCTACGATCGGGGCGCTTGAGCGCAACGTTCTCGCAACGTCCCGATGACCACAATTCGACGACTCGTATGCCCCGACGACCCACGACCGGCGATAGCTGAGGACCGAAGATGACATCAGATGCCCTTGAGAACCTCATGAACGAGGAGCGATCCTTCCCGCCGTCGGCGGAGTTCGTGGCAACGGCCAACGCTGGACCGGAGCTGTACGCGGAGGCCGCCGCCGACCGTCCGGAGTTCTGGGCACGGCAGGCTCGAGAATTGCTCTCCTGGGACCGGGATTTCACCGAGACCCTGGACTGGTCCAACCCACCGTTCGCCAAGTGGTTCGCCGACGGCCAGCTGAACGTCGCCTACAACTGCGTGGATCGACACGTCGAGGACGGCTTCGGCGATCAGGTGGCGATCCATTGGATCGGCGAACGTGAGGGAGACCACCGTCGGGTGACGTATGCGGACCTTCAGCGTGAGGTGAATCAGGCCGCCAACGCACTGGAGTCGCTCGGGGTGACCAAGGGCGACCGGGTGGCGATCTACCTACCTATGGTGCCCGAGGCGGCCATTGCGATGCTGGCGTGCGCCCGGATCGGAGCGGTGCACTCGGTCGTCTTCGGTGGCTTCTCGGCGGAGGCTCTGCGCTCGCGCATCGAGGATGCCGAGGCGAAGGTGGTCATCACCGCCGACGGCGGTTACCGTCGAGGAGCACCTAGCGGGCTGAAGGTCGTGGTCGACGAAGCGATCGCCACAGGGGCCGAGTCCATCACCAACGTCATCGTCGTCCGCCGCACGAACCAGCCGGTGAACTGGACCGAGGGCCGCGACCTGTGGTGGCACGACTACGTGGGTTCGCAGTCACCGACGCACACCTATGCACCCCAGGACGCGGAGGATCCGCTGTTCATCCTCTACACCTCCGGCACCACCGGGAAGCCGAAGGGGATCCTGCACACCACTGGCGGCTACCTGACTCAGAACGTGTTCGACATCAAGCCGGACACCGACGTGTACTGGTGCACCGCCGACGTCGGTTGGGTGACCGGGCACTCCTACATCGTCTACGGGCCGCTGGCCAACCGGGCGACCCAGGTGATGTACGAAGGCACCCCTGACACCCCCCATAAGGGAAGGCTGTGGGAGATCGTTCAGGAACTGGGCGTGACCATCCTGTACACGGCGCCGACGCTGATCCGCACGATGATGAAGTGGGGCGAGGACATCCCCGCGGGGTATGACCTGTCGAGTCTGCGGCTACTCGGGTCGGTCGGCGAGCCCATCAACCCCGAGGCGTGGATGTGGTACCGCCGGGTGATCGGCGGCGATCGTTGCCCGATCGTGGACACTTGGTGGCAGACCGAGACCGGCGCCATGATGATCGCCCCGCTGCCCGGAGTCACTGCCACGAAGCCGGGCTCGGCGCAGGTGGCGCTTCCTGGGATCGCGGTCGAGGTCGTCGACGATACGGGCGCAGCCGTGCCCGATGGTGCCGGTGGCTACCTGGTGCTCACGGAACCCTGGCCATCCATGCTGCGCACCATCTGGGGTGACGACCAACGGTTCAAGGACACCTACTGGTCGCGCTTCCCCGGGTACTACTTCGCCGGCGACGGCGCGAAGAAGGATGCCGACGGCGACCTCTGGCTGTTGGGCCGAGTCGATGACGTGATGAATGTGTCCGGACATCGGATCTCCACCACCGAGGTGGAGTCGGCCCTGGTATCGCACTCGGCCGTGGCCGAGGCGGCAGTGGTGGGTGCCACCGACGAGATGACCGGTCAGGGAATCGTCGCCTTCGTCATCCTGCGCGGCACCGCCGAAGAGGATGAGGAGATCGTTGCGACCCTCCGTGGGCACGTGGCCACTGCCATCGGGCCGATCGCGAAGCCACGGCAGATCCTGGTCGTCAGCGAGCTGCCGAAGACGCGCTCGGGGAAGATCATGCGCAGACTGCTGCGCGATGTGGCCGAGAATCGGGAGATCGGGGACGTGACCACCCTTGCTGATGCCGGCGTCATGAACCTGATCAAGACGGGACTGACGGACACTTCCGCTAGCGAATAATCCGGCCGGGCCATCGCGGACACCCGCGGTGGCCAGAAGCGCCGGCGGTGCAACCCGCATTGGCGCGCCGCAGGCGCCCTGCGTGATCGTGTGTGGGCGGGCCTCAGGCCCCGAAGCGGCGCTGGCGTTGGGAGTAGGCCCGCAGCGCTCGCAGGAAGTCAACGCGACGGAAATCGGGCCAGTAGGCCTCGCAGAAGTAGAACTCCGAGTGGGCACTCTGCCACAGCAGGAAGCCGCTGAGCCGCTGCTCGCCCGAGGTCCGGATCACCAGATCCGGGTCGGGTTGACCGCGCGTGTACAGGTGCTCGGCGATGTGCCCGGCGTCCAGCGCTTCAGCGAGGTCCTCAAGCGAGGTGCCACGCTGATGGTGCTCGGCGAGTAGGCCGCGCACAGCATCGACCACCTCCCGTCGACCGCCATAACCGACAGCCACATTGACCAGCAGCCCGTCCACATCCTTCGTGGCGGCTTCGGCCTCCTTCATCGCCTCCGCGGTACCGGCCGGCAGCAGATCCAGCGCCCCCACGGGATGGATGCGCCACCGCCCGGTGGCAGCGAGGTCGGTCACGGTTCCCTCGATGATGTGCAGCAGCGAATCGAGTTCGCCCGCAGGCCGTTCGAGATTGTCAGTGGAGAGCAGCCACAACGTCACGACCTCGACGTCGGCGTCCTCGCACCACCCGAGGAACTCCTCGATCTTGGCGGCCCCCGCCCGGTGGCCGTGCTCGGAGCCGGTGCCCTGCAGGCTGGCCCAACGCCGGTTGCCGTCGAGGATCACCCCGACGTGCTTGGGCATCTGGTTCGCCGCCAGGTCGCGCACGAGATGACGCGCATACATGTCGTAGACGACATCCCGCACACCCATACCCGGCTGCCTTTCGCAGGTCGGTCGCCCCGCTGGCGGCCGGCCTTTACAACTCTGCCACAGCGGACCCTCCGGAGTCTGCGGCGCCACCGGACATCAGTCCGGCGATGGGGCTACCGGGGCGAGCCTCGGTGACGAGTCAGCCGACCGGACGCTGCAGGTCTATCGGGCCGGTGTCAGCGTAGGTGATGCCGATGGCGTCCGCCTGTGCCAGCAGGACCCGCAGGAAGGCAAGCAGTTCCGGAGCAGTCATCACCGCCCTCACTCCGACCCCGGACTCGCCCCAGGCGTCGAGAACCGCGCGCTCCCGAAGTTTCCAGCGGCCGGGACCACCGGGTTCGCTCTCAACCCAGACCTTCGATGTCCGTAGCGAACAGCGCAACTCGCCCAGGCGGGCCGGATCGTCCGGATCTCGACGACGGAAGGAGAACAGGGATCGTTCGCGTGGCAGATACCGGATGAGTTGCCGCCAGGTGTCGTCGGCGTCCCGGTCGGCATCGGCCGCCCAGGCACGCACCCCGGCCTCCATCGAACTCGGCGGGAACCGATCCGCTGGATCCACCCAGGGGCCGCCGATGCCATCGTCTGCGATCGGGCCGCTCTCGGCGATGGCCCGGGTGAGTCGCACCGCGACGGTCGCGAGGAAGAAGCCGCAGCGCTCCCCGACGATGCCGAACGGCTCGCCGTCGCGCACCAGCCGCAGCGCCATCTCATACGGGACGTCGTCCCGATCGAGTACCGGGTCCGGAACGACGGTGAGAACCGAGCCGTCAACGCAGGTCACATCTGCCACAACGGCCAGTCTAGGGGGCGGGGCGGGCGGCTACCAGGCGTCGGCCGGGTCGTCCGCGGGACCCTGGGCTACGACTCCGGCGCCTCAATCTGTGACTCCGGATTGGCCAGTCACGGCGATTGATGACACCCTGACGGCCATGGGAGTCCTCCCGGCGGTCGAACTCGCCGACCTGAAGCCGAAGTTTCGGGGCTGGCTCCACCTTGGGGCCGCCCCTGTCGCGGTGCTCGCCGGGATGCTGCTCGTTGTCGCCTCCCCACCGCATCTGCGCATCGCCGTGGCCGTGTACTCGGTATCGACGGTGCTGCTCTTCACGAGCAGCGCGATGCTGCACGTCGGCAGTTGGGGACCGCGCACCCACGGTGTGCTGCGGCGAATTGATCACTGCGGAATCTTCTTCTTGATCGCGGGCAGTTTCACCCCGTTCGCGGCGGCGTTACTGCCCCCAGGTACGGCGGCAACGATGCTCTGGTTGGTCTGGGTCGGGGCGGTGGCTGGAGCGATGTTCCGGGTCTTCTGGCTGAAGGCGCCGCGTTGGGTCTACACCCCGGTCTACCTGGCCCTCGGGTGGACGGCGGCCTTCTTCATGCCGGACATCGCTGACGGCGGCGGGTTGGCGATTCTGGTGCTGCTGATCGCGGGCGGTGTGTGTTACTCGGCCGGAGCCGTGATCTACGCCCTGCGCCGGCCGAACCCGTCACCGAGGTGGTTCGGGTTCCACGAGGTGTTCCACTCCTTGACCTTGGGGGGTTTCGCCACTCACTGGGCGGCCGTGGCGGTGGTCGTGTTCGGTGTGGCGGCTGCCTGAGCCCGGTTCGAGATTGCCCCTTCCGGGGTCGCACTTGCGCCAGTGTCGACTCACCTTCGAAGTTGGGCCTCGAGTTCGCCCGGGGTCGTCACCGGCAGATCGCACACGAAACCGCGACACACGTACGCGGTTGGGTGACCGTTCAACACGGTCCGACCACCAAGCAGGCCAACGTCGTCAGAGTCACCGCCACGGGCGAGCACCATGCCGGGGCGCTGTGCCAGGGCAGCGGCCCTCACGAGTTCCCTTGCATCGGGATCCGCCAGGTCGCCCACTACCGCCACCTGCCAGGGACCGTCCACGACCGCCTCGGCTGCAGCGAGCCAGCCACCGGCAAGGCGCGGGTGGCGCGCCATCAACGAGCGTTGAGCGGAGAGCCGCCCCTCGGCCAGGGAGCGAATGGCGTTCGCATCCCATCCCTCCCCGCGGCCATCGCCCGGCCGTGGCGGCCCGAGTCGCAGACCGAGAGCGGCGACCGACACGAGAGTCGCGGTCGCGGCCGACCCACCACTGGGGTAAGCATTGTCGCTCGGGTCGAAAGACGGCGGCAGCAGGCCGGCGGCGTCCGGCGGAGCGTCCCGCCAACCGCCCGCATCACTGGCGAACTCGGCGGTGATCACCGACGTCAACTCCTCGGCGAAAGCCGCCCACCCCGCGTCCCCGGACGCCGAGTACAGCGCCAACAGTCCGTTGGTCACATCTGCGTAGTCCTCGAGAACACCGGGGGCCTCACCCGCTCGGCTATCCCGCGACACCCGAGACAACCGTCCGCCGCGCCAATGCACGTCCCGCATCAGCTCAGCCGCGCCTACCGCCGCGCTGATCCAAGCTGGCTCGTCGAACACCACTCCGGCTTCGGACAGGCTGCGGATGGCAAGCCCGTTCCATGCCGCGACCACCTTGTCGTCGCGTTGGGGCGGGGGCCGCTTCGATCGAGCAGTGAGCAGTGCCGCACGTACCCGCGACCACCGTTGCGGATCCTCGGGTTCATGAGGGAGTTGCAAGGTGGAGGTGCCACGCTCGAACGTTCCCTCCGGGGTCACCTGCAACAGGTCGACGGCCCAGGCCGCGTCTGTCGCGCCCAGCGCCTCGTAGACGTCCGCCTGCTGCCAGACGTAGAACGCCCCTTCCACAGGTCGCCCGGCAGGATCATCGGCCGGTGCCGAATCGGCATCCAGCGCCGATGCGAATCCACCCTCGCCGGTACGGAGGTCCGTAACGAGGAACTCAGCGGTCTGCCTCACGACCCGGGCCGCGAACTCGCTGCCGGTCGCTCGGAAGAGGTCGGTGTAGACGCCGAGCAGCAAGGCGTTGTCGTAGAGCATCTTCTCGAAGTGCGGAACCACCCAATCGCGGTCGACGCTGTATCTGGCGAAGCCGCCGCCGAGTTGGTCGAAGAGTCCGCCGCGGGCCATGGCGCTGCAGGTCGCCTCCACCATCCGCAGAGCGCGCGGATCGCCAGTGCGCCGGTGGTGCCGCAGCAGAAAGTCGAGCACCATCGACGGCGGGAACTTGGGGGCGCCTCCGAAACCGGCACTGACATCATCGAAGTCTCGGGCCAGGCGGTCGACCGCGTCCACGAGTAGACCGTCCAGTTCATGGGTGGAGACGGCGAGCTCCGTGGCCACCGCGGGCACGTGCCCGTCGGGCCGCAATGCCGCGGCGATGCGGCCGGCAGCGGCATCTAGTTCGTCCCGGCGAGTTGTCCAGGCGTCGCTGATGGCGGCCAATACCTGGGCGAAAGACGGCAGACCGGATCTCGGGTGGGGAGGGAAGTAGGTTCCCGCATAGAACGGCCGCGCGTCATGATCCAGCCACACCGACATGGGCCAGCCGCCAGAGCCGGTCAGTGCGGTCGTAGCGGACATGTAGTGGGCGTCCACATCCGGCCGTTCCTCGCGGTCGACCTTGATGGACACGAAGCCCCGGTTGAGTACCTCGGCGGTCCCGGGGTCCTCGAAACTCTCGTGTGCCATCACATGGCACCAGTGGCAGGCCGCATACCCCACGGACAGGAACACCGGAACATCACGGATGCGGGCCTCCTCGAAGGCCTCCGGCCCCCACTGCCGCCAGTGGACCGGGTTCGACGCGTGGCTCTGCAGGTACGGCGAGAGGGCGTCCGAGAGGTCGTTGGTCACACCACCATGATGGGGCATGCCACGACACCGTGCCGGACGGCTTTTCCAGGGTTGGCAACCGCCCAGGCCGGCGGCGGCGACGTCAGTTCTTGTTGGCTGCCTTGACAAACTGGTCGACCGACTGGCCGATCCCCTTGTTCACCGCGGCGATGGCGTTGACCTGACCGACGACGCTGCCCAGCCCCTGCACCTGGTAGATGTACTCGAGCTGCCGCGCGTTCGACGTCCAGAACCAGCCCTTCGTCTCATAGACCACATCGAAGCCGGGGGCGAGTTTCTTCACCTGAACCCAGTCGACGGCGGCCTTCTTGACCAACACCGGCTTCTTGCTGGAGACGTTCTTCAGCACGGTCTGCATCAGTTGCAGTTCCGCGACAGCCTGCTTGTCGAAGGACTCGACCTGCTGACGGTGCTTCGCGAGCATGGCCAACTCATAGGTGGCGCAGGGCTTCTGGGTCCACTTGTCGATCCGGGTCGCCAGCGGCGCGGTGGTGATTTGGAAGACAGCCAGATCGAACTTGAGGGTGTTGAGTTGGTTGTGCACCTTGGTCATGGTTGCGATCTGACTCTTCACGACCGCGACACTCGGTGGGGCTGGGGCCGCTGCGGCCGCCTCGATCTGGGAAGCATTCGGCGTGTTGGCCACAGTCGGCGCCGCCGCGCCCACCACGACGCCAGCGACCATTGCTCCGGCCGCCACGACCGCCGCAGCGGCACGTAGTGTGCGACCCGAAGGCGGGGTTGCGCCAAGACGCCCAGCCATGATCCTTCCCTCCTGCTTCCATTGTCCTCCGGTGCGGCCGGGCTCGGGAACCCTTGCGGTGGGCCGCTCTGCTGGCGCTCACCCATTCGGACCACGGTTGCGGCCCTATGCCTCCCGACGAGGTCCGCGAACCGCGAACGGCGGGCGCCGCCGCCAGGGCTCGTGCTCACTGGGATATCGCCCGACGAGCAGGAATCCCGTCACTTCAGTGATTGGCCCTAGGGTGGAGCAGCCGGAATTGGCCACGCGACGGCGGCGAGGCCACCGAACACGAAGGGGTTGCACATGCCATCAGAGGATGCCGCGCTGGCGCGGTCACTACTGACCGACGGATTCAGCCGCACCGCGGACGCCCTCCCGCAGCTGCTTTCGGGACTCAGCTCCGAGGAACTCCTCTGGCGTCCCGCCCCGGGCGCGAACTCGATCGCCTGGCTCACCTGGCATCTCACCCGGGTCCAGGATGATCACGTCTCGGGCGTTGCAGACTCGGCACAGGTATGGCTGGCACAGGGTTGGTCAGACCGATTCGACCTGCCCTACCCACCTGGCGATATCGGTTTCGGTCAGGACGAGACCGCGGTGTCGGCGTTCACGGTGTCCGATCCACAACTTCTGCTCGGCTATCACAGCGCCACCCAGGAGATGACTTCTAGCGTTGTCGATTCGCTCAGACTCTCGGACTTCGAACGCGTCGTCGACGACCGATGGGATCCGCCCGTCACGGCCGCTGTCCGGCTGGTCTCCGTGGTCGACGACCTGGCACAACACACCGGGCAGATCGGTTACCTTCGCGGCCTGCTCACCGAGGCCGGGGTCTAGGTTCGGCAGCCGAACCCCAAAGCGGGCATGGGAGTTATTGACCGACCGGTCGGTCATTGCTAGGGTCTCGGGCATGACACCGGTTCCCGACGCGACACCCCGCGGCAGCCACACCCCTGGCACTAGCGTGGGCAGCCTCCCGACCTCGGCCGGAACCGTGACGTGGGTCGAGTACGGCACCGGACCGACGGTCGTGCTGCTACACGCGAATCCCGGCTCTGCTGACGACTTCAGCGGAGTCATCCCCTCGCTCGCCGAGCACTATCGGGTCATCGCGGTGGACTGGCCAGGGTATGGAGCCAGCGCCGACCTTGCCGGAGACTTCGGCGGTGCGCCCTCATACGCGGATGCATTGCTCGAACTTCTCGATCACTGGCGGGCCAGGGGAATGCCCATCCCCGTGACGCTCATCGGGAACAGCGTGGGTGGCTATGCCGCCCTCGTGGCCGCCAACCGTCGACCCGACCTGGTGTCGGCCCTCGTACTCATCGCCCCCGGCGGCTTCACCGATCTCAATCCAGCCACCCGAGCCTTCTGCGCTGCCGTGGGCAACCCTCGCATCGGACGCTGGTTGGCCTCACCGCTGGCGCACCTCTATGTACGTCGACGTACGCCGGCAAGCCGCGCGCACCTGCAGACCGCGAGAGCGGTCAGGCTGCACCCCGAGAGGGTTCGAGCATTCTCGGCGGTCTGGCGGAGCTTTCTGAACCCCGCCCATGACCTGCGTTCGCTACCATCGCCCCACTGCCCGATTCTGTTGACCTGGGGACGCTTCGATCCGGTGGTGCCGGCCGTCACCGATGGTCGGCGGTCAGCCCGCGTCCTCGGGACTGACATTCACACCTTTGCCACCGGCCACATGCCGCAGGCGGAGGACCCGGATGCGTGGTTGGAACTGGCGCTACCGTTCCTTACCCGTTGCGCCTCCACACTGCCGGAGAGCTCTGAAGCGCATGGCTAGACCCGCCGGACCGGGTAGAGATGCCCTTGTCTCCGCAGGGCAAGCCCTGCTCGCGGAGGGTGACACCACGCTGGGGAGCCTCTCGGTGAACGCCGTCGTCTCCCGGGCCGGGATGAGCAAGGGTGCCTTCTTCCAGCACTTCCCCAGTCGACGCGACTACGTGCTGGAACTGCACCGGAACTTTCATGACGGGATCGCGGCCGAACTCGGAGCAGCCATCGCAGGTGTGGAGCCGGGCGCCCACCGACTGCACCTGGGGATGGACTCCTACTTGGATGCCTGCCTCCGCGGGGCCACGGCGAAGGCATGGCTGTTCCAAGCCCGGGCAGACGTCGACCTGGCAGATGAGGTCGCTGCTCGGAATTCCGCGTTTGCCGAGTTGGCCGCGGAAGACATACGGGTCCTGGGATTCGCCCAACCCGCGGTGGTGGCGAGACTGGTCATCGCCGCGATCGCGGAAGTCGCCCTCATCGAGGCGCAGCGCGGGCGACGGGACCAAAGGTATCGACGGGCGGTCATGGACCTGGTGGCGTCTCCCCCGGCACGGGAGGTCAGCTAGCCCCTAGGCGACGCATCGGCGACATGCGGCCGTTCGTCGCGGCCCCCGGCGATGACCTCTTCCAGGACGTCCCACACCACCGAGCGCGAACGCTCGACCGGGCGGGTCCGGCGACGGTCACGCCAGGAGGTCTCGCCTGGTTTCCGCGAGCCACTCCAGTTGGGCTCGGATCGCGTGCTCGCCGGCACTGACGGTGGCCAGCCAGTACCTGCCATGAACCGCCGATAGCGGATCGCCGGTGATCGCCAGCCGGATACCGGCGAACCTGGCCAGCCCTGCGGCCAGTTCGGCTTCGTAGTCGTCCAGCAATCGGCGCAAGTCCTCCATTGCCAGGTTGGCGCCGAAGAAGACCCTCAGCAGCAACGCATTTCGAGGTTGCTGATGCTCCGGCGACTCCGCGAGCCGGCGGCGCAGCTCCTTCTGCCCCTCGGTCGTGAGCGCATACACCTTTGACGATGTCCGTTCACCACTCGTCGAACTGATGAGCCCCTCCCGCTCGAGCCTCGCGAGTGCCGGGTAAATCTGCCCATAGCTCTCGTGCCAGAAGTGTCCGAGTACTTCGGTGATCTCGGTTCGCAGGCGGTAGCCGGTCATGGGTTCCACCGATAGCCCGCCGAGAATCGCCAGATCGGTCTGCTTGGGCCTCGCCATGGCCATAGTGTATCTACTAGATATATACTCGCAGCATGGACACCCCGATCCCCGCCCGCGCGGCAGCGGCACTACTCCTGCTCGTCGTCGCTTTCCAGGTGGCGCTCATCCTTGGCGCTCCCTGGGGACGACTCACCCAGGGGGGTGGCACTGCGGGCGCCCTGGGAGCTTCCGGCCGGCTCGTCGCCGCGGTGTCGGTCGTCGTTCTCGCCGTCATGGCGTCCGCGCTCCTCGCAACAACCAACGTCGGCCCGATGCGTCGCGCGCCACACGCTGTGATCACCACGATCGTGTGGATAACCGTCATCTACAGCGGTCTCGGTGTCGTCATGAATGCCGCCTCGCCCTCATGGGGCGAGACGGTCATATGGGTTCCCGTCACACTGGCGGGCTTCATTCTCAGCGCGATCGCGTTACGTCGCTGGCGACGCCTGCGGGCCACCGGACCCGCCGGGACCACAACCGAGTACCCGATCCCTCAGTAGGGTTCGGGTACTGACTCGGATCGGGGGGCGTCGGGCACCGGCGCCGCCATCCGTGACACGCGCGTTCCACCGAGCAGCACAGCCCGCCGCGAGGTGGCCGCCACCCTGAGCCCCAGCCGAAGGTACAGCCCTATCGCGCGGGTGTTGGCGGTGTCGACATCGAGCGTCAGCATCGTGCTCTTGGCGTCGCGCGCCCGCCTGAAGGCATCGGAGAACAACGCACTACCGGTCCCCGATCCTCTGCCAGCGGGACTCACGGCAATCGCCTGCAGATACCACTCGCCAGGGTCGTGGCGACCGAGAGCCACGACCACCGGCAGTCCCATGAGGCCGATCGCGGCTGCCCGCGCCACTCGCGGACCGGCAGCTGTGGCGATCGCCAGTTCACCAGAGGGCGTCCCGTGCGGGTAGCCCTGACAGAAGCCGACAACCCTCCCCGACCGTTCCGCCACGACCGCGTGCTCGTAGGAGAACGTATGGCTGGGTTGTGCCATCACTTTCTGCAGGACCGCGGGCGCCTTGGACCCGAAGAGGGCACGGAACAACCCACCGGCGGCCTCGTCCAGCCCCCAGGCGAGAAACGCAACGTCCGCGGCGGTGGCTGCCCTCAGCGCCAGCGGTGCCTGCTGCGTCGTCATGGTGAACCTCCGGGCCCAAGTCTCACCCCCGCCCGGAGTCGTTGTCGAACGCGGGGGTTGACCGGACCCATCGGGGCTGGCATGCTGAATGATCATTCAGTCAGTCTCATCGAGGAGCGCACCAGATGTCCTGGACGACAGCAGATATTCCCGACCTGAGCGGCCGCGTAACCGTCGTCACCGGGGCCAACGGGGGTCTTGGGCTCGAGAGTGCCCGGGCGCTCGCCGGGGCTGGGGCCCACGTCGTGATGGCCGTGCGCAACCAGGAGAAGGCCCGGGCCGCCGTCGATGACATCCAATCGACCATCCCCGACGCTTCGCTGGAACTGGTCGCGCTAGACCTGGGCTCACTCGACTCGGTCGCCGAGGCTGCGGCGTCCATCGCCGCCGCCCACCCCACTATCGACATCCTGCTCAACAACGCCGGACTGATGGCCTGTCCCGAGCGTCAAACCGCAGACGGGTTCGAGATGCAGTTCGGGGTCAACCACCTGGGGCATTGGGCATTCACCGGAGCCCTGCTGCCCAACGTCCTGCGGGCCCGAGCTCCCCGCGTCGTCACCGTGACGAGCACGGCACACCACATGGGCAGGGTCATCGACAGCACGAACCCCCACCTACACGGCAAGTACGGCGAGTGGCGCGCGTACGGGCAGTCCAAACTGGCCAACTTCCACTTCGGGATCGGCCTACAGCGGGAATTCGACGCTGCCGGGGTCGCCGCCGAGAGCCTCATCGCCCATCCGGGCCTGTCCAATACCGACCTGCAGGCAGTCAGTGTGGCGGAGACCAATGGCGGCTCTGTGCAGAAGTTCTTCCACGGGATGACGACCCGCACGGGCATGAGCCCGGCGCAGGGGGCGCTGCCGCAGTTGCGGGCAGCCACCGACCCGAAAGCGCACGGTGGCGAGTTCTATGGACCACTCTTCGTCAATACCGGGCCGCCCGTGCGCAAGCCCATCCTGCGCCGCTGGGACCTGAACAAGGGCATCGAGACCCTGTGGGAGGTCTCCGAGCGTGAGACCGGCGTGACCATCGACGTGCCGGCCGCCGTCGCGGCGTGAAAACGGCAGCCCGGCCAGCCACCCGCCCGCGACCCCGCGACGGGTCGGCCGCGACGGGTGCCGATCGGGCCGCGCGGGTTCGAGCGGCACTGCGCGAACTTGTCGCCGCGAACGGACTGCACGGCACCGCCATGAGTGCAGTGGCCGCCACTGCCGGCGTGGCCACGGGTACCGCCTACCTCTACTACTCGTCGAAGGACGAACTGGTGTTGGCGGCCTACCGGGAGACCAAGCTGGAGTTGGCGTCCGCAGCGGTCGGTGAGGTCGATTCCGGTGCTGCGCCGGAGCTCCGGTTCGAGCAACTGTGGTTCGGGGTCTATCGCTACCTCATCGAAGCACCCGAACTCGCCCGGTTCCTGGTGCAGATCGAGAGCTCACCGTATTCCCGGATCCACCACGAGGGCCTCGAGGCGCAGGAACCACCCGATCCGCTGGTCGATGCCGCTCGCCAGCCCGACATGGCCGCTCGGCTGCTGCATCTTCCACTCGAGGTACTGTTCGACCTCGGCCTCGCACCAGCGATCAGGCTGGCGGCCGCAGGCGCGGACATGTCCGAGACCGACCTGACCACGGTTGCACACGCATGCTGGCGTGCCATATCGCTGCCCTAGGAGCGGCGATCGTCAACCGATGACGAGCGTGCCGACTGCGTAGATCAGCACTCCTGCCAGCGCGCCCACCACGGTGCCGTTGATCCTGATGAACTGCAGGTCCTTGCCGACGGCCAGTTCGATGCGTTCGGAGGCCTCGGAGGCATCCCAACGCTCCACGGTGTCGGTGATCAATGAGGTGGCTTCCCTGCCGTAGCGATTCGCCACGTAGGCGACTCCGTCAGAGATGCGTGAATCCACCCGGTGCTGGAAGTCCGCGTCGAAGCGCAGCTTCTCGGAGAGGTCAAGCAGCATCTCCCCGGCCCGGCGGTGAAGTTCACCATCGGGGTCGGCAAGCGCCTCCAACAGGATCCTCTTGGTGGCCGGCCACAACGAGGCCACGGCTGACTGCACCTCGTCGGATTCGAGCATCTGGTATTTGAACTGCTCAACCTTCGCGATCATCTCCGGGTCCTCGCGCATCCGCACCGCGACGTTGACCAGCCAACCGTCGATCGCGTCGCGAACCCGGTGCTGCGGATCGCGAAGGATGTCGTCGAGCCAGCGCAGCAGTTCCTGGTGGGCTCGGCGACCGATCGCCTCGTGGGCCGCCCGTGCGAGGAAGAACCCCTGCGCGGGACCGCGGTCGGCCACCAGATCCACGATCGTCGCCTCGTTCGCCGCCACCCAGTCACGTGCGAGGCGGAACACCGCGTCGATGGCCCCCACGTGCGCCCGATCGTCGAGCACCGCCTGCAGCAGGGTGCCGGCGGGAGGGCCCCAGGCATAGGCGCCGGCCTGGGTGAAGATCATGTTGCGCACCAGCAGCTGAACGTCGGAGTCGCGCACCGAATTCAGCGCCGCCTCCCCCGCGTGTGCGGCCTCGCCCACCAGCCAGGCGCGGTGCTCATCATCGGCCAGGTACTCCCCGATCCGCCGGGCGGGCTCACCGGTGGCCACCTTCTGCCGGACCACGGCCTCGTTGAGGAAGTTCTCTTGCACGAAGGTGCCCAGGCTCGAGCCGAGCTGGTCCTTCTTGGTGGGGATGAGCGCGGTGTGCGGGATCGGGATGCCCATCGGATGGCGGAACAGCGCGGTGACGGCGAACCAGTCGGCCAGCCCGCCCACCATCGCCGCCTCGGCGGCGGCGCGCAGGTAACCCCAGAAGGCGGCGGCGTTGGGCTGCTCGGCGAAATGCCACGAGATGAGCAGGATGAGTGCAGCCCCCACGAGCAGGACCAAGGGGATCAACTTCATCTTGCGCAGCGCGCTCCGACGCTGTGCCTCGAGCGCCGGATCGGGCGTGAAGGTCATGACGGTCACCCAGGCACGCTACCCCGAATGCCCGGCGTGGGAGTCCGACGGATGCTGTCTCACGGGTCAAGCCATCCCCCGCACCTGCCGACAACTCCCTCGTGAGCCGCATGACCCGCCCCATGCTGGTCTGGACCTTCGTGTCCGGACTTCTTGTCGCTGGCTTCCTCGTTATGCCGGCCGGGATGGCGTCGGCACTGACCTTCACCATCGTCTCGGTGGGCAGTGTGCTGGTGGTGGTGCACTCCGTGGTCACCAGGCCCCTGTTCGCCCGGTGGGCCTGGGCGTGGCTAGCACTCGGAATGGCCCTGTGGGCATTCGCTGAGTTCGCCCGGCGTCTCAATCTTGCGGCCGATCTCACCACCTCCGTGCCCTCCGTGTACGACCTACTGCATCTTGCTGCCTACCTGCCGATGATCGTGGCCGCGGTTCTCTTCATCAGGTTGCGGCGGGGTCGAGGCGACGCCACGAAAGTCACCGACACCCTGATCGTGCTGGTCGTCGGGGCGCTGGTCATCACGCTGACGGTGCTCAATCGAATCATGACCAACCCGGTGTTCGGACCGAACGAGGTCTCGGTTTTGGCCGCCGCGGCCATCTTGGAC
>CAZKVQ010000002.1:0-16421 GCA_964556255.1 uncultured Actinomycetes bacterium
GGCCTGCAAAGCCGTGTACACGGGTTCGAATCCCGTCTCCACCTCGCAGTACCAACTCCGCAGCGGCGGGCGATTAGCTCAGTGGGAGAGCACTACCTTGACACGGTAGGGGTCGGCAGTTCAATCCTGCCATCGCCCACCATCGGCGCAGGTCAGAGGGCTTTAGAGCCTTCTGGCCTGCGCCTTCTTCGTGCCGGTTGTGTCGACTGCCTCGGTGTTCCAGGCCCCGCCGACGAATCGCCGGCACCAGAGTCGGACAGCGGGTTCATGACGCTGCTCGACATCTAGCCGAACCCGTGATTCACCCCGGACGTAAGGTGGGACGGTGTTCACGACAGTCCTTAATCGCGGACGAACACCCGTCCCGTTGGATGAAGGAGCTGTAGTTGGTGCGATGAGTCCCTTTCGGACTCCCGACACCTCGGGTACCCGCCAGGTGGGCCGATGCCTGGCTGTCCAGGTGCTGAATTTCTCAACCGCCGAAGCGCGCTCGGAGGAAGTCCCCTTCGTGGACGCGCGCACGGGCTGTCTCATCGCCTCCTGGATGCGGCTGGACAATCGAGAGGATTTGGCCGCGGAATTCCGCTGGACGCCTGAACGGACGCGCTCGGCGACCGATCCGGAGTTCCTGGCTGAAGCCTGGGATCGCTGGGGCACGGACTGTGCCGACCGACTGGAGGGCGACTTCGCGTTCGCGATCTGGAACCCGCGCAGTTCCGAACTTTTCGTGGCCCGTGACTCGGCGGGTATCAAGCCGTTGTACTACGCGGAGACCCAGAACGCATTTGTCGTGTCCACCACGGCAGCTACCTTCCGGAGCGTGCCCGGGGTTGACGTCTCACCATCAAGGGAGTGGATGGGACTGTATCTCGAAGGCCAATCCATGGATTGGGAAACCACTGCGTTGACAGGCGTCCGCAAACTCCCGCCGGCCCACTGGTTGCGGGTTTCCGACGCTGGCATCCAGATGCATCGGTACCACTCATTTCGCGACGATTCTCCTTGGGAGACCCTGCGGGATCCGGTGTGGCTTGAGCGGTATCGCAGCAAGTTGTTCCGCGCTGTCGGCGATCGAATGCGCACGGACAGCCCGATCGGTGTCGAGTCCTCCGGAGGCCTGGACTCCTCCACCATTGTGGGCTTGGTGGCCCACCTGGATCCCCCGTCGGCGGACACTATGCACACCTTCGGTTTCGCGACCCAACCCCTCGAGCCCGAGTACATGCTCGAAACCAGCCGGGTGCTGCGCATCACCAACAACCACGTCTTCGCGCGATATGGCGTTCAGGACGGGGCCGAACGCGGCTGGCGGGCAATCGGGTACCCGGCCGAACACCCCAATGCCACGGGCCACATCCCCTTCTACCAACTCGCAAGCACGCTCAACGTGGGCACATTGCACTCCGGCCACGGCGGCGACGAGGCGGTCACCCAGTCTGCCGGAATGGCCACGCAGGAGTTCATCGCCCGGCGCGACTACATGCGGGCCCTGCGGGAACTACCTGGCAGACCGGTGGTGCGTCCGGCCAGGTTGGCCAAGCGGCTTTGGGTGGCGCGGCGTACCACGAACGTGCCGATGACCCGAGCGATGGTCGGCAGGCTCGACTCGACCGTGCTCACAGATGATGCCTTGGTGGAGCTGCAGGTGGAGCAGAGAGTGCGACAAGCGGCCCGATTCGACGCCCCCTACCGATCAGTGAACACCTTCATCCTCGAGAATCGTCTCGGCCCGAATCTGTCCATCCGCACGGCCGAATGCAGCATCGTCGCGGCGGCATACGGCGTCGACTACCGGTGGCCACTACTGGATCGGCGACTGCTCCAGCAGTATCTGTCGACTCCCACAGTATGGAAGTACGCCGAAGGTCTAGGCCGCTACCTTCACCGGCGGGCAATCTCCGGAATCGTTCCCGACAAAGTCGTCTGGAAGGCCGGGAAGGACATGGGCACGTCGGACGGGAACCTCACGACACCGGAGACCCCATTTCCCGAGACAGGCCGCGCAGAAGTGCCTAGCTTGCTCAAGGGTTTGGTCGACCCCAACAAAATCGCGCGCGTGCGGGCAGACCGCCGACCGGGGTCGCAGTTCGCCCGAAGCATCAACCTCCAGCTGCTAGCCGACGTGTGTGCATGGTTGGACAGCTGACCGGAGGCCTGGTTCGGGTCGTGTCGGGTCTCGGCCGGGCGCGCCTCGTCCCTTCCGCTAGTGGAAAACCGCGTCGGCCAAGGAGTCCGGCTCGTCCCTCATGGTGAGACCGGCGAACAGGCCTCCACCGAGCCACTGCGGAACCGTTGTGCCAAAACCGGCATTGCCTTCGAGGAAGAGGTTGCCGTCGTCGGTAACGGCGATGTCCCAGGCTGCGGCGAAGAGTCCGGGGAACTGCCGATGTGCGCGCAGGGCGTCCCCCAGCGCCCTCCCGAAATCCGGGAGTCGCCGGCCGAGCAACTCGTGCTGAGCGCGACTCTCGCTCGCCTCCGTCGCGTTCGAGCCGGTCGCGGCCCGCAGCCAACCGGGTACCGCAGGGGGTCCCACCTCGCCATCGGGGTTCAGGCGAAACAGGGCATAGAACTGCCCGCCAGGATCGGTGGGCGCCAGCGGTATCTCCAGGCAGGCGCTGAACAACCGCGGTCCGGAACGTACGTTCCAACCTCGCCCTAGCGTGGTTCCGACATCGCGCGTGACGATACGCAGGGTGACAACGTCGGATGGATCCGCCAGACCGTCGAACATCGAGTGGCTAACCAGGCGAGGCTGAATGAGGTACTCCTCTGCACCGAGGCGCTCGCGTAACCACGACTGGGGATCTACGACAGGGTCAGCGGACTGATACTGCCGTAGCACCCACCCGTGACCGTCCTTGTTCAGCTCGAACGCGCCCTCACCTCGTGAGCCGGCTCGGCGTTTGCCGTGAACCCTCGGCCAGCAGGCCAGCCAACCTGCGACCAACGCGTCGACGTCTGCCAGCCGGGCTTCGTCCGGTGTCACCCGAATCTCAGGAACGCAGGGGATCCCGGCGCCGGACAGTCGGGTCGCGGTCGCGACTTTGTCACCCAAGGTGCGGATGTGGCGGCGACCCTCGGCTGTTCCGGAGGCCGCGTTCCACCCTTGTTCCGCATCGTAGGCGTACTCGGCCCACCGTTGGGTCCAGCCATCGCGGAGCAAACCGAGTCGATAGGCATCATTCGGAGTGACGGCATGCCGCCGCGCCAGTCCGCGTAACCGGGAGAGCTGGGTTTCGGCAGGAACGCCGGTGGCCGCCGCGAACCGCCGCATCTGTTCATCAGGCACGGCACCAACTGCACGCGCGGCACCCGAGGAAATCCATCTAGCGAGAAGCCACACCTGCACCGGCAGAGCGGTCAGCCCGGCGGCGCCGCGACCCACACCCAACAGCGTCCGGCGATGGATCCGCATAGCGGGTGTGGCATCGGGGCTGAGGAATTGACCACTGACGACGGCTGACGGTTGACCCTGCCGCCACATCGATGCCCACCGGCCCAGACGTCCAGCGCGCAGGATCGGCATGCGCCTCAGTCTGGCAGGCGTCCATCCCATCCGCGAGCGCCCGATCACGGCCGTGTCGAACGGTTGATCATGCTGCATGGCCGGGTGCCGGGGCGACGCGTAATGTCAAGGCGTGCGGATTGTCAGCGATGACCCCGAGGTGCGGCGGCTCGTTCGACTCGTGGCCGACACTGTTCTGGCCGGCGGCGGCACGATCCACTCTGAGTTGGTGGTCAACCACGAGGGACCATCGCTGTGGCTGTCACTTCCCCGTGGCGCCAACCCCTACGCGGACGAGGCCATCGATGCCCCGCACCCGAACGCCCCACCCATCCTGATCATCCCGCACGGCTTACACATCCCGGTCACGAACCTGGACTGGGCTCCCAGCGATACCGAACTCGCCTACCGGGCAGGTACGGAGCACCTCAGCGACGCCCAGCGGACGATCCTCGACTCGATGGTTGCGCTCTTCAACACGCTGGACAAGGTACGCATCATCGGGCGGGGCCACGCGCAGCACTCAGTACGCAGCGACCCCGAACTGCTGGCACTCATCCGCGACGCGCGCCCGAAGTGGGACGAGGCAGGGCGAAACCCACGACGACCAGTGCAAGGTGTAGACGGCGCGTCGCAGGATGAGCCAGCTGTCGCACCAGCAGGCCCAGCCGCATCACCGGCTCACACCGTGGTGCGCTCCCGGCTGCGATCGGAAATGGGGGAAGGCGATGACGGCCCCAGGGGGTACTTCATGCCCATGATCGACATGCTCAACCATCACCCCTACGGCTCGCGCTACGAGCGCACCGACGAGGGTGCCTGGTTGATCCGGGCGCACCACCCGACGCCGGGCGATCAGGTCTTCGTCCGATACAACAAAGCCGATGCGCTGGGGATCGCGCTGGGACTGGGCTACTTCGAACCGGACACCCGATTCGTCGCGTCGGTCGCGTGCGAATGTGACGTGCCGCCGATCGGTCGAATCCGAATCCTGGGGGTGGGCGTGAATCGTCAGCGGCTTCCCGCGCCCCGGGTAGAGCGCACCGACGACGGGCTGAGCATCGCCGGGGTTGAGTTGTCTGCCGATTCGCTGCCAACCCTGCGAACATTACTGTCAATGCCGCTCCTGTCGATGAGCCCCACCGTTCCCGAGGCAGAGGTGCCGGTCCTCGTCGACGCCATCATCGACCGGATTGTCGAGGCATGCCGTGACTTCTACCTGCGCCTGGCTGCCCTGCCGGTTGCAGACCGGGAATCCGGGTCGAATCCAGACCTGCGCAAGTTGTTCACCCGAGTTGCTCGGCGACAGTTGGTGCTTCTGGACGAACTAGCCGACGCCGGTCCGTAGCTGACAGGCGTGGCCCATGGCATGCTGGGCGAGTCGACTCGACGTGCCCGCCCGCACGCTCGACCCGAGCGTCGGAGGTGCAGCTGTATGGACGGCACTGCCGACATCGAGCGTCGCCGAGAAAGGCTCAGGGAGCGCTATCGTCAGCTCGCCGCGTTACGGGAAAAGTCGCCTGCGGCCGCGGTGATCACACGCTTCAATGACATCGACGGCAGCGACCTCTCGCTGCTCATCTCGCTGGAGTTGTTCACCACGATCATTCCCCTGATGATCATCGGATTCGCCTATCTCAGCGGATTTGCCCCGGAAGCGAGCCCCGGCACGATCGTGGTGGAGAATTTCGGGATCAGCGGATCCCTTAGTGACCAGGTCAGCCAGGCCTTCGGATCCTCCGCTGAACTGCGCTCCACCTGGTCATTCGTGGGAGTTGCCGGATTCCTGGTGTGGGGTATCCCTATGTCCATCTCTATCGCAGGCATGTATGCGAAGGCCTGGCAACGCGAGCAGTTCAACAGGTGGTCACGTCTGGCGCGTGGAGGCACCTGGTTCCTGCTCTACCTGGGCATGCTCGCTCTGCGTCAGAACATCACCTTCCACAACAATCCGCACGGGTGGCGGGCTGTTCTGCTGTTCGCCGCCGCACAGATCCCTGTGTGGATCTTCTGGTCACTGACACCGTTGCTGCTCGTACGGAACGGCGGGCGCGGGCCGAGGTTCCTGCTACTGGCAGGCCTTGCGGGCGTGGCAATCGACGGTCTGATCATCCCGTTGGCTTCGCGTCTGATCTTCCCCTCCCTACTCGAAGGCTTCACGGCCTTCGGTCCCATCGGAACGGCCATGGCGCTTCTCACCTGGTGCGGCGTGATCGGCGCAGGTTGGGTGATCACGGCCTGCGCTTCCGCGACCTGGTGGGAACGAAGCGCCCCGGCCACAACCGTCATCGGGGCGCAGTCTGCAGACGACGGAGACCTGCCCGGGATCGTGAACGCATAGGTGGACGGGGTCAGCGCCGACCCATGAACTTGATGTTCGTTCGAATGGTCTGCATGAGGGTGAGGTTGCTCGCCCACATACTCGACGGCGCAACCATCGTGTAGCCACTCCATCCGAACGACCAGGTGTTGTTGAAGGAGTCCGCGCTGATCCATCCGCGCACGCTCTGACGACCCTTCAGCCGGTGATTTCGAATGCCGCTCCAAGTGGCGCTCTGACTCGTGATTCGGCTGAAGTAGTTGAGTCTGGTGGTCGTCACCGGGCTCCACGAGATGAACTTGTAACTGGCCAGTGGATGGAGGTCCAGCCCGCCCGCGCGGGCGGTGTAGTTGATGACCCATCGGGGCGTAACCGGTCCGGGCGAGCCCGAGACGTAGCCAAACTCGACGACGATGTCGCCGGTCGGCGAACTGATGCTCAGGCCGTTGGCGTTCTCGACCGCCTGCCAGCGGCTGTTGGGCATCCAGTAGATGAAGTAGCGACCCTCTCGGCGAACCCAGCCAGGCGGTGGCCTCAGGGCCGCAGCCACCTGAGTGGGTGCCGATGCGGGGGCGGCCGCGGCCGCCGTCCCGGCCATGGTTCCCGCTAAAACCCCCGTGGTGAGGCCCGCAACGAACATTCCCGTGGCCAGCCTTGTCCACCTGCTCACGACACTCGCCTCCACTCCAATAGTCCCCCTTCGGTGGGGCGGGAAACCAGCATCCGGGCGCGAAATCAACCACCCGGATGTCTGGACCGAGGGAGCCGTGACCTACCGCTCGGCCTGCGCCACGATTACGTGCGCCACGGATCCGATGCTTGGGCCTTCGGACCGTCTCCAAGGCCTCGCCTACGGCGGTCGTATGTCAGCGCTGAGAGGCCTGCTCGAGTGCCGACAGCAGGACAGGTACCGGCTGGGCGCCGGCGACTCCAACCTTGCGATCGACAACGAAGAAGGGCACCCCGTTGGCGCCAAGTTGCGCAGCCATGGCTTGGTCCTCGACAACGTCAGCGACGTACGCATCGCCGGCGAGCATCTCTCCGGCCTCAGCGGGGTCCAGCCCTGCCTCCACCAGCAGTGGCTCCAGGTCTGACAGGGTGAATACCGGCTGCCCGAGTTCGAAGTAGGCGTGGAACACGGCCTCGAGGAGGGCAGCTCCGGCCTCCCGCTCTTGGGCCCAGAGCACTAGTCGGTGGGCGGTGGCGGTGTTGCCTGTCAGGGTCTTGTCCAGCTGATAGTGCAAACCGTCACCGGCCGCCGTGTCCGTGACGTCGCTCATCATCTCGATGGCCTGACTTCGGTCGATGCCGTACTTCTCTGCGAGTACGTCGACCGTCGGGCGCCCCGCCGTCTGTGCGCCAGGATCCAGTTGAAATGCCCGGTGACGCACCCGCACCTGGTCCCCCTGCGGGAACTCGGCGAGGGCGCGCTCCAACCGGCGCTTGCCGATGAAGCACCAGGGACAGACAACGTCGGACCAGACTTCGACCTCCATCGGTTCCCTCCGTGATTCGCAGCCGAAACTGATGTGCCGTGATCGGGTTGCGCAAGCGTCGAGGCCACAATCAGGGCGGTGATCCGACAAGCAAACCACTGTCCCAACGTTGTGGGCAACGCCCTCCAACGTTGGGAAGGTTGCCGATCAACCGCTCCAGCGGCCGGTTGAATGACGAAAGCGGGTCTCACGTTGGACGACGGTGACTAGGATTGGCCGCCACAATTGCCGGATCCAGGAGCAGGCATGACAGAGGAACCGCCCCCGCTGCCGCCCCCGCCGCCACTGCCGCCACCGCCACCAGGTGCTCGCGGCACCTCGGCAGCTCGCGAACCGGGTCCGCGCCCGAGCGCAGGGCCGCAACGAAATGGCCTTGGTACGGCGGCGCTCGTGCTGGGGGTCCTGCAGTTCCTCTGCCTTCCGATCGTCGGCACGATCCTGGCGATCGTCTTCGGGAAGATCGGCATGAATCGTGCGCGCCGGGGTGAGGCGAGCAACGGTGGGGTGGCGTCCGCCGGCTTTGCCTTGGGGATCATCGGGCTCGTACTCGCCGTCGTCGGTGGGATCGCTGGGGCAATCATCGGGGCGAATGCCGGCATGACCAGCCTCAGTGACCCGAGTGCGGAGCCCGACGAATGCCAGGTCAGTCCTGGCGCGCAACTGACGGCGGTCAGCTTGAGCAACTGCAACCTCGCCGGAGCGGATCTACCCGGGATCGCTCTCACAGCCGCGTCAGTGAGCGGCGTCAATCTCAATCGGGCCAACCTGGACCAGGTTCGGATGACCAACACCTCCATCTCGATGTCGAACCTGAGCCGCGCACGCCTGCGCAATTGCGTTCTGACCAACGTGAGCATCGCCTCCTCCGATCTCAGAGGAGCCGACTTCACGGGCTGCACCCTCACCAACCTTGCGCTCGCCGGTTCGAATTACGACTCCACGACAACGTGGCCTGCAGGGTTCACGCCGTACTGAGCAGGCCCGGCGGGAACGGAGCCTGCCGTTGAGGTTCGATACCTACGGCGGGCCTATTCGGCCAATTGGGCTGGCTGAGATCCCGAGTCTCGCGCGTTGATGACTGCCGCGGCGAAACTGCTAGATTCGCCACCTGAGCCGAAAGGGACCCAGCCCATGAGCAGCCAGCAGCCATCGACCGAACCACCTGTCTATCTAGTCGTCGGCGCAGGTGAGGGAATCAGCGCTGCCACTGCGACGCTGTTCGCCGCGCGCGGCTGGCAGACGGTGCTCATCGCCAGATCGGAGACCACCGTCGAGCGGGCGGCGGAACTCGTGGCGACCGCCGCCCCCGACTCCCCTTCGCCGATTCGACTGATCGCCGATGCCTCACACCCCGCCGCGCTGCGGGAGGCCATCGAATCCCTCGACCTCGGCAGGGTCGATGTCGCCCACTTCAATGTCGGCCTGTTCCTGCCTGGCGGACTGGACACAGACCTGGGTGCCGTGAGCTCTGCTCTGGACACCGGCGCCGTCGCCGCGCTGGCCATGGCGCAGGCCGTGGTACCTGTGATGCGACGGGCACCCGGTACCCCGAGAACCCTGCTGTTCACCGGAGGGGGCACCGCCGACTTCCCGATGAGGGCGAGTCTTGCCCTGGGCCTGGAGAAGGCAGCTCTTCGCAATCTTGCGCTAGGACTGGACGCGGAACTACGGGAGGAGGGGATTCACGTGGCGACCCTGACGGTCTACGGAATCGTCGCGCCTGAAACACCGTTCGCCCCCACCGCCATCGCCGATGCCATGGCAGAGCTCATCGACGAGTCCGAATCGGCATCCGAGCACTGGACGACGGTCGGCGAATTCCGCGGTCGATGAGGCAGTGCTGCCCCCTCTGCTCAGCCCGCGCCGGAGCTCTCACCTGCCACCGCACTGAGCTCGTATCCCCCTACGCAGTGGCGGTTGGCTGATCAACGATCAGGGTGCAGCACGCCGTCCAACCAGTCGAAGGCGCGGGCGTGGAACAGGGTTCGAGCACCGGATTCGCAGTGGTCACCGGCACCCTCGGCGGCCGTGAACGTCACGAACTCCTTCTCGCATGTCAGCGCGGCGGCGAGCTCGCCCGCCGTAACGCTGATCGGATCGTTCTCGCCGTTGCACACGAACGTCGGGCACCTGATATCGCCGGCGCGACCGACCAGACTGAAGTCCTTGGTAGCTTCGACATACGCGATCGGTGTGGGCTGCTGGTGCACCAGCATGCCTCTGCGGAGCGCCCATCCCGCGGTGGGTTGCGTCGCGAGTTGTTCGAGCATCCCGGTCACCTGCCCGATGACCTCTTTGTCACCGGCCTGGTAGCCCGCGCGCATAGGCGGCGGCAGTCGGTTGAGGAAGCCGGCGTACATGTCGTAGAAGCCGCTGTCGGAGATGCACGCAGCCAGTCGGTGGTCGACGCTGGCCGCTCGGGGCGCTAGATAGCCGCCAAGGCTCAGGCCAATCAGAGCGACGCGGGCCGGGTCCACATCCTTTCTGGCAAGCGCGAAATCGAGGACGGGTCCGACCACGGATTCCCAGTCAGGCCGCATGGGCAGACCCTGATCGATCAGCACCGAGCCCTGCCCCGGTCCTTCGAATGCAAGCACGTTGTACCCGCGCGCCAAGGCGGCAGCAGCGTTGTAGAAGTACAACTCCTCCACGGTGCCGTCATAACCTCCGGTCAGGATTACCGTTGGCCGCGGACGCGGGTCGTCATCAACGGCGAAGAAGTAGCCGGGCAGAGTGGTCTGCTCGTACGGGATCTTCAACAGTTCCGGTGGTTGGGCCATCAGCGCCGCGCCGCGCTGGAACATGTCGGTCTGCCGGTGGGTCACATCGCGCAGCCGTGGATCCAGCGGAGCGGCAATGAGCATGACGCCTGCGGTCCGGTAGTAGGACGATGCCCGCCAGAACGCCAGCCTGGCAGTCTCGTCGTGACCCGCCGCTGCCGCATCCGCAGCCAGCGCGGACACCCGATCGCCAAGGGCCGACCAGGCGCCGAACCAACTGTCGAGGTCGGTTCCGGAGATCGTGCGGGCCGCGGCCAGCGCCTCGCCGATGTCGGCTCCTCCATATGGGGCGGAACCGATCACCCTCATCGTCTCGCCATCGAGCAGGGGGTCATCCAGGACAAGCCGAGTCTCGGTCATGCGAGGGATTATGCCCGTTCGCGAAGACAGACGGGCGGCAGATCGAACCAGCGAAGGGTGTCGAAGTCAGCGCGAACCAAACCCGCCGCGACTAGCTCACCGGAGTCGGTCGGTTGGGTGTCGGGCTGGGCATCGACAAGAATGCGTCGCCCCTCCTCCAGATAGCCCTGCAACGCTGACTCGGGCGCCACATCCGCCAACCGCGGATAGACCATGGAGCCGTCCTCCGCGTAATGGATCTGACTCAAGCGCAGTGGCGGTTCCGCAGGTCCGTTCCGGTGTCGCCAGAGGCCCGACTCCGGGTTGAACTCGTAATCCGGCAGCAGGCGCCATCCGTGCGTGGCGACCAGGTTGACCGCTTCCACGATGTACTCGAAAACTGCCTCGGAGATGAAGTAGTTGAAGTTGATGCGCGTCCAACCGGGTTTGATGCCTTCGCAACCGACTGCCACCTCGCGGCTGAACTCGTGACTCTCCTCGATGTTGATACCAAGGAGGCGATGCCCGTAAGGCCCGGCGCAGGAACAACCGCCACGGGACTGGATACCGAAGAGGTCGTTGAGCATCGCCACCGCCGCGTTGTGGTGCAGGTATCTGCCACTGGGCGTGTGAATAGTGAAGGACACGATCGAGAGTCGTTCGGCCGAGCGGTTGCCCAGGATCTCCATGGCCGGGTTCGTTGCCCATCGGGCCATCGCCCGTGAAACGAAGTCGGCCTCGTGTGCACGAATCGTGTCGACCCCCACAGCAGATTTCAGCTGCAGTACGAGTCCCGCGCGGATCGCCTCGATGATGGCCGGCGTCCCTGCTTCCTCTCGATGCACTATGTCGTCGAGGTAGACGTGCTCGTCCGGGTTCACAAAGAGGACGGTGCCGCCACCGACCACATCGGGCACCGTGTTGCGTACCAGGTCACGACGGACAACCAGGACACCAGGCGTCTCAGGTCCCCCGATGAACTTGTGCGGCGAGAAGAACACGGCGTCGACCGCATGTGCCGGATCCCCTTTCGCAGCCACGTCAATGTCGATGTAAGGGGCTGCGGCGGCATAGTCCCAGAAGGCCAGGGCTCCGTGGGCATGCAGTTTCGCTGTGATCCCCGGCACGTCGGACAGAATCCCCGTCACATTGCTGGCAGCGCTGAAAGAGCCGATGAGCAGCGGCCGGTCGGCGTACCTGGTCAGTTCGGTCTCAAGATGTTCGGCGTCGATCTGACCGTTGACATCCTCGTGGATCACCACCACATCGGCGATTGACTCCCGCCATGGCAGTTCGTTGCTGTGGTGTTCATACGGTCCGATGAAGACCACCGGCCGTTGGTCGCCCGGGATCTGCTCGCTCAGGCCGTATTTGGCATCGAGGTCAGCCGGAATGCGGATGTTCAGGATCCCGACGAGTTTGTCGATCGCGCCAGTACAGCCGGCACCGGCGAAAATGACTGCGTACTCATCGGTCGCCCCCACCGCCTTGGCCACCTCGCGGCGGGCATCCTCGCGTAGCCGCGTGGTCTGCAGACCGGTGCCGCTGCTCTCGGTGTGGGTGTTGGCGTATCGGGGTAGTACCTCATCCCGGATGAAGTCCTCGATGAACGTCAAGGCTCGACCGCTGCCGGTGTAGTCGTCGTAGGTGGCCGGGCCCGGACCGTAGGGTCCGGGCACGACCTGGTCATCACCTATCACCGAATCCCGGATGCGACGTATCAGCGGTGAGTCCAGCAATGCGGGGTCTGGTGCATTCTGCGGCGTCGACGTCTCCATATCCGCCCACTGTACGCCCGCCCATGGGGCTGATCACGCTGTCCGCAAGCGGCAGTGCGGCCCTGCAGAGACGCAGTGGGGTAGGTTCGTAGTGCACTCGGGGAGTCCGGAGCAACCGGGCTGAGAAGATGGCTGGCGCGCCCGCGCAGTGTCATCGACCCGCCAACCTGATCTGGGTCATACCAGCGGAGGAAACGTGTCCGATCTGCCCATGCTGCGCCGCGACCGCCCAGCGAGCCGTCCCTCACCACGAGCGCTGAAAGTCGCAGCGGGAGTCTTCGCGCTGACCCTGAGCTTGGTGGCGTGCAGCTCCACGAACTCAGGCGATAACGCGTCACCTACATCGTCGCCAATTGCCGGTGACACCGTCCGGCTCGTGACCTACGACGCCTACGCGATCTCCGACGCCACCCTGGCCGACTTCACCAAACAGACCGGGATCAAGGTGGAGGTGAGCAAGTCCGGTGACGGTGCCGAAGTCGTCAACCGAGCCATTCTCACGAAGGACAACCCGGAGGGTGATGTCCTGTTCGGGGTGGACAACAATCTGCTGAGTCGAGCGATCGACCAGGGACTCTTCACCGAGTACGCGGCCGCAGGGCTGGATTCGATTCCGGCCCAGTATCGGATGGATCCGACCAAGCACGTCACACCGATCGACGTCGGAGACGTCTGCGTGAACTACGACCGCACCTGGTTCGAGCAGAAGAACATCCCGGTGCCGACGACCCTGGACGACCTTACGAAGCCGGAGTACAAGAATCTGCTCGTGGTGGAGAATCCGGCCACCAGCACCCCGGGGCTGGCATTCCTACTCGCGACCGTGGCGAAGTCGGGTGAGAGCCGCTACCAGGACTACTGGAAGTCGCTCAGGAACAACGGTGTACTGGTTGTCAATGACTGGAGCACGGCCTACGAAAAGGAGTTCAGCGGCGGCACCGGCAAGGGCCCCCGACCGCTGGTCGTGTCGTACGCCTCCTCCCCGGCCGCCGAAGTGGTATTCGCCGATCCCAAGCCGGCGGACGGGAAGTCCACCACCGGCAGCCTCGACCAGACCTGCTACCGGCAAGTCGAATTCGCGGGGGTGCTTGCGAACGCGAAGAACACCGAGGGCGCAAAGAAGCTCGTCGACTTCATGATCACCAAGACGTACCAGTCCGATCTCCCGCTGAACAACTTCGTGTTTCCCGTGCTGCCGGGAGTCACCTTGCCGAAGGAGTTCACCGACAACGCAACCCTCGTGGCGCGACCGTTGTCGGTGCCCCCCGAGCAGGTGGCGGCCAACCGTGACCAGTGGGTGAGTACATGGACGGACACCGTTCAACGTTGAGTGCGGCCCCTAAGGCGCTCCGCGGAATCCGATGACCATCAACGGACTGGCCACTGAACCGGTGACAGCCGGCCGGCGGCGTACCGGCGGACGTCGGACGCACGCGGTGCGCTGGGCCGTCCTCGCCGTTCCGCTGGCCTTCATCGGTGTCTTCTTCCTCTATCCCGTCGGTGCGCTCCTCTACCGGGCACTGCACCCTGGTTCCCATTGGGACCTGTCGGCTCTGGTTCGGGTGGCCGATTCGCCGGCCATGCGGCAGGTGGTGGCCTTCACCCTGTGGCAGGCGGTGCTGTCGACCGCCCTGGTGCTCGCGGTGGGCTTGCCGTCGGCCTGGGTGGTCTCCCGTTACTCCTTCCCGGGTCGGGGACTCGTCGAGACGCTGGCGACCGTCGCATTCATCATGCCGACGGTGGTGGTTGCGACGGCCGTGTCTGCCGCCCTCTCCCCCGGTGGTCCCTTCGGTTGGGCGGTGCCGGATGGCTGGGACAGGGGCTTACCCGCAATCCTGATCGCGCACGTCTACTTCAACTACGCCGTAGTGCTCAGAATGGTGGGTAGCTATTGGCGGCAGTTGGACAGGGCACCCGAGTTGGCGGCTGCTGCGCTGGGAGCCAGTCCCTGGCGGGTTTTCGCCACGGTGACCTGGCCCCGCTTGAAACCCGCGGTCTGGGCGGCGGCCGGCATCGTCTTCCTGTTCACGGTGACCTCGTTCGGGGTGGTGCTGCTGCTGGGGCTGCCCGGTCAGGCGACGATCGAGGTGGAGATCCAGCGTCAGGTGCTGTTCCTGTTCAACTTGCCGCTGGGTGCTGCGCTCTCGCTCATCCAGATACTGATAGTCATCGCGATGCTGGTTGTGCAATCGCTGCTGTCCCGCAACCTCGCCAGCGGGGTTGAGGTGCTGGATCCAACGGGGGCCGACCGACCTGCCCGTAGCGGTCGGGACCGGCTCGCGGTGCTGGTGTTCCTCGTTGTTTCGCTGCTCCTGTTGGTGGGTCCGATCGCGGCAGTGTTCCAGCGGGCCATGGCGACCGGAGGCGGATACGGGTTCGACAACTTCCAAGCATTGGGGTCCAGCCGCGCCGGCAGCATCCTTTTCGTACCTCCGACAACGGCGATCGCAAATTCGCTTCTCTTCGCCACAACTGCCACCGTCATCGCGATGGTGGTCGGTTCGCTCGCCGCCTTCGCACTGGCCTCCGGATCGGCAAGGGTGCTCTCCGGTGCCCTGCTGTTGCCGTTGGGGGTATCGGCGGTGACCCTCGGGTTCGGGGCACTGATCGCGTTCGATTCCGCGCCTCTGAACCTTCGCGGTTCGCCGTGGTTGGTACCGATTGTGCAGTCCCTGGTTGCCATCCCCTTCGTAGTCAGGACCATGGTGCCGGTTTTGCGGGCCATCCGGGTGAGCCTGCGCGAGGCCGCCGCTGTCCTGGGGGCGTCGCCTTGGCAGGTCGTGAGGACGATCGATGTTCCATTGGTGGCCCGTTCCGCCGTGGTGGCAGCCGGATTCGCCTTCGCGATCTCACTAGGCGAGTTCGGTGCCACGGTGTTCGTGGCACGGGGGGACCATCCCACCGTGCCCATCGCGATCTACCGGTTCCTCGGTAGCCCGGGTGCCTCGAATCAAGGCCAGGCGATGGCGATGGCCGCCATCCTGGTCGTGCTCACCGCCACCGTCGTGCTCATCACCGACCGCTTCCGAGTACCGGAGGTGTCATCGTGACCGACATCAGGCTCGACTCGGTACGCGTCGCCTATGGCACGGAACCGGTGGTTCGTGACGTGTCGTTCGCCGTCGGGAGCGGCCAATGCCTAGCTGTGCTCGGACCCAGCGGCTGCGGCAAATCCACCCTGCTTCGAGCCATCGCCGGTATTGAACCCTTGGCTGGTGGGCGGGTGACCGTCAATGGAAGGGACCTGGCCAGCGTGCCCACCCACAAGCGCGGCATCGGTCTGATGTTTCAGAACCACTCGCTGTTCCCGCACATGTCGGCAGCGGCGAACATCGGCTACGGCCTTCGGATGGCCGGCTGGCCGCGGCAGGCGGCGGGCGATCGAATCAGCGAGCTGCTCGCCGCCGTCGGGCTAGAGGGCCGCGGGGAAGATGCGGTCACCGCGCTCTCGGGCGGCGAGCAGCAACGCGTGGCCCTGGCCCGCACTCTGGCTCCGCGACCCGGGATCGTGCTGCTCGACGAGCCCCTGGGGTCGCTGGATCGAGCCCTGCGCGAGGACCTCCTCGTGACGATGGCGGAGAGTTTCCACCGCGACGGCACCACCGTCATCTACGTCACCCACGACCATAGCGAGGCGTTTGAATTCGGCGACCAGGTGGCAGTCATGAAGTCCGGTCAGATCCTGCAGGAGAGCCCTCCCACGACCCTGTGGTCCACGCCAGCGACGGCCTGGGTAGCTCGATTCCTGGGATTGGCGAACATCCTGCCCCGGACCACCGCCACCACTCTGCTACCTGAGGCACTCGCAGTCACTTCCGGAGCTCAACAGGCGCGACAGTTCCTCCTCCGACCCGACCTGCTCGGCCTCGAGTACCGACGGCGGTCCGACATGGTGTTATCAGGGGAACGGTGGCGCGGCGAGGACGAGGTCCGCCTCCCGGTCAAGGTGGCGCGGACGTCGTTCAGGGGCGAGAACCTCGTCGTCGGAGTGACTGCGGCGGTGGTCGAGGACCCGATCGAGGTGTGGACATCGATCGGGGCCGCGGGCCGCACCTTCGCGCTGGGCGACGAACTTCTCCTGACGGTTCCGGACAGAGCCCTTGTCGCCCTGGGTGATTGACCATTGGACGTTGGGGCGGCTTCGTCACGATGCCCACTGGCTCCATTCCTCCCCGTGCGGTCCATCCTCCCCGTGCGGTCCAT
>CAZKVQ010000002.1:16521-25056 GCA_964556255.1 uncultured Actinomycetes bacterium
CCGACCTCAAGGAGCCACCATGGCCAGGCGCCGCACGGACGTGACATCGCGGGAGTACAAGGTGATGCTCAAGCCGTCTCTCTTCGACGGCGACGAGCACGGGCTCAGTGCCGTCGTGGACCGGTTCTGGCAAGCAGTGGAAACGGCCCTGGAACCTCTGGGAATCCCCGCCAAGGGTTCATTCTCGGAGGTCAAGGCGCGTCGCCTCATCAGATTCTTCGACACCGACCTGAACGCCATCAACGCCGACTCCTACATCGTGCGCGAGCGCGAGGACGTTGCCACAGGCGAACGCGAGGTGACTTTGAAGTTCCGTCACCCCGATCGATACGTGGCGTCCGATCGGGTGATGGACCCGGCCGACGACAGCCAGGCCAAGACGAAGTTCGAGGAAGACGTCAAACCACCCTTCGTCAGCGTGTTCAGCTACTCGACCACCCAACCGCTCTCCGCGGAGCAGGCACTGTCGCACGTTCAGGACGTGGTCGATTTGTTCCCCGGACTGCCAGAGGCACTGGATGAGTCTGCCCATGGCGAAGAGCTCGTTCTCGTGCGCGACTTCACGGCCCGGGAACTGGTTCTCGAAGGTGCCTCGCTGCTGTTGGGCAAGCGCGACATTGTTGCCGAGTGCGCCATGGTCGCGTGGTACGACGAGGGTGAAGCGGACACCACCCCGGTGGTGATCGAGTTCAGCTTCAAATATGGAGATGACCAGGAGGACTACCGCGGCTCGGTCGCTCGGGACGCCTTCGAAGTGTTGAACGTGCTGCACAAGGGACTCGGCGACTGGGTCGATCCCGAGCCCCGGACTAAGACCTCCTTCGTCTACAGCTGATCGGGTGTTGACTGATGGCATGCGGTGGCTTCGACATGTGAGGGAATCACTGCCAGCCGACGCATCATCGGAGGTCGATGATGGGGACGTTTCCACCCTGCTGCGCCACACCGACGACCGCCGGCGCGCGCAGTTCCTGGCACCCATCCTGCTGCTGCTGACCTTCGCCATCCCGGTCATGTACGTGGCCGTCATCTGGGGTGGCTCAGCCCCGCCACTGGCGGTCGCCGTCGGTTTGTGCCTGACCACCTTCGGTTGCTGGATCGCGTTGCGCCGAGGCTACCTGACACCGGCCTCCACCGTGTTTTCGATTGCGCTGGTCGCTGCGTTGTTGCTGCCGCCGGCCTTCACGGGCACCGCAGGTCTCAGCCCCTACGCGGCGGCCATCGTCGCCGGTTTCCTCGTCCTGGCCGGCGCGCGCAGGCACGCAACTGCCACGGCCGTCGTGATTGTCTCGGTGGTGGCGATTCTGTGGCTCACCACCGATGCGCGCCACTCACCGGTCCTCGAATGGCGCATCCTGATCGTGGGTGGGGGGTTGATCTCACTAGTGATGGCCCTGCTCGTGGTGTTCGGTATGAGTGGAGTTGGACGCAGCATCCGTCGACTCGCGCGCTCCCTCGAGGGCAACTCCCGCATCGAGCGGGAACTCCAAGCGGTACGCGATCAGTTGGACTCCGACGTCGCACGCCAGTCGGCTGAGCTTCAACGGGTGATCGCGGAGACCGATGCGGACATCGCCGAACTCAATCGGATCGCGATGAAGGACTCGCTCACTGGCCTGTACAACCGCCGCCATTTGAGCCAACGGACACCACAGATGCTTTCCCGATTCGCCCGATCCGGTCGCACTCTGGCGTTGGGGATCATCGACCTCGACGAGTTCAAGAGCATCAACGACGAAATGTCGCACGCTACCGGGGACGCGGTTCTCGCGCGAGCCGCCGAGTTGATGTCAGCGGCGGCCGGCGAGAATGACACGCTCTACCGAATCGGCGGGGACGAGTTCCTCATCCTGATGCCGGATTGCGGAGTTGAGGATGCGGCGAGCACCGCTCGACGGATCGCTCGGGTGCTCTCCGCGGCCTCGTGGCAGGGCCAGACGCCCACGGCGAAACTCTCGGCCACGTGGGGCGTGGCTGCCATCGACCCACGTGGGTCTGATCCACTAGGCCGAGCGATGGCAGCCGCCGATCTTTCCCTCCGAACTGCGAAGCAGTCCAGGGGGGTGCGAAGGTGACGACGGCACAGACCGCGAGGCCGGCGGATCCAGCGGAGGGGGCCGGTGGCTCGGTCGCTCAACTCGAGGACGACCTTCGGCGCGGGGTGCTCTCGGTGCTGGGCGTTGCCTTTGGCGTCCTGGGATTCATCGCGGCCGGCGTGTTCCTGGTCCTACCGAACGGCGAACTCTCGGCCATCGTGCTGTGCGCGGGATCCGTCCTCGCCTTTGGCGTGACCTGGTTGGCCCGAAGGGTCAGTCTCAACGGTGCCGCTGCCCTCATGAGCGGACTGTTCTGGGTGGTTCTCGTCGTGGAACCGGCAACTACCGGGGACCTGAGTACCAACGCTTTCTTCATGGGGTTGTTGGCGGCGTTCATGGCGGTGTCGTTCAGCCAACGCCTGCTGTGGCTTGCCCTCCCCGTACCGATGGCCTCGGTGGCGCTGCTCGCCCTGGTCACTGAACCGGCGCGCACTCCGCCGGTCTCTTGGCTGGAGTCAATGGCCAACGGCACTCTCCTCACGTTGGCCACCTCGTCGGCAGTAGGAATCGTGCTGTGGCAGGCCGGTCGCCAGCTGATAGCCGAGGCGCTTGCCGATCGCACCGTGCGACGCAATATCGAAAGCCTGCGTCAAACGAACGCCAACCTCGAACGCACGGTGGCTGAGCGCACGGCACACCTAGTGGTCGCGTTGGAAGAGCGCCGAGCGGCGGCCGAAGCGCTACGACGGTGGACGAACACCGACAGCCTCACGGGCCTGCTCAACCGTCGCGGACTGGATGACCAGACGTCTGCTCTTTCCATTTCGCCCGTACCGCACCGCGCGGCGATCGTCATCGACCTCGACAAGTTCAAGTCCGTCAACGATCGATTCTCCCACCAGGTGGGCGACGAGGTCCTGCAACGCCTGGCGGAAATCCTCACGGAACTCACGCCGGACGACGCCGTCGTGGCGCGTTTCGGAGGCGAGGAATTCGTCATCCTCATCGAGGACATCACGGCCGCACCAGCGCTGGCGGAACGACTGCGGGCCAGCATCGCCGAAGAGGATTGGAGTTGGCTCACCGCGGACCTGACGGTGACCGCATCGGTGGGACTTTCCGCTACGGACAACCAGGCGGGAGGCCAACATCAGACCGTGTCGGACGCGGTGCTGAGGGCTTTTCAGGCCATGGCGACGGCCAAGGCCCTCGGCGGCAACCAAATCTCCCGTCATTGACCTCTCGAGCACGGCCCGAACATCGAGGTCAGGGTGCCGCGGGAACCGTGAGTTCCGAAGCGATCAATTCCCGCACGTGAGCCGTCAGCTCATCGGTGCTGAGACTCTCGACCACCGCCTCATCGACCGCGGGCAAGACCGTCACCGAGATTCTGTGTCGCCCCTGCAACACGAAACCGCGCTTCGGCAAGGCGTCGGAGGTTCCTCTGATGACGATGGGCACCACCGGAACCCGTGCCTCTCGGGCCAACTGGAATGCGCCGGTCTTGAAGTCCCGCAACTCCCCCGTCTTGGATCGAGTGCCCTCCGGGAACATCATCACCGAGGATCCCTGGGCCAGGGCATCGTGGCAGGAGGTCATCATTTCCATGACGCTCTCCCGGTCGCCACGCCGCAACGGGATATAGCGATTCAGTCGCATGTTCCAGCCGATGACCGGAACCCTGAAGATCTCCGCCTTGGACACCCACTTGAAGTCCTTGAACAGCCGGAACAGCACCAGGATGTCGAGCAGCGACAGGTGGTTCGCCACCAACATGTAGGTCTTGTGGGGCTCGATGTGCTCCCGCCCGGTGATCTCCAACGGCCAGGCAGGGTTGAACCAGGTGTACAGCGAAGCCCAGAAACAGGTGAATCTGTGTAGCGCAATCCGCCGACGATCGAAGGGGGCGGTGACGGCCCAGAGGATCACCGCGATAGGGAAGAGCAGGATCGACGTCACGGCGACGAACGCCCAGAAGATCGCCGAACCCACTTGTCTCATCCGGCAAGGCTACAGTCCAGTCGAGCGGGCCGACCGCCCCGCATCCCGCCCGAGCCCAAGGAGGATTCCATGCCCCCACAGCCAGCCACCCTAAGGGTGCGCGGCACAGCCCATGCGGAGACCGATGCCGACTTCGCCGTGCTGTCGATCGCGATCGCCTACGATTCGCCGACCGCCGATGAAGCGGTGCGCCGTGCCGGTGCCACCGCCGATGAAGTCCGACAGGCGCTGGATGGTGAGGATGTGCGTCGATCCGCCATGTCCAGTCTGGTGACGTCGCGCACCTATCGGTGGGAGGATCGCACCGGCGAGCAGGTGGCCTCCGGTTGGCAGGCCCGGGTGAGCGGCAGCGCGGAGGTGCAAGCGCGTCACGTCTCGAACGTGGCCGCGCGCGTCGGCGGCGCCGGCGCCCAACTGGGAGGTATCCGCTGGGAATTGGAGACTGACAACCCGATCCACCGCGAGGTGCGGCGCAGCGCGGTCGCCGCCGCCTACCGCGCGGCCGAAGACTTCGCCGATGCCCTCGATCGAGCGCTGGGCTCGCTTCGGGCGCTGGCGGACCCGGGGTTGCTCGCGGCTGACCAGGGGATGGTGATGATGGCGGCGCCCATGATGGCCGAGGGGAAGATGCGCGCTGGCGGACCGCCCACGGTGGATCTGGATCCGCCGCAGATCACCGTCACGGCTACGGTGGAGGCCACCTTCGAAGTGTGAGGCCCACGGCCGCCTTCGGCATTCTGGGATCCGCACTCCCTGCAGAACGGAGCCGCTTCCGCATGACCCTGCCACCGATTCTCGACGGCCTGCGACTCCCGGTGATCGGCTCTCCGATGTTCATCGTTTCCACGCCGGAACTCGTCATCTCCCAATGTACGGCCGGCATCGTCGGGTCGTTCCCGGCCCTGAATGCCCGCCCGGCGGCCCAACTGGACGATTGGCTCGCGCAGATCACCGAGACGCTGGCGGACTGGGATCGAAGGCACCCGGACCGCCCGGCCGCACCCTTCGCGGTGAACCAGATCGTTCATCGCAGTAACGCCAGGTTGGAGGCCGACGTAGCACTGGCCGTGAAGTACCAAGTGCCCATCACCATCACCTCGCTGGGCGCCCGGGAAGAGGTCAACGAGGCGGCCCATTCCTACGGCGGCATCGTGCTTCACGACGTGATCAACTCCAGGTTCGCGCACAAGGCCATAGAGAAGGGGGCTGACGGGTTGATTCCGGTCGCGGCAGGGGCCGGTGGTCACGCGGGTGGCCTGTCGCCGTTCGCACTTGTGGGCGAACTTCGGGAGTGGTTCGACGGGCCGATAGCGCTCTCCGGAGCGATCGCCTCCGGGCGGGCGATCCTGGCGGCGCTGGCTATGGGGGCCGACCTGGCCTATATCGGTTCCGCCTTCATCGCGACTGAGGAGGCCAACGCCGCCAGCGCGTACAAGGAGGCCGTGGTGGCCTGCGGTGGGGAAGACATCGTCTATACGAGCCTGTTCACGGGAGTACACGGCAACTATCTGCGCCCGTCCATCGAGGCAGCGGGCTTGGACCCCGACAACCTCCCTGAGGCGGACCCGTCGTCGATGGATTTCGGATCCGGAAGTATTGGCGCTACGGCCTGGCGGGATATCTGGGGCTGCGGCCAGGGCATCGGTGCAGTGAAATCCGTGCTGTCCGCGGCCTCTTTGATCGACCGGTTGGCCTCCGAGTACCGGGCCGCCCAAGTGGAGTTGGCGGCCAAGACAGCGCAGTGAAATTCCCGCGAGCCGGGTGGTTCGCGACCGACTCCGGGGCCCACGAGGTTCCCCAACTTCGCCGGGGAGCGGACATCGAGGACGTCCAGACATGATAGGTTTGGCAATGCTACTCAGAGTGGTCGGGCGGTTACATTTCTGCCACAGGCACTCTGGACGGCTGAAGGCGGCGAGCACGGGGGTCTCGCCGGCTTCGCCGGCCTCACCCGAGATCGGCGGATTCACCGGCGCGGTGGGATGGCGTCAACACCTTCATCGTCGTGCTGGGCGTCGTCGGTCTGGGCATCTGAAGCGGACAACGAACCCATGATCACCGTCGCGATGGCGACCCCGGCGATTCCCACCGCCGCCGGCAGCGCCTCCCCACACATCATGATGATGAGACCGGCACCGGCCAACGGAATCCTGTAGCCGGCCCCCAAGAAGGCGCCCATACCGACTAGGGCCAGAAGTGTTGGATTGGGCAGGTCCATCGCCACGGCCACAGCGGTTCCAATGAGTAGCCCGTTGGTCGCCAGCGAAGTGAACACCCCGCCGCCCCCTCCGGCCCCGATACAGAGCAGCACCGTCAACCATCGGAACGCCAACGCGGCCACCAAGAGCCACACCGTCGGTCCCGGTCCACTTGCCGGTAGCGCCCAGTCGGAAGCCACATACCCCGGCCCAGCGGAGATGGGCTGTCCGGTCACGAACCAGCCAGCCATGGCGAGCAGCATCAGCGCCACGCCCGCCCCAGCGGCCCTGAGCCAGGGCCGGGGGCCGTCCTTCCAGCGCCGGATGTGGCCCATGATGACGGCGAAGTAGCGGGCGCCAACGCCGCACAGCAGCGCAACCCCCAGTGCGCCGGCCATCTCCCTCGCCGAAATGTCGTGGGGAACGTAGGTCATCAGGCTTCGGGAACTCTTGATCAACGACGCCGTCACATAGGACACCGACGCGGCGATCATCGAAGGCAGCAGTCGGCGACCGTCCAGTCGGCGCCGGAACGGCATCTCGATGCCATAGGCCGCCCCCAGGATAGGTGAGGAGAACACCGTGGCGATACCTGCCGAAGCGCCACACACCAGCACCAGACGACGCCCCGCCTGCGTGGAGAGGTACGGCAGCCGGTCCCCGAAGACCCGGCGGATCGCGATCCCGACGGTGCTGCCCACCATTGCCGACTGGGACTCCAGACCCTGCGAGCCACCGAGGCCGACCGTGGTGACGCCGGAGAGGATGCGTCCCGGAACCTGCCGCAATGGGTAGCGCCACTTCCCGTGGTGGTAGGCCTCCGGAAACAGCTCCGAGGTACTCGGCGAGGTCGCGCCGGCGACCTTCACCAGCGCCAACCGAGTGAGGACGAAGACCCCCAGTGCGGGTATAGCGAACCACGGCCCAGGGATGCCCAGGATCACGGTCTCGAGCAGGAAACGCTCCACCACATCGACCAATAGTCCGACCAGAACTCCGGTGATGGCTCCGACCACCGCCGGGACGACCACCAGTTCCACCCAGTTCGGCCTCAGCGGGCCCTGGGCGTCGGATGTCACATGGCCACAATGCCACGCTCAGGCCCCTTGGTGGCTGGATAATCCAGGCCTGGCGGACCCAACGCCGGGCCGGCGGTCCGTGATGGGCCATTACTCTGTCAGCGCACGCGGTGGCCTGGAAACTCAGCGCGGGCGCATGACAGGCTTGACCCGTGGTTCGACTCCTGCGTACCTACCTGCAGCCCTATAAGCGCGCGCTCGCACTAGTCGTCGTGCTGCTCTTCGTGCAGGCGCTGGCGACCCTCGATCTCCCCACCCTCAACGCCGACATCATCAACAACGGTGTTGTCACCGGGAACATCTCCCACATCGTGCAGATCGGACTGCTGATGCTGGCGGTCACTCTGGGGTTGGGCATCTGCTCGGTGGTTGCGGTCTACTACAGCGCCCGCACCGCGATGGCCTTCGGGCGCGACGTCCGCGGTGCGATGTTCAGCACCGTTGAAGGTTTCAGCCTGCGGGAGGTCGACCAGTTCGGCACGCCTTCGCTGATCACCCGGAACACCAACGATGTCCAGCAGGTCCAGATGCTGGTGCTGATGGGTTTGACGATGGTCGTGGTCGCGCCGATCACCGCCATCGGTGGGGTCATCATGGCGATGCGGGAGAATGTGCAACTCTCAGCGCTGTTGCTGGTCATCGTGCCGCTCATGGCGGTAGTCATCGGCACGCTGATGTTCAAGGCGGTGCCGCTCTTCCGCTCGATGCAGATCAAGATCGACCGGATCAATGAGGTGCTACGGGAAACGCTGTCGGGGATCCGTGTGATCCGCGCGTTCGTGCGCACCCGCCGGGAGGAGGCCCGGTTCGAGGACGCCAACGACGATCTGACCGAGACCACCTTGCGGGTGACGCGACTGTTCGCCTTGATGTTGCCGTCGCTCATGCTGATCATGAACCTGTCCAGCGTGGCCGTCATCTGGTTCGGCGGTCACCTGGTGGACGACGGTTCCATGCAGATCGGCGACCTGACCGCGTTCCTGCAGTACATCGCCCAGATCCTGTTCTCGGTGATGCTCGCAGTGATGATGTTCGTGATGATCCCCCGCGCTGCGGCCTCCGCTGAGCGGATCCAAGCGGTTCTCGACACCGAGCCAGAGATCGCCGACCCTGCAGAGCCTGTCGCGCTCCCGAGCGTCGACCGACCCGGGCTGGTGGAGTTCGACGACGTGTCTTTCTCCTACCCCGGGGCGGAGGACTGCGTACTCGAGAATCTCACGT
>CAZKVQ010000002.1:25066-30741 GCA_964556255.1 uncultured Actinomycetes bacterium
CTGAGACCTGGCCAGATGACGTCAATCGTTGGCGCCACCGCGTCGGGCAAGACGACCTTGATCAACCTCATTCCCCGCCTCTACGACGTCACCGGCGGAACGGTGCGGGTGGACGGCGTCGACGTACGCGCCCTCGCCCAGACCCAACTGTGGGATCAGATTGCACTGGTTCCCCAGAAGGCCTTCCTGTTCACCGGAACCATCGGCAGCAACGTGCGCTTCGGCGCTCCTGACGCCGACGAGATGGCGATCTGGCGAGCCCTGGACACCGCCCAGGCGGGCGGCTTCGTCAGGGCGCTGCCGGAACTCCTGGACGCGCCCATCGACCAGGGGGGCGCCAACGTCTCCGGCGGCCAGCGGCAGCGGCTGGCGATCGCGAGGGCCCTGGTGAGGCGCTCGCCGATCTATCTGTTCGACGATTCCTTCTCCGCGCTGGACTACGTCACCGATGCCAAACTGCGCGCCGCGCTGCGCAAGGACATCGCCGACGCGACGGTTGTGATCGTCGCGCAGCGGGTCAGCACGATCCTGCACGCCGACCAGATCATCGTTCTCGACGAGGGACGTGTCGTCGGGATCGGAAGTCACCCTGAACTGATGGCCAGTTGCGAGACCTACCAGGAGATAGTGCACTCCCAGGTAACCGAGGAGGAGGTCGCATGAGTTCGACCTCACCGGGCACCGGTTCGGGAACACCTCCCCCCAAGCCGGTCGGCGGACCCATGGCTGGCGGACCCGGCTCGCTGGGAATGCGGTTGCCCACGGAGAAGGCGCGCGATTTCCGCGGATCGCTGAGGCGGATGCGCCGGCGACTCCACCCGGAGCGGTTCGTCATCACCCTGGTGATGGTCTTGGCCACCATCAGCGTCGCGCTGGCCGTCATCGGCCCGAAGCTGCTGGGTGATGCCACCAACATCATCTTCAACGGCGTCGTCGGCAAGCGCCTACCCCCGGGGATGAGTCAGGCTGAAGCGGAACAGGTTCTGCGGGCAACCGGTCGCAGTCAGCAGGCCGATCTGCTATCCGGGATGACGGTTGATCCCGGGCAGGGCGTCGACTTCTACGCCCTGTCACGGGTGATTGTTCTGGTGACGCTGGTGTATGTGCTCAGTTCACTGTTCTCCTGGGCCCAGAACTACCTGATGGCCGGAGTGACGCAGCGAACGATGTTCCGCCTACGCGAGGAGGTCGACCACAAACTGGGCCGACTCCCGCTGAAGTACTTCGATGATCACGCGCGCGGCGACCTGCTGAGCCGGGTCACCAACGACATCGACAACATCTCGACCACCCTGCAACAGACCCTCACCCAGATGATCACCTCGGTACTCACGGTGATCGGGGTGCTGATCATGATGGTCTGGATCAGCCCGCTGCTGGCGATCATCTCGCTGCTCACGGTGCCGCTGTCCTTCTTCGTCACCGTCACGATCGCAAAACGCAGCCAGCGCAAGTTCGTGGGGCAGTGGAAGTGGACCGGGATTCTGAACGGCCACGTCGAGGAGATGTACTCGGGCCACGAGCTGGTCAAGGTCTACGGTCACCAGCAGGAAGCGATAGCCAAGTTCGACGAGGCGAACGAACAGATGTACCGCAGCAGCTTCCTGGCGCAGTTCATCTCCGGGATCATCCAACCTGCGATGGCCTTCATCGCGAACCTCAACTATGTTGCGATCGCTGTGGTGGGTGGCCTTCGGGTGGCCAGCGGAACCATGTCGCTGGGAGATGTGCAGGCCTTCATCCAGTACTCACGTCAATTCACCATGCCGATTACCCAGATCGCGAGCATCACCAACCTGCTGCAGTCGGGCATCGCCTCGGCGGAGCGGGTGTTCGAACTCCTCGATGAACCCGAGGAGTCCCCCGATCCGTTGGACGCGACGGTACTCGCCTCCCCACGCGGCCGGGTCGACTTCGACCACGTCACCTTCAGCTACTCACCCGACACCGAGTTGATCAAGGACCTGACATTGGCCGTGGCCCCGGGCGAAGCGGTAGCGATCGTGGGCCCCACCGGCGCCGGGAAGACGACGTTGGTCAATCTGCTGATGCGGTTCTACGAGATCGATGGTGGCTGCATCCGGTTGGACGGTATCGACACCCGCGATCTCACCAGGGACAACCTGCGAAGTTCCTTCGGGATGGTCCTGCAGGACACCTGGCTTTTCCGGGGGACGATCCGCGAGAACATCGCCTACGGTGCAGACGGCGCCACCGAGGAACAGATCGTCGAAGCAGCGACGGCGGCCCACGTCGACAGGCTGGTGCGGACCCTGCCCGACGGCTACGACACCCTGCTCGGCACTGACGCCGCGAATGTGTCAACCGGTGAGCAGCAGTTGATCACGATCGCTCGAGCCTTCCTCGCGGACCCCGCCGTCCTGATTCTCGACGAGGCAACCAGTTCCGTGGACACCCGCACCGAGGTACTGATCCAGCACGCCATGGCAGAGCTCCGCAAGGGCCGGACCAGTTTCGTCATCGCTCACCGACTGTCGACGATCCGCGACGCCGACACCATCATCGTGATGGATCAAGGGTCGATCATCGAGACCGGTACCCACGACGAACTGATCGCGGCCGGGGGCTTCTACTACAACCTGTACACCAGTCAGTTCCTGGAGAGTTACGACGAGGTCGCCTCCTGACTAGTCCGGAACAGGCGGCGACGGGCGTCAGCGCAGCGCGTCATCCGTCAATGAAGCCGCCGTGATGTACGCCACGTGGCTGCCGATCGCGCTCACCTGAACGTCCAACGGCCAACGCCATGGCGATGGCGTCCGACCCAGCAGAGGGAAGGCCGCGGAGGTCATGGTCATCAGTAGACTGCCGAACAGCAGACTCGCCCAGGGCTCGCGGAGGCGTTTGCGCAACAACACGTGAGCGACTCCGAATGCCGAGCCGTAGGACCAGCGCAGCGCGATGGTGATGTCGCCGGCCTCTTTCGCGGTCACCGCCGGAAGGTGCAGGATATTCGCGACGATTTGTCCGGGTACGACGCTATCGTCGTAGTCGAGTCCTTGGTCGCTTGCCAATCCCCGGATCGGGGTGCCGTCGCTCAAGCTCGCGACCCCGGTGAAGTCGCCTGATCGAAGCGTTCGCTCGAGGTAGTACCAGAGGGTCATGGCCATAGTGCCGGCCGCTCCGGCCAACATTCCTCGGGGCAACCAGTGCAGCCGCGGCGGCCGGGTTCGATCTCGTCCCATGCCAACGAAGTGTGTCGCACACCCGGCGATGCAACAATTCGGCACATGCACACCATCAGCGATGAGGACACGCCCGGTCGTGCGGCGGCCGGGGCATGAGGCGCTATCGAGCAATCCTTGCGGCACTCGGGCTTGTGGCCCTGACCGGCTGCGGGCGCCTCGACGACCTGCGCTACTCCCCTGCCACCACCCCGGAGCAGTGGTGCCAGCAGAGACCATGCGTGGAGGTCGGCGGCACCGTGGTGAATGAGCCGTTGGGCTCGTTCCTGGTGTTTCTGCTCGCCCTGCTTTGGATCGCGGCCGGAATCTACTTCTTCGTGACGCGGCGTGGCGCCACGTCACGGTTGTGGCTGGGCATCGCCCTGGTGCTGGGCGGTATCGGGGCGGCGCAGGCCGGCATCAGTTACCAAGCATTCAGTTATGTGCTCAAGTGCCAAGGTCGCGACTTCTGCCTGCTGACGAACGGCTTCGAGGTCGGCTACAGCATCACGCAGGCCCTATCGGTGAGCGCAATGCTCATCGCGGTGGCATATGCCTGCGCCAGCGGAGCATTGCGAAAGGGCCTGATCTGGTACGCGGCCATCAACGCCGCCATCTACTTGGCGGTTTCCCTTGCCGGGGTACTCGTACCCAGCGCCGTCCTGCTGTCCTTCAGCGTGCTCATGCTGTTCGCATTGCCCGGAATCATCATTGTGATCGTCGTCGCCGGACTTCGCTGGCGTCGGACCGGGGACAGGATGGATCGCTCGCTGGTGATCGCTGCGCTGCTACTCGTGCTCGTCCAGGTCGCCTACTACGCCTACTACGCCGCCGGAATCACGGCGACGTTGTACAACGGCGGTGAGGGCTTCTACTTCTCGGAGAACGACGTCCTACACATCGGAATGATCGCCTGGCTCGCCTACGTGGTGTTCGCGGTGGGGAAGCACCTGCACGACTTTCGGACCGCTGAGGTACCCCCCAGCCAGCCCCCGGTGGCCGTCACCAGTTGATCAGGGGCTTCTCTTCCTTGTCCTTGAAGTTGCCCATCAGGATCATGATGAAGTCGACAAGCACCCAGATTCCCAATCCGCCCAGCGTCACGATCATCAGGATGGCCGTACCGACCTTGCCAACGTAGAACCGATGGATTCCGATGACGCCCAGGAACCAGCAGAGCAGGGCGGCCGCCAGCCTGGACTTCTCACTGACCTCATTACCGGCGGCGTCGAGGCGTGGTTTCCCATTCGGGAACACCGGGATCTCGGACCCATTGGGGGCGTATGCCATGCCCGGAGCAGGTGCCGGCACAACGGCCTCCTGCGGGACAGGGGTGCTGGTGCTTTCGGGCGGGGTGGGCTGCGAGACGGGTTCTGGAGTTGTCATGGTGCCATTCTAGTCCTCGATCAGGCCGCTGGACCCAACCGCGGCCAGTCCTGCGCGGGGCAGCGATCCATCACGGTCACCAGGCCGGCCGCGCGCGCCTCACGAGCCGCGTCCTCGTCGACGACCCCCAACTGGAGCCAAACGGCACCCGCACCGCTCGCGATCGCCTCTGAGACGATCGGTCCGACGAGCTCCGAACGGACGAAAACGTCCACGACATCCGGCGGCCCCAGCGCGGCAGCCGCTGCAGCGATACTCGGGTAGCCCGGCTCCCCGTGCACGGTGGCCGGACGGGGATGAATGGGCACGATCCGTTTGCCCTTGCTCTGCAGCAGCGAAGCCACGCCATAGGCCGCGCGGGCCGGATTGTCTCGCAGCCCTACGACGAACCAGGTCTGCGCCTGCCCGAGCAGGGCCCGCACCGTCTCGTCGTCGCCGTAGAGATCCACAGTCTCCGCCACCGACTGCCCCTCCTACTCGCTGCCCACTCCTGACCAGCCTGCGGCCGGGCGCTGCCGACCTACTCTACGGATGCCGCTTGGGATCGACAATCTCCTCGGCGGCCTCGTGCGCGTAGGAGGTCTCCAATTCGGCAGCCTCTGCGTCGGCGAGCCCGCGAGTCTTCGCGGTGATCTCGTGGACCGTGCCGTCCTCGTGCGGTGCCGGCGGCACGGCTGGGTCTTTCCGCGGCGGACTGATCTTGGGCAGCAACAGGGCGACGGCGAACGCCGCCACGAAGATGATCCCGGCGCTCACCAGTGATGTCAGGTGAGAGGCCGTTAAGAAGGACTGATACGCCTCGGACGTCAACTGCTTGACGATCGCCGACGGCATACCCGCCGAAGCAGCTCGCCCGAACACCTCCACGGCGCCGCCGACCGATTGCGCTGCGACGTTCTTGGCCGCATCGGGGAAGGCCGGCGGGAGTTTGGCCAGCGTCGGTTCCATCAAGGAGGCGAACCTGGTCGCCAGCAGGGTTGAGATCACGGCAACGCCGAGCGCACCGAAGACCTGCCGCACGGTGTTCTGCACGGCGGACCCCGCGCCCGCGCGCGCCAGCGGCAGAACGTTCTGCATGACGGTGGACGCCGGAGCGATGACCGA
>CAZKVQ010000002.1:30751-43767 GCA_964556255.1 uncultured Actinomycetes bacterium
CCATGCCGAGTCCGAAGAAGAAGAAGATGACCAGGATCAGCACGATGGACGTGTCCATGCCGAGCCGGGTCAGCCCCAGCAGCGAGAACCCGACCACGAAGAGGCCGGTGCTCATCACCAGCTTGTAGCCGAAGCGTTCGACCATCTTCGCGCTGCGCGGGGCCGCCAACAGTTGTCCTACGGCGAACGGCAGGAAGCACAGCCCGGCCTGGAGGGTGCTGTAGCCACGGAGCACCTGCAGGTAGAACGGCAACGTGAACGTGATGCCGGACAGCGCGAAGAATGCGAGGCTCACTGCGGTGAGGCTCACCGTATAGCCACGGTTGCGGAACAGCGTGACGTCGAAGCTGCGGTGGCTGCTGCGCGCCTCGGTCACGATGAAGGCGATGATCACCGCGATGCCGGCGAACATCGGGATCAGCACCGACGCGGCGAGGAAGGTGCGGGTCTCGGATGCGTGGATGATGCCGTAGACGAGCAGCACCAGGCCGATGATCGACATGATCAGGCCTGGGATGTCCAGGGCCTGTGCTTTCGGGTTCTTGGTCTCCGGCACGATGCGCCAGATCCCGAAGAGCCCGATGATGACGATCGGCACATTCACCAGGAAGACCGACCCCCAGTCGTTCCCAGTGAGCCAGCTGGACCATGACGGGTGCTGCAGCAGGAGTCCGCCGAGCACCGGGCCCAGGGCTACCGCCGCACCGACAGCGCCGGCCCAGGCGCCGATGGCCTTACCTCGTTCGTGGGGCGGGAACACAACGGTGATGACTGCTAGCGTGACCGGGAGCACCGCGGCGCCGCCGATGCCCATCACTGCCCGGAAGCCGATCAGGGCTCCAGCGTTCGGGGCGAAGGCGCAGGCGGCTGACGCCAATCCGAAGACGGTCAAACCGATCATCAGGATGCGCTTGCGTCCGTATTTGTCCCCGAGCACACCCCAGGTGAACAGCAGGGCGGCGAATACCAGGATGTAGGAGTCGACGGCCCACACCAACTGGCTCTGGCTCGCGTTCAGGTCGCGCTGGATGGTCGGCAGCGCAATGTTGAGGATGGTGTTGTCGAGCACCACGACCAGAAGGCTGGTGACCAGTACGGCGAGGATCGCCCAACGGCGCGGATGCCCTTCGCCGCTCGTGGTCCACGACGCCTGCGAGGCACTACCTGGAGCGGGCGCGTCGGTTCCGGACATGGAGCCTCTTCTCAAGATGAACGGTGATGCCGAAGATACGCGGTCATCGCGGTACCCGCCCGGGAAGACACAGCGGCCCGCGCCAACCAGTCTAGGTGATTGAACCTTGGACTACCGTGCGCACGGTCAGGGATCAAGGTCGGCGCTACGCTCCTGCCACACCCGCCGAGCGGCAGCAGCCACCTTACCGGCGACTCCCGGGAAACGTCGCTCGCCCCAGATCTCGATCGGATGTACGTCCCTCGTACTGGAGGTGAGGAACGCCTCCGTCGCGTCGGCCATGACGGAGTCGTCGATAACGGCTTCTCGAGCACCGCACCATTCCAGGACCAGCTGTCGGGTCACGCCGTCGAGGCAGCCCGAGGTCAGCGGCGGGGTCAAGATCTCACCAGCCACCACCAGGAAGACGTTGCTCCCGGTTCCTTCGCACAGTTGACCCCGGGTGTTGTACAGAATGGCCTCATCGGCACCCTGCCTGCGCGCAGCCCGCAAGGCGATCGCGTTCTCGGCGTACGAGGTGCTCTTGACCCCGGCCAATGCACCCAACTCGTTGCGCGCAAACGGTGAATCGGCGACCGTCGCCGTCGCCGGCCACGGCTTGGAAGCAACCACGGTGATCAGCAACGTCGGCGCACCGGTGACGGAGTAGGGATCGCCGACTGCCGCCGGGCCGCTGGTGAGAGTCAATCGGAGCCGACCGCCGGTGCCGACGGCATCGGCGTTCGCGGAGATGACCGCATCCATCGCCCCGACGAGGATGTCGTTGTCCGGCACCGGAATGTCCAACGCCGCTGCCGAGCGCGCCAACCTCTCCAGATGCCGAGTCAGCGCGAATGGCGTGCCGTCGACAACTTTCATGGTCTCGAAGACACCGGTCCCGACAATCAGTCCGCCATCGGAAACGCTGACTCGGGCCTCCTGAGCATCGACCAAAGAATCATCGAGCCACACCTGCATGGTCGACCCCTCCCACTACGTTCACTGCGCAAGCCTCGGACCGTTCGGCCAGTGGGCACAATCATGCCCCGACCGAGACCCCCGATCCGGCAGCCACGGCGATCAGATTGGCTGCCTTGAGCTCGGTCTCAGACCATTCCCCATCCGCATCACTGCCCCAGGTGATGCCAGCTCCGGTGCCGAAGTTCAGCATCGGTGCGGAGGCCGAACCGGTCTGCCAGAAGCTTCGGATGCCAACTGCCAGTTCCCCGACGCCCCGGTCGGCATCCACCCACCCGATGCCACCGCAGTAGGGCCCTCGCGGTACCGGCTCCAGGGCCGAGATGATCCGCAAGGCGGAGGATTTCGGCGCTCCGGTCACGCTGCCCGGAGGAAAGGTGGCACCGATGAGCTCGGGCCAGCCGAACCCCGAACGCAGTCGGGCACTCACCCCCGATACCAGATGCACCAGGCCGGGGTGGGTCTCGACGTGCAGGAACTCGGGCACCGCGACAGAACCCGGGCGGGCTATCACGCCAAGGTCATTGCGCACCAGGTCGACGATCATGACGTTCTCGGCCCGGTCCTTGTCCAGCAGACCTTCGGGCGTGACCGCGGTGCCCTTGATCGGTCGGCTCAGCACATGGTCGCCGTCCCGCCGCAGATACAGCTCCGGCGAGGCGCAGGTGACTGCCACCCGAGTCCCGTCCGAACCCTCCGGCAGCATCAGGGCGCCCGCGTAGGGCGCCGGGTTGCCGGCGGCGAGCAGCCGCGCCAGGGCCATTGGATGACAGCTCCCGGGATCCGGCAGCGGCGCGGACAGCACCCGACAGAGATTCGCCTGGTAGACGTCGCCACGCGACACCGCCGCCCGGATACTCCCGACGCCTGCTCGATAGGCGTCACGGTCCAGACTGCTGGACCAACTCTCCACCGCGGGTCCGGTCCAGGCGCCCGGCAGGGTGGCGGCCTTGCACGGTTGCCACCGTTCGAATCGAGCGAACACCGCAGGTCCCTCGAAATTCATCACCACAGCCCAGCGACCGCCGCCCTCCAGCACGGCTGGGTCGTCGCTGACCTCCTGCAGCCCCAGGCCAAGGAGACCGCCGAACCAAGCAAGCGGTTCCTCGACGTCAATGGCCCCGTCGAGGCGGGGGTCGGTGGCCGGCACTGGTCCATCATGGCCCTCCCGCTGTGCCCAGTCACCCGAACGCCCGCCACCTGGACGCTGGGACCGGGTACGCGCCGTGACACTCTGGTGAGCATGGGTGCAGAGCGGAGCGAACCGAGTCCGGACGCCCACACGGTTCTGACGCCCCTGGGCGAGGTGCGCTTCGTCGAATCTGGGCCACCAGACGGTGACCCTGTCCTGATCGTGCACGGCTCCCCCGGCGGGTATGACGTCGCCGCCGTCATGGGCCGGTTCCTGGCGCGTTTGGGGTTCCGGATCGTCGCCCCCTCCCGTCCTGGCTATCCGGGTACTCCGCTGACGGAGGGCACCACCACCGCCGACGACCAGGCGAGGCTTCTGGTTGCGCTCTTGGACGAACTCGAGATCGATCGCGCCGGCGTACTCACCTGGTCCGGCGGTGGCCCGTGCGGCTACCGGATGGCTGTCAACCACCCGGATCGGCTGACTGCCCTGGTCGCGGTCGCAGCCTTGAGCGGATCGTTCGACTGGCAACTGTCGTGGTCGGAACGACTACTCACCCGGACCCGACCCGGCGCGCTGCTTATTCGGATGCTGGCCGACCTGGTGCCTGAACGTCTGATCGCCGCGACGTTGGCGGCGGAGGGAGACCTCACCCCCGAGGAAGTCAGGGTGCGAACTGCAGACGTCTCAGCCGATCCCGAACGGCGCGCCATGGTGCTGCAGGCCGTACGCTCGGCGGTCGATTCGAAAGAGCGTGCTGCCGGACTGACCAACGACAGCCACCAGTTCGCGGTGCTGGGTCTGCTCGACCTGCCCCGCATCACCGTGCCGACCCTGGTAGTCCATGGCGATGCGGACACCGACGTCGATCCGGAGTACAGCGACCGCGCTCTTGCGGAGATCACCGGCTCCGTCGGTTTGACCATGCCTCGGGGTACCCACCTGTGCCTGTGGGTCGATCCTGGATACCTCGAGGCCCAGGCCACCGTGGCCGGCTTCCTGAAGGAACACGCCACCTCCTGATCCTGTCGTACTTGATCCTGCCCGAGGCGACGCAGTGCAGACTTCCGATATGCATCCCGACCCGCAGGACGAGCATTGGCGGCTCTACTGGGCCAGCCACATCGTGCTGCCCACCACCGGTCAGCTGCTGGTCGGCCCTGGAGCCATAGACGATTTGCCGCTACCGGGGCCACTGCACGTGGTCACAGCCCACAACCCCGCTGGTCTACGCAGGGCTGACGCGCACAACACCGCGGCCAACGCGGCTCTCCAGAAGCAGCTGATCGCCCTCGGGGTCGCGTTCCTGCCGGCCGACGGGATGTCGCCCGATGGCTCCTGGGTCGAGGGCGGCTTCGCCGTGAGCGGTCTGCCGCGGGCAGGCGCTCGTGCCCTGGCCGCGGCATTCGAGCAGGACGCATTCTTCGAAATCACCGAGCATCACGTCATCATCATCACCACAGCAGAGACGGTGATCGTCTCCAGCCGGTCACGCAGGTTCGACTGACACCGGCGACCGACCAGTCAACGGGCAGCGACGGGCCCTGGCGGCCACAATGAGGGGGTGGACAACACCTTCCTCAGCATCCCGCCGGATGCCTGGGTCGCCAGCAACGACCTGGCCTTCGCCGTGCGGGACATCAACCCGGTGTCGCCGGGGCACACCCTGGTGATCCCCCGCCACCACGTTCCCGACTGGTGGTCGACGTCGGCAGAGCAAAGGACGGCGATCTGGGACCTGGTCGACGTCGTGAAAGCCGACCTCGATCGCGACTTCACCCCAGATGCCTACAACGTCGGATTTAATGCGGGTCAGGCGGCGGGGCAGACCATCTTCCACTTGCACGTCCACGTCGTGCCCCGCTATTCCGGTGACGTCGCCGACCCCGCCGGCAGCGTGCGTCGGATCGTCTCGTCCGACGGTTGACTCCCCGCCGGGCTGATCAGGGCTGAAGCACGAAGGAGCCCTGAACGTCGCCGGCATCCAGCCGGGCCAGCGCGGTGTTCGCCTCGTCAAGCGGGAGTTCCTCGTGAATCGTGCGCACCCCTGCCTGGGGCACCAGGTCGAGGAACTCACGCACGTCGGCCGGCGTGACGTTGGCGACCGAGCGAAGGGAGCGCTCCCACCACAAGTCGTCGTAGTTGAACTGCGGAACCCGGTCGAGGTGGATGGCATTGATGGCAACGATGCCGCCGCGTCCGACCGATTGCAGGGCCCGCACGACGACGTCACCAACCGGCGCGAAGGTGATGGCCGCGTCCAGGACCGGTGGCGTGTCGTCGTAGGTGCCCGCCCAATCGGCGCCGGCGGCCTCCGCGCGTGCGATCTCCGCCGCGGACCGGGTGATAACCGCCACCTCACAACCCCAGTAACGCGCAACCTGCATCACCAAGGTGGCCGAGGCCCCGTACCCGTAGAGACCGAGACGCATGCCCGACGATTCCGGCCCCACCTCCGCGATCCGCAAGGACCGGTAACCGATGACACCACCGCACAACAGCGGTGCCAGAGCAGCGGCCCTCGCCCTCGGTTCCTCCCCTGGCAGATACCCACCCGGAAGATCGAAGGCGCAGTCGGACCGGGCGACGATGCGAGAGGCGTAGCCACCGTCCCTATCCCAGCCGGTGAACTGCGCCTCCTCACACAGGTTCTGTCGACCGGCCAGGCACCATTTGCAGTGCCCGCAGGAACCCCCGAACCAGCAGACCCCCACCGTGGCGCCCAGGCGCTCCTGGGGGACGTTGTCGCCCACCGCCACCACCGTTCCCACAACTTGATGACCGGGAGTGATCGGCAACTTATGTGCAGGAAGGTCCCCCGAAGTCAGTTGCAGGTCGGTCCGGCATACAGCGCACGCCGCGACCTCGAGGGCCACCTCGTCGGCACCAGGCTCGGCATCCGGTAGTTCCTGGAGTGCCAACGGACCCGCGGACACCGGCTCGGGTTGTCCTAGCCGCATCGCTCTCATGGGTCAGCCCTCCCGGTCTCAGCCGGATCGGAATCTCCGCCGGCAGACAGCTGTGCGAGTAGTTCGGCCATCCGCTCGCGCACCTTCTCGATGCCCTTCAGGGGACGCAGCATCACTTTGAACTCGACGATCCTGCCCGCGTCGTCGAAGCGGATCATGTCGACCCCGTTGACGGTGACGCCATCCACCTGGGAGGTGAACTCCAGAACGGCATCGTGGCCGGCGACGACCTCGCGGACGTAGGTGAAGGTGTCATTGCCAAGTACCTGCATGGCGCCGGCCAGATACATGGTGGTCAGTGCCTTGCCCTGCTGGGCACGGAAGACAACCGGGGAGTAGAAAACAGCGTCGTCGGCAAGCAACCCCGCGAGCAGGCTCGCGTCACGAGTGGCCACGACCCGGTGCCATTCGTCGACTCCGCTGGCGACAGCGTCACTCGTCGATCCTGCCGACCCAGCGTCCCGTGATGCCATGTCATGCCCCCTGTGTCGCGCTTAGGCGCGCGGCGAGTTCCGCCCGGGTCCGCCGTGCCAGGCGACCCGCGATCATCACACCTCGGCGCGGGGCCACCCGAGCCGCGAGCCAGAGCAGCCTCGCCGACGTGGGAGTCACCAGGATCACGGTGCGCTTGTCAATGGCCCGCTCGATGTCGCGGGCGAGCTTCTCGACCTCGTACACGCCACCGGGCAGCGCCTCGGCCATCACCCTGCCGCGGCCCGACATGGAGGTGCGGCTCAGATCCGCCGGTCCCTCCGAATCCAGGATCGGGGTCTCGGTGAACCCTGGACACACGCAGGTGACGGCGACGCCGGTACCTGAAGCCTCTGCCGCCAGCGACAGGCTCAAACCGACCACACCGTGTTTCGCCGCACAGTAGGGCGCCAGGAAGGGAGCTGGAACCAGCCCCGCCAGGGAGGCGATGTTCACGATGTGACCATGGCCCGCTGCGACCATCCGCGGATAGGCGGCAGCCGTGCCGTGCATCACGCCCGTCAGGTTGATGTCGAACACTCGTTGCCAGTGCTCGAATTCCAACTCCTCCACGGGACCACCGGTACCGATCCCGGCATTGTTGACGATGATGTCCAGACCGCCCTGGGCGTCGGCGAGCCGATCCACCACGGCGCGTACCTCGTCGCCGTTGCGCACATCGAGCACCACCGCCGACACGTCGCCGCCCTGGGCTTGTGCCCGTGGTGCCAACTCAGCCTGGACGGCGGCCAGGCCCTCAGCATCGATGTCGGCCAACGTGAGCCGGTCGCCCCGGTCAGCCAACCTGCGGGCCAGCGCGCGACCGATCCCCGACGCGCCCCCGGTGATCATGACGGACCTGCTCATCAAACCTCCCATCGGGCTGCTCGCGAGCCACCCTCGTCGGCGATATTCCCCTGAGCCGAGGTTATGCCCGGGAGGGCGTGCGACGCAGGGCGTGACCGCGCGGCAAACCGATCGGCAACTGGGTGGGTCACACCGGGGGTTCCGGGTCGTACTGAATCCCCCGGCGCACCTGCTTGGCACGTTCGGGTCCGGAGAGCCTCGCGACCAAGTGCAGGGCAAGGTCGATCCCGGCTGAGACGCCCGCCGAGATGATCACGTCACCATCGTCCACGAACCGGTCATCCGGCCGGATCTGGATCGTCGGGTCGGCGGCCGCCAGACTGTCCAGGGAGCCCCAATGGGTGGTCGCCGGACGCCCGGGCAGCAGGCTGGCGGCAGCGTAGACAAGCGAGCCGGTGCAGACACTGATCATGATGTCCGTGCTGGCACGCAATTCCCGAATGCGGGCGAGGTGCTCCTCGTCGGCCATCAGCGCGCGGGTACCCCAGCCACCTGGATGGACGAAGGCCACCAGTGGAGGCGCCTCCGCGAGGGCGGCATGGGCGCCGACTACCAGGCCCTTGGCGCACGTCACCGGCCCACCATCCCGAGACAGACACATCACCGAGAAGCCGTCCTCCGGGTAGGTGCGCGTCCAATAGGCCAGCACCTCCCACGGACCGACCGCGTCCAGTTCTTCCACATCGTCGAACAGCAGGATCCCGATCGTTGAGGCTGTCATGGGGCCATGCTGCCAGGCACGGACTTCGAATGAGTGCGACGCGGGTCAATGCACATCGACACCGGCGAGTTCGAGTTCACGAATGCAGGCCGCGGAACCCAGGCAGAAGAGGGTGCCGAGCACGAGGCACCAGATCTCGCCGATGTGTTGATCGACCAACGCCCCGGAGATGGTCCCGATCCCGTAGCCGATGGGCGGACAGGCGGCCAGCGATGCCTTGCCCCACGCGCCGACTGAACCCATCCGGGCCACATCGACCATCGACCCGGTGATGGCCACTGTTCGGAATCCCTGACCGATCAGCCTCGTGAAGATCACTCCTTGAACGCCTTGAGACACAGCCAGCACCGCAATCAGCCAGTACCCCCGCACCCCCAATGCCACCAGGCCGATCGTGACCAGCAGGATCAGCAGTTCCACCAACAGCAAGATGTGCCGACTCCTGATGCCGCCCACCCTGGAACGGCGCAGAGCGATCGAACTGACCGTGCCCAGGATGAACCCTCCCAGGGCCACCAGCGACGCACCTACCGCGCCCGCGAAACCAACTCCTGCAACGTCCAGGGCAACCACTACGAGGTTGCCCGTTTGGTTCGCGACGAACACCTGATCCTGGATGAAAGCGAACGCATCCAGCGATCCGCTGGTGGCTGAGAGCCCCAGCAGCACGATGGCGACCAGCAGCCGCACGCGGGCGTCAGACAAGGCGCTGCCTGCGCCCCGTCACTGGGGAACGCTGGTGTTCGGGTCGACCGCGGTCTCTTCGGGGGGCGGCGACAACTCCGAACTGGTGGGCGAGTCGGTGGGCGACTCGCTGTCCGATGGCGAGGCACTCTCCGATGACGCCGACTCGCTGGCGGATGGTGACGCGGATTGGCTGTCGCTAGCGGTCGCACTGGGTGACGGCGCACACTCCTTGCCCACGTAGGTGGTGACCTGAAGTGATGCCGCCTGGAAGTTGGCTAGCTCATTGGCGTTCAGCGAACCCCCGCCCGCTTGCTCAATTGTCGAGGCGAACTGCTCGAAGGCGACCCTGATCTCTGCGGAGGCATCGCTCGGCAGCGCTGTAAGCATGGCCTTGGTCGGTTCCGTCCATGCCTTGAACGCCCCGGTCGCCGCGGCATTGTCGTTCGCGGCCAGCGCCGCCTGCAATTCCTGCTGCGCGGGCGACTCGGACCATTCCTTGGCTGCCTGGCAGAAGACCTCAGCCTGGTTGACGGTCGGCGACGGTGACGCGGTTGTCTGCGACGCGGTCGGAGAACTCGCGGATGGACTGGTCGTCGGACTCACCGAGGACCCGGCATTGTCCACGCCGCTGCCGCAGCCCGTGAGAATCAGAAGAGCCGCGGCCGGGGAAACTGCCGCCGCGCGCCACATCACTCCTCGGGACGGGATCACAATCCAACCTCCGACGGGGCACCGACGGGGTTACGGCGCCGCTTCACGGAGAGTAGCCGAGTCGCGGACTTCACGGGGGTACTTCCGCAACGAAATGACCCCCTGACGGAACCGTGCCACGATGTCCAGTGGTCGGTTGGCAGCCGCCTGGCCGCGGTCATCGAGACCACGAAGGAGGCTCACATGAGTTGGCTGGTGGACCTCATCGTCGTCGCTTTGGTGGTGGCCTTCGGCTTCGCGGGCTGGGCCCTGGGGCTCATCCGAGCGTGCCTCGCTTTCGCCGGCCTGGTGATCGGGGCGATCCTCACCTCCGTCGGGGTGATCCCGCTGTTGCAGGGCACCGACATGATGTCGGGCTTGAAGGTGTTCTTCGCCGTTGCCGCTCTGGTGTTGCTGTGCGCGATCGGTCTAGCCGTCGGTGACTACTGCGGTCGACGATTGACGCGTCACGAGCGGATCGCCGAGCGACGTACCGCCGATCGGGTCGCCGGGGCCGCGGTCGGGGTGGTCGTGGCCAGTTTGTTCGCCTGGGCGGTCGGAACAACGGTGGTGGCATATCCGAACAGGGACCTGCACGACTCCGTCGCGGGATCGGTCACCTTGTCGTCCATCAACGTGGTCGTCCCCAGCGGGGCCGAAGGTGCCTTGACGTCGGCGCAATCATTGCTGACCCGCAAGGGAGTGCCGCAGGTCTTCGGCGGCATCGGTCTCTCGGAAGCGGTCGACACGCCACTACCGGCAACGACCGATGTCCGAACTCCGGCCGTTGAAAAGTCACTGCGCTCCGTCGTGCGGGTCTACGGCGTGGCGACCAAGTGCGGTGTCGGCCATACCGGCTCGGGCTGGGTATGGCGACCCGGCCGGGTCATGACCAACGCCCACGTTGTGGCCGGCATCGACGATCCGAAGGTGGAGGTCCCCGGGCTGCCCACGCCCCTATCCGCGAAGGTCGTCCTCTTCGATCCACGAGCCGACGTCGCAGTGCTGACCGTTCCCGGCCTGACGGCGGCGGTCCTGCAGACCTCCCCCGGCGCCCGCCCCGGGGATCCCGGAATGATCGCCGGCTACCCGGACGGTGGCCCGCTTCAGGCGGTGCCGGCCAGGGTCCAAGCTGTCTATAGCGACGAGCTGGGGCTGGGTACGGACATCTATGGTGAGCCCGGCATCAGCCGTCGGGTCCTCCTCCTCGGAGGAGTTGCCATCCCGGGGAATTCGGGAGGTCCCTTCCTCGACCCCGACGGTCGGGTTGCCGGCCTCATGTTCGCCGAGGCAGTACGCGGCGAGTCGACGTCCTTCGCCCTCACGGTGGAGGACTTCACCGCCGCCGCGGCGCAGGGGGAGGCCGCCGTCGATCCGGTGGACACCGGGCCCTGCCAGTAGTCCTGGCAGCAGTACCGGCGGGCCCGACGGTGTTACTCCCCCGCGTGCAGCCCAACGGTGTCGGCGTTTTGCGTATCGGCGTCCGGATCTGATTCCGGCCCGGCATCTGATCCCCGCAGAGCAGCGTTGACCGCGGCCGCGACGAACGCCACGACCGAGACCAGCAGGGCGTAGACCATGATGGCAATCGGCGCCGCCAGGACTCCGTATACCGAAGTGTTGGTGAGTAACCGGGCGACGTAGTACCCCAGCGCCCAGGACCCCAACCACCATCCGAGAACCATCAGGACCGCACCCGGCAACGAGGTCACCAGTCGGGGCCGGTCCGGTAGCGAGAAGTGCAGCACCCCCGTCAGGACGATCAGTCCCAGCAGGAGGGCAAGCGCCCCCCACAGTAAGGACACCACCCACGAGGGCAGCCCCAGCCATCCGCCGACCAGGGTGGGTCCGGCGACGAGAAGCGGCGCCGAGATGGCGACGAGCACCGTTACCGCGATCAGGATCGCAATGGACAGTAGGCGCACCGCAAGGTATCCGCGGCGACGGAACTGGCCGTTGACGATCATGTTGGCCTCGACGAAAGTCTGGATACTGCGAGAACCCGACCAGAGGGCGACGGCGAAACTCAGGATCGAGATGTCCACCCGGTTCCCACTGAACAGTTGATCGGCGATCGGCTGCACGTACTGCTCGACAACAGTGGGCGACAGCAGCGTGCCGGCCGCTTTCATTGCACGGTTCTCAACCGAGCCCACAGTGTCGACGGGAACCAACTGGTCTATCAGCGAGAGGATGCTCACGGCCCCGAGCAGCAGCCAGGGCAGGGAGAACACCAGCCAGAACGCCCCTTCCGCGCCGAGCCCGAGCACCCTCCGATAGGCGAGAATGTGCCACAGCCGGATCAGGAACTCCATCGGCGCTGACGCCCGGGCGGTGGTCCACCATTCCGGGGCGGGGCGACTCCGCAAGCTCCGCAGCACCCGCCTACCGTAACCACTATGAGCATCGACGAGAGCCTCAGCGCGATCCGCGCGCCGGGGACGGCCACCCACGAAGTGCTGAACCAATCCCGCCCGATCCCGGCACGGGACGTCATAGCGACCGACCCGGTGCTGCACGAAGCCCTGGCCACCTTCGGTGGCGAAGCCTCGGCGTTGGCAGGGATCGGTGCCCAAGCGGGCTCACCGGAGGCGCGTCTGTGGGCGGCGCAAGCGGACACGAACACCCCGACACTGCACACCCATGATCGTTTCGGCCACCGGATCGACGAGGTGGAATTCCACCCGGCGTGGCATTCCCTGATGACCGTCGCGGTGAACTCTGGGCTGCACGCAGCACCGTGGGTCTCGGAACGACCGGCGGCGCACGTCGAACGTGCGGCCGGCTTCTCCGCCTGGTACCAGGTTGAGGCTGGGCACGGTTGTCCGATCTCGATGACGTACGCCGCCGTGCCGGCGCTGCAGGTGGACCCCGCCATGGCTGACCGCTGGGTGCCCGGGCTGGCCAGCCGGGAGTACGACTTCGGCCTGCGCAGACCTTCGGAGAAGCGCGGACTCATCGCCGGCATGGCGATGACGGAGAAGCAAGGGGGCTCCGATGTGCGGGCCAACACCACGACAGCGACGCCGACTGGCGACGGCGGTTTCCTGCTGACCGGGCACAAGTGGTTCTGCTCGGCGCCGATGTCCGATGTCTTCCTGGTGTTGGCCCGTGACGAAGCAGGCCTGAGTTGCTTCGTCGTGCCGCGGGTGCTGGACGATGGCAGTCGAAACGTGTTCCGCATCCAGCGTCTGAAGGACAAGCTGGGGAATCGAGCCAATGCGTCCTCGGAGATCGAGTTCGACGGCACCTATGCCGAGCGACTGGGCGAAACCGGTCGAGGTGTTCGCACCATCGTCGAAATGGTGTCCGCAACCCGACTGGACTGCG
>CAZKVQ010000002.1:43777-91266 GCA_964556255.1 uncultured Actinomycetes bacterium
CCTTCGGCCGCAGCCTGATCGACCAACCGCTAATGCGCGCCGTCTTGACCGACTTGGCCCTCGAGGTGGAAGCCGCCCAGTGGTTGGGTCTGCGATTGGCCGCCGCGGTCGACCGCGGAGAGCACGACTTGCGGAGAATCGCCCTGCCGATTTCGAAGTACTACGTCTGCAAGCGGGCGCCGGGGCAGATCTTCGAGGCCATGGAGTGCCTCGGCGGAGCTGGCTACGTTGAGGAGTCCGGCCTCCCACGGCTCTATCGGGAGGCGCCGGTCAACTCGATCTGGGAGGGCTCGGGCAATATCAACGCCCTCGATCTGCTGCGGGCGCTGGCGACTTCACCCGACTCGCTCGACGCCTGGCTGGGCGAGGTTGCCCCGGTGCGGGGCATCGATCCGGCCGCCGACCAGGCCTTGGTCGGCGTGCTGGATGCACTTGCGGGCAGCCCGGAGGATCTGGAACCCCGGGCACGCTGGTTGGCGGAGCAGATGGCGCAGTTGCTGGAATTGTCGCAGTTGGTGCAGCACGCCCCCGAGCCCATCACCGAAGGGTTCCTCGCCCGTCGATTCGGCCGCACACCCGCCACCGTCGGGGCGGTCCAGCTCGGCGGTGATGCAGACGTGCTCGAGCGCTCCCTGCTCACAACGATCTGACGCTGAGGGCACCCAACCTGGAGATGCACCGGTAGTACTTCTTGCGGTAGCCCCCGGCCAGCATGTCCGGGGTGAAGATATCGGTCAGCGGCCACCCTGAACCGGCGACCGCCACGTCGGCGTCGTAGAGCCGGTCGACGAGCACGACCAGCCGCAGGGCGTCGGCCTGGTCGGTTAGTCGACGCACGTCCGCCAGACAGAGCAACTCCAGATCCGCGACCAGGGCGCCGTACCGCGAGGGATGGATGGTACGTAAGTGGTCCAGCAGTTGGGTGAAGGTGTCGTAGGCCGCGTCCGGCGTGACGTCGGCCAGTCGTTCGAGTTCGGCGGGTTCGAAGGAAGGGCTGGCCGCCACTTCCCCGCGATGTCGGTAGTCGGGCCCCTCGATACGCACCAGTTCGAAGTGCGATGAGAGACCCTGGATCTCCCGGACGAAGTCGTCCGCGGCGAATCGCCCCTCCCCGAGTCGGTCCGGCAAGGTATTACTGGTGGCAGCCACCCGGACTCCGCGTTCAACCACATTGCCGAGGAACGTCGACATCAGCACGGTGTCCCCTGGGTCGTCGAGTTCGAACTCGTCGATACAGATGAGTCGGTAGGCCGAGAATGCTTCCACGGCCGCCGCGAAGCCCAAAGCCCCGACGAGGTTCGTGTACTCGACGAAAGTTCCGAACGCTTTCGGGCCTTCGCTCACGTGCCACAGCGCAGCGAGCAGGTGGGTCTTACCGACGCCGAAGCCGCCGTCGAGGTAAACACCGGAGCGGGCCTCGGGCGGCGCCGACCGGCGGCGCAACCATCGCCTTCCAGCCTGCGGTTCGGCGGCGACTGAGGCGAAGGCGCGCAAGGCCGCCACCGCCGCTGCCTGCGTCGGCTCGGCCGGACTGGCGACGTAGGAGTCGAACGAGACCTGCTGGAACTGTCGGGGAGGCACCATGGCCGCGAGCAGTTGCTGGGGAGAGACCTGCGGGTTACGCGAGCAGAGTCTCGTGGCGGTCACGGCGCCACTGTAGTTGCCGACCTGGCAGCGCCCGGGCTGGAGTCCGCGCCGGGGGCTCTCTGCTTCGTCCGACCTGCTGCGCAACCGAAACCGATGCGTGATCATGGCAGCATGCGCCTGTTGCTGCCGGAACCACAGGATCCGGTGACCCACGGCGACCTGCTGCGCCTCTACGCCTGGCCGAGGGGTCGGGTGCTGGTTCGCGCCAACATGGTCACCACCATCGATGGCGCCATTTCGGGCGCAGGAGGGACCTCGGGGGCGATCAGCAGCCGCGCCGACAAACGCGTCTTCCATCTCCTCCGGGGCACCGCCGACGCCATCGTCGTCGGCGCCGGGACCCTCATCGCAGAGGACTACGGGCCGGTACGCCATGACGCGGCGTTGGCAGAGGCCCGGGCGGCGGCTGGTCAGTCCGCCCTACCCGTCATCTGCATCGTCAGCAACCGGGCGTCGGTGCCGCCCGATGCTCGGGTGTTCACCGGCGGACCGGGTACCACGTTGATGGTGGTGTCCCCCGCGGCTGACTCCGCACGGTTGGCCGCGCTGCGACAGGTCACCGAGGTGGTGACCCTGGGCGCGGCCGGCTCGAGATCGGTCGCGCTGGCGGAACTGTCCGCGATGCTGGCCGAACGGGGTCTTTCGCGGCAACTCGTCGAAGGTGGGCCAACTCTGCTCGGCGGACTGTCGTCAACGCTGCACGAGTTGTGTTTGACGACGTCGCCCATCCTTGAGGGCGCCACCACCGACTCCCATGGGTCTCCAGGTGGTCGCATCCTGGCTGGGGACGCACCCCCTGTCCATCGCGAAGCACACCTCGCCCACCTACTGGAGGCGGACGGCACCCTGATGAGCCGCTGGGTGTTCTCCTGAAGCACCGATCCCCGGGCCGCCGTGGGCGGGCAGGGACGGGCGCCACCGCGCGAATTTCACGCCGCAGTCACTACGCTGAAGAGGAGTTCCGCCCAACCAGGAGCGGAAAGCGCGAGGGAGCGAACATGGGTACCGGCGACGACATCAAGGCCAAGGCCGAAGAACTGGGCGAGAAGGTCAAGGGGGTCGTGGGCGACATTGCCGACAAGCATGGCGACAAGGCCACCGATGCCGTGACCAAGGCGGCTGATTTCGTGGACGACAAGACCGGCGGCAAGTCCGCTGCGGTGTCGGACAAGGTCAAGTCCGTCACAGCGGCTGCGGTCGACTCCGCCAAGACCCAGACTCCGCCGTCGGCCTGACACCCGGACGGGTCGATAGGGGCGGCACCGCGATGACCGAGGGAGTCGTCACGCTGTCGCCACCTGTCCCGCCGATGCTGGCCAAGGCCGTCGGAGACGCCGTGCCCGGCCAGGATTCGGTGCCCGGCGGGCTGTCCTACGAGCCGAAATGGGACGGGTTCCGCTGCTTGATATTCCGACTTCCCGACCAGATCGTGCTGCAGTCACGCTCGGAGGAGGACCTGACGTACTGCTTCCCGGAGATGGCAACGGCTGCCGAGCAGCTCGCCCCGGGCACAGTGATCGACGGAGAACTCATCATCGTCACCGATCGACACCTCAACTTCGATGCGCTGTCCTCGAGGCTGCGCCCCCGCAAGGAGTCGGGTGGCAGCAACATTGCCGCTCTCGCCGAACGGTTCCCGACCCAATTCGTCGCCTTCGACGTGCTCGCCACCGCCGGCGGCTCCCTGCTCTCCGCCTCGTTCGCCGAGCGACGCCGAGTCCTCGAAGCACTTGCCCCCGGGCTGCCCGACAGCATGCACATCACCCCGGCGACCACCGACGAGGGCGTCGCCCAACGCTGGTTCCATACCTTCGAGGGGGCCGGACTCGACGGACTCGTCGCCAAACCATTGACCGGCACCTACCGGCCGGGGAAGCGGGACCTGCTGAAGGTCAAGCACCGCCGCACCACCGACGCGGTGGTAGCGGGCTGGCGCGCACACACCAACCCGGGTCCCGACGGGCAGGACGTGGTCGGTTCGCTACTGCTGGGTCTGTACGACGACGACGGCCGACTGCATCAGGTGGGATCCGCGTCCGGCTTCACCGCCGCCCGACGCCTCGAACTGCTGTCGGAACTTCCAGGAGCACCGAGCCCTGCCCACCCGTGGGCGCAACCAGTCGAGGGCGTGCGGGGACCGGGGGGTCCCTCGCGTTGGCGCAAACGCGGCAACGAGGGCTTGCACCTGATCGAACCCGAGCGGGTTCTCGAGGTCGCCTACGACGCCATGGAGGGTGACCGCTTCCGCCACGTCACCCGCTTCGTCAGGTGGCGGCCGGACCGGCGACCGGAGTCGTGCAGGTTCGACCAACTGGAGCGTCCCACGCCGGTCGACATCGACAGTCTGCTGCAGTGACGCGGCAGGTTCAGCCGACCTCCGCCGCCACCTGGGTGTCCACGGCCGACCATGATTTCATCTGACGGCTGATGGACTCGCGGGCCTGCGCGAACTGCTCGGCAACGACCCGCCGCTCCGCCCACTGCAATTCGCGTGCCCGCAACGCGGCCTCTACCCGCCGCATGAGTGCAGGATCTGCAGGCAGATCGAAGGCGATCGCGGTGAACGCCGCCAGATCACTTCGGTAGTCGTGCCCGCGAGCCTCGAACTTGCCCGGCACGACGTCGGAGGCGTTGAGGACATCTACGGTGGTGAGGAGGAAGGTCGAGAACGGACGCCAGCGAGCGCCCTCCGGCACCGCGGGCGAACGACCTTCACCGTTCGACATCCATTCCGGCGCCTGCACAGCGATCGCCGGACTGAATTTGGTGATCGGGTCCTCGTGGTGGCTGAGGAGCAGGTAACGAGCGGCCGCGCGTTCCTGCTCGGGGAGCGCGAGCCATTCCTCCTCGGAGGCCACCTCGACCACTTCGCCGTCCGGATCCCAACGGCCCGGATCTAGCCGCCATTGCTCCGCCCACTTGCTCTCAGCCGGCGTGCCGATGAACAGGGCACGGGTCATGCCCGCACGATGGAGTCCCGCCGTGCCCTCGTGCAGGAAGGCATCCTGCAGCGTGAACGCTCCCAGACTCTCCCCGAGGCCGACGAATCTGGGGCGACGATCCTCCGGGATTGCACGCAACCGGCCGTTGATCGCGTGCAGCAGGGCTCGATTCTGCTCCCGCCCCAATGCCACCCGGTCCAGCGACAAGAACGATGGTCGCAACGAATACTGCAATGCCACCGTGGCGCAGTCGCCCTCCGTCAGGTACTCAAGAGTCTCCGCGACCACATAGTTGACGTAGCCGGTGCCGGTGGGCGAGGCCAGACACAGCACTTTGCGATCGAAGGCCCCCAGTGCCTCCAACTCGTCCATTGCCAGGGCAACCCGGGCGTCGACGGTGGGCGCGCTCGCCAGTCCCACGAACACCCGCACCGGATCACGCGCCGGAAGTCCGGTCACCGCGGTGATCTCCTTGGCCGGCAGCAGCATGTTCACGAATCGGCGACCCTCCCGGCCCAGCGTGTCCCAGCTGACCTGGGAGGCCGGACCCCCGGAGGCACCCGGCGAGGTGGGAGGTCGCTGATAAGCCTGCTCCACCGCCGAGCCGCCGTTCTCTGTCGCTCGATACACGTACTCGACGGCAGCCCAGGCGCCGCCGACCAGCGGCGCCAGCGCAACCAGGTGGCCGATGGGTTCCGCCAGCCCAGCGAAGCCTGGTGCGCGGGTCTTGATCAATCCGGCGACAACGTCGGCGGTCCAGCCTTCGGCGGTCGCCAGCGCGGTCACCCCGGTCATCACGGCGGCTCCCTGCGCCAACGACGACAACGGCGGCGAGTTCTGCCGCTGCTTGCGTCGGTACCAGGCGATCTCAGCAGTCGCGATGACCGTGCCCAGAACGAAGCCGGTCGGTATCAACGCCGGGTGCAGTCGCCCGTAGCGCCGCCCAACGAGGTCGAGTCCGGCCGACATTCCCGTGATCGCCAGCCCCACACTCCCGGCCGCCGACAGTTGCCAACCAAGAGTGCGAACGCTCGCGCGCTTCACCGGCTCACCGCGGCGTTGCGGCACGGCCCGCTGCAACGCCAGGCCGAAAGCGACCGCAACCCCGTGCGCCGAGGCCGCGAGGAGCCGGCGACTGTTGAAGGACTGCTTGTCCGTGCCGGGAACGATGCGTTCGGCAACGCTCTCGATACCTGCCTGTGAGGTGCGCGAGATGCCGAACACCAGGCTCGCGGTCAGCCCGGTCACCACAGCCTGCTGCAGCGGTTTGCGGGGCAGCAGGCTCGGCGCGAAGCTCTGTCCGACCGCTACCGTGGCAGCCAAGGTCGCGGCCCGCTCGGTGAAATCACGATTGGCCAGGTACTCGGTGATCCGACTCAGGCGTTCGCCCATGGTATGCAGTCCCATCGTTGCCGACACAGGTGATCGCCCCACTCTAGGAGCAGTTGGCTGCTTGGAACAGGCAGGGCGGTTTCGGAATCCCGGACTAGCCGCGGCCGGTGACGAGCACCCCGAGGCACATTTCGTCGGTGGTGCCCTCGCCCCACACGACGTACTGCGGTTCGGCCGGCACGCCGGGCAGTTTGCCCCGCAGTGACTGATCATGGGTGCAGGTGACCTTCACCCGGTCCCCGGCCTGCAACTGCAGCGGCTGCGCCAACGGCACGGCGCCCTGCTGGTCGAAGTCGTAGTTCGCGACGTCGAGCACCCGGGTCGAGTTGGGTGTGTCCGGATTGACATCCACCTGGATCGAACGCCCGAGTTTGTGCATGTGGCCCGCGACCGCGAACAGCGTCATGGGTTCACTGATGGTCCGAGTGCAGGAGGTGGTCGGGCCCACTGGCGGATGCGTGAAATCCTGGCCGCAGATCAGGTGCATTCCAGCGATCAGCCGACTCGAGTCATTGCCGAATCGGGTGACCACACTCGTGATCGCCGCGTCCCGGCTGCACTTGGGGCCGGTCTGTCCCGGTAGACACGGCAATTCCACCGGAGCGACCAGCAGCGAAGTGACGATCGGCTTCAACTGCTGCCCGGGTTCGGCAAGCCGAACCCGCACAATCGTGTTGTCCGGCGTGCTGGCCTTCCGGGTGTTGTAGTGCATCTGCAGCACCACCTTGCCACCGGCGGGGATCGACACCCCGTAGCCCGCCGGGGTGCTTGTCGGTCCACCACCAGGGGCCCATGCGGCCAGCCAGTCGGAGTTGTCCAGGTACTTCATCGGGTTGCCGCTTCGCCCCTGCGGAACCTGGGAACCGCCGAAACACTCGTAGCCCTCGCCCGGGTCCTTGGCGTCCAGGGCCTCCGCCGCCGCCACCTGATCCGGGTTGACGCGATAGAGGATCGCGTGATGCGTGACGTCCTTGTTGCCGGGAACCACCTCAAACCCGGTTGCTGCCCCACTAGCCCCACTGGGAAGATCCAGCACGAAGCAGCGATAGTCGTCGGTGCCCCCATTGGGTGGCGCCGGTGTGTAGTCGCCTCCCGGCAGCGTGAGTGTGACGATCTGCTCACCCGGGCGCGAAACCATCGCCACCGGCGTGGTGTTGGTGGTGCTCTGCGGCACTGAGCTGGCGACGGGGTGGTCGGCCTGGTGCGAGGAGCCGAAGAACTGAGATCCGACGGTCGCACCCGCGCCGACCACAAGGATCGCGCCAGCGGCGACCGCCGCAATCGTCGCGCGAGGTTTCATGGCCATGGTGGCAAGGGTAACCCGCATCACCCGGCGCGGCCCGTCCGCCCATGGGTCACACCGATGATGACCTGGCGAGCGTCAGGGGCCATGATGTACCCATGTCCGAAGACGACGACATCGAGAAACTGCTGCGTGAAGTTGAAGCTGTCACGAACAGCAAACCGAACGCCACCATCGGCGAGCCGGTCGCAGGTAGCGAAGTTGCCAAGCCCGCGACCAAGGACGTCGCCGCCTCCGGTTCCTCGGGCCCCGGGGGCGCCACGATCGCACTGATAGCCGGCGGCATCGGTGGGCTGCTGGTGATGCTGCTCTTCGGGATCCTGCCGTTGATCAATGTCGGTTCCATCAGCACCATCGCGGCCGGGGCGGTCGGTGGTGTGTGCGGCTATGGCGTCGTCCGGCTGTCGAAACGTGGCGGTCGCGGCGACAAATCCTGAAGAGGTCAGTCGCGCAGGCCGTCGGGGTTGATGTTCCATCCCGCGATTACCGGCTGCACCCGCTCGTGACCCAGCACGCTGATACCGCCGGCGTCCAATTGGAACAACCGACCCCAATCGGCCGTCAGACCGAGGAACTGCGCCGTCAGGATCCGTAGCACGTGGCCGTGCGCTACCAGGGCCACATTCCGCCCCTCTTCGATGGTTGGCCGTGCCCGATCCAACACAGCCTGACACCGAACCGCCACCTCGGAGGGAGTCTCCCCGTTGGGTATCGGGTTGTTCCAGATCACCCAGTCCGGATCGGACTTGTCCCGACGGATCTCTGCTGTGGTCCGGCCTTCGTAGACCCCGTAGTTCCACTCGAGCAGGTCGTCGGTGTAGTCATCCGGGGTCAGGCCCGCCAGCGCCGCCGTATCGCGGGCGCGCAGCATCGGGGAGCACAGTACGAGCCCGAATGTCACCCGGGCGAGCATCGGGGCGACCTCCGAGGCACGACGACGGCCATTCTCCGTTAGCGGTATGTCCGTCCGGCCGGTGTGCTGGCCCGACAAGCTCCACTCGGTCTCGCCGTGCCGCAGCAGGTAATACTTCCCAAGAGTCATGCCGCAACCCTGCCAGCCGCGACCTGCCTTCGCCCGGTGAATCGCGCCTTCCGCTACCTGACCGTGCAGGAGCGAACCCCTCGTGGTTGCCCAGCTATGCGGTGACCGCGTAGCAAGCTATGGCGGCCGCCGCTGCCACGTTCAGCGAGTCGATGGACCCGGCCATCGGAATCCGCAGCCAGGTATCCACCACGGCAAGGGCGTCCGGGCTGAGGCCATCGCCCTCGGTGCCGAGCAGGAGCGCCACCTTTCCCTCGGGTGGCCGACGCCAGGTCCTGATGTTCTCCGCGCTGGGATCGGGGGTGAGCCCGAGCACCTCGAAGCCGCCATCGACCAATGTCGACAGGGCCTGCGGCCAGGGATCGGCCCGCGCCCAGGGCAGTGTGAGCGCGGCCGCCATCGACGTCTTGATCGATCGCCGGTAGTACGGATCGGCGCATCGCGGTGAGATGAGGGCGCCGCCGATACCCAGGGCCGCCGCCGACCGCATCACGAGTCCGACATTTGTGTGGTCGACGAGGTCTTCCAGCACGACCAACTCTGACGTTTGCGAGACCACCTCGGCCATGCTTCGGTCCGGGGCGCGTTCGAAGGCCGCGAGGGCCCCCCGGTGCAATCGGAATCCCACCACCTCGCGCAGCACCGACTCATCCGCCACCAGCACCTCAGCGCCGGCCACCGTCAGCGGCTCGAGCAGCTCCGGGAGCCACTTCTCCGTGGTCAGGGCACTACGGGGACGGTAGCCGGCAGCGAGGGCACGCAGGATGACCTTCGACCCTTCGGCGAGGAACAGCCCTTGCTCGGGCTCCATCACGGTGCGCCAGCCGACATCGGTCAGATTGCGATAGTCGGCCACGCGTGGGTCGTCTGCACCCACGTGCACCGGTGGCTCGGTCACCGACTGCGGATCACGTCCAGGCACGCGCGGTCCAGCGGTCCCCGTTGCGCATCACAGCCAGGTCCGACCCGAAGGCAGCCGAGAGATGGGCACTTGTCAGGGTGTCACCGATCTCGCCCGCTGCGACGACCCGACCTCCGCGCAGCAGCAGGGCGTGGGTTGTTCCCGGCGGCACCTCCTCCAGGTGATGCGTCACGAGCACACTGACGGGCGCGTCGGCGTCTCTGGCCAGTCGTCCCAGGCGTCCCACCAGGTCCTCGCGGGCGCCCAGATCGAGCCCGGCCGCTGGCTCGTCCAGCAGCAGCAACTCCGGGTCGGTCATTCGGGCGCGCGCGATGAGTGCGCGCTTGGTCTCCCCCTCGCTCAGGGTGTCGAACCGCCGATCCGCGAGTCCGTCGACGCCCATCTCGGCCAGCAGCGCGTGCGCCCGGCCGATGTCCACCGGATCGTAGGACTCCCGCCATCGCCCAGCGATCGACCAGGCGGCCGTGAGGACGACGTCCAGCACCGTCTCTGAGTCCGGCACCTGGGAGGTGACGGCGGAGCCGACGAAACCGATGAGTGGGCGAAGCTCGAAGACGTCCACCCTGCCCAGGGTCGAACCGAGGATCGCGACGGAACCGCTCGTGGGATGCATCCGCCCGGCGGCGAGCTGGAGCAGGGTGGACTTGCCAGCACCATTCGGTCCCAGAACCACCCACCGCTGACCGGTGGTCACATCCCAGTCGACGCCGGAGAGTATCTCGTTGCCACCGCGCACAACAGTTACGACGCTGAACCTCAATACAGATGGCACGTGGCCGACCCTAGCCCCGTAACCTTCCGCTATGGAACAGCGCCACGACCACCTGAGGCTGCTGGCCGCGGGTGGCCACGATGTGGAGATCCACGCGGTGGCCGAGATCTACCCCAGGGCAGGGGTGCTTGCTTCCTGGTTGAACGCCGAGCTGGACAGTCGAGCTGACGTTTCACTGTGCCCCGTCGTGGGCGGTGACAATCCGTTCAATGGCAGCGCCACGACCGTCGAAGAGTGGCAGCTGGCCCGCATGCAACTTCGTGAAGCTTTGAGCGCCCTGCTGTCCAAGGCGACCGGGCCTGCCCGCTGCGTGCTACCGGTCCCGGGTGACCCCGGCGGTCTGCCCGCAGGTCTGCCGACCGCTACTGCTGCCGGACAGGCGGTGCTGGTACCGGTGGATCAGGGTTCGCTGGTGCTCATCCCCACATCGTTACAACTCGACGACGCGGCGACTTGGCAGGGACTACCAGGCCCGGGGTTGACGAGCTACGCCGCCGATCCACGCGCGGCACGAGCCGAGGTGCTCTCGCAGCTCACGCAAGCCGTCGAGATACTCGAATCCCTGCCGTCGCCGTCCCGTGACCAGGGGCTGCTGCGGCAAAGATTGCAGCGCTTGGACCTGGTGCCACTAGCCCCGGGGAGTTCAGGGCCAGCGGCTGAGCTGGCCCGACTGAGCGCTCGACTGCTGACCATCGTCGCCGCGGCGATTCCGGCCGCCGACCCGGGCACCTCCAGCGGCCGGGCCGCCCGCGAGCTGTTGGTGCCGCTGGGTCGGGTCGGACGCGCCGCACTGGCCATCGCCTTCTCGGAACCTTCCCAGCGATAACGTGGACTGATGGAATCGGTGCTGTTCACTGTCACCGGGCCGGACCGTCCTGGGGTCACGGCCCGACTGCTCGGTTCGCTGCACGCCACCGGCGCCGAGGTTCAGGACGCCGAACAGATCGTGATCAGGGGCCAGCTGGTGTTGTGCCTACTGCTCGCCATGCCGGCGGGCGGCCGCAACGAGGTGGCCGCCTCACTGGCCGCCGCCGCCGCTGAGTTCGGACTCGACGTTCGGGTCGATTCCGACTCGCCGTTGGACGACCCCCGGCGTCGCGGCCGGGTGAACGTGACTGTGATGGGCGAACCGCTGTGCCCGGAATCCCTCGCCGGGGTAGCCGCACGGGTTGCGGACCTCGGCGGAAACATCGACCGGATCGAGCGGCTGGCCGCCTACCCGCTGGTTGTCCTGCGGTTGCAGGTGTCCGGCGCGCAGGAGGCCGCGTTGCGGGACGCGCTCGCCGCCGAGTCCGCGCGCGGCGGGCTGGACGTGGCGGTGCAAGACATCGGCTTGGCCCGCCGTGGCAATCATCTGGTCGTGATGGACGTCGACTCCACCCTGATTCAGGATGAGGTCATCGAGCTGTTGGCGGCGCACGCCGGCTGCGAGGAGCAGGTTCGCGAGGTCACCACTGCCGCGATGCGCGGTGAATTGGACTTCACCGAAAGCCTGCACGCCAGGGTCGCCCTGTTGGCCGGGCTTGACGAGTCGGTACTCCAGGACGTGAGGGCGTCGGTTCGACTCACTCCAGGGGCACGCACCCTATGCCGCACCCTGAATCGCCTCGGGTACCGGATCGCGGTTGTCAGTGGCGGCTTCTCACAGATCGTCGCCCCCTTGGCCGACGAGCTTGCCATCGACTTCTGGCTGGCCAACGAACTGGAGATCGTCGACGGCACCCTCACCGGCCGGGTGATCGGGCCCGTGGTCGACGGCCGGGCAAAGGCGGCGGCCCTTCGCCGGTTCGCGAACGAGAGCGGGGTTCCGCTGGCACAGACGGTCGCCATCGGTGACGGCGCCAACGACATCGACATGATCCGGCTGGCGGGAATGGGCATTGCATTCAACGCGAAGCCCGCACTACGACAGGCCGCCGACGCCTCGGTCAACGTCCCCTACCTGGACGCTGTGTTGCACCTGTTGGGCATCACCCGCGAGGAGATCGACGCGGCCGACGCGGCGGGTGGATTCGACCCGGGAAGCCACACGCCCGCGGCGTAAGCTCAACCGCGCGGGATGTCGAAACTGGTCAGTTCCCCGCAGTTCGCGGACAGGTCGGTCCAGGCAGTCTGAAGGTTGATCTCCGCGAGCCCCGAGGTTGGGTACTTCTCGAGGAGCCTCCGATATCCAGGATCATCGGTATTGCTGATCAGGTAGGTAGCCAACATCTCGATTCCGGGATTGTGCCCCACAAGCAACACCCGCTCGGCCGCCGCCGGTACGTCCGCGAGGACCTCCAGCAAACTGGGGACGTCGGCGTCGTACACCCGAGGATCGATGATCGGCTCCAGCCCTACCGGCAAGGCAGACAGCACGGCTTCGAGGGTTTGCCTGGTGCGCCTTGCCGGGGAGGTGACCACCACGTCGAGCGGAGGTCGTGTCGCCAGCACCCGACCCACGGAGGGCGCATCACGGCGACCACGGCGATTCAGGGGGCGCTCCAGATCAGGGACCCCCGGCGGCCAATCAGACTTCGCGTGGCGCAGGAGCACAAGTGATGTCACCGATCCATCCTCTCGACTGCAGTCCCCGTGACGCAACGGGAGGCGATACAGCTCACACCGAAGCGACTATCCTCGGGGCATCATGGGCCAGCACCTGGACGCGGAATTCCTGTCCGCACCGCTGACGGAATGTGCCGAGGCAGCACTGTCGGCGGCCGAAGCCATGGGTGCCGGATTCGCCGAGATCCGGGTGATGACCACGACATCGAGCGCAGTCACCGTCCGAGACCGCTCGTTGGAGAACTCCGTCAACGACCTGGTCACCGGTGTGGGGGTGCGGGTGCTGGTCGACGGGACCTGGGGTTTCGCTGCGACCACGGATGTGAGGCCGGAGGCCGCAACAACGGTTGCCCAGCAGGCGGTTGCGCTGGCTCGGGCCAGTCGGGCGCTGACGACCACGCCGGTGGAGCTGGCCGCCGAGCCCGTGCATCGTGGAACCTGGGTCGCCGACTACCTCGTCGACCCCACCGGAGTTCCGGTCCGCGAGGTCGCCGACCTGTTGCTCGACTGGTCGGACCTGCTCCTGCAGTCCTCCGGCGTCTCGCACACGAGTTGCTCCTTCTCCGGTGTGAAGGAGCAGGCGTTCTACGCCAACAGCGACGGTGCCTACCTGACGCAGCAGCGCGTGCGCTGCCACCCTGAAGCGACGGCCGTGTCCGTCGGCGAGTCCGGCTTCGAGGACATGACCACGACCGCGCCACCGGTCGGTCGAGGTTGGGAATACGCCCTGGAACCCCACTGGAGCGCAGAGCTGTCCGAGTTGCCGACCCACTTGGCGGAGAAGGTCGCGGCCCCGCCGCTCGACCCAGGCCGATACGACCTGGTGATCCACCCGTCCAACCTGTGGCTGACCATCCACGAGAGCGTGGGCCACGCCACCGAGTACGACCGCGCCATCGGGTTGGAAGCAAACTACGCCGGCACCTCGTTCGCCACTCCGGACCTGCTAGGCACCTTGCGCTACGGCTCGGACCTGATGAACGTCACCGGTGATCGCACGACGCCTGCAGGGCTGTCCACCGTCGGCTGGGATGACGAGGGCGTGGCAGCTCAGGAGTGGGACCTCGTGCGCGAGGGACTACTCGTGGGCTACCAACTCGACCGGGCCGGGGCGGCGCGCCTCGGGGTCGAACGTTCGAACGGCTGTGCCTACGGCGATGCTGCGACGAGCGTTCCGCTGCAACGGATGCCCAACGTCTCGTTGCGGGCCGACCCCCGGGGGGCCGACCTTGCCGGTTTGGTCGGCGGCGTGACCGATGGGGTGCTCGTTGTCGGGGACAAGAGTTGGTCCATCGACATGGCTCGGTACAACTTCCAGTTCACCGCCCAACGGTTCTACCGGATCATCAACGGCCGCCTGGCCGGTCAGGTCAAGGACATCGCCTACCAGAGTTCCACCCCGGCCTTCTGGAACTCGCTGGCCGCGGTCGGAAACGCTGACACCTTCGTACTGGGGGGCGCCTTGAACTGCGGAAAAGGACAACCCGGCCAGGTGGCTGCGGTGTCACACGGCTGCCCGGCCGCGGTGTTCGAAGATGTCAACATCCTGGCCGCCGGAGGCGCCCTGTGACCCAGCCCTCAGGAGACGGTCGCGCCGCCCTCGTCGAAGAGCTCCTCGCGGCCGCCACTGGCGATGCCGTGGTGGCGCTGTGCCATGAGGACGTGATCAACGCCCGGTGGGCGAACTCTTCGCTGACGACGAACGGAATCGTCCTGAGCGAGGAACTGATCATCACCGCGATTGCGGATGTGGCCGACGGCCGCGCCTGCGCCACCCGTGCAGGCCCGGTCGACCGGGCGATGGCGCTGCTGCGAGAGGCCGAGTCCGCGGCCCGGGCGTCGACCGCGATCGCCGATGCCGTGCCGCTGCCTGCCGGCGGCTCACTGCCCGGATTCCGGGAGGGGTCCGTGCAGCTCTCCCCCGAGACCGTCATGGCGCCCACCGAGGGGCTGGCCAGGGCCTTCGGGGATCGATCCGCCGAGCTATTCGGATATGCCGAACAATCGCGTACCACCACCTGGGTCGGCACGACCGCCGGGCCTCGCTGGCGATCAGAGGATGACACCGCCCGGTTCGAGGTGTCGGCGAAGGCCGACCGGCGCCAGTTGTCCGCCTGGGCCGGACGCTCGGCCCGCTCCCTGGCCGAAGTGGAGGTGGTGGCTGGCGTAAGCGAGGCGATTCTCGCCCTGCAACAGCAGCGCCGCACTGAACATGTTCCGGCGCAGCCGATGCCGGTGATCCTCACCCCCTCAGCGGTGGCCGACCTGATGGTCGTCCTGTGGTGGCAGGCCACGGGCCGTGAGGCCGCCGAAGGCACTAGTGCCTTCGCGGGTCGAGGGGACGCCAAGACGGCCATCGGGACGAGGCTCTCCGGGCGTCGGATAACGCTGCGCAGCGACCCGAAGGATCCTGAGCTGTCCGCCCCGGGGCGGCTGTGGACACCCTGGATCTCGAGCGCGGCCAGCGTGTTCGACACCGGGGCGGAGATCATGGCCGTCGACTGGATCACCGACGGTGTCCTGACCAACCTCCAATCCACCCGGGCGACCTCGGCCGAGTTCGACCTACCGTTTCGCCCATCCGCAGACAATCTGATCCTGACCGACGCCGACGGCAACGGCGACCTGTGGGATCTCGTCGCGCGCACCGATCGTGCCCTTCTGGTGACCAGCCTGTGGTACATCCGCGATGTGGATCCCCAATCGATGCTCGTCACCGGGCTCACCAGGGACGGCACCTACCTGGTGGAAGGCGGCGAGGTCGTAGGCGCGTGTGGCAACTTCCGCTTCAACGATTCCCCGTTGCGCATGCTCGCGCGAATCGCCGATGCCAGCAGTCCGGTGAGGTGTCTGCCCCGCGAACAGGCCGACTATTTCACCAGGACGAGGATGCCGGCCCTGCTGATCGACGACTTCGGACTGTCCACGCCATCAGAGGCGATTTGAGCGGCTGGCCATTTGGGCCGACGATCACAGGTGGTCGGTTCGATCCACCGCCACCGAAGGCAGGGCCTTCTGACGCCGGGTGACGAAGACGATGGGCGGCGCATCTTTCGTACGTTCGCGGCCGCCGTTGGCCACGACGACGGCCAAATAGGGCAGCACGACCGCGCCCGCCACGAGCGACCACCTGATCCAGCCATCGGTAAACACTGCGCCCAGGAAGCACAGGGTCCGGATGGCCATCGAAATCAGGTACCGGCGGGTGCGCCCGGACTGGTCGGCGGAGAGACCTGTCTGTGCCGATGTGATGCTGAAGACCTGATCCCGGGAGGGCATGGGTCTACCGTAAGCCCGGGAACGAACGTCCACCACTCGACCCCGGAGGAAACATGGCCAATCGTACGTACAGCTTGACCGAGATCGTCGGAACGTCTCCGGACAGCGTCGACGCCGCCATTCAGAACGGCATCGCCCGCGCCGACCTGACGGTGAGGCACATCGACTGGTTCGAGGTGACGGACATCCGCGGACATGTGAGGGACGGCCAGGTCCACCACTTCCAGGTGACGATGAAACTCGGCTTCCGCCTCGAGGACTCCCCGGAGGACTGACCCCGCCCCCGGCGTACCCTCGTGCCGTGCTCTCCTTACTCAGACAGCCGAAGTGGATCATCTTCACGCTGCTGGTGCCCGTGGGGATGGCATTGTGCCTGGTGGCCGCCAATTGGCAGTACCACCGACATGTGAACCGAAGCGCAGAGGATGCCAGGGTCCGTAGCAACGCCCAGGCAGCTATCGTCCCGATCGACACCCTGCTCAAGCCGGGCAACCCCTTTCCGACAAACGACGGCTGGCGCCGTGTCAACGTCACCGGGGAGTTCGTCCCGACCGGCGAACTGGTGCGGCGCAAGCCCCTCGACGGTCGTGCCGGCTTCTGGGTCGTGAACGCCTTGCGAACTGCCGACGGCACCCTGGTTCAGGTCGTACGCGGATGGGTTCCGCTCGGTGGGGACGCCACCACCTCCCCCGCGGTCCCGGCGCCGCCGACAGGCAAGGTGACAGTCACCGGGCGACTGCAGCCCGATGAGGCGCAGCGCAGCTCGGCCGGCCTTCCGCCCGGCCAGCTCGCGAGTCTCGACAGCGCCAGCCTCGCCGGCACACACGCGACCTACCCGGGCTACCTGGTGGCTTCTGGGATGGAACCGCCCGATTCACCTGCCTTGAAGCCGCTTCCGGTCCCCGAGATCGGTCTGGGCCCACACCTGGCCTACTCCTGGCAGTGGCTGTTCTTCGCGGCGCTTTTGCCGGTGGGCTGGGTGATCCTCGCGCGCCGGGAACTGAAGTCCGATCGCGAAGAGGCCTCGGCCGAGAAACCGGTGGCCGCCCTGCGCTGACACCGACGTTCCCGACCGGCAGGATGCCAGCATGGATCTCGGGCTCCAGGACCGCGTTTACATCATCACGGGCGGTTCTCGCGGAATCGGCTTGGCGACAGCCGAGCAGTTGACACGCGACGGCGCCAAGGTTGTCTTGATCGCACGAGGCGAGGACCAACTCAGGGAGGCGCAGTCCGCCTGCGGCGGCTCGTCGAATGCGCTGGGGCTGGTTGGTGATGTCACCGAGCGGGACATGGCGACCAGGGCAGTCGCGACGGCCCTCGCGAAGTTCGGCCGCCTGGACGGCGCCTTCCTCAGCACCGGCGATCCGGAACCGGCCCAGGTGATGAGCGCAACCGACTCGATGTGGCGCACCGGATTCGAAGCCGCCTTCATCACGCCACTCCGGTTCGCCAGGGCCGTTGCCGGGGAGCTTCCCAAACGTGATGAGGAACAGGACTCTTCCCTGCTGTTCCTACTCAGTTCCGCCATCTACTCCCCGGTGTCAGGCATGGCGATCAACAACGGCCTGCGCCCCGGGCTGGCCATGCTGGTGATCCAACTCGCCGAGGAACTGGGTCGACGCGGCATCCGGGTGAACGGCCTGGCGCCCGGTCGGGTGGACACCGATCGACGGTTCGCCATGGACGCGAGGGTGGGCTCCCCAGAGGCGGTGCGGCTGCGCCGGGAGGCCGACATCCCACTGGGTCGGTACGGGGAGCCCGCCGAGGTTGGGGCGGCCGCCGCCTTCCTACTGTCGCCCGCGGCCTCCTACATCACCGGGACGGTGGTACCGGTGGACGGCGGCCTCAAGCGGATGCTCTGAGACCGAGGCCACCGTGGCCTACTTGCCCGTTCGGAACGCGCACCTCCGGCGGTCGAGGCCCGGAGGGGGCTACTGTTCGACGGTTTACTGCCCCACCGTGGCGTCGACCTCATCCACAACGCCGTCGTCGAACTGGGTCCGATACAGGTCTGCGTAGAGGCCACCGTCGGCGAGCAGTTCCTCATGCCGCCCCCGCTCGACGATGGCCCCGTCGGAGACGACCAGGATCTGATCGGCTCGCCGGACGGTGGAGAGTCGGTGCGCGATGACGATCGCGGTACGACCTTCCAGTGCACCGTCGAGGGCCCGCTGGACCGCCGCCTCACTTTCACTGTCCAGATGCGCGGTGGCCTCGTCCAGGATCACCACCCGCGGCCCCTTCAGCAGCAACCGCGCCAGCGCGATCCGTTGCTTCTCACCCCCGGAGAGCCGGTGCCCGCGATCGCCGACCACGGTGTCGAGACCTTCGGGCAGTCCCCGGATCAGGTCCTCGATCTGGGCGTCCCGGCAGGCCTGCCAGATGTCCTCCTCCGTGGCGTCGGCGCGCGCGTACAAGAGGTTGTCGCGGATGCTCTCATGAAAGAGGTGGGCCTCCTGGGTCACATAACCGATCGCCGAGCGCAACGAGTCACCCGTCACCTGGCGAACGTCGTCCCCTCCGACCTGGACCGCGCCGGTAGTGGCGTCGTACATCCGGGCCACGAGCGCCGTGATGGTGGTCTTGCCCGCCCCGCTGGGTCCCACCAGCGCCACCAGCGACCCGGCCTCGGCGGTGAAGGTGATGCCCTTCAGGATCAACTCATTGGGCCGGGTATCAGCGCGCGCGATGGACTCCAACGACGCCAGCGAGACCTCGTCGGCGTTCGGGTAGCGGAAGGTGACGTCGTCGAAGGCCACCGAGAGCGGCCCGTCGGGCAGCGGATGTGCATCCGGTGCATCTGCGATCAGCGGTCGCAGATCGAGCACCTCAAAGACCCGGTCGAAGCTGACCAGGGCCGTCATGATGTCAACTCGGACGTTCGACAACGCGGTCAGCGGACCGTAGAGCTGCCCGAGCAATCCGGTCAGCGCCACCAACGTTCCCAAGGTCATGGCACCCTTGATGACCGCATTGCCCCCGACCCCGTAGACCAGCGCCGTTGCGATGGCAGCCACCAAGGTCAGCGCGGTGAAGAAGTAGCGGTTGGCCATAGCGATCTTGATGCCGATGTCGCGCACCCGGACAGCCCGACCCGCAAAGGCGCCGGCCTCCCGATCGTGATCGCCGAAGAGCTTGACCAAAAGGGCGCCCGCAACGTTGAAACGCTCGGTCATCTGGGTACTCATGTCCGCATTGAGCTGCATCTGCTCGCGGGTCAGGGCCTGCAACCGACGACCCATGTACCGGGCCGGCAGCAGGAACAACGGCAGCAGTATCAGCGAGGCCACGGTGATCTGCCAGGAAAGCGCGAACATCGTGATCAGCACGACGATCAGGCTGATCAGATTCCCCAGCACCCCGGATAGCGTGGAGGTGAAGGCCTGTTGCGCCCCGATGACGTCGCTGTTCAGCCGGGAGACCAGCGCCCCGGTCTGCGCCCGGGTGAAGAACGCGATGGGTTGGGTCTGCACATGGTTGAAGACCTCGGTGCGCAAATCGTAGATGAGTCCCTCGCCGATGCGCGCCGAGTACCAGCGGCTGAGCAGCCCGAGACCGGCGGTGAAGATGGCGAGCAGAGCCACCAGGATCGCGGAGACGGTCACGACCTTCGCGTCACCCGGGGTCACACCTTTGTCGATGATCCGCTTGAACAGCAGGGGCTGGGCGACCGTCAGCATGGCGTCGATGACGAGCAGGATCAGAAACCCGGTGATGACCAACTTGTACGGCCTGGCATACCGGAGGATCCGTTTGACCGTGCCCTGCTTGATCTTGGTCTGCGTGACCGAAGGGTCCCGGGTGTAGGACCGCAAGGTCCGCATCGGACCGCCGTGCATCGACACGGGCTCTAGCCGTTCATCAGCGCGGCAAGTTCGGAGATCCGCGCCCGCTGGGCCTTACGTTCGGCGGCGCACTGCTCTTGATGATCGCGCCCACTGACGCCGCGCAGCAGATCCAGCACCTCTGCAGTCGCGCCCGGCGCTGCGGCGATGATCGCTCCGGCCAGGTCGTCGGCGGTGGACTTTAGCGCGTCATCCTCCACGCAGGCGAGCGCCAGGCCGATCTCGGCTGCCTCCCGACCGGAGACGGGACGGCCTGTCAGGCAGATTTCGAGGGCCCGTCGCTGTCCTACTGCCTGGGTCAGCGGCCAGGTGCCCGCGAGGTCCGGCACAAGTCCGAGTTGGACCTCCTTCATGGACAGTTTGGCACTCTCAGCCACCACCATCAGATCGCAGGCGAGGGCCAACTGGAAGCCGGCTCCCACGGCGTGGCCAGCGACAGCCGCTATCGTCACGACGGGCTTGCGCCGCCACCAGGTGAACGCACGCTGGTACTCGGCGATCTGTGCGTCGAAGGCCGCATCATCGAGGAAGGCGAGCTTCGCCAGCGAGGGTTCCCCCTCGATTCCCTCGGCGAACATCCGTCTGTCGAGTCCGGCGCTGAAGGCCGGCGTGGTGCCGCTCAGGATCACCACCCTCGCCGTCTCGGGCAGGTCCTCCCCCAGCGCAGCCAGGGCCCGCCAGGTGGCCGGGGTCTGGGCATTGCGTCGATCGGGCTGGTCGAGGGTGACCCGCAGGATCGGCCCCTCGTCGTCGAGCCCGATTCCGGCATCCGCCAGTTGTTGGACTGTTGTGTCGCTGGTCACCATGGTCTCCGTTTCCGTTGTAAGCCAAAGATACGTGCGCGTCCACGCCCCGCCATAGGTGGCTTCGCTGCGGGCGCAACCAGGCCGCAGTGGCCGTCAGGCCAGGGCCACCAGCTCGAGATAGCCGGCGTTCCAGAGGTCCTCGTCACCGTCGGGCAAGAGCAGCACCCGTTCCGGGTTCAGCGCGGTGACGGCACCCTCATCGTGCGTGACCAGGACGACGGCTCCCTCGTAGCCCGCCAGCGCGCCCAGGATCTCCTCGCGGCTGGCGGGGTCGAGGTTGTTGGTTGGCTCGTCCAACAGCAGCACGTTGGCGCCGGAGACGACAAGCATGGCCAGCGCCAACCGGGTCTTCTCGCCGCCGGAGAGGGTGCCGGCGAGCTGCTCGACCGTGTCGCCGGAGAACAGGAAGGACCCGAGGACGTTGCGCGCCTCCTGCTCACCGAGGGACTCCGAGGAGTGCAACAGGTTCGCCAGCACCGAGGCCTGCGGGTCGAGGGTCTCGTGCTCCTGGGCGTAATACCCCAGACGTAGGCCGTGCCCGGCGGTGACATCACCGGTATCGGGCTGCTCGACATTTGCCAACACCCGCAACAGGGTCGTCTTGCCGGCCCCATTGAGACCCAGCACCACCACACGGGAGCCGCGGTCGATGGCGAGGTCGACGTCCATGAAGACCTCCAGGGAGCCGTACGACTTCGACAGCGCCTCACCGGCAAGTGGCACCCGGCCGCACGGCGCCGGCTTCGGGAAGCGCAGGTGCGCCACCTTGTCGGCCGTACGCACCTGGGCGTCGGCGGTCTCCCGCAGCGCCTCGGCCCGCCGCAGCATGCTCTGGGCGGCACGGGCCTTCGTCGCCTTGGCGCGCATCTTCTCCGCCTGCGACTGCAGAACCGCAGCCTGCTTACTGGCGTTGGCCGCAGTCCGTCGGCGGCGGCGCTCCGCCTGCTCCCGCTCCTTCAGGTATGCCGACCAGCCGAGGTTGTAGACATCCAGTTCGGCCCGGGTGGCATCGAGGTGCATCACCTTGGTGACCGTCGCCTCCAGCAATTCGACATCGTGACTGATCACGATGGCGCCACCTGGGTGACCGAGGAGGAAGTTGCGCAACCACAGGATGGAATCGGCGTCGAGGTGGTTGGTGGGCTCGTCCAGCAACAGGGTCTGGTCACCCGAGAACAGCAACCGGGCCAACTCCACCCGGCGTCGCTGGCCACCGGAGAGGGTGCCGAGGCGCTGCTCCAGCAGGCGCCCCTCGATTCCCAGTCCGGCCGCGATGGCGGCCGCCTCCGACTCGGCGGCATAGCCTCCGGCGGCCTGGAACTCGGCCTCGGCCCGGGCATAGCGCCGCATGGCCTTCTCTCTGGTCTCATGGTCGGCACTGGCCATCCGCTGCTCCGCCGTGCGCATGCGGGCGATGACCTCGGCGAGTTCGCGGGCCGAGAGGATACGGTCGCGCACAAGTTGGTCGGGGTCGGCGGTGCGGGGGTCTTGGGGCAGGTAGCCGACATGGCCGGTGCGGCTGACGGTGCCGGCGGCCGGTTGGGTCTCCCCTGCAAGCACCCGCAACATCGTGGTCTTACCGGCTCCGTTGCGCCCGACGAGGCCCACCCGGTCGCCGTCGGCGACGCGGAAGGAGGCATCCGCTACCAGCAATCGAGGCCCGGCGCGCAACTCCAAGCCTGACGCCGCGATCACCGAGCCAGCCTAGTCGACCCCCCTCGGGTGATCGGGAAGCCCGTGCCCGCGCACCTCGCTGCGATGCCGGGCGCCGTCAGGTCACGGTGAGACGTCAGACGTTGAATCCCAGGGCGCGCAGCATCTCGCGCCCCTCGTCGGTGATCTTGTCCGGACCCCACGGCGGCATCCAGACCCAATTGATCCGGTAGTCGGCGACCACGCCGTCCAGGGCCGCACGCGTCTGGTCCTCGATGACGTCGGTCAGCGGACAGGCGGCCGAGGTCAGCGTCATGTCCAAGGTTGCCGTCTTGTCTTCCTCCAGGTGCACGTCATAGACCAGGCCGAGGTCCACGACATTGATTCCGAGCTCGGGGTCGACGACATCGCGCATCGCCTCGAAGACGTCATCGACCGACGTGGCGGTCGTCGTCTCTGTCATCGGTTCTGCCTCTCTGCCATGGCGCGGGCCACCGCGTCCTTCCAAGCCATCCATCCCAACAACGCACACTTGACCCGGGCCGGGTACTTCGCAACCCCACTGAAGACCACGGCATCGCCGAGGACCTCCTCGTCGGCGGTGTAGCCACTCGTGCCGGACTGCAGCAGGGTGAGGAACTCGTCCACTGCCGCCAACCCGTCGGCCACCGTCGCGCCGTTGAGTTGCTCCCAGAGAACACTGGTGGACGCCTGCGAGATCGAGCAGCCCTGACCGTCGTAGGAGAAGAACACCCGAGGCCCCTCCGGCGAGTCCTCGATCCGTGCCCGAAGTTTGACCTCGTCCCCACAGGTGGGATTGATGTGGTCGACCTCGGCGTCGTACGGCTCGGTCAGTCCCCGGCCCTGCGGGTCCCGGTAGTGGTCCAGGATGATCTCCTGGTACATCTGCTCCAGTTGCATCAGCGACCCCCGAAGAACTGTTGTGCCGAGCGGACGCCCGCGACCAAGGCGTCGACGTCGTCGAGGTCGTTGTAGATGTAGAACGATGCCCGGGTCGTGGCCGGCACACGATAGCGGCGGCAGACGGGCCAGGCGCAGTGGTGGCCGACCCGAACTGCGATGCCCTCGTCGTCCAGCACCTGACCGACGTCATGCGGATGGATTCCGTCGACCACGAATGAGACGGCGGACCCGCGATCCACCATGTCGGTGGGCCCGATGATGCGAACCCCGTCGATGGCCTCCAGCGACTCCAACGCGTAGCCGGTGAGCATCAACTCGTGGGACTCCACAGCGTCCATCCCCAGATGCTCCAGGTATCGCACGGCTTCCGCCATCCCGACTGCCTGCGGCGCCATCGGCACCCCGGCCTCGAACCGCTGAGGGGGCGGGGCGAATGTCGTCTCCGACATGGTGACCATCTCGATCATCGAGCCACCGGTGATGAACGGCGGCATGGCGTCGAGGACCTCAGCACGACCCCAGAGGCACCCGATGCCGTTGGGCCCGAGCATCTTGTGCCCGCTCCAGGCCACCAGGTCGGCGCCGAGTGTGTGGACGTCGACGGGCATATGCGGGATCGACTGGCAGGCGTCGACCACGAAGAGTGCGGATACCTCCTTCGCCCGTTCGGCGAGAAGCGGGATCGGATTGATCGTGCCGAGGATGTTCGACTGGTGCACAACCGAGAGAACCTTGGTGCGAGGGTTGAGCAACTCGCCCAGGTCGGACAGATCGAGTCTGCCATCGTCCGTCAGCGGAATCCATCGGAGAGTGGCCCCGGTCCGGAGTGCCAGTTGCTGCCACGGCACCAGATTGGCGTGATGCTCCATCTCGGTGATCAGGATCTCGTCGCCCTCTCCCAGCAGGAACGCGTCAGATTCCGGGGCGATACCGTGCCGGGCGAGGTCGGTTGCATTGCTGAATGCGTAGGCAACGAGATTGATCGACTCGGTCGCATTCTTCGTGAAGACCAGTTCCTGCGGGGTGGCACCTACGAAGCCGGCGATGGCGGCCCGGGCACCCTCATAGGCGTCGGTGGCCTCCTCAGCCAACTGGTGTGCACCCCGGTGCACCGCGGCGTTGCGATGCAGGTAGTAGTCGCGTTCGGCGTCGAGAACGGCCAGCGGCTTCTGCGAGGTGGCCCCGCTGTCGAGGTACACCAACGGGCGCCCGTCGCGCACCGTGCGCGAAAGGATCGGGAAGTCGGCGCGGATCTGCGCCACATCCAAGTCGGCCACCGGGATCGTCACACGCCTGCCTGCGCGAATTGCTCGTAACCATCGGCATCGATGGACGCGGCCAGCTCAGGGCCACCCGAGGCGACGATCCGACCATCCATGACGACGTGCACCTGATCGGCCGGGATGAGCCGGAGCAGCCGAATCGTGTGGGTAATCAGCAAAACGCCGGTGTCGTCCTGGGTCTTGACCCGGTTGACTCCCTCGGCCACGACCTTCAGGGCGTCGACGTCCAGGCCCGAGTCGGTCTCGTCGAGGACAGCGATCTTCGGCTTGAGCAACTCCATTTGCAGGATTTCGTGGCGCTTGCGCTCGCCACCGGAGAAGCCCTCGTTGACGTTGCGCTCGGCGAATGCGGGGTCAACCTGGAGGTCGGCCATTGCAGACTTGAGGTCCTTCAGCCATTGACGCAGCTTCGGAGCCTCCCCATTGACGGCGGTGACCGAGGTCCGCAGGAAGTTCGACACCGAAACTCCAGGCACCTCCACCGGGTATTGCATGGCGAGGAAGAGTCCCGCGCGGGCGCGCTCGTCCACACTCATGGCGAGCACGTCTGCGCCGTCGAGGGTGACGGTACCCTCGGTGATCTCGTAGCGCGGATGACCGGCAATCGAGTAGGCCAGCGTCGACTTCCCGGAACCGTTGGGACCCATGATCGCGTGTGTCTCGCCCGAGGACACACTCAGGTCGATTCCCCGCAGGATTTCTCGTGCCACACCGTCGGCTTCGACCGACACGTGCAGGTTGTTGATGGCCAGGGTGGTCATGGGTCTCCTCAATTCACATTCACGAGCACGCGGGCATCGGGCCCGGAGCCGTCGATCTTGGTGGTGAATACCGCGACGGGTTCGGTTGCCGGCAAACAGGTGGGCTCACCGGTGCGCAGATCGAACTGTGAGCCATGCAGCCAGCATTCGATGAAGCAGCCCTCGACGTCTCCCTCGGAGAGCGACACGTCCGCGTGGGAGCATCGATCATCAATCGCGTACACCTCACCCTCGGTGAGCACCAGTGCCATCGGGGTGCCCTCCGCAACGACCCGAATCGGGGCGCCCTCCGCGAGATCGCCCAACCGTGCCACGTCGTGAAACTCGCTCACACGCCCTCCTCAAGCTTGTCGAATACCTCGCCGAACAACTGGTCCGCCGAATGGTCGTACCCCAACTCGGCCTCAACGGAACGCAGCAGCCGGGCGCGCAGGTCGGCACCGGGAACCCGGGCGATGACTTCGGAGAAGAAGCCGAGGACCACCAGTCGACGAGCAACGTCGACTGGGATGCCTCGTGCCTGCAGGTAGAACAACTGCTCATCGTCGAATCGACCGGTGGCGCTGGCGTGCCCGGCACCGGCAACTTCGCCGGTCTCGATCTCCAGATTCGGCACGGAATCGGCGCGCGCGCCGTCGGTCAGGACAAGGTTCCGGTTGAGCTCGTAGGTGTCGGTCCCGACGGCGGCTGCGCGGATGAGGACATCTCCGATCCAGACGCTATGTGCATCCCTGCCCTGCAGCGCTCCTTTGTAGGTCACCCGCGAACGGCAGTGGGGCACCCCATGGTCGACGAAGATCCGGTGCTCGAGGTGTTGACCGGAATCGGCGAAGTAGACGCCGTACAGCTCCGCATCGGCGCCGGGCCCGGCGTAGGTGACCGTCGGCACCAGGCGCACCAGCTCACCACCGAGACTCACGGTGACGCCAACGAACTTCGCGTCGCGGCCCACCTCCGCGTGGTGATGACCGACGTGGACCGCATCGTCATCCCAGTCCTGGATGGAGACCAGGGTCAGTTTCGCCCCTTCACCCAGGGCGGACTCGACGTTGCCGGCATGGTGACCCGAGCCCGTGTGATCCAGCACGACGACAGCGCTGGCGTTGGCCCCCAGTCGGATGAGCGTTCGACCGAAGGACAACCCGCCCTCCCCTCGCAGGGCGACCTGGATGGTCTCGGCCACCTCGGTCTCGGCGGGAACCTCGATGAGGAGAGCCTCCGAGGCACCTTCGTCGGCTCGGGCGGCCAACCGATCGGTCGGGATCCAGGCGCCGGCCGCGCGAACGTCGTGAGCCGGGATCTGAGCGGCGAGGACACCGGCCGGGGCGGTCACGGTGACGGCCAACTTCGCATCCGCCGGCTTGTCGGACAGCAGGTCTGCCAGCCGCTCCAACGGCGTGAAGCGCCACTCCTCCTCCCGACCCGTCGGAACCGGGAAATCGGCGAGGCGTCGCGAGACAACTCGGGGGGCGTGGTCGCGCGGTGGGGCGGTGGTGGCCGACATCAGCCGACGGCTCCTTCCATCTGCAGTTCGATGAGCCGATTCAGTTCCAGTGCGTACTCCATCGGGAGTTCGCGTGCGATGGGCTCGACGAAACCGCGGACGATCATCGCCATTGCCTCCTCCTCGGTCATGCCACGACTCATCAGGTAGAAAAGTTGATCCTCGCTGACCTTCGACACGGTCGCCTCGTGACCCATGGAGACGTCGTCGTCGCGGACATCGACATATGGGTAGGTATCCGATCGTGAGATGTCGTCGACGAGCAGTGCATCGCAGCGCACGGTACTTGCCGAGCCGTGACAGCCCTCCTGCACTTGGACAAGGCCGCGGTACGAGGTGCGGCCACCTCCCCGGGCAACGGATTTGCTGACGATCGAGGAGGACGTCCGGGGGGCGGCGTGCACCATCTTGGCACCGGCGTCCTGGTGTTGACCCTCGCCGGCAAAGGCGATGGACAGCGTCTCACCCTTGGCATGTTCGCCCATCAGCCACACGGCCGGGTACTTCATGGTGACCTTCGACCCGATGTTGCCGTCGACCCATTCCATGGTCGCGCCCTCATGTGCGACGGCCCGCTTGGTCACCAAGTTGTAGACGTTGTTCGACCAGTTCTGGATGGTCGTGTACCTGCAGCGCCCGCCCCGCTTGACGATGATCTCGACCACGGCCGAGTGCAGCGAGTCCGAGGAGTAGATGGGGGCCGTACAGCCCTCCACGTAGTGCACGTAGGCATCCTCTTCGACGATGATCAGGGTCCGTTCGAACTGCCCCATGTTCTCGGTGTTGATCCGGAAGTAAGCCTGAAGAGGAATCTCAACGTGCACCCCCTTAGGTACGTAAACAAATGATCCACCTGACCAAACCGCGGTGTTGAGCGCTGCAAACTTGTTGTCGCCGGCTGGAATCACAGTGCCGAAGTACTCCTCGAAAAGTTCCGGGTGCTCTCGAAGTCCGGTGTCGGTGTCGAGGAAGATGACCCCGGACTGCTCCAGGTCCTCGCGGATCTTGTGGTACACGACCTCCGACTCGTACTGCGCCGCAACGCCGGCAACCAGCCGCTGCTTCTCGGCCTCCGGGATGCCCAGCCGGTCGTAGGTGTTCTTGATGTCGTCAGGCAGGTCCTCCCAATTCGCGGCCTGCTTCTCTGTCGAACGCACGAAGTACTTGATGTTGTCGAAGTCGATTCCGGAGAGATCGGAGCCCCATGTGGGCATCGGCTTGCGGTCGAAGAGCTTCAACGACTTCAGGCGCATCTTGAGCATCCACTCCGGCTCCGACTTGCGCGCACTGATGTCCCGCACCACCGCCTCGCTGAGGCCGCGCTGCGCGGAGGCACCCGCCGCGTCAGGATCGTGCCAGCCGTACTCGTAGCTGCCGATGCCGTCGAGTTCTGGATGGGCGACGTCAGTCATGCGGTACTCCTTTGGGCGTCGACGCCGGGCCGGGCCGGTTCGGCGGTTGTGGGGATATGGGTGGTGCATACGCCGCCGCCCGACGCGATCGTCGACAGCCTGGTGACGTGCACCCCGAGCAGCCGCGAGAAGGCTTCCCGCTCCGCCTCACAGAACTCGCCGAACTCCTCGGCGACATGCATCAACGGGCAGTGGTTCTGGCACAGCTGCGTTCCGAGGGTGCCCTCGGTCGCGCTCGCGGCGAAACCGTCCCTGCTCAGTGCCAGCGCCAGGGCCTCTGCCCTCGCATCGGGCTCCGCTATCCCGTCGAGCGCTCGGGCGTAGCGCGCTTCAACCTCTTGGGCACGTTGCCGTGCGAAGGCCAGAACTGCCTGCGCCCCCATCTCGCTCTCGATGAATCGAAGGGCACCGACCGCGACGTCCTCGTAGGAGGACTCGAACGCATCGCGACCGAGGGGCGTGAGGGAGTAGTACTTCGCAGGCCGACCCCGACCCCGATGCCGCTGGGGACCGAACGGAGCCTGCGTCGTGGTGGTGACATACCCGCGGTCCACCAGCGCGTCCAAGTGACGGCGCACAGCCGTTGGGGTGAGGTACAGCCGCTCTGCCAGGTCGGAGGCCGTCACCGCCCCGCCTTCCAACAGACTGCGGGCAACCCTGGCGACGGCGCCGGTGAGGACTCCGCTGGCCTGGACGTGGGGCAGCTCCGATGTGGTCGAGGTGCCTTGCGGCTCACGATCACCGCCATCGAAGGATTTCACAACACTATTGTTGCCTATTTCCCACCGCGCGCAAGCCTTCGGGTAGTTTCACGACCGACGGGTCCCGAGAGCAGGGCCTACAGGACGATCGTGCGATCCCGGAGGAGGCCACATGGCCGATAGCACCGCGACCCCGCCAGGGGCACCTTCTGCCGAGGCCGGGTCGAATGCTGCCCGGGCCGGGTCCCGGCAACCGGCCGCGGAGTCGGTTTCGAGACTCGTCAACTTCACCGACGCGGTCGTCGCCATCGCGATCACCCTGTTGATCTTGCCGATCCTCGACATCGATCCACCTAAGGCAAACCAGACGGTCTTCACGGTCATGGGCAACAACTCCGGAATGTTCCTGGCGTTCTTCCTCTCGTTCGTGGTGGTGTTGGCCTTCTGGCGGCGGAACCACGACATGCTGGACGGGCTGAAGTCCTACACCCGAGTCCTGGTGACCATCAACGCAGTCTGGCTGCTCGGTGTGGTGTTCCTGCAGTTCCCCACCGAGCAGCTGGGAACGAATGGGAGTTCGAACGGCTTCGGGCGTGGGGTGGGCACCCTCTATGTGGGCACCCTCGCCTTCATCTCGCTGATCATGTGGCTGATGGCGGAGTACCTTCGCAGGCGCCCTGACCTGCTGGAGAATGCCGCCGATCGGCCGGCGACCGGGCCCGACCTCATCTTCGCCGGCGAAGTGGTCTACCTGATCATCGTCGCCACCATCTACTGGTTCGTTCCGTCGCTGACGCCCTGGGTCCTGCTCGGGCTTGCAGTGTTCGGGATCTGGGGCAGGCAGGCGGACAAACGCGCCCGACAGCGCGCCGTAGACTAGGGCGGTGGCCTCCCCCGCCGTCGACATCCGCGACCTCTGCGTCTCTTTCGGGGATGTCAGGGCGGCCGATGGCTTGTCGATGACCGCCCCCAGCGGGGCGATAACAGCCGTGGTCGGCCGGAACGGTCAGGGCAAGACCACGACGCTGGAAGTGTGCGAGGGTCTTCGAAGGCAGGATTCCGGCCAGGTGAGGGTGCTCGACCTCGATCCGCAATCCGACGAGGCGGAACTGCGCCCTCGGGTCGGTGTCATGCTGCAGGACGGTGGCATTCCGACCGCGGCGCGACCACTGGAGGTGCTGCGGGCATTGGCCGGGGTCTATCGCGATCCGAGGGATCCCCGGGAACTGCTGGACTGGCTGGGGCTCGGCGATGCCCGTCGCCAGTACCGACGGCTCAGCGGGGGCGAACAGCAGCGGGTGAAACTGGCGGCAGCCCTCATCGGACGCCCGGAATTGGTTTTCCTCGACGAACCCAGCACGGGGCTGGACCCGGAATCCCGGCGCGGCATGTGGGCACTGATCTCGGCCTTGCGCCGGGACGGCGTCACGGTAATCCTCACCACCCACCAGATGACCGAGGCTGAGGCGCTGGCCGATCATGTGGTGGTCATCGAACGTGGTCGTGCCGTCGCGGCCGGCAGCCTGACGGATCTGTTGGGAACGGACTCCGACGTGATGACCTTTCGAGGCCCGAAAGCAATGGACGGTGGCGCCCTCGCCGGAGTGCTGCCCCCCGGGACGACGGTGACCGAAACCTCCCCCGGGCACTACCGCATCGAAGGCGCGGTGTCGCCACCGGTGATCGCCGCCGCCACGGCCTGGTGCACCCAGCACGGCTCCCAGCCGGAGCACCTCAGTATCGGTAGGCGCACCCTGGAGGACGCCTTCTTCGACCTCACCGGTGCCTATACAGAGGCGGGCGACAACCAGTGAGCGTCAGAGCCGACTACCCGCTCGGAACGTGGACGCCGGCCTCTGGGGCCGCTCCGACCCGAACCCGTGTCCTGTCCCAGGCCCGCTTCGACCTGCTCGGGGTGCTCCGCAACGGCGAGCAGCTGCTGTTGACGTTGATCATCCCGCTGGTACTGCTGGTCGCCGGCTCGGCCTTCAACCTCTCCGGACGCACCGACGCCTCTGCCATAAATGTGATCACGCCGGGAATCCTGGCCCTGGCTGTGATGTCCACCGCCTTCACCTCGCTCGCCATCGCCGTGGGCTTCGACCGTCGATCCGGGTCGTTGCGACTTCTGGGGACCACGCCGATGACGCGGGGCAATCTACTTGCTGCCCGATCGCTGTCGGTTGCGGCGGTCGAAGTGATCCAGGTGATTCTCATCTGTACCGTCGCGGCCGCGCTGGGCTGGGAACCCACACCTGGCTACGCCCCTGCGCTCACCCTGCTCGTCCTCGGAACCGCTGCTTTCGCCGCCTGCGGCGTGGCGCTGGCGGGGGTGCTCCGGGCGGAGGCCACCCTCGCGGTGGCCAACGGCATCTACCTGCTGCTCCTGATCGGTGGTGGCACGGTGGTTCCTGTGGAGCGTCTGCCCGGACCCCTGGCGGCACTGGCCACCGTATTGCCCTCGGGCGCACTGGGCGAGGGATTGCGAAGCGTGCTGACCGATGGCGGCGGCTTCCCCTGGTTCAACCTCGCCGTTCTGGCCTCTTGGGCAGCAGTCGCCTCGATCGTCGCGGCCCGCACCTTCCGCTGGGAGTGAGCGGGTCGGGAACTACCATCGGTGTCATGACCGCCGCCGACACAGCCGCCCACCAGGCCACGATCGCGCCATCCGGCGCGGCGCCGCGTTGGCTGCGTGGCATCTTCTTCGCCAACCTGGTGGCACAGACGGCGATCGTTGTCACCGGCGGCCTGGTCCGGGTGACGGGCTCGGGCCTCGGGTGCCCGACCTGGCCGCAGTGCACCGAAGGTTCGCTGGTCCCGACCGCGACCCAGTCCGAGGCGTGGCACAAGTACGTGGAGTTCGGGAACCGTACTTTGACCTTCGTACTGGGCATCCTGGCCATCGCGGCCCTGGTCGGTGCGATCGCCTGGGCGCGACGCCTGCGGCGCAACCATTCTGCCGGCCGACGTCCGGTAGTGCTGTTATCCGCCGTCCCGCTCGCCGGCACCTTCGCGCAAGCGGTGCTCGGCGGCATCACGGTGTTGACCGGGCTCAATCCGGTGACGGTGGCCTGCCACTTCCTGCTCTCAGCGGCGATCATCGCGGGCAGTCTGCTGCTCGTCTGGCGGGCCCGCGAATCCGCCGACCAGCCGTTGGTGAAACTGGGCGTGCCGGCGGTCAGGGTGCTGAGCAAGGTTCTGCTGGTGGTGGGGCTCCTCGTCCTCACCCTCGGCACGGTGGTCACCGGCTCAGGGCCGCACTCCGGCGATGCCGACGCCGCCTCGCGCTTTCCGTTCGATCCTCGCACCGTCTCCTGGCTGCACGCTGACGTAGTCATCCTGTTCATCGGGCTGACCGTGGGGCTCTTGATCGCCTTGTCGGTGACGGCAGCTCCGCGGCGGGCGGTCAACGCGGTGTGGTGGTTGTTGGGCCTGTCCCTGGCGCAGGGCCTCATCGGCTACGTGCAGTACTTCACTGCGCTGCCGTGGGTTCTGGTTTCGCTGCATCTGCTGGGCTCGGCGCTCGTCTGGATCGCGCTGCTGCGGGTACCGCTGACCCTGCGCACCCGCGGGGTTGCGACGACCGGTCAGGCCCCCACCAGCAGCACCAGCGCCAGCACCGCCACCAGCGCGTAGCCGACAAGCGAGGCCACCACTTTCGCCCGCACCGACAAGGTGCCCCCCAGGGCACTTCCCGCCAGGGCCAGCACCAGTTGCCATCCCAGTGATCCCAGTCCGACCCCAAGGACGAAAGCCACCGCCTCGCCACTGGTATCCAGGGAACCGGCGACCCCGACAGCCACCAGCGTGAAGTACCCAATCGTCAGTGGGTTCGCCAGCGTCACCACGAAGAAGCGCCCGAAGGCCGCCTTGGCACCCCTGGCGGGGACCTCAGACGGCTCCACGGGGGCCTGTCGCACCGAGCGGACGGTTCGCACGATTCCGACCAACGCCACCAGCAGCAGTACGCCCGCGGCGAGCAGCGTGATCAGCCGCCGTTGCGAGGCCAGCACGGTGGCGAGCGCCGGTCCGACCAGAACGGCCACGGTAGCGAAGATCGTGTCGACGGTGGCGATCCCCACGGCCCCCGCAACTGCCGCGCGCCGACCGTACTCGAGGCCCTCACGGATAAGCAGGATGGCCACGGCGCCGAGCGGCAGCGCGACCGACAGTCCGGCCACCAAACCGATGACGAAGGCATCACCCACGGCAGCGTGACCGACCGTTGCTCAGTGCAGGAAGGGATCGATGCCGATGGCGAGGAAGAGCAGTGCGAGGTAGCTGATCGAACCGTGGAACAACCTCATCGGTTTCACGTCCTGCGGGCCGCCAGCCTCAGCCCGACGGATCCGGATTCCCAGCGCGTGGGCTTCGAAGAGGAAGAGGACACCCAACGTCGCCGCGACGATCGTGTAGAGCCACCCCATCGGGGCGACGGGGATCAACAGCAGCGACACCGCGACGAGCACCCAACTGTAGACGATGATCTCGCGGCCCACGCGGGTACGGGAGGCCACCACCGGCAGCATCGGCACGCCGGCGGCCTCGTAGTCGTCCCGGAACCGCAGCGAGAGTGGCCAGTAGTGCGGCGGGGTCCAGAAGAAGATGATGGCGAACAGCACGACGGCCGCCCAGCTCAGGCCGTCCGTCACCGCGGACCAGCCGATGAGTACCGGGAAGCAGCCCGCGGCGCCACCCCAGACGATGTTCTGGGGGGTACGGCGCTTGAGCCCCATGGTGTAGATGAACACGTAGAAGGCGATCGCCGCCGCCGCCAGCACGGCACTCAGCACATTCGTCGTCGCGGCCAACCAGATCACGGACAACACCGACAGCACGATGCCGAAGATCAGCGCGGCCCGCGGCGACACCTCACCGGTCACGAGCGGTCGACGCCCGGTCCGCACCATCAGCTTGTCGATGTCGCGGTCGATGTAGGAATTCAGGGTGTTCGCACCCCCGGCCGCCAGCGCCCCGCCCACCAACGTGGCGATCATGGTCCAGGCGGACGGGAAACCCCCGGCCGCGAGGAACATCGTCGGCACTGTGGTCACCAGCAGCAGCTCGATGATGCGGGGCTTGGTCAATCCGACGTAGGCCCGTAGCCGCCCGGAAACGGACACATCGCGCGCTGGCCGCGCCTCTGTGGCCGTCACTTCGCCGCCTCTCCGCAGCCCATCGCGCGCTGACTCCCAGCGCCACCGGCACTGGTGGACCGGTGCACGGGGCAGTCTACTTGCGACGGCCCACCTTCAATGCCCCCAGCCCTATAGGCTGCGTGGCGAACCCTAGGAAATGCCCGTGTGGACAGAGTCTGAAAGGACCAGCCGTGACTCTTGAATGGACCGATTTGGACCGCCGAGCCGTCGACACGGCACGCGTGCTCGCCATGGATGCCGTGCAGAAGGTCGGCAACGGGCACCCGGGCACGGCGATGACGCTGGCTCCGGCGGCCTATCTGCTGTTCCAACGGCACATGCGCAACGATCCCACCGACCCTCACTGGATCGGTCGGGACCGGTTCGTGCTGTCAAACGGCCATTCGAGCCTCACCTTGTACATTCAGCTCTACCTTGGCGGCTACGGGCTGACGCTGGCGGATCTGGAGTCCTTTCGAACCTGGGGCAGCCTGACGCCCGGGCACCCGGAGTACGGCCACACGGTCGGGGTGGAAACCACCACCGGCCCGCTCGGACAGGGCCTCGCCACGGCCGTCGGGATGGCCATGGACGCCCGCTTCGTGCGCGGCACCCTCGACCAGGCGGCCGATCCTGGAGAGAGCCTCTTCGATCACCGCATCTACGTCATCGCCGGCGACGGCTGCCTTGAGGAGGGAATCACCTCCGAGGCCAGCAGCCTGGGCGGCCATCAACGGCTGGGCAACCTGATCGTCATCTACGACGACAACCACATCAGTATCGAGGGCAACACCAACGTCGCCTTCACCGAGGACGTGCTCAAGCGCTACGAGGCCTACGGCTGGCACACCTCCCACGTCGACATGTTGCCCAACGGAGACATCGACGTCGAGGGGCTTCATACGGCGCTGCTGGCAGCGGAGGCAGAGACGCACCGGCCCAGCATCATCCGGATGCGCTCGATCATCGGCTGGCCGTCACCCAAGCTGCAGAACACCGGCAAGATCCACGGGTCGGCCCTAGGCCCGGCCGAGGTCGCGGCAACCAAAGAGGTGCTGGGCTTCGACCCGGACAAGTCCTTCGAGGTGGCACCCGAGGTCTTGGACCACACCCGCCAGCTCGTCGGACGGGGTCAGGCGGCACATGAGGAGTGGAGTGCCTCGCTGGCGACCTGGAGCGAGCGCCACCAGGAGAAGGCCGCCCTGCTGGACAGGCTCATCGCGCGACGCCTACCGGACGAACTCCAGGACGCCATTCCAGTGTTCGAAACCGGAGACGACATGGCCACCAGGGCCTCGTCGGGCAAGGTCATCAACGCCATCGCCGGTGTGCTGCCGGAGTTCTGGGGCGGTTCGGCGGACCTGGCCGGGAGCAACAACACCACCATCGAAGGTGGCAAATCCTTCGAGCCGGAGAGCCTCACCGACGAGGTGCCCGACTCCAGCCCGTTCGGGCGGGTTCTACACTTCGGGATCCGCGAGCACGCGATGGGGGCGGCGCTGAACGGCATCGCCCTCGGCGGTCTGACCCGCCCGTTCGGAGGAACATTCTTCACGTTCTCCGACTACATGCGCGGCGCGGTCCGCATCGCCGCCCTGATGAAGGCACCGGTGACCTTCGTGTGGACCCACGATTCCATCGGCCTGGGTGAGGACGGGCCAACCCACCAGCCGATCGAGCATCTGGCCTCGTTGCGGGCCATGCCGCAGTTGAGCATCGTCCGACCCGCCGATGCCAACGAGGTGGCAATCGCCTGGCGGACGATCCTCGAGCGGAGCGAGCCCGTCGGTCTGGTACTCAGCCGTCAGACGGTGCCAACCCTGGATCGGTCGAAGTACAGCTCGGCAGAGGGGGTCGCCAAGGGAGGCTATGTCCTCTCCGACGTCTCCACCACCCCCGAGGTGCTGATCATCGCCACCGGCTCCGAGGTGCAACTGGCGCTGGCGGCGCAGGATCGTCTGGCGACCGAAGACATCGCGGCCCGGGTGGTCTCCATGCCCTGCGTGGAGTGGTTCGAGGAGCAGGACGACAACTACCGCGAGAGCGTGCTCCCCGCCTCCGTCAAGGCGAGGGTCTCTGTCGAGGCCGGCGTGGCGATGCCCTGGTACAAGTACGTCGGGGACGCTGGGCGGAGTGTCTCGATCGACCACTTCGGTGCCTCCGCGGACGGCGACCTGCTCTTCCGCAAGTTCGGCATCACCGCCGAGGCGGTCGTGGAGGCCGCCAAGGACTCCATCCTTGCGGCCGCCCGTAACGGATAACCCACCACGACACGGCACTTCCGACAACAATGGAACCATCCGCCTCGCACAGCCCGCACACATGTAAAGGACTCCGCACATGACCGACAACCTCGCTGACCTCTCCGCCATCGGTGTATCCGTCTGGCTCGACGACCTCGACCGGGGACGACTCTCCAGCGGTGGGCTGCAGGAACTGATCGACACCAGTCACGTCGTCGGGGTCACGACGAATCCGTCGATCTTCGACAATTCGATCTCGCATGGATCGGCTGAGTATGCCGCCCAGATCGCCGACCTCGGGATCCGTGGAGTGGACGTCGGTGAAGCCGTACGCTCCCTCACAGCGTTTGACGTGCGGTGGGCGTGCGACGTGATGCGTCCGGTGTACGACGCGACGGGTGGTTCCGACGGTCGGGTGTCAATCGAGGTTGATCCACGCCTGGCCAATGACACAGCAGCCACCATCGCCGAGGCGAAGGCGCTGTGGTGGACCGTCGATCGGCCCAACCTGCTGGTGAAGATTCCCGCCACCCTCGAGGGCCTGCCCGCCATCTCGGCGGCGTTGGCTAACGGCATCAGCGTCAACGTCACCTTGATCTTCGACTCGGAGCGCTACCGCAAGGTGATGGACGCCTACATGACCGGTCTGGAGCAGGCGAAGGCGAACGGCCACGATCTGTCGGGCATCCACTCGGTGGCGAGCTTCTTCGTCAGCCGCGTGGACAGCGCCGTCGACAAGCGACTCAAGGCGATCGGGGGCGAGGCGGAGGCGCTCCTTGGCGAGGCGGGGATCGCGAACGCCCGGCTTGCCTGGTCCGCGTACGAAGAGGTGCTTCACAGCGATCGGTGGAAGGCGCTCGCCGCCGCCGGTGCCAATCCGCAGCGGCCGCTCTGGGCATCGACCGGGGTAAAGGACCCTGCCTACGCGGATGACCGCTATGTCGTCGAGCTGGCCGCCCCCGGCTGTGTCAACACGATGCCGGAGAAGACACTCGACGCCGTCCGGGACCACGGAAACGTCCACGGCGACACCGTCTCGGGCACCGGCCCGGAGGCCCAGGAGGTCTTCGACAAACTCACCGCGGTCGGGGTGAACCTCGACGAGGTGTTCGTCGAACTCGAGGAAGAAGGGGTCGTGAAGTTCGTCGACTCCTGGAAGGACCTGCTGGCCAACCTGCAGGCGGCCCTGAGCAAGGCCGCCCAGAGCGCCGGTCACTGATCCGGCCGGCACCTCCGCCACCCATCCGACAGGAGTCAAGCGTGCCCAACACCTACGTCCCGGGCGAGAACCCGCTCCGAGCCCCCGGGGATAAACGGCTACCGAGGATCGCCGGACCATGCGGGATGGTCATCTTCGGGGTTACCGGTGATCTGTCCAAGCGCAAACTCATGCCGGCGATCTACGACCTCGCCAACCGTGGATACCTGCCTCCAGGTTTCGCCCTGGTGGGTTTCGCGCGACGGGAGTGGGCAGATCAGGACTTCGCCAGAGAGGTCTACGAAGCAGTCCGGGAGCACGCGCGCACTCCTTTTCGCGAGGACGTCTGGGCGCAACTCTCACAGGGCTTCCGCTTCGTTGCGGGCGAGTTCACCGATGACAGAGCTTTCGACCAACTGGCCACGACGCTGCACGACCTGGACAGGGTGCGCGGCACCGGTGGGAACCATGCTTTCTACCTGTCCATCCCGCCCAGGTTCTTCTCGGTAGTCGTGGAGCAACTGCGCCGAAGTGGTCTGTCCGCTGACGAGGGTGGAGCCTGGCGGCGAGTCATCGTCGAGAAGCCGTTCGGCCACGATCTGGAGTCTGCCCAGGAGTTGAACTCCGTCCTCGGGGAGGTCTTCCCGTCCGGCTCGGTGTTCCGGATCGATCACTACCTCGGCAAGGAGACCGTTCAGAACCTGTTGGCGCTCAGGTTCGCCAACACGCTCTGGGAACCGATCTGGAACAACCACTTCATCGACCATGTGCAGATCACGATGGCCGAGGACATCGGCATCGGCTCGCGGGCCGGCTACTACGACGGCATCGGAGCCGCCAGGGACGTGATCCAGAATCACCTCCTGCAGTTGCTGGCCCTGACCGCGATGGAGGAGCCGCCGTCCTTCTCCTCGAGGGCCGTGCGCCTGGAGAAGGAGAAAGTGTTGTCGTCGGTCGTCCTGCCCGACGACCTGGACCGCCATACCGCCCGTGGACAGTACCTGGCGGGTTGGCAGGGCGGAAAGCAGGTCAAGGGATTCCTCGACGAGGACAACATCCCGGCGACCTCCACCACCGAGACCTATGCCGCGATCAAACTCGAGGTCGATTCCCGTCGTTGGGTGGGGGTGCCGTTCTATCTGCGTGCAGGCAAACGCCTGGGTCGGCGGGTCTCGGAGATCGCGGTGGTCTTCAAGCGTGCCCCCCACTTGCCGTTCCTGAAGACCGACACCGAGGAACTCTCCTCAAACGCGTTGGTCATCCGGGTGCAACCCGACGAGGGGGTCAGCATCAAGTTCGGCTCGAAGGTTCCCGGGACCCAGATGGAGGTTCGGGACGTGACGATGGACTTCGCCTATGGTGACTCGTTCACGGAGAACAGCCCGGAGGCCTACGAGCGACTGATCCTGGACGTCCTGCTGGGCGACGCGCCGCTGTTCCCACGCCACGAGGAGGTCGAGATGTCCTGGGAGATCCTCGATCCGATCCTGGACAACTGGGCGTCCCACGGAAAGCCGGAGGGGTACCCGCCCGGAACGTGGGGACCGGCTTCTGCCGATGAGATGCTTGCCCGTGACGGCCGCACCTGGAGGCGACCATGACCCTTCGACTTGAGGACACCACAGCAGCTGAGGTCGCCTCAGAGATTCGCAAGGAACGCCACCGCCTCGGGGCCGCCGGCACCGGCATGGTCATGACGCTGATCATCATCGCCGATGAGGAGAACCAGAACGACGCGAGCCTTGCCGCGTCCTACTCCGCCGGTGAACACCCCTGCCGCATCCTCACGGTCATCCCTCGACCGGGTCGTGGCGAATCCCGGTTGGATGCGGCCATCAGCGTGGGCGAGAACGATGGTCCCGGTGAGTTGGTGCGGCTGCGCCTGCGCGGCCCGCTGGCGGCCCATGGCTACTCGATCGTGCTACCGCTGCTGCTGTCCGATACCCCGGTGGTCGCGTGGTGGCCGTCGGCCCACCCGGTACGGCCCTCCGACGATCCACTGGGGGCATTGGCCACCCGGCGGATCATCGATACCGCATCGGATGGCCGGCCCTTCGCGGCACTGGCCTCGATGAAAGCGAACCTCGTCAGCGGCGACACCGACCTGGCGTGGACCAGGATCACCCCTTGGCGATCGGCGTTGGCCGCGGTGCTGGATCAGCCCTACGACCCGATCATCTCGGCGGAGGTCCGCGGCCAAGCGAATCCCTCGGCGCCCCTACTGCGTACCTGGCTGGAATGGCGCCTGGGCGTTCCGGTGAGCTACCACCGCAGCCGCGGACCGGCGATCACCGATGTCATCCTCAAGACGACCACCGGCGACATCGCCATCCGCCGACCCGACGGTCACCTCGCAACGGTCGAACGAGCCGGGACGGCCGTGAAGGAGTTGTACCTGCCGCGCCGGGACCTCACCGAACTGATCGCTGAGGAACTTCGCCGATTGGATCCGGACGACACCTACGAGCAGACGATGGCCCGGCTGCAGACGGACTCGCTGAGTCCGACGGTGGCCTCCCGCTCCCGGGTGCGGGCCCCGGACTCGCTCAAGTCCACCCGGAAGAAGAAGACGTCGGCCGCCGTCGAGGCGCAGAGCGTCGCCGACAAGCCGACGAAGAAACGTCGGACGAAGAAGGCCGCCGGCAGCGCTGATTCCGCGGCAGGTGCGGCAACCTCAACCGCGTCCCCGCGGCGCGCCCGACACAATGCTGAGCGCGCCGCCGACGCGGCCATCGACAACCAGAAGGGCGACGAATGACAGCCGATACCGTGATCGTGCATCCAGATCACGACACGTTGGCCGCGGCCGTGGCAAGTCGGCTGATCACGGCGATTTTGGACAGCCAGGCCCGCCGCGGGTCGGCGCACGTCGCACTCACGGGGGGTCGCATCGGAACGGCCTCGATGGCCGCCGTGCTGGCCGACCCGGCCCATCAGGCGGTGGACTGGGGCCTGGTGGACTTCTGGTGGTCCGACGAACGGTTCGTGCCCGCCGGCGACGACGACCGTAATGACGCGGCCGCCTTCACAGTGATGCTCGACAAGCTGCCGGTGGACCCGAAGAGGGTGCACCCGATGCCGGCGTCCGGTGCTGGGTACGGCGACGATGTCGACGCAGCCGCTGTCGGGTACGCGGCCGAGCTCGCCGCCGCGGCCGGTGACGCCGATGGCATTCCCCGCATCGATATCACGATGCTCGGGGTGGGAGAGGATGGTCATGTGGCGTCACTGTTCCCGGGGCTTCCCGGCGTGCATGCGAACGGCACGGTGATCCCGGTGCGCGACTCCCCCAAACCACCCCCGACCAGGCTCTCCTTCACCATGAGCGTGCTCGACGCCTCAGCGAGGGTCTGGCTCATCGCTTCCGGTACCGGCAAGGCGGCCGCCATCAAGGCGGCGCTGCAACCCGAACCCGGCCAGGACGAGGTACCTGCCGGGATGGTGAAGGGTACGTACGAGACCCTGGCGCTACTCGACCGCGATGCTGCTTCGGAACTGACCCGCTAGCGCGAAGTACTGGACCTACTCGAGGAACTGGATCTACAGGTCCTCGCCGCGGACCCGCTGCAGGGCCTCGGCCAAGATCTGATCGCCGTCGCCGGTGGAACGCCGCTCTTTGACGTAGGCCAGATGTGTCTTGTACGGCTCGATCTTCGGGGGTGTAGGCGGGTTGTCCCGATCGCGGCCAGCGGGGTATCCGCAGCTCGGGCAGTCCCAGATCTCCGGGATACTGGCCTCGTCGGCGAAGCTCGGGGTCGTCTCATGGCCATCGGCGCAGTAGAACGACACGTACCGCCGCGGCGCGGCCTCCCCTCGTTCCGCCTCGCCCATCGGCCCGGCGCCCACGCGGCTACCGCGGATCGCACTTCCTCCAGCCACGACACATCCTCCTTCGTCGATCGATCAGTACCGGAACCGCAGGACGCCTCGCGACTTTCCGCGGCGCGGGGCCCTCGGCCGGTATTCAGCCCTTGGCCACGATGATCCCGAGGCCGACGATGGTCGCGCCCCAGACCAGGGCGACAGCGACGGTGATCCGGTCGAGGTTGCGCTCAGCGACGCTCGACCCGCCAACCGACGACGTGACGCCGCCACCGAACATGTCGGAGAGCCCGCCGCCCTTGCCCTTGTGCAACAACACCAGGGCTATCAGGAGCAGACTTGAGACGACCAGGATGATCTCAAGCGCGAGAATCATGGAGCCTCCTCAGACGATGCCGGCATCAATACCGGTGCAGACCGGACCACTCTACATTCGACCTGGTCAGCCTGTGTGCAGACGGTACCTGACCATGGTGACGAATTCGTCCGGATCGAGGGATGCTCCCCCAACCAGACCACCGTCGATGTCCGGTTGCGCCATCAGCGAGGCCGCGTTGGCGGCCTTCATGGAGCCGCCGTAGAGGATGCGCACGCTGTCAGCTGCTGCAGCGGAGAAGCGCTCGGCGAGCCAGCCTCGTACCGCGCCGCACACTTCCTGGGCATCCTCCGGCGAGGCCGTCAGACCGGTTCCGATCGCCCATATCGGCTCGTAGGCCAGCACGGAGTCGGTGATCTGCGCCTCTGTGAAGTCGACCAGGCACTCCTCGAGTTGGTTGAGCACGAACGCCACCTGCTCCCCGGACTCGCGGATCTCGCGGGATTCACCGAACGCGATGATCGGGGTGAGGCCGTGGCGCAGTGCCGCGAGCGCCTTCGCGTTCACCGTCGCGTTGTCCTCGTGGTGGTACTCCCGTCGCTCACTGTGGCCGACCACGGCGTAGCTGCAGCCCAACTTGCTCAGCATCGACCCGGAAACTTCCCCGGTGTAGGCACCCGAGTCGTGCGCCGAGACGTCCTGGGATCCGTACTTGATCTTGATCTTGTCGGCATCCACCAGTACCTGGACCGAACGCAGGTCGGTGAACGGCGGGAGAACCAGGACCTCGCACGCCTCGTAATCCTCGTCGGTGAGGGCGAACGCCATCCGCTGGACGTGCGCCACCGCCTCGAGATGATTCAGGTTCATCTTCCAGTTGCCGGCCATCAATGGTTTTCGCTCGACCGCCATGGGTCAGTCCTTCCGCAGCACTGCGATACCCGGCAGGGTCTTGCCCTCGAGGAACTCGAGGCTGGCACCGCCACCGGTTGAGATATGGGTGACATCGGCCTCGTCGAGGCCGAACTGTCGATAGGCAGCGGCGGAGTCACCGCCACCGATCACGGTCATGGCGTCGAGGTCGGCCACGGCCTGACAGATCGCACGGGTTCCGGCCGCGAACGGCTCCACCTCGAAGACGCCCATCGGACCGTTCCACACGACCGTGCGGCAGTCCGACAACGCCGCCAGGTACAACTCGACCGTCGCCGGACCGATGTCCAAACCCTTCCACCCCGCCGGGATGCCGTCGTCGACCGTGACGACCTGGGTAGCGGCGTCCGCCGAAATGTCCTCGGCCACGACCACGTCCACCGGCAGGAGCAACTCGACCCCGCGATCGGCAGCCTCGGCGATGAGGCCGCGGACCGTCTCGATCTGATCGGCTTCCAGCAAGGAGTCGCCGACCTCGTGGCCGGCAGCGGCCAGGAACGTGAAGCACATGCCGCCACCGATCAGCAGCTTGTCGACGCGGGGCAGCAGGTTCGTGATCACGCCGAGCTTGTCGGAGACCTTCGAACCGCCCAGGATCACGGCGTAGGGACGCTCGGGGTCGTTGAGCACCCGGTCGAACACCGTCGCCTCTTTGAGCACCAGGTAGCCGGCGGCGTGCGGCAGGCGTTCAGCCACGTCAGTGACGCTCGCCTGCTCTCGGTGGACCACCCCGAAACCGTCGGAGACGTACGCATCGGCCAACGCGGCATACTCGTCGGCGAGCTCGCCGCGCTCAGCGGCGTCTTTGGACGTCTCGCGCGGGTCGAACCGGACGTTCTCCAGCAGTCCCACGTCGCCGTCGGCCAGCGATGCCACCATCGCCTTGGCGGAATCGCCCGTGACATCGCTCGCCGTCGCAACCGGCTTACCAAGGAGCTCGGACAGTCGAATCGCCACTGGAGCCAGACTGAACTGCTCGCTGGGCACCCCCTTGGGCCTACCCAGATGGGCGGCCACGATGACCCGCGCCCCGGCGTCGGAGAGGGCCTTGATTGTCGGGACGGCAGCGCGGATGCGGCCGTCATCGGTAATGACCCTGCCCTGCTCACCGTCGGCCATCGGGACGTTCAGGTCGGCGCGCAGCAACACGCGCCGACCCGAAACGTCAAGATCGGCCAGTTCGAAGACCGTCACAGGGAGGCGCCCACATACCTGGTGAGGTCCACCAGCCGGCAGGAGTAACCCCACTCGTTGTCGTACCAGCCCATCACCTTCACGAAGTCACCCATGGACTTGGTGAGCAGCCCGTCGAAGGTGCAGGAGGCCGACGAGGTGACGATGTCTGTCGACACGATCGGGTCCTCCGTGTAGACGAGGACCCCCTTCATCGCACCGTCTGCGGCTGCCTTCACAGCGGCGTTGATCTCCTCGGCGGTGGCGCTCTTGTCCAGCAAGAGCGTCAGGTCGGTGGCCGAACCGGTCGGTACCGGCACACGCATCGCGAATCCGTCGAGACGGCCCTTGAGGCCGGGCAGCACCTCGCCGATCGCCTTCGCTGCGCCGGTGGAGGTCGGGATGATGTTGATGGCGGCCGCGCGACCACGGCGGAGATCCTTGTGCGGGAAGTCCAGCGTCACCTGATCGTTGGTGTAGGCATGGATGGTGGTCATCAGACCCTTGTTGATCCCGAAGGCATCGTCGATGGCCTTGGCCATCGGGGCGAGACAGTTCGTGGTGCACGAGGCATTGGAGATGATGTCATCCGTCTTGGGGTCGTAGTCGCTCTCGTTGACGCCCATCACGATGGTGACGTCCGGCTCCTTGGCGGGAGCTGAGATGAGGACCTTCTTGGCCCCTGCCTCGAGGTGCTTGCGGGCGTCGGAGGCCTTGGTGAAGTGGCCGGTGGACTCGATGACGATGTCCACACCCAGATCGCCCCAAGGCAGGACACCCGGGTCACGCTCGGCCAGCGCCCGGATCTCGGTGCCCTCGACGACGATCGAATCATCGGTGTAGGTGACCTCTCGGCCCAGACGGCCGAGGATGCTGTCGTACTTCAACAGGTGCACCAGGGTTGCGTTGTCGGTCAGGTCGTTGATCGCGACGATCTCGATGTCCTCGCCGACCAACTTGGCGCCCACCCGCTCGAGCAGTCCGGTGTCGGTGACCGCCCGGTAGTAGTTACGCCCGATTCGCCCGAATCCATTGATGCCAACTCGAATAGTCACGCTGCCAGATCTCCTTAGCCGTGAGTGCCACTCCGGCGCAGAGGTTTCGGCGCCGGTTCCGCTCCCACCCTAGCGCTATTGACGCCCACGACGCATTGCCCCGCTGGTCGCGGTACGGTCACTCAGGCGTCGTACATCTCCGGGGTCAGCGCGGCCTCCGTATCGGGTAGTCCTTCATCGTGGGCCTTCTTGTCTGCCATCGCGAGTAGGCGCCTGATCCGCCCGGCGATCGCGTCCTTCGTCAGTGGCGGGTCCGCCTGGGCGCCGAGTTCCTCCAGGCTCGCCTGCTTGTGCTCCAGCCGCAGTTGCCCGGCCTCGGCAAGGTGCTCCGGCACATCGTCGCCGAGGATCTCCAAGGCTCGCTGTACCCGGGCACCGGCTGCGACCGCGGCCCGCGCAGAACGCCTGAGGTTCGCGTCGTCGAAGTTCGCCAGCCGATTGGCCGTGGCCCGCACTTCCCGCCGCATCCTGCGCTCTTCCCATTCCAACAGCGACTGGTGGGCACCCAGCCGCGTCAGCATCGCGCTGATGGTGTCGCCGTCGCGGATGACCACCCGATCGACACCGCGCACTTCCCTCGACTTGGCGGACATCCCCATCCGACGCGCCGCACCGACAAGCGCCAACGCGGCCTCAGACCCGGGACAGGTGACTTCCAGACTTCCCGAACGACCCGGTTCGGTCAGCGATCCGTGGGCCAAGAAGGCGCCGCGCCAGGTGGCCTCGGCGTCGCAGATACCTCCGCCTACGACACTCGCAGGTAGACCTCTCACCGGACGTCCGGCCCCGTCGATCAGTCCCGTTTGCCGGGCCAGCTGGTTGCCGCCGTCGGCAACCCGAACGACGTATCTCGTTCCTTTGCGGATCCCCGCGGGCTGAACGACCGCGAGTTCGCTGTCGTGGCCGTAGATGTCCTTGATGGTCGCCCGGAGCCTGCGTGCCGCGGCCCCGGTGTCGAGCTCGGCTTCCACCACGATCTGACGCCCGACGAGGTGCAGCGCACCGCCGTACCTGAGCATGGCCACGGCCTCGGCCTTGCGGCAGCAGACCTTGGTGACCTCCACCCTGCTCATCTCGTCCTTGACTGCTGATGTCATCGCCATGGACTGATCCTGCCACGCGCCATGATCGCCGAGAACGCTGCGGCCAGCAGATCGGGATCGTGACGGTTCAGCAATGCCCCGGTGTCGTAGTCCTGGGCGGCCACCCGCTCGAACAGGACACGGGCACCGAGCCGCTCCGCCGCCAGGTCCAAGGCACCTCGGTCGCTGACTGCTCGCTCATCGGCCAGCACCACATCCAGCTGGACACCGGGGGTCTGTTCGGCGAAGACCTCCAGATACGTATGTGGCGCGAACCCGCGGGTCTCCACCGTCGCCGCACCGATATTGAGCACCATGACCTTGAGCGCCTGGGAGCGGGACACCGCCTCTCGGATCCCCGGGATCTTCAGATGCGGGATCACGCTGGAGAACCACGACCCTGGCCCCAACACGATCAACTGCGACTCGTCGATCGCTGCCACTGCGGCCTCGCAGGCGGTGGGTTCGGGAGGGCTGATGGTCAGACCGACGATCCGCCCGTGGACCGCCTCGACCTCTGTCTGGCCCACGACGGTCACCGGCGGGTCCCCCGGGGTCGCACCGTCAGGAAGCACCTGCGCGACGAGCTCCAAGGGCTCCTCCGCGCTGGGAAGCACCCTGCCCCTGGCGCCCAGCAGTGCGGCGACATAGTCCAAACCGCTTACCAGGTCTCCGGTCTCCTGCCACATGGCCGCGATGAGCAGGTTCCCCAGTGCGTGCCCCGTCAGTTCACCACCGCCGGTGAACCTGTGCTGCAGGACGCTGCTCCACGTCCGACCCCAGGAGTCATCTCCGCATAAGGCAGCAAGCGCCATCCGCAAGTCACCCGGCGGGATGATCCCGAACTCCTCCCGCAACCGACCGCTGCTGCCACCGTCATCGGACACCCCGACGATGGCGGTGATGTTGTCACTCATGCCCCGGAGGGCCCCAAGGCTCACTGAGAGTCCGTGACCTCCGCCGAGGGCGACGATGCGCTGACCACCGGCCCAGGGGCGAACCCGGGCGAGGCTGCCCATCCGCTACTCCCGCCCCAGGTCGCGGTGCATCACCAGTGTCTCAACGCCGTTCTTCACCAGTCGAGCCCCCAGGTGCTCGGCCATGGCAACGCTTCGGTGTTTGCCGCCGGTGCAGCCGATCGCGATGGTCACGTAACGCTTGCCCTCCCGCAGGTACCCATCGGCGATCAGGTCGAGCAAGGCCGAATATTGGTCGAGGAAGGACCGGGCGTCCGGGTTCCCGACCACATAGTCGGATACCTCCGCCGACAGCCCGGTTTTCTCCCGTAGTTCCGGAACCCAGAAGGGATTGGGAAGGAATCGAACATCGGCAACGAGGTCGGCATCCACCGGCACCCCGTATTTGAACCCGAACGACATGACTGTCGCCCGCAGGCGGGTGTCGCCGGCGACCTCGAAGGCCGCGTCGATCTTCCGCCGGAGGTCGTGCACGGTCAGGGAGCTCGTATCCACCACGAGGTCTGCGGCGGCTCTGATGTCGGCGAGGGTGGCCCGCTCCCGGGCGATCCCGTCCAGTAGCCGACCAGAACCCTGCAACGGGTGCGGTCGACGGTTCGACTCGAACCGGTGAACCAACACCTCGTCGCTGGCCTCCAGGAAGAGGATGCGTAGGTTGGTCAGATCGGCGCGCAGGTGGTCGACCACCCCGGCCAACTCCCCGAAGAACCGGCCCGACCGGACGTCGACCACGACCGCCAGCCGGTCGATCTCGCCGCGGGCGGCAATGGCGGCCAGCGTCTCGAGGACCAAGGACGGCGGCAGGCTGTCGACC
>CAZKVQ010000002.1:91276-98751 GCA_964556255.1 uncultured Actinomycetes bacterium
CTACGAACCACCCGCGGTCTTCCAGGGCCCTGGCCGCAGTGGAACGGCCGGCGCCGGACATTCCCGATACCAACAACAGCTCGGGCAACTCACCCGCCTCTGCCTCGGTCACGTGGCACCCTCCTCGAGCACTTCACCGGTCGTCACGTTGACGGCCTGCCCGGGTCGCTGATCTGCAAGTGCCGCAACTACCGCCTGCGCAGTCGTCTCACCGATTCCCGGCACCGAGGCTACTTCCTCAACGCTGGCAGCGCGAAGTTTGCGGAGGGAGCCGAAGGTCCGGAGAAGCGCCTTGCGTCGAACTTCGCCCAGTCCCGGGACGTCGTCGAGCGCGCTGGCCGTCATTCGGGTACTGCGTCGTTGCCGGTGGTGGCTGATCGCGAACCGATGCGCCTCATCGCGCACACGCTGCAGCAGGTAGAGCCCTTGGCTGGTCCTGTCCAGGATCACCGGGTCCTCCACCCCGGGCAGCCACACCTCCTCCAGTCGCTTGGCCAGCCCGCAGACGGCGATGTCATCGATACCGAGTTCGTCCAGGGCACGCTGCGCGGCGGCCACCTGCGGTCGTCCACCGTCCACGACCAGCAGGTTCGGCGGATAGGCGAACTTGCGGCCGGATCCTTCACCCGACTCGATGCCCGGATCGGTGTCCTCGTGACGCTCCTGCAGGTAGCGGGCGAACCTCCGGCTCACCACCTCGTGGATACCGGCGGTGTCATCCGTCGTGTTGCGGATGTTGAAGCGCCGGTAGTCGGCCTTCTTGGCGATGCCATCCTCGAACACCACCATGGATGCCACCACATCGGTGCCCTGCAGGTTCGACACATCGATGCACTCGATGCGCAGGGGCGCCTCCGCGAGTCCGAGCGCCTGTTGAATCTCGGCCATGGCCTGGCTGCGTACGGTCAGGTCACCCGCTCGCCGCGTCTTGTGAAGCGACAGGGCCTGCGAGGCGTTGCCCGCAAGTTCTGCCATCAGGCCGCGCTTGTCACCGCGCTGCGGCACCTTGATGCTGACCGGCCCGCCACGTCGCTCCTCCAACCACCGCGTGAGCCATGCCCGGTCAGCGGGCGCGGTCGAGACGAGGATCTCCCGCGGCACGTCCTCACCGGACTCGCCGCCGTAGAACTGCTCCAGAAGGTGGTCGATGAGCTGGGCGTCCGAGACGTCCTCCACCCGCTCGACAACGAACCCCCGTCGACCGCGGATGCGACCCGCGCGCACGTGGAAGACCCCAACAGCGGCCTCCAGCTCGTCGCTGGCGAGGGCAAACACGTCGGCGTTGGTGCCGTCCCCCAGCACGACGGCGTTGCGTTCGGTCGCGCGAGCCAGGGCCCCGAGATCGTCACGAAGCCGGGCGGCCTTCTCGTAGTCCTGCGCCGCCGCCGCGGCCGTCATCTCAGCTGTGAGACGCGACGTGATCCCGGCTGTTCGGCCGTCCATGAAGGCAACGAAATCGTCGACGATCCCACGGTGCTCTTCGGCAGAGACCCGACCGACACAGGGTGCGCTGCACTTGTCGATGTAGCCCAGCAGACAAGGTCGCCCCACCTGGCCGGCCCGCCGAAACACCCCGCTGGAGCAGGTGCGGACCGGGAAGACCCGCAGCAGTAGGTCGACGGTCTCCCGAATGGCCCATGCGTGCGCGTACGGCCCGAAGTAGCGGGTCCCCTTCCGCTTAGCCCCGCGCAGCACCGTCACCCGAGGGAACTCCTCACCCACCGTCACCGCCAGGTACGGATAGGACTTGTCGTCGCGGTAGCGGACGTTGAATCGAGGGTCGTACTCCTTGATCCAGGCGTATTCGAGTTGTAGGGCTTCAACCTCGGTGCCGACCGTTGTCCAATCCACGCTCGAGGCGCTGGTAACCATGGCCGCCGTCCTCGGGTGCAGCGTGGCCAGACTCGCGAAGTAGCTGGCCAGCCGACTTCGGAGGCTCTTCGCCTTTCCCACGTAGATGACGCGGCCGTGGTCATCGAGGAAGCGGTAGACACCCGGAGCGTCCGGTATCGAGCCCGCCGCCGGCCGGTAGCTACGCGGATCGGCCATAGTCACAGACTATCCCGCCCAGAGTCGCGCCCCTCCCAACCGCGTTGACCCACGACTCACGCAGCGTAAGCCTTAGACAGCGTTGCGTGACTCCTATCGCCTCCAGAGTCAAGATTCAATGACAGACGCTGTGGTGTCGCGCACATTCGTGACTCCGGGCGTGACATCCAAGTCGACGGGCCCCACCTTGGATGGAGCGAAGTTCCCCGATGATTGGTTTCCCCACCCATGTTCCCCAGCTCCACTCGCCGCCGCGCGAGCCGATTCAGGCTGACCGCGGTCGGCGCCTCCTTGATCGCCGCCTCGGCTGTCGTCGGCCTGGCGGGAGCCCCGGCACAGGCCGCTACGACACCTGCCCCCGTCGATGCCGCCGCAGCGGCCAAGGCTGCCGCGGCGAAGGCTGCCGCCGCGAAGGCCGCCGCCGCAAAAGCTGCCGCTGCCCGCGCCGCCGCCGCGAAGGCCGCCGCCGTGCGGGCCGGTAACGCCCGGCTGCGCAACAGCCGGGTATTCGTGGTCGGCGACTCACTCACGGTCGGAGCTGAGCCCTACATCGTGAACGGCCTGGGATCCACGGTCGCCCATGTCTCGGTCAACGGTCGGGTCAGTCGCCCCACGGACGAAGGTGTCTCGCTGCTGTCATCTTCGAGTCCGTCGCGCATCTGGGTGGTTGCCCTCGGCACCAACGACGAAGCCGACCCGGTGGCGACCCGGCACTGGGTGGACACCGTCATGGCACGCGCAGGCAAGAACCGGAAAGTGATCTGGTTGACCCTGGTCCGGCCGGGGAACTACGGCGTCGTGAACGCGGAGATCAAGCGCCTCGATGCCCGCTACTCCAACCTGTACGTCATCGACTGGGCAGCCCAGGTGGCTCGGAACCCGCAGTGGCTCGGTGGCGATGGTGTCCATATGAACAGCACCGGCTACCGGTACCGCGGAGAAGCCATCGTGCGCGCAATCTGGGCCGTCGGTCGACTGCCGTAGTAGCCGCTGACCAACCCTCGGTAGCCGCTGACCAGTACGGCGCCACGCGCCCCCGTCAGGAGAAGTTGAGCGTTCCGCCGTTATCCGTCACGGTGGCGGGTGCCAGCCCCTCGGTCGCGGGACCCTGCTCCACGGCGCCGGTCTCTACGTTGAACTTGCTGCCGTGGCACGGGCATACCGCCGTCTTACCCTCGACGGCGTTGCACAGGCAGCCCTGGTGGGGGCACACGGCGCTGTGGGCCACGAAGTTGCCCTTGGTCGGCTGGGCCACGACATAGGCCGTGCTACCGACGCTGACGATAGTGGCACCGCCAACCGGGACCTCCGCGGCCGATCCGGCACCGGCCCCGGCGCTGGCGGCTGAGGCGGCTGGGCTGGAGGCCTCCCCGCCGGCAGACGACGCGCCGGCGCTGCTCGGTGCCGCACTGGCAGAGCTCGTGCTCCCGGAACCGCTGGAACCGCAGGCAGCCAGCGCCAGCCCGGCGGCTCCGGCGACGCCCATTCCGAGCACCGCCCGTCGTTGCGGTGACGTCGCGTGTTCGCAGGAACCTTCACACTGGTGGGTCATCGTGCCTCCTCGGCCGTGATCGTTCTGACGGTTGGCTGTACCGCTGACCTCATGAGCCTAGACCGAGAACATGCCGCACGCGAGCAACATCGTTGTGCATGGCATTGACGAGTTGCTCCGTTGAGGCGAATCGCTGCTGTTCCCGGACCCGGTCGATGAACTCGACGGCGACTTGATGGTCATAGAGCCGCAGGGCTTCGTCGGCGATGGCGTAGGCCTCCACCGTCTGCTCCTGGCCGTCGAACGTGGGGTTCGTGCCGATGCTGATGGCAGCCGGGAAAGTCCGCCGCTGGTCGCCGTGCGGTGAATCCACCAGTCGTCCCGCATACACCCCCTCAGCCGGTATCGCGGCCAGGTCGGTCGGTTCCAGATTGGCCGTGGGGAAGCCCAGTTCCGCCCCTCGCCGGTCACCTTGCACGACGACCCCCTCGACGCGGTGCGGTCGCGCGAGTCCACGGCAGGCAGCCGCCACATCGCCGGCCGCTACCAGGCCGCGTATCTCCGTTGAACTCAACGGGAGATTGTCCCGCCCGATGAGTTCCTGAACCAGCAACGGCACCGGGTCGACCTTCAGACCTCGGTCGCGACCAAGCTCCCGCAGATCGGACACATCGCCGGCGGCACGATGGCCGAAGCGGAAGTTCTCCCCCACCACCACCTGCGAGGCGTTGAGTGCGTCTCCCAGCACGCCATGGACGAAGTCGGCCGGCGTCTGCTTTGACAGTTCCTCGTCGAAAGTCATCACCAGCGCGGCATCCACGCCAAGGCTCTCGATCAATTCCAGTCGCTGGGCCAACACCGACAGCCTGGTGGGCGCCGGACCACGCCCGAGCACTTCCGCCGGATTCGGGTCGAACGTCAGCACCACGGATTCGACACCTGACGATGCCGCATCCTCAACAGCTTTTCTAATGAGCTTTCGGTGACCACGGTGAACCCCGTCGTACACGCCGATGGCCACAACGGGTCGTGTCGTCAACCCCTCCAGATCATTCAGGCCGTACCAACGCTTCACGTGGCACCAGCCTCGCCATCTCCCGCACCCAGCAGGTCGTGGGCGTCGGCCGGCGACACGAAGACGATCACGGGGGCAAGCATCCCATCCCTGACTTCGGTTAGCGCGACCACCTCGCCCGCCGGGCCGATGGCCAACAGTCGCGCAGGGGGTTCGGGATGCCGGGCAACTGGTGGCTCGCTCGGGGCAAGGGTGGTGGCGTCGACAGCCCGGCCATGGGACAGGTCGACGGCCATGACCGGTGATACCGGCACCGTCGAGAACCACCTGCTGGCCGACGCGGCCAGCGGAATGACTTCCGGTGCCGCCTCGAAAGCCTGTAGCGGTGTGCATTCGGCGACATCGATCGGGCCGAGTCGGGTCCGTCGCAGCGCCCTGACGTGACCACCCACGCCCAACATCTCGCCAAGATCCCGGGCCAGCGCCCGGACGTAGGTACCAGATCCACAGACGACTCGGACGTTGATGTCCCGATAGCCCATGCCGGACTCCTCCCCTGGCGGCGAAAGGGAGACGAGGTCGAAGTGAGCGACGGTCACCGGGCGCTCGGGCAGTTCGACGTTCTCACCGCGACGGACGCGCTCATGCGCCCGTCGCCCGTCCACCTTGATGGCGCTCACGGCACTTGGACGCTGGGCGATCCTTCCCACGAATCGGGACATGCCTGCTCGCACCTGCTCCTCGGACAAGTGCCCAGCGGACATCCTCGACGTCACCTCGCCCTGTTGATCGTCCGTATGGGTGCTGACACCCAACCGAATGTCGGCGAGGTACTCCTTGTCGCCGCCGGAGATCATTCCGAGCAGCTTCGTCGCGCGTCCTACGCCCAACAGCAGGACACCGGTGGCCAGCGGGTCCAGCGTTCCCGCGTGCCCGACCTTCCTCGTAACAAGGGCTCTTCGGGCACGCGCCACCACGTCGTGGCTGGTGCACCCGGACGGCTTGTCGATGAAGACGAACCCCGTCGCGCCGCTGTCCCGCCGACGCCTGTTCGCGGTCACGACCGCGGCGCCTCGACAACACCCAGGGCTTGATGCAGACCCCGCAAAGTCGAGTCGAGGTCGACCCTCGACGTGTAGCCGGCCGCAGCGACGTGTCCGCCGCCTCCCAACGCGGTGCACATCCGGCCGACGTCGAATCCGCCCCGGCTGCGGGTGGAGACCTTCCACAGTCCTGCATCGTCCTGCTTCACCACCGCGGCCACCTCGACGTCGCTGGTGGTAGCGAGCTCACTGACGATGCTCTCGGCGGCGTCGTAGGAGACCCCGAACCGCTCCCGCAGTTCTCGGTCGATGATCGCTATCAGGGCTCCGCGACCCCCCAACGCGGCAGGCGAGTGCTCGGCGTTGACAAGGGCGACGCCGGTCAGCCTCAGGACGGCAAGCGACTTGTCTGCGAAGAGGTTGCCCGCTATGCGTCCCGGATCTGCCCCCAAATCGATCAGCCGGGCGCCCAGCGCGAGAGTCTCCGCATTGGTACTCGGGAAGCGGAACGACCCGGTGTCGGAGGAGATGGCGGCATAGATGCAGGTGGCGGCCGACGAACTCCAGTCACCGCCCAGACGATCGATCAGCCCGGCCGTCAGCACCCCGGCCGCGGGTTCTGAGGCATCGACAACGCTCACCGGGGCGAAGCCGTCGTAGGAGGCATGGTGATCGATGGCTGCGAAAGTGCCAGCCGCCTGAGCCACCGGCGCCAACGTGCCGAGTCGGTCCAACGAGGAGCAGTCGATCGCCAAGGCGACGTCCGGTGGCGTGCCCACCTCGGATGGTGCACGTAGATACTGCTGGCCGGGCAGCCACCGCAGGCCGTCCGGCACGACGAAGGGTTCAGACCCGAAGGACACGGCGATCTCGAGGCCTCGACGATCCAATACATCGGCGACGGCAAGGGTCGACCCAAGGGCGTCCGCGTCAGGGCTGACGTGAGCCAGCAGCAGCACCGTCCGCGCCTGCACCAGGGCCTCGAGCAACTGTCGCCAATGGGACTCCAGCTGCCGTGAATCCGCGGTGGATGGCTGCGCGCGCATGGGGCTAGAGAGCCGGGTCTTCCGGACGCCGATAGGGGTCCGGTTCCCCGGCGAACTCGGCCCCGGTGGTTTCGGCGGCGATGCGTTGGTCCGATTCCCGGGCCGCGGCCAGCAGATCCTCGATCTGGCGGGCTGTCTCAGGCACCGCGTCGGGCACGAACGTCAGGGTCGGGGTGAACTTGATTCCGGTGCCCTTTCCGACCTCGGTGCGCAGCATCCCCGTCGCCGACGCCAGGGCAGCGGCGGAATCGGCCTGCTCAGTCTCGTCGCCCAGAACGGTGTAGAACACCGTCGCCTCGCGCAAGTCACCCGTGACACGCACATCGGTGATCGTGACGAAACCCAGCCGCGGGTCCTTCACCCGGAACTCCAGGGTCTCCGCCACAATCTCCTGGATGCGCTCGGCCAGTCGCCTGGCGCGCGCCTCGCTCATGCCCGCTCCTTCTCCCGCATCTCGAAGGTCTCGATGACGTCGTCGACCTTGATGTCGTTGAAGGAGCCGAGACCGATACCGCACTCGAATCCTTCGCGGACCTCTGTTGCGTCGTCCTTGAAGCGTCGAAGGGACTCGATGCTCAAGTTGTCGGCGACCACGACACCGTCGCGGATGATTCTCGCCTTGGAGTTGCGGCGGATCTCCCCGGAGCGCACCAGACATCCGGCGATGTTGCCGAACTTGCTGGAGCGGTAGACCTCGCGGATCTCCGCGGTTCCCAGCTGAGATTCCTCGTACTCCGGCTTGAGCATGCCCTTGAGTGCCGCCTCGACGTCGTCGATCGCCTGGTAGATGATCGAGTAGTAGCGAACATCCACACCCTCGCGCTCAGCGA
>CAZKVQ010000003.1:0-18471 GCA_964556255.1 uncultured Actinomycetes bacterium
TAAGCGGGTTTGGGGTTTAAAGCCCCATCGAGGGTTCAAATCCCTCCGCCTCCGCAGCGGCTCCGCTCCTGAAGCGTGGCAATCTAGGACCCCTTCCGATGCCGGAAGGGGTCCTGGCTTTTCGTGGGGCCTCAGCGGTAGTCGATGACTCGCGGAGGCAGCACTGTGACGAGCGTGCGAGCGGTCCGGTCGATCAGGGCCTGACTGGGGTAACTACCGAACTCGAAGGTCATCGCCCAACCCGGGAAGCGGGCGTTGAACCAGGACGTCATGGTGCCGTAGCAGGGGCCGCTGCAACCCGCGATCCCGACAGGCACCCCGGTGTAGTTGGACAGGAAGTAGGCCCAGGGTTGGGACTTCGGGCTGTCACCGTCGATGAGCCCGAAGGGCTGGTGAAAGGAGACCACGACGTCGGGTCGCACGAAGCGCAGGAAGTTGTACATCGCCCGGGTCTCGACCTCGCTCACCGACCGGGGCGCTGGGTAGTTGACCGACGCCGACCACAGGTAGGGGAAGTTTCGATTGAGATCCACATCGTGCGCGTTTCGCCGCGTGCCGCGTGCCGCGCCGTCGGGGTTCATCGTTCGAATGGTCCAGATGGCGACGTTGCTCGGGGTCTGCGCTTTCAGCCGCCGAACAGCGTCGACCACCAACGGTGCCCGCGTCTCATTGCCGTGCATCTGCCCCAGCACCAGCAGCACCTTGGTCGCTCGGGCATTCCCCTGTCGCACGGCAACGATCGGTCGCCCTTCCCACGATCGTCCGATGACAACGGTGGAGGGAATCACCCGGGGCGCCGAGGCAGCCGATACGGCGGCCGCTCCTGGCTCGATGGCAGTAGCAGCGGTTGGATCCTGTTGGCCAGCGGGCGCGACGGCGCCTGCTGGGGCGGCCGACAGCACGGCAATTGCAGCAGTGGCGATCCCCGCCGCCCGCCAATTGACCTTCGTCACGCCCGCATCCCTTCTCAGCCTGTGCTCCGAGGGTAGCAATGCCTCGTGTGCGGGAAGTTCGCCAGCGGCGATTGCCCTGATTGGCTGGCGCCTGTGGGGGTGGACCTCCTGGGCGTGCCTCCGGAAGTGGTTGTCAACCGCCACTCTCCAGCGGGAGCCCCAATTGGCGAAGCTCCTGGCGCAGCGCGTCGGCGTCGGTGAACAGGCAGCAATGCATGCCCAATGTGCGGGCGGTCGCGAGGTTCTCAGGACGGTCGTCGACGAACACCGACGTACCGGGTTGCACAGCGTAGCGGTCGAACAGGATCCGATAGATGCGTTCGTCGGGCTTCACGAGCCCCTCGTGACTCGAGACCACGATGCCGTCGAAGTCCGCCAGCCACGGGTACTTGGCACGGGCGACCTCGAAGTTCCCGCGCGCGAAGTTGGTAAGTGCCAGTAGGCGGATCCCCGCGGACCGCAGTTCGGCCAACAGCTTCTGTGTGCCGGGGATCAACCCGACGAGTGCCTCCTCGAAGAAGTCCGGGTAGACAGCGAACACCTCGGCATCCGTCGGGTGGCTCTCGCGAATGGCCGCCACCGCGATCGCCCAGTCGGCACCTCGGTCGTGTTCCAGGTTCCAGGCCATGAAGTCGGTGCGACGCAGGAATTCCGCGACGTCGGCAGGATCTGGCAGCCGCGGTCCGAAGAGCGCACGGACATCCCAGGCGATCAGGACGCCACCGAGGTCGAAGACGACTGTGTCGATCGCGGTGTCCTGGGCAGACGAGTCGTCGGCTCGACGTGGAGTGGATCCGGCGGGTTGCACGCTGCAGATGGTGCCATTGCCTGGCCGGGGACGTCGAACTAGAGTCGTGACACGGGCCCGTCCCCTCGACGGGACTCGCGAGGCAAGACAGGGATGGCACATCATGTGGGCACGCGCGGCCGGCACGCTCGCCGCGAGCACGGGCCTGCTGGTGGTTCTTGCGGCGGGAAACCCCGCGACGGCCGCGCCGGAGGCCCCCTCCCCTCCAACCCTCGGCAGTTCGGTCGACTCCGCTGCCCGGGCGGCCTCCGTGGCGATGCTCGAACTCGCGGCCGCAAACGCGCAGCCGCCGATAGGCCAGCCGGGCGACCACAGATTCCTGTTCGGCGGAGCTGAGCGGCCGGTCCGGTGGAACCCCTGCAAGCCCATCACGTGGGCATTCGCGACGGACTCTCTCGGCGAAGAGGTACGCGTCGAGCAGGCTTTCGACGTCGCTTCGCGTGCTTCTGGAATCACCTTCACCCGGTTGCCCGACGGCTCCGCCGCAGCCGTGCGTGTCACCCTTGCGTCGGCTGCCGACGCGAATGTTTCCGGAGAGGGCGGAATGCACTTCACAACGGTTGGCCTCGTCACCGGCAATGGGCTGCCGGTGGCAACCTCCGGCTACCTCGACGCAGTCATCGGCGCCAGCTCGACGGAAGCGATGCGCACCTCGCTCTACCTGCATGAACTCGGACACGTTCTGGGTCTGGACCACGTCAGCGCCACGGACGAGGTGATGCAGGTGAGTATTGATCCGTCCAACCCGCTGACCCGGTACTCGGCCGGGGACCTCGAAGGGTTGCGTCGACTTGGCCGTGCGGCGGGCTGTCAGAACCCACCGCCCGCGGCCGAGTCGGTGCGAGTGTCCGGACGCGACGTCAAGCCGGTGTACGTCCGGTCCCAGCCTGGGCGCGGTCTACCCACATTCCACCCGACCCGGATCCTCTCTTTCGAATGGACCCAACCTCCCGCCAGCCCGCGGGTGATGCAGACGCTGGCGTTTCAAGTCGATCGCAGCAACCCTGCCGATGAGTCCAAGTGGTCGCAACTGCCGTTCGATGACGGCAACCTGGCGGCCGGTGACGGGAACAAGTCGGCCACGGCGAGGATCGGCGGTAGCGTCCCCTGCCGTGACGGCGACCAGTTTGTGATCGTTGCCTACAACGTCTACGGACGGACTGTCACACCGGTGACGCTGCAGCGGTGTGTCAAGGGATAGCGTGCCCGCGGTAGACCGGGGCGGACCACGCCGGATTTCCAGTACCGTGCCTTCATGTCGTCGTCCTCACGGCCAACCGTGGTCTGCGCCGATCCCAGCAGTTGGGAGGCCATGGCCCAGTTCGGAGCGGCCTTGCGACAGCGTGGGCTCCGAACAGTCAGATACACCGGTCGGGATCGTAGCCTGCGGCAGGTCGTGCGAACCAATTTGGAACGTTCGCTATTCGAGCGTACGCATGCGGTTCTCCGCGCAGGCTCGGACGGTCAGCTAGACGTCTCACCGATCCTCGAGCGCCTGCCGAAGTTCGCGGATGTCCAGAGTGCGGATGAGATAGGGGCGCAGTTGGTGCTGGACCGACGATGGCAGCAGGAACCTCGGCTGCGCAGGGTCCACGCCACCGGGCTCAACGATTTCGACTGCTACGACAAGTTGTCCTACACGACGTTGGCGGCCGCCGCCGGGGTGCCGGTGCCGCCGACCTGGTCGAACGCTGAGGAGGTTCCCTCGGACGTGGCACTTGCCGTCAAGTCCCGGGTCGGCTCCGGCGGGACGGGAGTGCGACTCGTTGCGGGTATCTCAGAGGCGGCCGCGGCGGCCGCGGAGGTTGGTCGAGGGCCGAAGTCGGTGCTCTATCAGCAGGCGATCGCGGGCGAGGTTTGGAACGTCGGTGGCGTTTCCCGCGATGGGGAGATCCTGACCGCAGCCGCCTATCGGGCGGCTGCCCCCGCGGGCGACCCGCACGGACCACCGGTGGAGATTGAGCTGGAGGACCGCCCCGATCTGCTGGACTCGGCGGGCCGCATCGTGTCCGCTCTTGGCTACCGCGGACCCTTCGCGCTGGATTTCGTGATGAGCGACGATGACACGGGATACCTCATTGATTTCAATCCTCGGATCTTCGGTTCCTGGCCCGCGCTGCAAGCAGGCGGCGTCGATCTGCTCGGCTTCTACCTGTATTCAATTGGGCTGGCTCGGCGGCCACCGAAATCCGCTGTTCAACTCGGCCGATTCTTCCGGACTTCGCCCCAAGGTGACCCGGCGATTCGTCGGTCGATCGCCCGCGCCCGGGAATTGAACCGGAATCTTGGGCCGGTCCTCGGCGCGGACTGGCGGCGCCTCAACCTTGCCGAGCAGCTACTAACTGCCCGGCCTTCGTGGCTGACCGGACCCAGACCGACAGGCTCCCTCGTGCTTGGCGACGACCACCGCGTGGTCATGGCCTACAACGAGAGTTGGGGCGCAGCCATCACGTTCGGTGGGGCCCTGCGCCACCGCCAGGTCGATGTCGTGCGGCACACCGTGCCCGGGATCTCGCGCAAGCAGCGGGTCCGGCAGTCATTGGAGTCGCTCTGTTTCTCCGCGAGCGTCTTCGACTTGAGGGAGACCGTTAGCGGCGCCATCGACGTCGGTTCGATCCCCGCACTCGTCGATCATGCCTGGGATGTGCAGATGACCGAGCGAGTGGCCGAGCGTGTTCTCGCGAGCCCCCAGTGGCGGGCACTCCCCGAACTATCCAAGACCGACCCCGCAGTGGACGAGGACATCCTCATCGACAAGGCGCTCACGATGTCCTGGGCGCAGCAACACGGAATCCCAGTGCCCGAGACATACGCGGCCGTCGGCATGTCCGACCTGGCCGGCTGCTATCCGGTGGTGGTGAAGCACCCAGTGGGCTACGGCGGGAAGTGGGTGGCCGTGTGCTCAGATGCGGAGCAGGTAGCGGCGACGCTGCGGGAATGGGACTCGACGTTCGATGAGGTCATCTTCCAGGAATTCATCGATGGTCCCATGGTCAACGTTGGCGGCGTTGCCGAGAAGGGTCGCATCCTGACCGCTGCCGCCTATGTTCCGACCCAGGCGGCGGATAGCCCGACGGGTCCCCCGGTGTCGGTCCGACTGGTACCGGGGGAGGCGGCGCTGGAGTCGAGTACGCGACTTGTGGAGACCCTCGGGCTGCGCAGCATCTTCTGCTTCAACTTCGTACAGGATGCTGCCGGAGTCCCCAAGCTCATCGACGTCAATGCACGCGTGTTCGGCTCTTGGTGCGGGCTGCAGACCGCCGGCGTGGACATCCTGGGCAACTACCTCTACGAGTTGGGCCTGCGTCAACAGCCGTCACCTCGATCGGTCCGCCTGGGGGTCGACTTCCCAGTCGAGGTGTTGCTGGGGGAGGGGTTGTGGCGCGGCTTGCGGCACAATTCGCGACTCGTTCGGCAGGCGTTCTCCCTGGCGGGCCTGCGTGGTGCCATCGCCATCACCGTCAACGCCCTCGCGCAGTCGACCAATCGGCCACCTGGCTGAATCCGAGGGGAGGATCGTCACCATCCGACCTTGGCCGGAAGTGTCTTGCCATCATCCGTCCAGCCGCTGAGCCGGTAGCTGCTTGCCGGGGCGTTGGTGGTGAACGCGGTGTGCGGCCCGCCATTGAAGCTCACGTTCTCGACGGTGAGGCGGCTTTGCTGAGCGCCGGAATCGTTGAGGATGGCGACCTCGCGGGACGCGTCGGTACGGGTCTTGGTGATCCGCACGTTGCGGACGGTGATGTCGTGGTTGGTGACGCCGGACTCACCGTTGTAGAGCATCACCGCGCCGTGGTCGACAGCAGCCGTCTGGTTGGCGTAGTTGATGGTGGCCCCGTCAACCAGGATGTTGCTGACCGGGTAGGTGTGCCAGTTGGCCTCGGCAGCGATGTAGATGGCGGCGGCACTGGAGCGTTCCGCGTAGACATTCCGGTAGGTGATGTTCGTTCCGCCCACCACCGAGAACGCCCGACCCCAAGTCTGGTTGAAGACCCGCGGGCGAACAACGGTGATGTTCGTGCTGGGCGCATCGCCATCGCCTGCATAGGAGACCACGGCCACGCCATCGTCGCCAGGATTGCGCACCACCGCGTCCGTGACGGTGCCGTAGCTTGCGCCCTCGGTCATGTGGATGGCATCGGCCCTGGTGTTCTGGACCGTGACCCGGGTGAGGGTGAAGTTCCGGGCACCGCCGATGTAGATACCAGCAGCTGCTGAGCCATCGACCTTGACATCGGTGAGCGTGATGCCACTGAAGCCCCGGAGACGCAGTTTCATCTGCTCGTAGGTCGACCAGCGCTTTGTAGTGGAGGCCATCTTGAAGGTGAGGTTGTCAACGTGAATGTTGTTGTTGTTCAGCAGGACCATCGAGGTCTGCTCCTTGGTGGCCAGCAGGGTGGCACCGCCGGTGAGCCGGACGCCCGCCTGGCCGACGGTGATCGTTCCGGCGTGGGCGAAGGTCCGACCTGCTGGGAAGACCAGGGTGTCGCCGGGGGCAAGTGAATTCAGGGCCCGTTGGATGGCGGCGGTGTCGTCGGTGACCCCATTGCCAACGGCGCCGAAGGCGAGGACGCTCTTGGCGTTGGCGGGCACCGGGATCGGTACGGCCACTGGCGCGGGCGGCGCTGCCGGCACGGCATCGACTTCGCGGAACTTCAGGGTCGCCACTGGCGAGAGGCTGGTGGCGTTGCGAGCGCGAACCTGGACCAGGTAACTGGCGTTGGCGCTCAGGCCGCCGACCGTGAACTTGGTACCTGTGACGGCAACCCACTTGCTGAAGCTGGTGGTGGAGTTTGCGGCGGAGGTGCGCAGGTAGTAGGTCTGGACTCGGGTAGATCCGGCAGTCGCGGGGGCGATCCAGGTGACGTTCGCGGTCCGGTGGGTCGGGTAGGCGGTCGCGGTGAGGCTGCGGGGTGCTGACGGTGCCGCGACGGTGGCGGCTGTTGCTGCGGCCGGGGCGACCGCGGCCGCCGGAGTCGCGGCGAGGAAGGCCGCCGAGAGGCTGAGCCCGACCGCTGCGACTGCCGCTGGCAGCAGCCGCTTCGCGTCTCTTACTCGGGCCGACCTCATATACATTTCATCGGCCGCCGAACGGGCTACCTTGACCCGAACCGTTCATGCCGAGCGGCATTCACCGCCGATTTCTCCGAGTGGGTTGGTCGTCGCCCGGATTTGGTGGGCCGCAAGGGCAGAAGCCGCGGGATTGGCCACGCTGGGTGTGCTCCCGGCGCGAATCAGCGACGCTAAGTGATCGCCCGCCGGACAAGCCGTTTGAGCATGGTCACCTGAATGGCCCAGCCGTCCCAGCGACCCTGGACCACTGCCCTGCGGGGGCTGTCAGGTCGACAGCGCGTGGCTCCGGGTCTTCCAGCCGGTGAAGAGCCAGGACAGTCGGCGCAGGGGCCCGGGAAGGGCGGTGTGGAGCCATTCGGCGTCCGTGCCGTGGACGAAGCCCATCGAGCCTCCCAGGGCCAGCATCGCAATCAGGAACGCAATGCCTCCCGCAACCAGCGACACCAGTGCTTCACCTTCGCTCGAGGTACCTATGGCGTTGACGATCACCAGGACAACGGCGCAGACGGCGGCCGAGTAGAGCAGCACGCCGAGCCAACGACCGATCATCCAGGGGAAGCGGTTCACGGCACGCCACGTGAGGTACAGCATGACGACCGCCATCACGGTCTGCCCGCACAGATTCGCGATGGCGGCCCCCCAGGCACCGTGCTGGGGGATGAGCAGGAAGGCCAACGCAATGTCCACCACCGCGCCGGCGCTCGCTCCGATGATGGGTCGGCGCAGTCTGTTGGCCCCGGTCCAGAACGTGGCGCACAGGTTGCCGCCCGTGACGAACAGCAGGGACAAGGACATGATGGGTACCAGCTCGGCGGCCTGTGTGTAGTCCGGACCGTAGAGCACGATCACCATCGCCGGACCCAGGCAGACGACGCCTGCGGTCAAGGGCAGTGAGGCGATGGAGACGATTCGAAGGGCGGAACCCAGTTTGCTGGCCGTTCGGTCGATGGTGCCGGCGCCGAATGACTCGGCGATGCCGGGCAGGCCCGCCACCATCAACGACTGCGGGATGACCGCCGCTGTGGAGATGACCATGAAGCCGATGGAGTACATGGCCAGCTGGGCCTCGGTGGAGTATGCCTGTAGGAAGAGGAATTCCATCCGGCGTTGAACGATCTGTACGAGCCCTTCCATGATCAGGAGTTGCAGCCAGATATGGGCCAGTCCGTGGGGCAGCGGCCTTAATGAGGCCCGGGGGATCGGTCCGACGAGTCGGCGCAGCATGACGAGGACGATCAGGGCGGCGATCACGTTCGCGACGAACACGCCCGTGATCCCGAAGCCGGCGAAGATCGCGACGATTCCCAGTATTACCGCGATCAACTGCGTGATCAGCCGTCGGGAGGCCACCGGGCGCCAACCGCGATCCGCGATGGCGATTGCGCCGTACCCCCAGCCCAAGCCGTTCACCAGCGCGGAGACGGCGACCACGAACCACGGCGTGGGGGTGGCGCTGAAGAGGCCGACAACCGACAGGACGACCGCGGACACCGCACCTGCCGCCACATTGGCCAGGTACGTGACCCGGCTCAGATGCCGAAACCGGTCCTCGTCCTGTGCGCCGACCGCCTCTGACAACAACCGGATGGACATCACCGTCACGACGTTGAGGAGCAGAGCCCCGAGCAGGGCCTCCACGTACGCGATGAAGCTCTGCAGACCCAGCTGGTCCGGCCCCAGGACCCGACCCATGACGATGGAGAGCACCGCGGTGCCCATCAGCGGGATGAGTTGGGAGGCCGCTATCCAGAGGCCGCCGATGACCGCCCTCTTCTTGCCCGCGTGCTCGTCCTCCTTCGGCTCGTCAGTCAACGGCGCCACCTCCCGGCCCATAGAGGTGACCGAAGGCGTGTGCCCGGCTGATGACGGCGGAGACGAATGTGTAGGCGCGGTCCGGTTCGCTCTCCCGGTTCACGAAAAGTGGCGCGGCCAATCCCGGGCGCAGGGAGGCTGCCTCGGGTTCCGAGAGTGCGACCAGGGCATTGGTCCAGGGCGCGAGGCCACGCTCCAGTCTCCGGGACCGCAGTCGCGTCAACCGGCCGGTCCGCTGTTCGGTCGTGGAGCCGCCGAGGGTCGAGGCCAGGCGGTGGGGTAGCACGATCGTGGGCACGGACGCTCGGATCGTCGTCCTGCCTACGACGCCTGCCCGCGGCCCATGCAGTACCACCGCCTGCGGCCGCACGTCGGCGATGACGTCGGCCAGGTCCTGACCTGCCGTGGAGGGCCCGGTCTCAGCCGATGACGATGGTTGCGAAGGCCTGGCCTCGGTCAACGATGGCGGCACCGTCGCCGGCACGAACATCTGAACGTTCCAGCCCCGGCGCGACTGGAAGTCGGCGATGTGCTCGACGAATTCGGCGGCCCAGGCGGTTTCGAGGGCGCAAACATGGACCACCCGAAGTGGAGTGGCGAACGGATCGATTCCGGTCACGCCCGACCAGGCGGTGGACTCAGGATTCATCGTCGTCTCCGGTGCCCGAGGCTGGGCGGTTCAGCGCGGTCCGCACGATGGCCACCGTCTCGTTCGCGACATCATCCCAGGTGCGCGCGACCGCAGGTACCGTTGGCGACGATCGACCGCCGGAGGACATCGCCGCGGTGAGGCTGTCCACCCACATGTCCTGTCTGGTGGTCGGCACCACCGTTCCGTAGCCGTCGGCGGCCTCGCACAGGGCGGGATCCTCCGACGTGATCAGCGGGGTGCCGAAGGCCCGAGCCTCGACGGCCGGGAGTCCGAATCCTTCCAACAGGCTCGGCATCGCGGCGACCGCGGCGTTCTCGTAACACCAGCGCAGCTCGTCGTCGTCGACGTGACCCAGCAGGTGCAGGGCACCCCTCGCTTCCAGCATGGACACTTGGTCCCCGAGCGAGGTGGTTCCCCATCCGGACGGTCCGACGACGGCGAGTTTGGCCTCCGGGACCCGATCGATCACACTCGCCCAGGCGCCGATCACCAGCGGCAGGTTCTTGCGGGGCGACTGGTCGCCCACCACCAGGGCGAAACGTTGACCGTCGAGGACTTTCACCGGGGTGCTGCTCGCATTGAGCAAGGCCCGCGATGTGGCCAGCTGGACAACCTCAGCGTGAGCCGCAGCAGACGGAATGTAGGCCAGGACCCGGGCTCGGGTCGCATTGCTGACGCAGGCCAACAGGTCGGCCTCCTCGATGGAGTGCAGGTAGGGCGCCCGCAGCAGCGTCCGTTTGGCGAGGCCGAAGTCCAGCGGGCGGTCGAGGGGGAGCATGTCATGCACGGTGAGCAGCCGAAGGGCACCCGTTGCCGGGGGGATCAGATGTTTCGCTCCCTGCACGACGTCGAAACGAAGGTCGGGCAGGACCCAGCCGCGCCGCTCCAGGAACGACAGGGCCGGGGTCGGCAGGCCGGGCAGCGGATGGACCCGGTCCGTCGAACCGAGTTCAGCCGTCCACCACTTCGCGGCCTCTGCTTCGCAGAGAACGTGCAGTTCGATGCCGGGATCCCGGTTGAGGGAGCGTGCGAGTTCCACCGTGTAGCGGACGATGCCACCACCGGCTCCACCTGCGGCGACGTGGGAAGCCATCAGCAGCCAGCGGAGCTGGGACCCTGCTGCTGGCCTCGTGTCGTGATCGGGCAGTTGGCTGGTCATGGTCCCGGAGCCCCCGTTCGGGCGACTGAAGCAGTCGATTCGGTGTCGATCCTCGGTTTGGATCGGGAGGCACCGGCCCCAGCCGACCCCGGCCTTCGCTCGAGACGCATCAGCCACCAACCGGTGACGGACAGCACCACCAACGTGGGCAGCAGCCGACCTTGGGTCCAGTACAGGTACCGCGGAAGTTCCAACAGCCCGGTGAAGAGGGGGGGATAGACCAGCAGCCCGATCGGATTGGCATTGGCGAAGAGCCGGTAGAGACTGCCGACGATGATTCCCGCGCACGCCAAGAAGATGAAGCCACCGATGTGCCCGAAGTCCACGAAGGGGTCGCAGATTCCGCACGGGTTGTTGAACTCGGGATTCCCGAACATCTCGAAGATGGGTTTCAGATCCGGCGCAGCCCCGCCGTTGAGTTTCTCGTACAGGCCGATCTGTTCCGCGCCCGGCGCCGTCCACAATCCCTGCAGGCTTCGATAGGGGACGTGACCCAACTGGTTCTGGAAGGTCAGGGCCAATTGCCCGTTGTTGTAAGACGTCGCGTAGTAGCCCGCGAAACGCTCGATGGCGAAATCTACGAAGGTTCCCGAACTGCGGCTCTTGTAGAAGGCCCAGGACCGGGAGTACTCGAAGATCCCGAATACGGCGATCGCAGCCGGAATGAGGAACAACGGGGCCGTCCGCACAGCGGTGCGCACCGATTCCCGTCGGCTACCGATCCAGTACATGGCGAGGATGGCGACGATCGGTACGAGGAGTTCGAGGATGGCCAACCGTTCACTCGCCAAGAAGGCGCGGATGGTGCCGATGACCAGCACGATGATGAGTCGACGCAGCGTCGTCCTGTCGCGTTGCCCGAGTAATAGCAGGGTCGCGATGATGACGTATCCGATTCCCATCTGGGTGAATGAGGTGATTCCCGTGATGGGTTCGAAGGCGCGCTTGACATCGTCACTGGAGCCGTCGCCCGACAGAGCACCGAGGATCAGTCCCGGCGTCACGCCGCGCGCGACACCGGCCAGTCCGAGGACCGAGTAGCCGAAGACGGTCAACCAGAACAGCCATGTGGAGATCTTGCGCAGTGCGACCCGTTGAACGGTCGAGAAGCCAGGCCACGGTGCCGACAGCTGGCGTCGCGAGGCGAACTGCGGGATGAGCGAGCAGATCATCAGGACCAGGGCACCCGCGAAGAGCATGAGAACCGTTGAGGACTCCAGCGACTTCGGTGTCCGCCAGGCGGTCCGATAGACGTAGTCGGGGTAGCTGGCGGCGAGGAACAGCGAACCCGGGACGATCAACGCGACCGCCCCGGTCGGCGATATCCACCACAGGCCCCGTAGGGCGCCGTTCAGCGGACCCTTGCGATTCCGCACCGCGGTGTCCATCAGTAGGGGACCTTCGACCGGTAGCCCGCGATGAGGCCACGAGCCCACGCCAGGTCGGCGGCTGCCAGATCAGAGCGACCGCGCGAGGCCCGGACCGCGGCAGCGGCGCCCTTGCGGCCGAGCAGGTAGGCGAGCCTGGTTCGTGGCAAGTGGTGGATGCGGAACAGCCTGCCCTCCCCCATCCCGTAGCCCAGCATCTTCTGCTTGAAGCCGGGGGTGACCTCCTGGCGCGGATCGTCCTGGAGCACCTTGACACCCGGGTCGTAGATGACCCGGGCACCGTGCTCCATGGCCCGCAACAGGATGTCGGTGTCCTCGCCGGCCTGGAATGGACCGGCAGACCCGACCCCGAGGGTCTCGTCGAAGCCATGCAGGCGATCGAACAACGCCGCCTTGATGAAGATGGTGCTCGAGATGGCCGCCTGAGATACGTTGCGCAGGGTTATCGGTGCCCTCTCGGCCGGCCAGCGCAGCATGGATGGCTGCCCGTCGTCGGTGATCTGGATGCCGCTAAGGGCATCGGGACCTCTATCCGGGGACATCCGACGCAGCACAGAGCTCACAGTGTCGGGTGCATACCAGCAGTTGTCGTCAGGGACTGCGTACAACCATCCCGTGGCCAGCGAGGCCCCGACGTTTCGCCCAAGGGACACTCCCCGCCCCGAAGTCGTCGAGCGAGTGGGGAAGGGCAGATCGAGATCCGCCAACAGCGCCAGGCAGTTCCCATCGTCGCTCTGATCCACCACGATGAGCTCGAAGGTACCTGGGGCGTCCTGCGCCACCAAGGAGTCGATCAGTCGTCGTAGGTCGTCGGGTCGCCCGATGGTGCTGACGATGATCGACAGGGCGATCTCTGACCCCACTGTGCTCGCCTCCTCGTTCTACTCAGTCCCCTGCGGTGTTCCTTGAACGCCGACGCCGGGCCAGCAGCAGGACTCCAACACCTACCAGCAGGCCAACGAGACCGCCGAGAAGGGCCCCGGTCAGGGCCGAGGAGCTCTTGCTCGCCCCCTCAGGTGTCGCCCGCTTGATCAGGCGGTTGATGGACGTGGCGGCGTCCAGTTTCGTCTGCAGCGCGGCACGTTGGTTCGACAACGCGGAAGCATTCGGCGGGTTGGTGGCGAGCTGCTTGTCGAGGATCTCGATCGAGTCCTTCAGAGTGCTGGTGACTCGATCACGCCAGGACTGGATGTACGTCTCGGCGGAGATGTTCGCATTTGCTGCTGCCTGGGTCGGATTCGATCCAGAGCCGGTGAAGGCCAGGATGGTGGTTCCGGGGATCACCGCGACGTCCACCGGCGCGGGGTCTGAGATCCCGGTCTTCTTGGCCACCGCGTTCTGCAGGTCGACCTTGTCGATGCGGATGTAGGCCACCTCGGTCTGCACGTAGCTCAGGTCCGTGTCCGAGGTCGCGCTGGGGTCGAACGACACCGGTGCACCCTGAACCAGTGCCGTGGCGGTGTAGGAGGCGCCGGTGAAGCTGGAGATCAGGCCGCCGAGGATGGCGAACACGAGACCGCACACCACGAGGGTCGGGATGATTCCGCGCGCCGTCGGCTGACCGATGTCGGTGACCATCCCTTTGAGACCACCACCACCGGATCGCTGTGGCGGAACGTCGTCGTGTCGGCGCCGCGGAACATCGTCGTGGCGGCGGTACGGACCCTCATCGGGCTGGCCAGCCGGATCGGCCACGCCCTGGCCGATGCCGTGCTCGTCAGCTTCGGGGACCTCGTCGGCCTGGGGAGCGTCCCCGGTGGACTCAGAACTCACGGTGCGGACCTCTCATCGATGGTGCTGCTGAGTTTGCCGGGTCGCCGGCGCGGACGCTGACCATTCGGTCAACCGGAGGCTTTGAACATGCTCGTCGCGGTACGCAGGATGATCTTGATGTCCAGCCACACCGACCAGTTCTCGATGTAGTAGTTGTCGTAGCGGGCTCGCGCCGCGATCGAGGTGTCCCCGCGAAGACCATGGATCTGCGCCCAACCGGTGAGGCCGCACGGCACTCGGTGCCGATCCCCGTAGTGGCGGTAGGTATCGCCGAACTCCTCCACGAAGTGCGGGCGTTCCGGTCGTGGCCCCACCAGGGACATATCCCCGCGCAGGATGTTGAACAACTGCGGCAGTTCATCGAGCGAACTCTTTCGAAGGAACTTGCCGAACCAACTCAGTCGATCATCGTGCTTGATGTTCCAGTTGGTCGCCGACTCGGTCTCGTCGACCGGGCGCAGGCTGCGGAACTTCAGCACGTCGAAGTAGCGACCGTCGAGGCCCACCCGTCGCTGCCGGAAGATGACGCCGGGACCGTCCACGATCCGATCGACGATGGCGAGAACGGCGAGCAACGGAGACAGGATGACCAGGGCAAGCGCCGCGACACTTACGTCGACGAGCCGCTTGACCCACCAGAACGGGTTCCGGAAGGTGGTCATTCCGAGCCGGACAAGTGGGATGTCGGAGACGTGGTCGTTCGGGGCCTGGCTGGGCATCACCTCGAATAGCCGGGGCACCACGGAGATCGTTACCGGCAGTTGCTGGACGTCGCGGATGGCATCGACCAGCTGCGGGGCGGGCTCGTAGCTGTATCCGAAGAGCAGGTACTCCGGTCGATAAGCGAGCACGATCCGATGCAGGTCCGCGCACTCACCGAGCAGCGGCAGCGGCAGGTGTCGGCGCACCTCCGCGGGGACGTCGGAATCCACGAATCCGACCGGATTCAGGCCACAAGCCCGCTCCCGCTTCAACGCGAGCGCGAGTCCCCGGGATACCGATTCCGCCCCGATGATGAGGGTCCGCTTGCCCAGGTAGCGGCGACCGCGCATGTACCTGATAAAGGCGTAGGACAGGGTACGAGCGACCAGCAGAGCCACCAGGACCACGCCGAGGGCGATGACCGAAGCCGACCCGACACTGAGCTTCAAGACGGCCACGATCAGAGCGGTCAGTCCGGTTGCCATGAAGAATCGGCCGACGATGAGCGGCAGGTCATCGAGCACCGACAGGGTCAGCCGACTGCGATACAGGGTGGCCTGGGCGAAGAAGAGGATCACCAGCACGGAGAACACGACGGAGATCGGCCGTCCGTTGCCCAGCCAGATGATGGAACTCGCCAACGCGACGACATCGAGGGTGAGGATGACGAGGCCGGCCCCGCGGCTTCGCAGGTCGGTCAGCAGTCCGTCGAACCAGGTTCGTCGTGGCGGGATCTGGCGGTAGATAGTCCGCTGGAGCACAGGGGTCGATGAAGCGCCGCTTGTGGGGACCTCGTCCGGCAGGGAGGCGGCGGCTTTGCTGGCGGGGTCATCGCGAAGGAGGGACACCTGGGTCGGCCTCCTCTCTCGAGTTATCACCGTTCACGCGCAACTCTCCGCGGCGGCCATTCCAGTTTACCGCGGGGCGGTCGCCAAGCTGCAACGTGAACCTGACAACGAGCCTAGGGTGCCACGGCCAACGACAGAGTGCCATCGAGTTGACCGCGCCACACGTGGGCCCCGCCCTCAGCGGAGCAGCCTTGTCCGCTGGTGCTGGCCGGTACCCCCTCGAATGTCACCCTGATCTCGGTGTCCACCGGGGACGGGAAGGCCTGTGGATTCGTGGTCACCGTGTAGATCCGGTCGGCGCCCGCACCGAAGGTTCCGGGCGGGAGGGAGTATGACACCACCGCGGTCTCGCTGGTTCCAGGCGGAAGGCTCGTCCCCTGCCACAGCACTTGGGCGCCGGACTGGTCCGGATATGGACCGGTCTGACCGGGAGCGACCAACGGCTTGCCGGAGGTGGCCACCGTGGCCCCGGTCGCGGCGGCGGGGATCCGGTAGGCGACCCATTGCACCTGGATCAGCGCGAGGTAACCGAAGTCGGAGGTGCGGTCGCCGGGCACGTCATCCGGCACCGCGTTGGTATTGATCACGGTCTGCTTGATCTTGGCCGACCCATCCGCGGCTACCGTGACCTCGCGACGGATGGACCGCTGCTGGAAGAGCGAGACCTTCGAGCGGTAGCTCTGCAGGAACACGCCCATCAGATCCCCCGGCGCGGTGGTCAGGGAGCCATCAGCCTTCAGGTCGGTGACGCTGCGCTGCAGCACCGGATCGTTCATGTAGGCCTGCAGGTGACGTTCCGGGATACTCGCCGCCAGCCCAGCGGCGACGCCGCGTGCCTGGGCAGGGTCGGTGATCCGCTCCGTCAGGGCCTTCACCAACGCATCGTTGTATCTGCGTCGGGTGTCGTTGGCCCCTGGCACGTCCTCGGGGAACTCCCGGTAGGCGTCGATCAGCAGCTTCCGACGGATGTTGTCGGCGGTGAGGTTCCCGTAACCCTGGCTGTTGATGGGACCGGTCTCTCGGAGGATGTTGGCCACCGCCGCCACGTCGAGGGTGAGCACCCCGTCGAGCTTCGGATACTTCTCCACCTCCCAGGCCCGCATGATGTTCTGCCCGGCGAAGGGGAAGTTGGGCTGGTACATCGTCTGCCCGAACGAGTAGTCCACGCCTGGTTGGTACCAGGGCAGTCCGCCGACCTTGTCCCACTTCAGCAGAGGCCAGCCGGGGGAGATGGTGACCCCGGTCGTTCCGGAGATGGGGGTGGAGAAACTGCCGTGATCCATCTCGATCATGGTCACGTGCAAGGGTGCTCCACCGGAGCCGTAAAGTTCGGCGTCGTTGAGGGCGCACACCAGGTAGCGCTTCGGGCCGTTTGCGCCCAGGGCATCGGGTAGTGAAGGCGCTGCGTTGGTTGCCGCCGCACCGACACTGGATAGCGGCGTCGAGATCGAGTCGAGACGATCCGCCAGGCCGCGCGTGAGCGGGTTCCAGCCGAGCAGGGCGCTCCACAGGCCGGCGGCGTCGGCGGTGGCCGAAGCGGCGGCACCGACTCCGCGGGCAGCGGACCCGGCGGCCGCTGGGTCCCCGCTGCTCGCGACCCGGTTGAGGTTGAAGGCCCCCCAGGCTCCGTTGAGGGCGGCACTCTGGAGCAGGATCCCGGTCACGACGAGCAGAGCCGCCAGCGCGGCCGCGATCGCCACGCCGAGCACTCGAACTGCTCTGCGCACGCCGGAACCTCTCTCCGATCGAATGGACCGCTGTCCTCTTACGCCCTTCCCGATGGGTGCAAGGAGCGGCGCCCGATGAGACGCAGACTAGTAGTGCGGGGCGTCAGCCGCGCCACTCGTCGCCATTCTTGGTGATATCGGTCGCCGTGTATGAGGCACCGTCAGAGGCAGTGATGACGAGGTTCGGTCCACCTCGGGCGGTGATCCTGCGGAGTTGGACGTCGGAGATGCGACCACCGTCCTTGGCCCGTAGCGCGATGTCGGCGTCGGCGTCGGCGCGGGTATCGACGATGTCGAGATCCTCGATGACGACCTCGCGCAGGGTGGTTCCTTCCCGACTGTTGTAAACGAGGACCGCCGTGTGGTTGATGTCGGAGTTGGCGTTGGAGGAGCTGAGGGTGCCGCCGGAAACCGTGACGCGTTCTGTGGTCCTGCTGTTGAACTCGCTCTCTGTTGCCAAGTACACGGCCGCACCCGCGGAATGGTCCGAGCTGATGTTCTCAAACCGGATGTCAGTGCCTCCCACTACGGAGAAGGCCCTGCCCCAGCGCTGATCGAGGACTTTCGTTCCGGACACCACTATGTCGTGGGCCGTGGGCCCGTCACCGGCGTTGTCATAGGACACGACCGACACCCCGTCGTCCCCGGTGGCCTTCACCGTGCAGTCGACGACGCGTCCGTTGGCGGCGCCGTTGACCATGTGGATCCCATCCGCCCGGGTACCCATCACGACGCTGTCGGAGAGTTCGAAGTCCTGAGCGCTGCCGATCATGATTCCGGCCGCTGCCGAACCGAGGATGGTTATCCGCTTCAACCGAACGCCGTCGGCGCCGGAGATCCTTACCCGCATCTGCTCATTGCGATCCCAGCGTGCAGTTGTGCGGGCCATCGAGAAGTGGATGTCCTCCACCGAGACCCGGTCGGCGGCGATAAGGAATTCCGAGCGCTCCTCGACGTCGGCGCGCAGGTCCGCACCGCCGGTGACGCGGAGGCCCGGTGTTGCGACAGTGAGTACCCCGGACTGTGTGAAGGTGTAGCCAGCGGGAAGCACAACAGTCGAATCCTGCCCGGCAGCGTCAAAAGCGGCCTGAATTGCCTGGGTGTCGTCGTGGTGACCGTCGCCCACGGCGCCGAACTCGCAGACGCTGCGCATCGGCCTCTCGGACTGGCTTCGAAGCGCGGCCAACACCGCCCCGTCCTGGCAGGCCTGTACACCGCCCGAATCCTGCACGCCGCTGGGAGCAGAACCGGTGGGCGCTTCGCCCGCGCACCCGGCGACCGGCAATCCGACTCCCAGGATGGCCGCCAAAAGAACGGATCCCGGGCATCGGAGTCTCATCACGCAGTGCTTCCCTTCGGGATGGCGACCGCGCCCTTGGGCCGTGGTACCGAGCCCGTGAGCCCGGGTGCAGGGCCGGTGAGCCTTGGTGCGAACCTCGGTCAAGCGTAGGTCAGTCGTTCTCCGGCTCTGGTGCCGCGCCGCCGTTGCCGGCCATCGTCACGGTGCAGAACAGCAGGAGGGCAAGGAACCTTCTCATCGCGGTGGATCTCGGTACGGGGGCGGCGGCCATGGTGT
>CAZKVQ010000003.1:18481-69964 GCA_964556255.1 uncultured Actinomycetes bacterium
CGCCGCGGCTCGCATATGCCGCGCCGGCGTTGTGGCTCTGGTGTCGCGCCGCCGTTGCCGGCCCGCCTGAGGGTGGCAAAACCTCGCGATCGGGTGTCGCGAGCCCCCAGGACTGCCTTAGCCTGGACTCATGTCAACCGTCAATGTTCCAACGCGTCCGGGCAGTGTGACCCTGGTGGTAGTACTCACCTGGATCGGCGCCATCCTGTCGATTCTGGGCGGCATCGTTGCTCTGCTCGCACGGGAGAATTTCGCGGAGCAGTCGGGGTTGACCACGAGCCAGTCCCGGCTGGCGGGTGGGGTCGCCGTTGTCTTCGGCATCATCCTGGCCCTGCTCGCCTCTGCGCTGGGCAAGGGCAGCAAGTTCGCGCGGTTCATCGTCACCATCGTGATGCTGCTACGCCTCATCGTGGGCGCGATCGGCATCTTCGTCGTTTGGGGCAGCCCCTTCGTGTGGGGGGCCGTGATCAACGTCCTCGTCGCCCTGCTGGTGCTGTGGTTGCTGTGGAACGCCAAGGCCGGAGCGTTCTTCGCGGGCAGGTAGCCACCGCCGACGGCCTCGAGCCGGCCTCCGGCTACTTGACCTTCGCTGAGAGGATCTCCAGCGGCTGGGCAGGCGGGCCGTCGCTGTATCCGCCTTCGACGCCCTTGGACGCCACATATTTCACGATGTCCAGCCCCGAGACGACCTCGCCCCAAATCGTGTAGTCAGGCGGCAGCGTCGTGTTCTCGTAGACGATGAAGAACTGCGAGCCATTGGTGTTCGGTCCCGCGTTGGCCATGGCCACGGTGCCGGCGGGGTAATTGTCGGCGGTGTTCCCTGGGACGTACTCGTTGGCGTACTGGTAGCCCGGTCCCCCGCGTCCTGTCCCGGTCGGGTCGCCGCATTGCAGAACGAAGAGACCCTCGGTCGTGAGCCGGTGGCAGGTGGTGAAGTCGAAGTACCCCTGCTCCGCGAGGAAGGCCTGCGAATTGACGGTCTTGGGGGACTTGGCCGGCAGCGTCTTGATCACGATGTCGCCGCAATTCGTTGTCAGGGTGAGTAGACCATCGGCCCCGGCATTGCCGGCGGCGGGGAACTGCATGGTCTTCGGACTGCCGGTGACCGGCTTGCACGTGACGCCGGTGATCTCAGATGCCCCAGCGGAGGCGGAGACGGGGGCTCCGCCTGACGTTGCGGTTCCAGAGGAAGATGCCGAGCCGGATCCGGACGAGCAGCCGGCGAGCGCGACTGAGGTGGCGAGCAGCGATCCGAGGATGAGGGCGGGTTGCTTCATGGCGCAGATAATGCCGCACCCGGAGCCCGAGAGCTCGACCGGATCGCCGACTGCCGCCAGCGTCCCCAGCCCCTCGAACGCCCGACGCCCAGGTTGGCCCGCTTCACGCGGGCGGCGGAGGAATGTCCCCGGAGGCCCGATTGAGCAGTGAGACGGGCACTCGGACGTGTTGGCCGGTGCCGGTTCGAGTGCCCTGCAACCGTTCGAACAACATCGCGGCGGCCCGTTGTCCCATCGCGTAGATGTTCTGTTCCACCACGCTCACCGGGGGGTCGAGTAGGTCGGACAGCAGGAACTCGTCGAATCCGATGAGGGCGACCCTCTTGTGTAGGTCGAGCGCCCGAAGGGCACGAACCGCGCCGATGGTGATCAGGTTCTGAGCGGTGAACAAGGCGGTGGGTGGGTCGTGACTCAGCATCAGGCGCCGCACGGCGGCCTCTGCGGCCTCGCTCGAGGGGAGATCGAAGACCACGTGGGCGGGGTCGGGCGTCACGCCGGCTTCGGCTAGCGCCCTGCGGTAGCCGGACAGGCGATCGGCAGCAGTGGGGATGGAGATGAGGTCGCTCAGGAAGGCGATGTCGCGGTGCCCGTTGGCCAACAGGTGCGAGACGGCCTGGTAGGCGCCTTCCCTGTTCTCCGACGACACGGTGTCCGCGTCCAACCCGGTGGGTGGCCGGTCGACGAAGACGATCGGCGTCCCCATCTCCAACTCCCGCGCCAGATAGGCATGGTTGCCCGGGGCCGGCGCGATGATGAGGCCGTCCACCTGCCGCGACAGGAAGGTCTGGGCCAGTTGTCGCTCCCGGTCGGGGTCCTCGTCGACACTGGCCGACACCACCGCCACGCCATGGGAGCGGGCGACGTCCTCGATTGCGCGCAAAAGGGCTGCTGAGAAGGGGTTCGCCACGTTCTCGAGAAGCAGTCCGACGGAACGGGTGGACCGTTCGGAACGACGCAGGTTGCTGGCAGTGAAGTTGGGTCGGTAGTCGAGTTGTTTCGCAGCGACATTGACCCGCTCGACGAGCTCCGGTGAGACGTTTGGCTCGTCGTTCACCACTCGAGAGACGGTCTTCAGGCTCACCCCGGCCAGCTTGGCCACGTCCTTCATTGTGGGCCGTGGCGCCGTCGAACCATCGGACATCGTTGTCATAGTGAACAAAGACTATCAGGAGAAAGTTCGGAATTAGGCTTGCATCGGACGATCCGACCCGCTTTACTGGCAAGACAACGTTGTCAAGGCACCGGGTCTCGACGGCGAAGACGCAGGAGGAACACATCGTGAAAACCCGTTTCTGGTCGACCGGCGCCAAGGTGGCTGTCGTCGGCGCAGCTCTGACCTTGGGCCTCGCGGCCTGTAGTTCCGGATCCTCTTCCGGATCCTCGTCCAGCGGCGGCTCCGCCTCCGGTGACGCGATCGGTGTCTCGCTGATCACAAAGAACAACACCAACCCGTTCTTCGTCTCGATGCAGAAGTCGGCGCAGGCCGCCGCGGATCAGCAGGGCGTCAAGCTGACGCTGGCCGCGGGCAACGCCGACGGAGATGAGCAAGGACAGGTGCAGGCGATCGAGAATGCGATCTCCTCCGGCCAGAAGGGCATCCTGATCACTCCCAACGGTCCTGGTGTCAACAGCGCCATCGACAAGGCACGTGCGGCAGGCCTCTATGTGATCGCGCTCGACACTCCCCCCGATCCCCCGGACACCGTTGACATCACGTTCGCGACCGACAACTTCCAGGCAGGACAACTCATCGGCCAGTGGACGGCCGGGACGCTCGCGGGTAAGCCGGCCACGATCGCCATGCTCGACCTGTTCAACGACAAGGTCGTCACGGTGGACGTCGCTCGGGATACCGGATTCCTCAAGGGAATGGGCATCACTGTGCCGGACCTGAAGAACAACGGCTCCGAGGCCCCCACCGGCAAGTACTCCGGGGGCACCTACACGATCGCCTGCCACGAGCCCACCCAGGGTGCTGAGGACGGCGGTCGGACAGCGATGGAGACCTGCCTGTCCAAGAATCCGAACATCAACGTGGTGTACACCATCAACGAGCCCGCTGCCTCCGGCGCCTTCGCCGCGCTCAAGGCGGCCGGCAAGGAGAAGGGCGTCACGATCGTGAGCGTCGACGGTGGTTGCGCCGGCGTCGCGAGCGTCAAGGAGGGCATCATCGGAGCTACCTCCCAGCAGTACCCCGGGAAGATGGCCTCCGAGGGTGTCACCGCGAGCAAGAACTACGCCACCAACGGCACCAAGCCGACGACCTCGCCCGGGCTGGACTACAACAACACCGGGGTTCAACTAGTGACGGATAAGCCGGTGGCCGGAGTGAAGAGCATCACTTCCGCCGAAGGCGCCCAGCAGTGCTGGGGCTGATCCCCTGATCCGCGTGGGGGCGCACGTGTCCCCGGCCTTGCGCCCCCACGCGACCCACCCTGAAACCCGCTCCGCGCAGGGATCAGGTCCGAAATCCCCAGCCTCACACGCGCACAGAAGCCCGCATCGCACGATTCCACCAGCCCTGGGAGGGCGATCATGACAGTCCAACAGGCGCCGGCGCCCCCGACCGACGCAGCCGAACTCTTCATGGACCGGCAGACCCCGATCCAACGCATTCAGCACGCACTTCACAAGTACCCAGCACTTGGTCCGGCCGTCGTCCTGGTGGTCGCGGTGATCGCCTTCACGATCATCAACCCGAGGTTCCTCAACCCCGCGAACCTCTCCTTGATCACGCAACAGGTCGCAGTCGTGGGCGCCCTTGCCGTCGGCCAGACGCTGATCATCTTGACCGCGGGCATCGATCTTTCCGTGGGCGCCGTGATGGTGCTGTCGTCGTTGGTGATGGCGAAGACAGCCGTGTCCTTGGGAGTCCCAGGGCCGATCGCACTCCTGCTCGGTTTCGTCACCGGAGCATTGGCCGGTCTGCTCAACGGGTTCCTCGTGACGAAAGTGCGATTACCACCGTTCATCGCGACCCTCGGCACCTTGAGCATCTTCACCGCTCTCGCCCTGCTCTACTCCAACGGTCAGACGATCCGGGGCAAGGCCATGCCGAGCCTGCTCACCTGGACCGGCGACCCGATCAAGGTCGGGGGGTTCACCTTCACCTGGGGTGTCCTGATCATGCTGGCCCTGTACGTACTGTTCGGGTTCCTCTTGACCCGCACGGCCTGGGGTCGGCACGTGTACGCGGTCGGTGACGACAAGGAGGCGGCCCGCCTCGCAGGCATCAGCGTCAACCGGGTGCTGCTGAGCGTCTACATCATCGCGGGGGTCGTGTTCGCGATCACGGCCTGGATTCTGATCGGCCGCATCGACGCAGCCAGCCCCAACGCCGGCGATAACGCCAACCTGGACAGCATCACCGCTGTCGTGATCGGCGGCACCAGCCTCTTCGGCGGCCGCGGCACCGTGTACGGCACCCTGCTGGGTGCCCTCATCGTCGGAGTCTTCCGCAACGGCATCTCGTTGGCGGGCTACGACGTGCTCTACCAGACGTTGGTCGTCGGAATCCTCGTCATCGTTGCGGTCGCGGTCGACCAGTGGATCAGGAAGGTGCGTGTCTGACATGAGCATCACGGAGACAAACCCGACACCGACCGGTACCGGTCGAGTGATGTACCAGGCCCGTGGGCTGGTGAAGGTCTTCGGCCGGGTGGTGGCCTTGGACTCCTGCGACATCGACCTTCACGAGGGTGAGGTGCTCGCGGTCATCGGAGACAACGGGGCCGGTAAGTCGAGCCTGATCAAGTGCCTGTCCGGAGCGGTCATCCCAGATGAGGGAAAGATGACCCTGGAGGGGCGACCCGTTCAGTTCAAACGGCCCCAGGATGCACAGGCGGCTGGCATCGAGACGGTGTATCAGACCCTTGCGGTGTCGCCGGCGCTGGACATCGCCAGCAACATGTACCTCGGGCGGGAAGTCCGCCGCAAAGGCGTGTTGGGGTCGGTGTTCCGGATGATGGACACCAAAGCCATGCGCTCGGATACCAAGGCGAGCGTGCAGAAGTTGGGCATCGAGACGATCCAGAACGTCGGCCAGGCAGTCGAGACCCTCTCGGGTGGCCAACGGCAGGCAGTAGCGGTCGCTCGAGCTGCGGCCTTCGGGAGCAAGGTCATCATCCTCGACGAGCCGACAGCGGCGCTGGGCGTACGCGAATCCGCCCAAGTGCTGAAGATGGTCCGCGACCTGCGGGATCAGGGCATGTCCATCATCCTGATCAGCCACAACATGCCGCACGTGTTCGAGGTGGCAGACAGGATCCATGTGCAGCGTCTCGGGCGCCGGGCGGCCGTGATCTCACCGCAGACGCACACCATGTCGGAGGCGGTGGCCATCATGACCGGCGCCCTTCCCGGCGACGTGAAGGACATGCTGGGCGGGCTGGACTCATGATCGTTGTCGCGGGGGAGGCGCTGATCGACTTGATCGTCGACCCCGACGGTGGGCTGAAGGCGGTACCCGGCGGCGGCCCCTACAACGCGGCGCGCACCCTTGGACGGCTCGGGGCCGACTGCACCTTCCTCGGGGTACTGGCCGACGATCACTTCGGCGAGATGCTTCGATCGGAGCTCTCGGCGGCATCGGTCAAGTTGGGCTGCCCGACGCCGACCTCGGCCCCGACGACGCTGGCGGTCGCACAACTCGCCAGTTCCGGCAGCGCGTCCTACCGCTTCTACCTCGAGGGCACTTCGCTGCCGATGCTGTCGGCACGGGAGGCGTGGGCGGGGCTGCCCGACGATTTCGATGCGCTGCACGTAGGCACCCTCGGCATCGTCGTGGAGCCGACGGCCTCCGTGGTTGAGACCCTCGTCGACGAGGTGTCCGGGACGCACCTGGTGATGTTGGATCCGAACTGTCGGCCGGCCATCGTCGGCGACTTCCAGGCGTTCAAGGATCGCGTGCTTCGCCTGATTCAGCGCGCAGACCTCATCAAAGTCAGTTCCGACGACGTGGCCTACCTCTTCCGGGATCGGGAGTTCGACGAAGTGGTCGAGCAGGTGGTGGCCCGTGGCGGGGTCATGCTGCACACCTCGGGAGCCGGACCCATCGACGTCTTCGCCCCTGACGGCCGTGACTCAGTGCTGCCCCCGTCAGGCGGTGTCGTGGACACTGTCGGGGCGGGCGACATCTTCGGAGCAACGGTTCTCTGGGCGCTAACGGAGAAAGGCTGGAAGAAGGGTCAGAGTCTGGGCCTCGCGGAGGTGATGCCCGCCGTGCGCACCGCCGGTGTCGCCGCCCACCTGGCCTGTCAGCGCGCCGGCGCCGAGCCTCCGACGTTGACCGAGTTGTTGGCCTCGCTGTTGCCCGCCTGAGCGCGGGCTGCCAGCGTTCGGTCTGACAGTGTGATGATCTCCTCGGCGAAGGAACCCCACAGTTGCCTCGGCAGGTCGTGTCCCATCCCCGGATAGCCGACGAACTTCGAGCCACTGATCGCCTTCGCCAGGGCCAGCCCACCCGAGGGCGCCACCAGCGGATCCGACAGGCCGTGCAGGACTACAGTCGGCGTGCGCAGGCGGTGCAGGTCTGGCGTTCGATCTGGCTGGCGAAGGCAGGCAGCCAACTGGCGGACTACCCCGTCGGGATCGAAGGCCCGGTCGAGCGAACGTGCCGCCAGCGAGCGCAACTGTTCGATATCCACCGGGTATCCCGGGGAGCCGATGCGTTCGAAGGTCGCCAGCGTGGCCTCGATCGCCTCCTGGCGGTTGGTGGGGCGCTTGCGGAAGAGAGCCGGCCCGAAGGCCCTCGCCTTCGGTCGTCCGACCCGGGCCGAGCCGGTGGAGGTCATGATGAGGGTCATACTTCGCACCCGGTGGGGCGCCCGGATCGCGGCGGCCTGCGTGATGAAGCCGCCCATCGACGCACCGACGATGTCCGCTTCTGGGATGCCCAGCTCGTCCATGAGACCGATGAGGTCGTCGGCCATGTCGGCGATGGCGTAGGGGGCTGGTGCTCGCCGCAGCATGACGGCGGCCGGGTTGGGCACCGGCAGGCTCGACAGGTGGGTGGACAGTCCGATGTCTCGGTTGTCGTAGCGCACGACATAACGTCCGGTAGCGGCCAGCGCCCGACACAGTTCATCCGGCCACGCGATCATCTGGGTGCCGAGGCCCATCACCAGGATCATGGCGGGATCATCTGGGCGACCGAAGGTCTCGTAGGCGAGGTCAAGGCCACGGACCTGCACGCTACGTGTCACGACCTCGTCGGGCGGCTCGTGGGCGTCGGCCGACCTGAGGCTGAGAGTGGGATCCTGCATGAACGCTCCTTCGGCGGCCATCCTGTTTCGGTTCCATGATCGCACTCGCCAGCTTGCGCCCGGACCTTGCTATCGTCGAAGTATGGGACTCAGCGAAACAGCACGCTCGACCGCGCAAGCCAAGGTGTCTGAGGCGGAAGCTGAGGTGGCGCGGCTCCAGAACGAGTTGAACCAGGCGCAGCTCGACTTGGACCAGGCCAATGCCACCGGAGACCTGCTCGACTCGGCGGCCAGCATCCCGGTCGTGGGCACCCTCACCGAGAAGGCGCGAGGGGATAGCGGAGTGGAGGCCGCCTCAGCGAAGGCCAAGGTGGACAACCTGACTGCCGAACTCGCGTCGGCCGAGACCAAATTGTCTGTGGCGCGCAAGGCGCTGTCCGCCGTCGAGTCGGTCACCGGTGCCGCAGAGTCGGCGGTCGACGCGGTAAAGGACGCGACCGAGTAGTCAGCTGGTTCATCGCTGACGTGCGCGGCCGGTGAGCGCTGGATGAGCGAAGGGTCATCGATTCCGGTCCTGGTCATCCCCGGGATCTACGGTTCCGGGCCGACCCACTGGCAGACGCGTTGGCAAGAACTGCATCCACAATGGGTCCGCGTCGAACAGCGCTCGTGGGACCGCCCCGATCGCGCGACATGGGTGGCCACGCTGGAGTTCGCAGTCGCTGCCTGTCGGCGCCCCCCGATCCTCGTTGCCCACAGTCTCGGCTGTGCCCTGGTGGCGCACTGGGCCGGCGTTTCCAGCCTGCCAGTTCGGGCCGCGCTGTTGGTCGCCCCGGCCGACGTCGACTCCGTCGATCGGACGCCCGACGCCGTGCGGTCCTTCGCGCCTATGCCTACGAGAACACTGCCCTTCCCCAGCATGCTGGTGGCAAGCACAAACGATCAGTACGTCAGCATCGAGCGCTCCCGGGGATTCGCTCGCGCCTGGGGCAGTGACTTCGTGAACCTGGGCGCCCAGGGTCACATCAACGCCGACTCTGAGCTGGATGACTGGCCGGCCGGGCTCGCCCTGTTGGGGCAGTTGATCCAGGACACCGACCCGGCCGGTGCCGATCGAAGTTCCGCACGCGAGGATGTGCGGAACCGAGGAGAGGACGACACGATGGCCGAGAGCGAAGGTGTGCTCGAAAAGCAACCCGCCGAGATGACCGACGACGAGTTGCAACAGGCGGTTCAACTGCTGGAGGTCGACCTCGCGAAGAGTCAGTACGGCACCCGGGGTCATGAGAACGCCGAGGCCATGCTGAACGCCGTGATGGCCGAGGCTGAGCGACGCGCGGCGGCCGGGTAGTCAGCGCCGATCGGCTGACGCGGGTGCTGGTGCGCCGGCGGCGACGCAGGTCGCACGACCGGTCGGTTGGGTTCCAGGCACGACTACGTCGGTTGAGTCCCGGGCACGACTACTGAGTGGATTTCGGAACTACGCTGCGGCTGGTGCTGCAGTTCTTCAGTGCCGCCTGAGTCCGGGAGGTGCACACCTCGAGGTAGGTGGGGGAGTTAAGCAGGGAGCCGGCGGCGATGGCCACATAGCCGCATGGCTTGGCGTGGGCGATGACCCCGAAACCGCTGCCGGCGAACTTGCCGATGTTGAACCCGCCACCGCCCCAAGCCTGGATCTGATAGCCGCGGCGCGGCAGATTCCGCAGGTAGTAGAGGCCGACCTGCAGCGGTGAGGTTCCGGTGATCGAGTACTTGCGGTAGACGGCACCCTGCTTGCGCCCCGATCCGAGCACTGTGGCCGGGCCAGGGACGTGAGGGATCGCGCACGGGATGACGTCGCCGCGCGTGGAATCGGTCGGCGCGGCTGCTGAGGCGGAAGTCGGCGTCAGCGCGAGGGGCGCGGCCAGGGCGAGGGCCCCGCCCAGAATCATCGCCTTTCGCATGCGCCACTACTCCTGGGGAAGTTGGATGATGTTGACGTTGGCGCCGTCCGGGTCCATCAGCGATGCGATGGTCCCGGCGCTCATCTCTTCGGGGCCCATCAGGACCGACGCGCCGGCTTCGAGCGCATAGGCGGTTGCTGCCTGGGCATCGTCCACCGCGAAATACACAGACCAATTCGGAGGTACTTCAGGCGGCACCATCGGCGGCATGGCCATCGCTCCCCCGAAGTCCTGGCCGTCCACCGACAGCAGCGTGTAGGGCATGGGAACATCGGGTGCATCCCGCGCCTCGGCGCCCAGTAGCGCTGTGTAGAAGTCCAGGGCGGCCGGGAGTTCGCGGGTCATCAACTCGAACCAAGCGGCGGAACCCTGGCCAGAGTGCACCTCGAACCCGGTGTGGGTTCCGGGTTCCGTCAGGCCGAAGGCGGCACCGGACGGGTCGGCGAGCACCGCGATGGTGCACTTGTGCTCACCGCCGATGTCGACCCTCATCGGCGGCGCCAGAGTGGTGGCCCCCAACTGGGTTGCTCGGACGACGGCTGAGGCCACGTCGTCGGTCGTGAAGAAGATCGTCCAGAAGGACGCCTCCGTGCCGGGGTAGCGGGGGGCCAATCCTGCTGCGGCCTTGCCCTCGACGTCGGCTTGGATCCAACCACCGGCGTCCGGGTGGGCCTCCCGATACTCCCAGCCCAATAGTCCTGCATAGAAGGCGGACTCGGCGGCCACGTCGGAACACGCCAGGTCGACCCACGTGGGGGGTCCGATGATCGTCATGGGCCTCACCCTAGGACGCCGGGGCCGGGGCGTCTACCGGCCCGCGGGTACGCATCCGGGAGGTTGCCTGCCAGCAGAGGACCAGCGCCGCCAGGTTGGCCAGGGCTGTTGAGGGCAGCCCAAGCATTCCGGCCCCCAGCCAAGTAGCGAATCCGGTCACCGAGATGTTGAGGATGATGAATCCTGCCGCCAGGCCCACAAACAACGGCGGCAATCCGAACCACCGCGGGAGTCGGTTGACCTTGGACTCTCCGCGCGCGGCGACGCCCGCGATGAGCCAGGCAAGCGGGACAACAACCACCACCACCGCCACATGTACCAACCACCACGGCAGAGACAGCGGCGCCACGGACCAACCGGTCGCCAGGGCGATACCGGCAGCACCTCCGACCAGAGGGATGTGCCAGAGGTAGATGCCCATCCCCCTTGCGCCCACCAACGCAACGATGCTCCAGAAGCGGTCATGGGAGAGTGCTCTGGCCAGGACCGGCCACACGGCCGCGAGCGCGAGAACTTGCGCGCAGCCGTAGAGGGCCAGCACGACGCTGGGAGGCGACAGGTTCGATAGCTCAGGGTCGCCGCCGATGGTTACCAACGAGGTGGAATATGGGCCGAGCAGGGCTAGAGCCAGCGCTGCCCCGAGTGCCAGCAGCGCACCCATGCCCGTGAACGATCTGGGGGCCTGTCGCAGTTGCGGCAGGCTGTAGCCGAGTTGATGGAGCCACCCCCAGACCAGCAGCAGGTTGAGCCAGCCGATGGCACTGGGCGCCCCAGCGATACGGGCGGCGTCCACCAGGCAGATGACGCAGAACCACACAGCCAGGGTCAGCAACGGCCTGCTCGCCCACCGTCGGGTTACCGGTGCCGCCACGACCACCAAGGTGTAGACCCCGGCGAACCACAACAGCTGGGACAGAAATCTCCCCGCCCCGACGACCTGATCGGAAAACAGGCCGAGGGGCAGTAGCACGACTGTCCAGAACGTCGCGTAGACGAGCACCGGAGTCACGAGTCGCCTGGTCCGACGGAGCCGGAAATGTGCTGGATCGGTGCGCCCCAGCGAGGCCGCGTTGGACACTGCCCCCGCTGCGAAGAACAGCGGCAACACCTGGAAGATCCAGGTCAACACGCGCAGCCCCGGGTTCAACTCCAGAACGTTGACGGCCGAACCGGCAGGGGTGATGTGCCAGGCGAGGCTGTGCCCCACGACCACGGCGAGCAGTGCGGCCGCCTTGACCGCATCGAGCACCCGGTCACGGTTCCCGGTCGCGGCCAGGACCCTGGCGACGAGCCCCGAATCATCGGTGTTCGGCACCGACCCGCTACCCATAGCCTCACACTGTGCCCGGTTCGGTCGGTGTTGGGGCGGTGGGCGAGAATTTCCTCGAACGGCCCGGGGATGCTCAGCCTCCGGTGAGGCAGCCGTAACGGAATGCGGTCGACGGCTTGGTGGTCTCACACCATTGCGCCCCGGTCAGGTTGGCGCCGGCAAGGTTCGCCCCAGTCAGATCCATCCAGTTCACGTCGGCGCCGGTGAGATTCGCTCCGCGCAGGTCGGCATTGCGCAGGTCGGCTCCCACCAGGTGTGTTCTGCTCAAGTTGGCGCTCGCGAGATGGGCCCCCACCATCCGGGTGCCGGTCATTGTGGCGCCGACGAAGACCGCTCGGGTCGCCACGACCCCGTTCATCTTGGCGATCCGCAGTCGGGTGTTGCGCAGGTCGGCGCCCACGAGGTTGGTTCCATCCATCCGAGCGGACTCAAGGTTCGCGCCAATCGCGTGTACGCCGACCAGGGAGGCTCCCGTCAGGTTCACCCTCTTCGCCTGGGAGTAGCCGATAAAGGCGCCGCGCAGATTGGCGCGCGCCAGCACCGTTCCCGTGAGGTTCGCGCGGATCAGGTTGGCCCCGACCAGGTTCGCCGCCGTCAGGTTTCGAAGGCTCAGGTTCAGCCCGGACAGGTTGCAGTGGGAGAGGTCGCCGCCGGGTTTCAGTTGCTTGCGGCATGCGGCCGCCGGCCGGTAGTTGACCGCCTCACCTGTCGCGGGTGCGGCGAGACCCACTACGCCGGCGGCCAGGACAGCTGTGGAGGTCAGTGCCGCCAGCCGACGCAATCGCATGACGCAACGGTACGTCGCCCGGTCCGCGGCACGCCACGCGAGGCCAGGCGAGTCCGCGGAGGGTGATTCCGATCACCGGTGCTCAACTCTGGCCGCTGCGGCGCCGATCTCCTAAGAGGGAGAGTCCTCGGCTGCTCGGCTGGTGGTCAGTCGGGTCGGCACTGCGGAAGTGGTCATGATGTTCAGGTGGATGCGAGTTCTGGGAGGCGCCGTCGGTGCCGTGCTCGCGTTTGCCCTGATCAGCGGTGCGCCGGCCGCCGCCGCGCCCTCGGCCGCTCTGGGGGTGTCGGGCGGTTCGGTCACCAGCACCGGAGTCGTGTCCGCCCCGGTCTACTTGGCGACGTCCTATTACGTCCGGGTGCGTGCGACGTTCCCCGCCAGCCTGCAACTCGGGGCGGTCAGCCAATTGAAGGTGACCTACGACCCCGGGGTGACATGCTCGGTCAGTTCGGTGGAACGGTATGCCAGCCCGACGTACATCAAGGCGATCACGTGGACCTGCACCAGGGCGGGAACCACGGCCAAGGTTGCCGGATTCACGGTTGCCTTCCGGAACGTCACCTACCGCTTCTCGACCACGTTCCGCCCGGTGAACCTCGGGCTGTCGACGATGTTCAAGGTCATCAATTCCGGCGGTGCGCGATGGCAGCCCTGCTACCGCACGCTGAAGGTGGCTTTGAACATGAATGGCCTCTCGGCTGCGGAGCGGGCGCTCGTGGTGCAGGCCTTCGACGAGATCAAGGCGACCACCGGTATCGGCTACACGATCGTGGGGACGACCACGATGATTCCCAACAGGTCCAACTTCGGGCAGACGGTCAAGGGTGTCGACATCGTCTTCGCCTTCGCGCGCCCCGGCCAGTCGAATCTGTTCACGGCGGCGAATCCAGGGGTGATCGGTCAGGGCGGGGCCAGCTGGTTCCTGAACCACAACAGTTCAAAGTCCTGGAACGAGTACCGCGACGGAAAGGTCGTGATCTCGACCGCCGTGCTGGCGCAGTCGGCGCCCACCCGCAAGTTGGTCTACATGCACGAGTTGGGCCATGTGATGGGCCTGGATCACGTCTCCTCGCTCGGCACCCAGGTGATGGAGCCGGTCATGCGGAATGACCGTCCTGCCGTCTGGGGGCTGGGTGACCGCGCCGGCTTGGCGAAGCTGGGGCTCAAGTCCGGATGCCTGCCGTTCGCCTGGCAGTGACGTTCACGTTGCCTGGCAGGAGTTCACATCAAACGCCGTTCGGGATGCGCTTAGCCGGCCATCCATCAGATCGCTGGCATGTGCAGATGGGTCCGGACACCTCCCGACCCACTGTCATGACTCCTCTGCGGCAGGGGCAGGTGCTGGGATCTGGCTGGGTCCCGCCGCTGCCTCCTCCGGGTACTTCTCTCCGTAGGCCGCCACGGCGGTTCCGATGGTCTCGTAGAAATTGTCGGCGCCGATCGTGTCGTAGCAGCCGTGCTTACGAAGCAGCAGCATGACCTCATGGCGCGTCCGGGCCAGCCAGAGTTCAGCGCCCTGCTCGTGGATACTCAGAACGAGATCCTCCAACGTGTCCAGGCTGGTCGTGTCGAGGTTGGGTGAGGCCTCCATGTTGATCACGAACACCTTGGTGTCCGGCTCCATCGCGTCGATCGCCTCGGTGAAGAAGTCCGGGGCGTTGATGAAGAAGAGCGGAGCCTCGTAGCGGAAGACTACGAGCCCGGGAACCGTCTCCACCTTCTTGTGCTTGTCCACCGCGTGCATGCTCTGGCTCATCGGCGTGAACCCCAGCACCGACGCCGTCGGTCGTGCCAGCCGCGCGAGGAAGGCCACGACCGAGGCCGCGATCGCGAACCCGATGCCGGGCAGGATGCCGAAGAGCAGAACGGCGATGGTGCAGGAGGCTGCGATCGCGAACTCGTTTCGGTGCAGCCGTCGGAGTTTGCGCCATTCGGGCAGTTCGATCAGGGAGATGGCCGCGTAGAGGATGATGCCTGCCAGACCGGCCTGGGGGATCTTCTCGAGCAGGCCGCCGATCAGGATCGGTGCCAACAGGATCATGACAGCGACCACCAGCGAGTAGTGCTTGCTGGTCGCCCCGGAGGAGCGCGCCAACGCCGTGCGCGAGGACGAAGCCGACACCGGGTACCCGGAGAAGAACCCGGTCGCCAGCTGCGCGCCGCCCACGGCGATCATCTCCCGCTCCGGGGAGGAGCGTTGCCCATCGTTGATCGCTCGCGAGGTGACCATCACGTCGGTGAAGGCCACCGCGGCGACCGTCACCGCCGGCCAGAACAGGCTCTGCACGAGGCTCCAACTGAAGTCCGGAACGGCGAACGTGGGCAGGCCGGTGGTGACCGGTCCGATCGTGGGCACATCCACCAGCAGGCCCAGCACGATTGCCACGGCAAGGGCGATGACGGCGCCTGGGATCTTGGGGGAGATCTTAGGCAGCCCCCATGCGATGAGGGCGACGATGACTCCGATGCCCAGTGTCACCCAGTTGGGTGTGGACCATGTCGTCTTGGTGAACAGCGACCAGAGGTCCTCGGTGTTGGCGTCGATCCCCGTCAACTTCTGGAGTTGGGACATCACCATCAGCACGGCGATCCCCGTGAGGTAGCCCACCAGTACCGGCACCGACAGCAGATCAGCCAGGAAGGCGAGTTTGAGGAATCTCCCGATGATGAGTACCAGTCCCACTATGGCCGCCATGGTGGGCAGCACCAGTGCGGGTGACAGCCCGCTCGCCGCGGCCGCCGGGCCTGCGGCTGCGGCCGCCATCAGAGCGACCGCTGACTCGGGACCTACCGAAAGCCACTTGTGCTTGCCGAGGATCGCGTAGGCCAGCAACGGAACGATCGCGGTGGCCAGCCCGACGGCCGCTCCGACCCCGGCCAAGCTCCCGTAGGCCATCGCCTGGGGGATGACGTAGGCCCCGACCGAGATGCCGGCCACCAGGTTGCCAAGGGTGAACCACGTCTTGGGTTGCAGGTTGCCGACCTTGTCGCGGTACGACTGCGCCACTGCGGCCAGCGCCATCGTCCGACCTCCTCGCGATACACGTGCTGTGCGGGTCAGCGTAGGGGAGAACTCCGGGTGAACAGGAGATGAATGAGCAGGTTGTCCCGCAACGCCCAGCGGGGCCTGCTGGCGGCGGGCCGAGTATTCCCAGCGCGACCTCGAGTCGCGGGCCCTCATCGGTACGACGGAGGATCATCACGCGTGAGTTCATGTTCCGTTCACCTGGCGTACGCCGAGAGTTCCTCTGGGGAATCACTTTCGTTTGCCGATCCCTGCTTCGATGGGCCTTCTGCTGATCTATCTTCAGAGGCATCAGCTGTATTCGGGCGAGAACAGATGAAGGGTAAATTCCGAGGTGGACTTTTTACTTGCCACGGTCGTGGTCCTGATCGCTTTGGCGCTGATCTTCGACTTCACGAACGGCTTCCATGACGCCGCCAACTCGGTTGCCACCGTCGTTGCTACCCGCTCGCTACCGGCCAAGTGGGCCCCTGCGTTCGCGGCCTTCTTCAACTTCCTCGCCTATTTCGTGGTCGGTACTGCGGTCGCGAGCACGATCGCCAAAACCGTGAAATCGGAGTATGCCGGGGTGGCGGTGGTGTTTGCTGCGCTATTTGCGGCCGTCGCCTGGAACTTCATCACCTGGCACGTTGGTATGCCTTCGTCGTCAAGTCACGCGATTGTCGGGGGTCTGGTCGGCGCGGGAATCGCTGCGGGCGGCGTGAAGGCGATCTCTTGGAGCAGCGTGGAGAAGGCGGCAGTCGGTATCGTCGCGTCGCCGGCGGTGGCGATCGCAGTGGCCTTCGTTGCCATGTATGTGATCTTCGGGATACAGCGGCTCTTCAAGTGGCATGACAACCACCCTGTGTTCAAGGGGCTGCAGGTTGTGGCGGCCGGGGCACTGTCGTTCGGCCACGGCGCTAATGACGCGCAGAAGACGATGGGCGTGGTCGCAGCTCTGCTGTTGGGCGCCGGCTATACGACAGCTGGCAAGGGCGGTGCCATCACCGTGCCAGAGTGGGTGGCGCTTTCGGCATACGGAGCAATCGCGTTGGGCACCCTCTGGGGCGGTTGGAAGATCATCGAGACGATGGGTCTGAAGATCACGACCCTGCATGCGAACTCCGGTGCGGCAGCCAACATAGGTGCCTCGACCGCCATCTTCGGCGCCACCGCCCTCGGCGCTCCCATCTCGACCACCCACGCCGCAGCCAGCTCCGTCGTCGGTGCCGGTGTGGCCTCCGGCAAGGGCGCCAACTGGCGGGTGGTGGGCGAGATGGTGCTCGCGTGGATCTTCACTGTCCCCGCCGCTGCCGCCATCGCCTTCGTGGTCTACTGGCTCACCCAGATGCCCACGGTCCTGTCCTGGATCGCGGTGGGCATCGTCGTGGTCGGCTTCGGTATCTGGGTCGCCTGGGCCGTGCGTCACACGGTCCACGCCGCCGACGTGGAGGCCGAGATTCCCTCGGAGGAGGAACTCGACGTGCTCGAGCCCATGGGTCCGCACCTGCGCGGTGGCGGCCCGGTCGAGTGACAGCGCCCCGCCGCGAGCGACCGACGCCCAGGCCACCGTCGTCAACGGTCGCGTCGACGTCGCCACGCCATCCAGGCGCCGGTCGACCATAGCGCCCACACCACGAAGACGGGTTGGAAGAGCAGCCGTACCGCGCGGGTGAGGTCGGAGTCCAGGCCGAAGGCATCCGTACGGGTGAGTAACTGCGAGATGTTGCCGGGAAGGACGGCTACGAAGAAGATCGCCACCACCCAACCCACGGCCGCGCGGTGCTTCGGAAGCGCCACGAGGGCCCCTGCCAGCAGTAGTTCCACCGCACCGGAAACCGCCACCACCGCCCGTGGTGCGGGCATCCACGGCGGAACCTGCGCGAGGAACTCCGAAGCAGCGATGAAGTGCCCGATGCCGGCAACGGCGAGGAACGCCGCCAACAACCAGCGGCCGGCCGTTCGTAGGGCATCGGCGTCGGACGACGGGGCGGTCTCGAATGGCGGTGGCGTCACCGGCGGGACGCTATCACCCACGACCTAGCGCCCCTGCGCGTTGCTCGAACGCGGATGGCGCGGTTGCACACATACCAAACCGGGTTCGTCGTTGAACCTTCCTTCGTCTGGCCACTTCCACTATTGTCCGAAGGGTCCGAGCCAGTTCGTGACAGCGCCCACGAAAGAAGGGTGAGGCAATTGACCGTCAATCCGGATGTACCTACGGATACCGACGCCCTAGCCGCGATGCTCGCGGACCCCGAGATCCGCGAGTCGTTGGCGGTCATCGTCGCGAATGCTCCCACGCTCGCGGCACTGGCCTCGATGTCGACAGCGTTGCTGCAGCGGGGACCCGAGATCACCGACAACGTGAACCAACTCGTCGACCAGTTGCGCGATGAGTCCCAGGGGGGTGGTCCCGGGTCACTCTCGACCACGATCACGAACCTGCGCGACCTGGCGCCGCTAACTGAGGCCTTGGCGGCCCGCCGCGAAACCATCGCCGGCTTCCTCGACTCGCCCATTCTGCAGCCCGAGATCGTCGACGTCGTCGGGAAACTGGGCGAGTCCGCGCTCGAGGCCGACAAGGCCACCCGTGGCCGGCAAGTAGACGTCGGCGGCGTGCTGGCGATCATGAGGCAACTCAAGAATCCGGACGTGCAGGAGACGCTCGCCTTCGTGTTCGAATTCGCGAAACTGTTCGGTTCCCGTCAGCGGGGTGGGTGACCGGCGGATGCACGAACTCTCGATCGCGCATGCCGTGATCGCAACCGTGGTCGACGCCCTGCCGCCTGAGGCCGAGCGCGTCACTTCGGTGCGGCTGCGGATCGGGGAACTTTCGGGGGTAGTCCCGGCGGCGCTGGAGTTTGCGTTCGACGTGGCAGCCGCAGATACGCCTGTGGCCGGAGCGGAGCTGGTCATCGAATCCGCCCCCATCGTCATCGATTGCCCGAAGTGTGGGCCGGGGCAGCTGAGGGACGCCAGGGATTTCCGATGTCCTGGTTGCGGGGATCTGTGCGGTGACGTGGTGGGCGGAAAGGAACTGGACATCCTTGACGTCACCTTCGACTCGGCTGGCGATCGTGCGGCAAGTTCCGAGGAGCTACGTGAGGGCGTGCTCGCCAAGAACGACTTGTTGGCCGAAGGTTTGCGTGCGCGCTACGCGGCGAGCGGCGTCCGGGTGAGTAACTGGGTATCGAGCCCGGGGTCAGGCAAGACGGCCCTGCTTGAGGCCCTGCTGGCCGCGGCGGTGGCCCGCGGGCTGGGCGCTGCCAGCCTCGTGGGCGACTGCGCCACCGACAATGACGCCAAGCGCCTCGCCCGATCCGGCGCCGTCACCCGCCAAATCGTCACCGACGGAATGTGCCACCTCGAGTCACAGATGATTTCGGGCCATCTGGAGGGCTGGAACCTCGACGACTTCGATCTGCTCGTCATCGAGAACGTCGGCAACTTGGTGTGCCCCACCGCCTACGACCTGGGCGAGGACACCCGGGTGGCGCTGCTTTCCGTCACCGAGGGCGAGGACAAGCCGCTGAAGTACCCCAAGCTCTTCCACTCCGCCGACGTCGTGGTCATCACCAAGACCGACATCGCCGAGGCCGTCGAGTGGGACCGGCAAGCTGCCCTTGACGCGGTGAGGTCGGTCAATCCAGACGCCCGCATCATCGAGACTTCCGCGCGTAACGGTGAGGGGGTTCTCCAACTCCTGGAGACCCTGCTCGCCACCCCCGAGTACGACAGTTTCACCCGACCCGAAGTTCAACTCCAGGAGGCACCGTGACATCCGTGCTTTGGTTCCAAGGCGGCGCTTGTAGTGGCAACACCATGTCGTTCATCAACGCGGCCGAACCCTCAGTGGTGGACCTCATCGTCGACTTCGGGTTGGAGATCGTCTACCACCCGACGTTGTCGATGGAGATCGGCCAGGCCGCCCAGGACATCTTCTGGTCCTACGCCAAGGGCGAGAAGGAGATCGACATCTTCGTCTACGAGGGCACCGTCATCGAGGGGCCGGACGGGTCGGGTCGCTTCGACATGTTCGCGGGGCGCCCCATGAAGGACTGGATCGACGACATCGCGCCCAAGGCCGGGATCGTGGTGGCGATCGGCGACTGCGCCACCTGGGGTGGGCTGCCGGCCGTGCCGCCGAACCCGTCGGGTAGCCGCGGCATGCAGTTCGACCGCGGCGGCAAGCGCGGTGGCTATCTGGGGCCGGATTTCGTCAGCAAGCTCGGCTTGCCGGTCGTGAACATCCCCGGCTGCCCCGCGCACCCCGACTGGATCTCGCAAGTGATCGTCGCCCTGGCCGCGGGACGTGCCGCCGATCTGGCACTGGACGAACTCCAGCGACCCAGCACGTTCTTCACGTCCTTCACCCAGACGGGCTGCACCCGAGTGCAGTTCTTCACCTACAAGCAGGATCCGCCGTCCTTCGGTCAGGGAATGCGTACCGGCTGCCTCTTCTACGAGTACGGCTGCCGCGGTCCGATGACCCACTCGTCGTGCAACCGCATCCTGTGGAACCGGCAGTCCTCCAAGACACGTGCCGGTCACCCGTGCACCGGCTGCACGGAGCCTGGCTTCCCCTTCGGCGACCTGGAGTTGGGGACGGTGTTCAAGACCCAGAAGGTGGCTGGCGTCATCCCCAAGGACGAGCCGGCGGGGATGGACTCGGGCTCCTACATGGCCCTGGCCGGGCTGTCGCGGGCGGTCGCGCCCAAGTGGTCCAAAGAAGAGATGTTCGTGGTCTGAACCACTCCCACCCAATCCAACGTCTGCCACGCAAGAGGAGCGAACTTACATGACCACGATGGACCTCAACGTCAGCCCGCTGGGCCAGGTCGAGGGTGATCTCGACGTCCGGGTGAAGATCACCGACGGCGTTGTTTCCGACGCCTGGACCGAAGCAGCGATGTTCCGCGGCTTCGAGATAATCCTGAAGGGCAAGGACCCGCAGGCCGGTCTGATCATGACGCCGCGCATCTGCGGTATCTGTGGCGGCAGCCACCTCTACAAGGCGTGCTACGCACTCGATACCGCCTGGGGTACCTACGTTCCACCGAACGCCACCAGGGTGCGTAACATCGCGCAGGCCTGCGAGACCTTGCAGAGCATCCCGCGCTGGTTCTACGCGATCATGGGTCCGGACCTGACGGCATCCCAATACGCAGGTGCGCCGTCCTACGAGGAGGTGGCACGCCGATTCGCACCGTACGTCGGCGCGAGCTATCAGACGGGCGTAACGCTGTCGCAGCTGCCGGTTGAGGTCTATGCGATCTTCGGTGGTCAGTGGCCGCACTCGTCCTTCATGATTCCCGGCGGCGTGATGAGTGCGCCGACACTGTCGGATGTCACCCGGTCGATCTCGATCCTGGAGCACTGGGGGCGCGAGTGGCTGGAGGGGCAGTGGCTCGGTTGTTCCGTGGACCGCTGGCTCGAGAACAAGAACTGGGACGACATCCTCGCCTGGATGGATGAGAACGAATCGCAGCACAACAGCGACTGCGCCGTCTTCATCCGGTGGGCTCAGGAGATCGGGCTCGACAAGTACGGCGAGGGATACGGCAACTACCTGGCCACCGGGACGTTCCTCAACCCCGAGCTCTACACGAATCCGACGGTCGAGGGCCGCAACGCCGCCCTGCAGTCACGCTCCGGGATCTACGCCGGCGGAACGTGGTTCGACTTCGACCAGGCACGGGTCACTGAAGACATCACCCACTCCTTCTACCGGGGCACCGGTTCGCGGCATCCCTGGGACGGTGTCACCGACCCGATCGATCCTGCCGACGGAGCATCGCAGGGCAAGTACACCTGGGCCAAGGCTCCCCGCTACGAGGTGCCCGATCTCGGCTTCGTGCCGTTGGAGGTCGGTCCGTTGGCGCGGCAGATGATCGCGGCCCGACCAGATGCGGCGGATTTCCAGGACTCCGACCAGTTGATCAAGAACGTCGTCGACCAACTCGGTCCCAACGTCCTGACCCGGGTACTGGCACGGGTGCACGAGGCGCCCAAGTACTTCAAGTACGTGATGACATGGCTCAACGAACTCGATCTGCATGAGGACTTCTACGCCAAGCCGGCCGAACCCGAGTCCGGTAAGGGGTTCGGCTCAACCGAGGCGGCGCGTGGGGCACTGTCCGACTGGATCGTGCTCGAGAACGGCAAAATCGCCAACTACCAGGTGATCACGCCGACGGCCTGGAACATCGGTCCCCGCGACGGCAACGACGTCCTTGGGCCGATGGAGAAGGCCTTCCTCGGTACCCCCATCACCAATCCGGATTTCCCGGTTGAACTGGGTCAGGTGGCGCACAGCTACGACTCCTGCCTGGTCTGCACGGTCCACGCCTACGACGGCAAGACCGGTCGCGAACTGGCGAAGTTCCGCATGGGTGGGGGCTGACGTCGGCGGGTTGCCCCCTGCCGAGCCGTCGTCGGTCGTCATCGTCGGATGCGGCAATCTGATTCGAGGCGATGACGCGGCCGGACCGGTGTTGGTGCGGTTGCTCGCCGATGTCGACCTGCCGCCCGGAGTGCGACTCATCGACGGCGGCACGGCGGGTATGGATGTTGCGTTCGCAATGCGAGGGGCCGACCGTGCCATCGTCGTCGATGCCTCCCGAGTCGGGGTTCCACCCGGAACGGTGCACCGGGTACCCGGGGAGGAACTCACCGACCTCGAGCCGCCCACCGGCAACCTCCACCGTTTCCGTTGGGATCAGGCCTTGGGCTTCGCCCAGTGGTTACTGAAGGACGACTACCCGGACGACGTCACTGTCTGGCTCGTCGAGGGTTCCTCCTTCGAGCCGGGGGCCCCTCTCACCCCCGACGTGCAGGCGGCGATCGAGCGGGTCGCCGCCGAGATCGTCGCCGAGTTGACGCAGACGGTGCAGCCATGAAAACCGATCGGGCGACCTTCGCCGTGGTTGGATTGTGACCCGTGACCACAGCTGAGATTCCGGGGCCGCGACCCCAACCCATCGGCGCCCTGCCGTGGCCCGCCGGGATGTTGTTGATCCCACCCGTTGCGGGCGCGGACGAGGCTGCGGCGAAGCTGCTGCAGGGCCAATACCCAGATCCGTGGCCCACCGACCTGGCGTTCCTCGCCTGGGCGCTCGACGATGAACCGGCGAAGGCCGCCGCCACCCTCACCGGCGACGACCTGCTGTCCCGCTACAACCGAGCCGTGCTGCTCGGTGGCGATGACGCCTGGTCGGCATTGGCGCAGGAGACGTCGGGCGACATGCGGGCTCTGGTCGACACGTGCCGCTACTCCGTCGGACTGCTCGACGACCCCCCCGAGCTGGTGGGGGTCGACGGCGAAGTGGCAGCCGTCGTCCACAGCGCGAGGGCCTCAGCTGCGATTGAGCGTGGCGATCCCGGCCTTGCTGTCGAGGAGCTCACCGCCGGTGTGCGCGCCGCGGAAGAGGTTGGGAGCAATCTGCTCGCCGCGACCCTGCGCCTCACAGCAGCGGAGTTCCTGCGCGAGCGCCTGCAGGACCCGGCGGCGGCTGCCCGGCAGGCGGATGCCGCCCTGCAACAACTCCCTATGACGGCTGATCGGGAAGTCCGGGCGCAACTCCAGGTGACGCGAGCGCTGGCCCGGCAGGAATTGGCGGGCACCAATCGGGGCGCCCTGCTTGCCGTCGTGGCGGACCTCACCGAGGCCACGAAAGTGTTTCGCGAGGACAGTCATCCGGAACTCTTCGCCCTCTGCAACCATCAGTTGGCGCTGGCCTATCTGGTGATGCCGATGTCCAGCGAAGGTGATCGGATCCGGGTCGGGGTCGCGGTGAATTCGCTGCGCGCTGCTTTGAAGGTATACACCCCAGAGACCCACCCGGTCGCCTGGGCGAGCAGCCAGGTCAATCTCGCGAACGCCTTGCAGTACCTGCCGAGCGTGCACCAGGAGAGCAACCTGGACGAGGCCGTCCAGCTGTACGAGGAAGTGCTGCAGGTGCGGGACGAGGCCCAGGATCCGTTGGGCTACGCCAGGCTGCTCGCCAATCAAGGCAACGCCCTCGGGCATCTCGGGGTGTTCGGCGATGCCCGGGTCAGGCTGGAACGTGCACAGTCGATCTTCCGGTCCATGGGCGATGACGACTCGGCTGCCAGCGTCGCCGAGATCCTGGAGAGCCTGGGGGCCGCCGAGGCCGAGGCTCGGGCCGATGCCGCGGCCGGGTCGCCTTCCACGGCAGAGGTGTCAGGCGAATCCGACTCCCCAAGTGGTGGCTGATGGAGCCCTTCCTCGCTGCTCAATTCGATGCCGTGCTCGCCGAGGCAACGGGCAACTTCACCGAGCGCATAGTTCACCGCTGCGGTGGCCCCGAGGCGGCGTTGGCGCAGCTGTCCGAGGATCCGGAGGGCGACGGTGTCCGGCGATCGGAGTTCGTGGCGGCCTTCTTCGAGGAGAACCTGCTGGACAACCCGGGTGGCTACTGCTTCGTCCTCGAGGCGTTGTCCCGCCGGACGGTCGCGGCGGATCCGGGTGGACCGGTGTCGCAGGTTCTGGCCCGTCTCGCCACCGCAGCCTTCGCCGATGTCCTGTCCGGACAGACATCCCAGTTGATTCAACGTCAGCAGTTCTACTCTTAGCCCAGCCAGCCCGCCCAGCCCGTCGCCAGCCGGAGGAGCACCATGACCGATGCCCGACTCGAAGCTCTCGACTTCGACGAACTCGCGCGCACCGTCGACGAGTTGCGCGAGAAGGTGCAGCATCAGGATCCGGCGGTCGAGGCCCTGCTGTCGGACACGCTTAGCGCGATCACCGAGTTCAACCGCCGCGGGCTGGTGGAACTCGTCCAGCTCCTGCGCGAGGATGCCCGCGGCGGCGAGTTGCTGTACGCAGCCGTCGACCAACCGGCGGTGATGGCACTGTTCGTCTCCCACGGACTGATCCGGACAGATCGCACCTTGGACGTGTTGCGGGTCGTCGAACAGATCCGGCCGTATCTCGTGACAAGTTCCATCGAGATGTCGGTAGACGAGGTGCGGGACGACGTCGCCTACGTCAGCTTCGGTACTGGCTGCTCCGCGCCGTCTCAGGAGGCCAAGGACGAGATCAAGGGTGTCATGATGCAGAGGGTGCCGGGGCTCCGCGCGGTGGAGGAGGTCGCCGTCGAATCTGGCCCGACCTTCATCGCCGTGGACTCGCTGCGTGTCGGCCCTTCGTGACTGCAGCATGGTCGGCTGACGGCACGGGGGCCCGGCCAGTACTTCGACTGGGCGCCGCATCCCCGGGAGGTCTGGTGCTGCCGTCCGCCCAGCCGACGGCCTCCCAGATGTACGCCCCGCGCGGTGTCTGGACCGACGGCGAGCGGGTCGTGGTCGCGGACACCGGCAATCATCGGGTACTCATCTGGCACAGCATGCCGACCGCCGACGGTGCGCCGGCGGACGTTGTCATCGGTCAGCCCGACTTCTCCTCGGAGGGACCCGCAGCGGCCTGTGGGGATACCGAACGGGGGTTGAACCTCCCGACCGGGGTCGCTGTGCTCGACGGTGACCTGGTCGTGGCAGATGCCTGGCACCACCGACTGCTGGCCTATCGCGGCATTCCGGAGGAGAACTTCGCGGCCCCGGTGCGCATCCTCGGTCAAGAGGATCCACACGCGGTTGAACCCAACCGCGGTGGGGAGCCGTCGTTGCAGACCTTGTACTGGCCATTCGGGTTCGCGGTCGTTGCGGGCAATTTCTGGGTCGCCGACACCGGCAACCGCCGCGTGCTGGGATGGTTCGGCGCCGACTTCCCCGACATCGATCGACCCGCCGACATCTTGCTCGGGCAGGACTCGGCCGATGCACGCGCAGACAATCGGGGCGGCACCGCGGCGGACAGTTTTCGTTGGCCGCACGCTGTGGCCGGTGATGCCCGCACCCTCTACGTCGCCGACGCCGGAGATCACCGGGTGCTCGGGTGGAGTCCGCCGCCGTTGGCGGATGCGCCTGCCAGCCTGGTGTTGGGACAGGCGGGTATGTCTGTCACCGACGAGTTCAAGAACCGCCCGCAGGGTGCCGAGCGCCTGCGGTTCCCCTACGCGGTGGTCTCCGACGATGAGCGCTTGCTGGTCGCGGACACGTCCAACAACAGGATCCTGATATGGCACGACCTGCCCCGCACCGCCGATGTGCCGCTGCCTGACACGGTGCTGGCCCAACCGGACATGGACGCCAACGGTGAGAACCGTTGGACCGCGGTGGCCGATGACACGTTGTGTTGGCCCTACGGACTGAGCTTGGCAGGGGATCTGCTCGCGGTTGCCGATTCCGGGAACAACAGGGTGATGTTCTGGCGGGTCGACTGAGGTCGGCCGGTCCCGAGCCCGGTCGGCTGCGGTGTTCCGCTCGATCAGGTCGCCTGGATTGGTAGCGTCCCGATCATGGACCGACCGATGACGCGCCGAGCGGTGCGAGTCACCGGAACCGTCCAAGGGGTGGGATTCCGACCTTACGTGTTCGGACTCGCGACGAGCCTCGGACTGTCAGGCTTTGTCGGTAACGATGCGGGCGGGGTCTTCATCGAGCTGCAGGGCCCTCCGACTGCCATCGAGCGCTTCCTGTCCCGACTCGTTGCGGAGGCACCGCCGATGGCGGCGGTGGACGCGGTGACCGCTGACGAACTACCCGTACTCGTGGGAGAGTCCCGGTTCGACATCGTCGCCAGTGCGCAGACTGCGGGCGCCACATCCATCCCGCCGGACACGGCGGTGTGCACGGACTGCCTACGCGAACTGCGTGACCCCACCGATCGTCGGTTCGGCTATGCCTTCATCGGCTGCACCAACTGCGGCCCTCGCTACACGATCACCACCGGGTTGCCGTACGACAGGGTGAATACGACGATGTCGGCGTTCGAGTTGTGCCCGCCCTGCAGGCGCGAGTACGAGGACCCCAACAGCCGGCGCTTCCATGCCCAACCGACGGCTTGTGCGAACTGCGGTCCCCGGCTGTCCATGCCGGTCGCCGAGGTGGTCGCCGCACTCCGAGGTGGGCTCGTCGTGGCGATCAAAGGTGTTGGTGGTTACCACCTCGCGTGCGACGCAGAAGACTCGTCGGCAACCTCGGCGTTGCGGAACCGCAAGGCCCGCGGTGCGAAACCATTCGCGGTGATGGTGGCGGATCTCGACGTCGCCCGCGATATCGCGGAGGTGACCGAGGACGACGCGTCGTTGCTCAGCTCCGCCGCGCGGCCAATAGTGGTTCTTCGGGCGAGGGACGAGTCGCTCAGCGGGTACGTCGCGCCCGGAACCGACACCCTCGGTGTCATGTTGCCGTACGCGCCACTGCATTCCCTGCTCTTCGATGCCGGTGCTCCGCGCGTGCTGGTGATGACCAGCGGCAACCTGAGCGACGAGCCGATCTGCACCGAGCCGGATGAGGCCGAACAACGGCTGTCCGGAATCGCCGATGTGTTCTGCCACCACGATCGACCCATCCACGTGGCCTGCGACGACTCGGTCGTCCGGGTGGCGGCAGGTCAACGACTACCGGTGCGGCGCAGTCGCGGATTCGCCCCACTGCCGGTGCGTCTCGTGCAGAACTCAAGGCCGTTGCTCGCGGTCGGGGGAGAACTGAAGACCACACTGTGCGTCGCCCAGGGGCCCCACGCCTGGCTGAGTCAGCACGTCGGTGACACGGTCAACCTCGAGACCCTCGCGATGCTCGCGAGAACCGCTGACACGCTACTGGATCTGCAGCGGGTCGATCCGGACGCTGTGGTGAGCGACGCGCATCCGGACTACCTGTCGACAGCATGGGCGTCACGCCGAGCCGAGTCGACGGGCGTCCACCACGTGACCGTGCAACACCATCAGGCGCATTTCGCGTCGCTGCTGACGGAACACCAGGTGCCGCCGGGTGAGCCGGTGCTCGGTTTCATCTTCGACGGCACCGGCTACGGCACGGACGGCACCATCTGGGGCGGCGAGATTCTGCTGGGCTCCTACTCCGGGGTGCGCCGCATCGGACACCTGCGTCCGATATCGCTGCCTGGCGGGGATGCCGCAACCCGCCACCCCGGGCGAACGGCACTGGCGCACCTGCACGCCGCCGGACTGAGTTGGGACCCCGACCTGGCCAGTGTCACCGCGATGGCGCCGAACGAGATCGCCCTGCTCAGACAGATGCTGCGCTCCGGCTCTCATTGCACCCCGACAACGAGTGTGGGGAGACTTTTCGACGCGGTCTCATCGCTGCTCGGTGTCTGCCAGGACGTCGATTACGAGGCCCAGGCAGCCATCGAACTCGAGGCCCGCGCGATGGGGGCTACCGGTCAGCACGCCTGGACTCCGGATGTTGGGTTCGAGGGGGACGTTGTGATCATCGACCCGAGTACCTGGTTGTCCGCGGCGATAGCGGATCGCCGCGCCGGAGTCCCGTTGCCGCAATCGGCCCGTGGTTTTCATCTGGGTGTCGCCGCGGCAGTGGCCCGGGCGGCCGAACTTGTGGCCACGCGGTTCGAATTCCGGCGAGTTGGTCTGTCCGGCGGGGTCTTCGCCAACACCGTTTTGTCGTCTGCTTGTCAGAACGTCTTGGGCAGGGCAGGCTTGGACGTGCTCACGCACCGCGTGGTGCCGCCAAACGACGGTGGCTTGGCGCTCGGCCAAGTCGCGGTCGCGGCTGCCGGCGGCGCTGCCGAATCGGTTCGACGACGCTAGGAGTCAATGCGCATGTGCCTCGGAGTGCCCGGCAGGGTGGAGAAGGTGTGGGACGCCGAGGGCACCCGCATGGCCAGCGTGGATTTCGGCGGGGTGAGCAAGGAGGTGTGCCTGGCCTACGTACCCGACGTGGTGGTCGGCGACTACACCATCGTCCACGTCGGTTTCGCCTTGACGAAACTCGACGAGAAGTCTGCTCTGGAGACCCTGGAGCTGTTCCGCTCCGTTGGGCTGTTGGACGAGGAACTCGGACTCACGGTGGACCCTCGGTGAGGTTCCCGGGATGAAGTATCTGGAGGAGTTCGGCGACCCGGAACTGGCTGGGCGACTGCTTGACGACATACGCGCAACCGTCACCCGGCCGTGGGCGATCATGGAGGTCTGCGGCGGTCAGACCCACACCATCATCCGCAACGGGATCGATCAACTGCTTCCCGAGGGCGTCGAACTGATCCACGGTCCCGGATGCCCGGTCTGCGTCACGCCGTTGGAGACCATCGACCGGGCGCTGGCCATCGCGGCGCTGCCGGACGTCATCTTCTGTTCGTTCGGAGACATGATCAGGGTCCCGGGTTCCAGCGACGATCTGTTGGCGATCAAGAGCCGCGGGGGCGATGTCCGGGTGGTCTACTCGCCGCTCGATGCGGTGCGGATCGCCCTGGAGAATCCTGACAAGCAGGTGGTCTTCTTCGGGATCGGATTCGAGACCACCGCACCGGCGAATGCCATGACGGTGCAACTCGCTAAGCGCCAGGGGATCAACAACTTCTCGCTGCTGGTGTCGCACGTGCTGGTACCCCCGGCGATCACCGCGATCATGGAGTCCCCCTCCCGTCGGGTGCAGGGATTCCTCGCGGCCGGGCATGTCTGCACTGTGATGGGTCTCTCGCAGTACCAACCGCTGGTGGACGCCTATCGGGTGCCGATCGTAGTGACGGGCTTTGAACCGCTGGACGTCCTGGAGGGCATCCGTCGCACCCTCACCCAACTCGAGCAGGGGCGGGCCGCATTGGACAACGCCTACCCGCGGGCGGTGTCCGCGCAGGGCAACGCGGTGGCGCAAGAGGTCGTGGCGGACGTCTTCGAGACCTGCGACCGAGCATGGCGCGGGATCGGGATGATCCCGCAGTCCGGTTGGCGGTTGTCACCCCGCTACTCGGAATTCGACGCCGAACAACGCTTCGACGTCGCGGGTATCCACACCGAGGAGTCGGGCCTCTGCCGCTCGGGTGAGGTTCTGCAGGGACTCATCAAGCCCTACGAGTGCGCGGCCTTCGGCAAGGAGTGCACACCTCGGATGCCGTTGGGAGCGCCGATGGTGTCGACCGAGGGTGCTTGTGCCGCCTACTACCAGTTCCGTCGACTCGACGCTCCGGCCGTGTCATGACCGAGCCGCTGGATCTGGAGAATTGGTCATGCCCACTCCCATTGCGCGATCAGCCCAATGTGGTGATGGGTCACGGTGGGGGCGGTCGGCTGTCCGCGGAGCTGATCGAGCATTTGTTCCTGCCAGCATTCGGCGGCACGGCGTTAGTCGACACCCTCACCCAGCTCGGGGATGCGGCGCTGTTGGATGTGGCTGGCGGACGGCTCGCGTTCACCACCGACTCCTACGTCGTGCGGCCGCGGTTCTTCCCCGGCGGTAACATCGGCGATCTCGCCGTCAATGGCACCGTGAATGACCTCGCAGTCAGCGGCGCTGTGCCGCTGGCCCTGTCCGTGGGCATGATCCTCGAGGAGGGGATGCCGTTGGACGAGTTGGGCGCGATCGCGGAGACGATGGGGCGCGCGGCGCGGGTCGCGGGGGTGTCGATCGTGACCGGCGACACCAAGGTCGTCGATGCGGGGCACGGCGATGGTGTGTACATCAACACGGCGGGAATCGGCGTCGTGCCCGCCGGCGTGGACCTCGGTCCCCATCGGGTGCGTCCTGGCGACGCGGTACTTCTCTCCGGACCCATCGGCATGCACGGCGTGGCCGTGCTGAGCGTCCGCGATGGTTTGGAATTCGGCTCCGAGATCGTGACCGACAGCGCCGCGTTGGGGGGACTCGTGGCCGAGCTTCTCGCGGCCGCGCCCGGGGTTGCAATGATGCGGGACCCTACTCGGGGAGGGGTCGCCGCCACGTTGAACGAGGTCGCCAGCAGTAGCGGCTGCGGGATCGAGATCGTCGAACGTTCGGTCCCGGTGCCCGAGGACGTCCGCGCGGCCTGCGGTTTCCTGGGTCTGGACCCACTGCTCATCGCGAACGAGGGGAAACTCGTGGCTTTCGTGCCGGCGGATGAGGCAGAAGCCGCCCTGCAGGCCCTGCGCGACCACCCCTTGGGAGCGGGAGCGGCCCGTATTGGAACGGTCGTCGAGGAGCACCCGCGGATGGTGGTGGCGAGAACGGGGATCGGTGGGACCCGTGTCGTGGATCTGCCGTTGGCCGAGCAATTACCGCGCATCTGTTGAGGGCTCAGTCCCGCGACCGGGCCCCGCGGCTACCGTTGCTAGCCTCGTCGCATGGCTGATGGGGTGCTGCTCAACAAGCTGCGCAAGGGTCGGGTCTGGCGCAAGATCGGTCAGGAGAGACTCACCGAACCCCTCTCCTTGAACCTCGCATCACTTCTCGTGTGGGGTTTCGGAAGCTACCGGCAGAAGATCTCATGGGACCTGGTGGTGCGCCAGCCATATGCCTACGGCGTCCTCAAGGCCGCTGACCTGGCCAAAGCCCAAGGGTGCGATTCGGTCACGCTGATCGAGTTCGGCGTGGCGTCCGGGTTCGGCCTGGTCAACATGGCACGCATCGCATCACGGGTGACAGAAGAAACGGGCGTGCGCTGCGAGATCCACGGTTTCGACACGGGCACCGGGATGCCGCCGCCGCTGGACTTCCGCGATCACCCCGACCTCTACCAGGACGGAGACTTCGCCGCCGATGTTGCGGGTTTGCGCGAGGTCCTGCCGGCCAACGTCACCCTGCACCTCGGCGAACTGCGAGACACTGTGCCAGCCTTCGTCGAGTCCCTTTCCGCCACATCGCCGGTGGGGTTCGTCGCTCTCGATGTCGACTACTACTCCTCAACCCGGGACGCCCTCCAGGTCTTCGCCGGGGACGCCGCCGGTCTGCTGCCCAGGGTCGTGGTGTACGCCGACGACATTGCGCTGGAGGCCCATAACTCCGCGGCGGGCGAGACTCTGGCGATCGCGGAGTTCAACGCAGTACATCCGATGCGGCGCTTGGAGTTTCACCGCTTCTTCGAGGACACGCGGATCTTCCGTCGGGCGCAGTGGGTTCGGCAGATGATGTTCCTGCATGTCATGGACCACCCCGCCAGACAGGTCCGAGAAGCCTCGCAGGTGAAGCGGTACGTCGAGAATCCCTATCTGAGGCAGGAGTCTCGCTCAGAAAACTTCCATTCGCTTTCGGACACCACCTGACCGGTCCACTGTTTTCGTGGCGCGTGCCTTCCGAGGCCGCGTGCTGAACCTCTAGGGGGACGGACAGGAGATGTCTCGCGTGGGCAGGGTGCGGGTAATTAGGTACCCCAGGGCAGGTCCGTCGATGCAAGCCGACTGGGTGACCCCGAAGAAGCCGTGGAAGGTACTTCGGACCGTGATAAGTCTTGAGCCGACCATGGTGCGACGGTCACTTTGCGCTCCGGCATACGGCGTCGCGACGTCCCCGGTGGAGTTGATGAGCAGGGGTGGTGAAGGCAGCGTCACCGGTCGGGATTCGGATAGTCGAGGGATCTGGTTCCACGCCTGCGGAAGGCCGCTGCACATGGTGGAGAAGTTGAGCACGTTTGAGGCGGCCTCCGGCCCGCTGGCCCCCGCGAAGCGGGTCAGCGAAGCCGCGACTTGACTGTTCGTCGGGCGGCCCGACATATCCGCGCAGTTGATGAGCCGCAACGCCGGGGATCCATACATGAGGGCCCGGGTGCGCGTGATGGCCAGTTTCAGTTCAGCCCGGGTTCCGGTGCGCTTCCGACAGGCCGGTTCGCTCATGCCGGCCGCGCGCGCCAGGGCGCAGATGGCTGCCGGGAAGGCGGCCAGCGATGCGCTGGAACGACCCGCGTTGATCGCCTGTGACCACATATCCCAGCGACTCACCTGCTGCTTGTCCACCATGATCGTGCGGGTCTGCAGCTTCGCGATCAAGCGCGTGTACACACCGCCGATTCCCGGGGGCAGTGACCGGAGGATCATCGGCCAGGCTGTGGCCCCGCCCATCCCCTGATTCACCAGATAGGTACCCATGACGGCCTGCGGGGCGGTGACGCTGTCGAGGATCATGGCCCTGACGCGGGTGGGGAAGGTCAACGCGTAGGTACGTCCGATGGTGGTGCCATAGCTGTAGCCCACGTAAGTGAGTTGCCGGTCGCCCACCGCCGCTCGCAGGGCATCGAGATCTCGGACGACGTCGTTGGTCCCCAGGTAGCGGGCGAGGACGCTGTTCATCGCCAGGCAGACCGCCCCCGACTGCGCCTCGCTCGCCTGCCGCGCTGCCGCCACCTGCCCCCAAGTGAATGGGCCGGTCAATAGCGAGGTCGGCAACTCCCGAGGTTGTGGACAGTCGGTGAGACCGGGCCTGGTAGTCGGGACACCGCGCGGATCCCAGGAGACGATGTTGAACCGGTTACGCAGCGCCGTATCACCCTTGAAGGCCGCAATCAGTTCGGTGCCCGGCTCCCCCGGGCCGCCCGGATTCGTGAACATCGTGCCGATCACGTGTGGTCCGGTTGCGGGCAGTCGCCGCACAGCCAGATTGAAGGACCCGAGGCTTGGGTTGGACCAGCTGCGTGGCACCACGAAACGGGCGCATTGCTCGTCGGGATCGTCACGGCAGGTCGACCACCGAAGTTTCGGTCGAAGATCCCCGCGCGGACTCCCCGCCTGCAGCGTGGACGCAGCCGTCGCTTGCTGCTCGGGTGGGGTAGGGCTGACAGTTTCGGTAGGTCGTGCAGCGGCCGGTGTCAGGATGGCTGCTGTCAGAGCGATTGCTACGCCGATCGAACTGAAGGTCCGGGTGGGAAACCGGGGTCTGCTGGTCGCCATAGTTTCAACCTAGCCACATGTGTGCAGGACGTCTCGCCCGTGTTGGTTTCGGAACTGCCAGGCGCTCTCATGACGAAGTCTCGTGCGGACGCGTCACACGCAAGTGTCCTCACCCGGGTCAGGTGTCGCGGACGACGCTGAGTTCGTATCCGGAATAGCCGCCGAATGCTGGTGCGAACCACCAGATACGGGTTCGGGCCGGGGTCGCAAAGGTCTGCAACCACCACGAGCCGTCCCGGTAGAACACGCGGGGCAACCGCAGATCTCCCCGAAGGGTGCTGGTTGCGCGGACCCGCACCTGCTGGCCCGCATTTGTTGTGCAGCCCGGTTTGGTCAGCCGCGTCAGGCTGTTGGGTCGTATCGCATCCGGACCCAGGATTGGCGGCACGAGCACACAGTCGTCTCGTGGGACCTGGCTCTTTCTCGTCGTCACGAAGGTCGAGATCGTCGTGTACATGCGGCCAATCGGGTAGGCCCGGGGGAATGCACGAACGGACAGCAGCGTTCGAATCCGGGCGTAGTAGCGGGTACCCGGCCGCAGCCCCGAACAGAGTCCGGCGACCGTTACCGCGCGAACACTCGTCGCGGGAGACCCATCGACCCTGTCATTGCGAATCACAGGTCCGGCGAAGTCAGCTCGTCGGGCACACTCGACACTGGAGGTCGCGGTGGCGCCGCCGGGGTGTATCTGCCCCGCAATGCGCGCCGACGTGGCATGGACAGCGGAGATCCTAGGAGGCGGCGCGCCTGAGGTCACCCGGCCGATCGCGCCACCGGTCTTCTCGGTGAACCACATGTTCCCGTCAGGTCCGGACGTCGTCCCACCGGGCGCTGCGGGGGCCTTGAGACGATAGTTCCCCAGCACGATGCCGCCGATCGACAGCCGACTGATCGAGTTCCCGGCCAGGTTCGCCACCCAGAGGTTCCCGTCGGCACCTGCGACCACCCGACCGGGTCCCGAACCTCTGGGTAGGGCATAGGTCGTCACCAACCCGGCGGTGGTGATCTTGCCGACCCGGTCGGACAGATTCTCGGTGAACCAGAGGTTGCCATCGGGTCCGGGGCTGATTCCGGCAAGGTCACCTGCGGACGCATCCGCAATCGGATAGCTCCCCAGCACGGTGCCCGAGATATTCATCTTGACGATCCGGCGTGCGCCGGCCTCGGTGAACCAGAGGTTCCCATCGGGACCGGTGGTGATCTCCATCGGCTTGGCGCCATTGACCAACGGGAAGTAGGCGATGGTGCCGTGAGGCGTGATGCGGCCGATCTCAGCCGGCTGAGGGTGGGCCGCGGCAGCGGCCGTGAACCATAGATTGCCGTCAGGGCCGGGGGTTATCGCACTGGGGCTGTAGCCGGCGGTGATGCTCCAGCCGCCCAGCACCTTTCCCCCGGTGGTCATCTTGACGACCCGACCACCTGCGAACTCGGTGAACCAGAGGTTGCCATCGGCACCGGCCGCGACCACCGCCGGTATCCGGCCCTTGGCGACTGGGTATGGCGTGACTCGCCCGTCAAGGCCGATTCTGGAGACGGATCCGTTGGCCAACTCGGTGAACCAGAGATTCCCGTCAGGACCGATGTTCATGCCGAGCGGTGCCGAACCTCGCCCCAGCGGAAACGTGGTGATCGAACCCACCGGGTTGCCGCTGGCCTGCGCCGGTTGGAGAAATGACAGGAGTCCCAACACCACAGCGCTGATTACGGCTGCAGCTGCTTTCGGGTCTCGTCCCAGATAGAGCACCACTGCCCTCATCCCCGGCCGGGTGTGATGTCACCAGGTTGGCCTGCGAAGTCACGCTACTGCATCACATCTGCGCCTGTCAGCGACGATCGCGACGACCACTCGGATTGCCGTTGGAGGGGGAGCTGTCCTACTTGCCCCAGGGCGCGGGCTGCGGCTTTCCGAACAACCAGCCTTGGGCCATCTCCCAGCCTTGGGCGCCGAGGATGTCCGCCTCTCGCTGCGTCTCCACCCCTTCCGCGATGGTGGACAGACCGAGGCCATCCGCCAGACCTGCCAAGCCCTGGCTGAGGCGCAGCACCGTAGGGTCGGGACCCGTGATCCCCTTGGTGAAGGAACGGTCGAGTTTGAGGCCTTGAACCGGCATGTCCCGAAGGTGCGTCAGGGTCGAATAGCCGGTGCCGAAATCGTCTACCCACCAGGTGACGCCGAGGTTGGCAAGGGTGAGCATCCCGACCTGAATCGAGTCGGTGACATGAATCAGCGAAGTCTCGGTGACCTCCAAGTGCAGCCGTCGCGGATTCACGCCGGCGGCGGCGATCGAATGGCTGACGAACTCGACGAGGTCGGGGGCGGACAGCGTCGCCGCTGAGAAGTTGACCCCCATGTCCACCTCTGTCGGCAGATCCCGCAGCGCGGTCACCGCCTGTTCCAACATCGTGCGGTCCAGCTCGACTATCAGGTCGCTCCGTTCGGCGACGGAGACGAACTCGTCAGGTTGCACGACCGAACCATCCGCCTTGATCCAACGCGCGAGCGCCTCGTAGCCGCGGAGCTTTCCCGAGGGCAGCGAGACGATGGGTTGGTACCAGGCCTTGATTTCACCGGTGTCGAGGGCCCTACGCAGTCCGGTCTGGATCTGAAGGCGTTGGCGCGCCTCGTCAGCCAGGGCCGGGTCGGCGAAGACCCAGCGATTGCCGCCAGCTTCACTCGCCTGCCTCATCGCGTTCGAAGCGTCGCGCAGCAGTTCGCCAACGTCGCCGCCCTGGTCGGTTGCGATTCCGATGCTCATCACGACCGCGAATCGCTCCTGGCCGAGCATGATCGGAAGCTTGCTGGTCGACTGCAACTCGTCCACGAGGTCGAGGAGTTCAGCGCTGGTCATGGCATCGGTGACGAGAACGCCGATCTCGGTGTCGGCGGTGCGCCCGATCCGCCCGCGCCCCTTGAGCGCCCGTGTGAGCCGCTCCGCAATCGTGACCAGAACCCGGTCACCCGCGGTGTGGGTGTAGGCGTCGTTGATCATGCCCAACCCGTCGATGCCGATGGAGAGCAGTGCACAGTTGGAGCTGGAGCTGTTCCGGGGCTGCTCCGAGCGCGTCTTCTCCAACTGCTCGAGCAGCCGGGATCGCGTCAGCAGCCCGGTAAGCGAGTCGTGGTTGACTTCGAACTCGAGTTGGGTGCGCGTCTCCACCTCCGCGTCGATGTCGCGTAGCGTGTCTATCCCACCAATGAGTGTTCCGTCGCTGTCGCGCAAGGCCTTTCCGGTGACCCGCACCCACCTCCAGTTGCCGTCACGGGTTGCGTACCGAACCTCGGCCTCCCCTCGGCTCGATCCAGCTGCGAGGGTCCGCTGCTGACTCTCGACGACGGAAGACACGTCATCCGGGTGGATCAAGGAGGCCGGTGAACGTCCGATCACCTCTTCCGGGGCCCAGCCCAGCACGCCAGTGATGGATGGCGATACCCAGGAGATGACCCCCGGCACTTCGGAACGAATGACTACGTCGGAGGCGTTCTCGGCGATGAGACGATAGCGGGCCTCGGACTCCGCGAGTGACTCGGCCGCCTCGTGCTGTTCGGTGATGTCCCGCACGATGCCTACGGCACCGATACCGCCGTCCGGCTCTGGATACGGCTGCATCTTTGCCTCCATCCAGAGGTAGGCGCCGTCTTTCCGTTGCCAGCGAAAGATTCCAGAGCCGGGTCGTCCTTCATACGTGGCATCGCGCAGTGCCACCGCGGCGGCCCTATCGTCCGGGTGCCAGAGGTGCGCGGACGTTCGCCCGATCAACTCGTTCGGTGCCCAACCGGTGATGCTCTCCACGGAAGGGGAGACCCATTCGACGATGCCGTCGACCTGATGGAAGACGATGTCCGTCGCGTTCTCAACGATCATTCGAAAGCGTTCCTCGGAGGCAGCCAGATCCGCGGCGGCCCGCAGGCGCGAAATACCGTCTCCGATGTCGGTCGCCAGGCGCTCCAGAGATGCGATCTCACGGACGCCGAATCCACCGCTCTCGGTCGCGTACACCGACAGCGCCCCGTGGACGGTGCCATCCACCACCACGGGCAACGCGACCGAACCATGGATGCCCAGAGCATCCGCCTCGTGGAACCATGGGGCGAACTGCGGATCAGCGGCGTGGTCGTTGCTGACGACGGTCCTTCCTGTTCGGATGCAGGTTCCCGTTGGCCCGAGGCCTGTCGGGGCTTCGTCCCACGTCACGTGCAGGGAGTCCATGTAGCCCCGGTCGTCCCCTGCGACGGCGACGACTCGCACTGTCTTCGCCGCGTCCGCCGCCGGCGTTCCGTACCAGGCGAACGCGTAACCGCCCACGTCGGCAGCAGCCTGGCAAATCCGGGTGAGTAGATCGAACTCGGTCTTCGCCTCGCCTGCTATGCGGTTTCCGGCAGTGAGCATCGCCAAGCCGCGTCGGTAGGACACCTCGTCGGTGATGTCCTTCAGACCTCCGACCTGGCCGATCACCACACCGGCCTCGTCCAAGATCGGCCTCAGATTCGCGTTCATCCAGCGGTACCCGCCCGACGCCGCACGAACCCTCACCTCACCGTGGCCGGTTTGGCCCTTGGCCAGATCGTCTCCGATTCGACTGATGGTGGGCAGTGCGTCGGGGGCCAGGAACTCCCGCAGGGGATGACCCACCACGTCAGCAGGACGCCAGCCGAGTACGTCATGCAGCGACTCCGAGATCCACTGCACGTCCCCGTTGATCGTCCCGCGGAAGACCACGTCGGAGGAGTTCTCGGCGACGAGCCGATAGGTGGCCTCGGAGTCGGCAAGGGCAGTCAGGGCAGCGTGGCGGTCCGTCACGTCATGCCAGGTTTGACTGACGGCGTCACCGATCTTCACCACCTGAAGGTCGAAGAACCGCGTTTCGCCTTCCAGTGACTCCAGCGGATAAGCCACATCGGCGAGGGTGAAGGGTTCACCCGTCGTCAGAAGGTCGATGTAGAGGTCTATCGCTCCTTGTTCGACGGCGGAGGGATGTTGGGCCAACAGGCGCCGGCCGACAAGTTGCTCGCGGGCCGTGTTCTCGAACGCGCAGGCGGCCGCATTTGCTGCGGCGTACTCGAAGTCAACGATGCTCCCCGCCTGATCGCGCACCGGTGTGTAGATGACGTGAGGCTGCGGACTCGCTTCCAGCCACCACCAGTCGTCGAGGGGATCCGCGCCCGACCCTCCTGGCCCGGAGACGTCAACGTCGGCTGCGCGGCCGACAGCGCCGGACCCGGTGGGCTCGGTTACCTTAGCCATCGCACACTACCGCCATGTCGAACTGTCATATTCCTCTGAGCCTAGCCGTTGGCCCTCGCGTAGTCGCACGCGTTGAAGTAGCGCGGGACTGCCGAGCTCGCGATCGGGAAAGGTGCGGGACGGTGTCGACGGCGTACTGTCTCCAGGTATGTACCCCATTCTGCTGTTCGATGGAGACTGCGCGTTCTGCACCGCCAGCGCCAACTTCCTGAAGCGCCGCATCCGGCCCAGGGCGGACATCATCGCCTGGCAGCACGCAGATCTCGACGCGCTTGGGGTGACTCCGCGGCAATGCCAGGAGTCGATCCAATGGCTGGCATCACCCGGGGCGCCAACGGTGAGCCGTGGTCGCGCCATCGCGGCCGTTCTCGGTAGTGGGTCATTGCCGTGGCAGCTGGTGGGCCGGTTGTTGACGGCGCCGGGGATGCGCTTCCTGGCGGATGCTGCCTACGGCCTCGTCGCCAGGAACCGCTTCCGGCTGCCGGGCTCGACCCCCGCGTGCAGGCTCCCGGCTTCCGATGCTGCCCCGATGCCAGCGGCATGAGAACTCGCCCTGGGGGAGCCGCGCCGGAGTTCCGGACGTCGCCGACTCAAGGGCTGGGTTCAGCCCTCACCTGATCGACCACGTCACGGATCGAGGCGATGACCAGCTGTGGGTTGTCCAAGTGGATGTAGTGCCCGGCGTTGGTGGTGGTGACGTGCTTAGCCCCGGGGAACTTCCCTGCGAAGGTATCCTGCGCCTTCAGCTGGGCAGCCCACAGCGCGTCGGTGAACTCCGTGGTGACGTAGTCCGGCATCGTTCCCGCCGCCCGCCCGGCCTCGATGGTCTCGGCGGTGAAGGGCCAGTGGTCGGCGGTCAGGATGACCGTCGGAACTCCCGTGACAACGGGCGCTTTGCGCAGCAGGGGGACCACGGCCTCGGCGTACATGGGCAGCTCCGAATTGGGCGGTCTCCCCGAGCGCGCGGGGTCGTTCAACTTGTCGAAATTCGCCACCTGCTCTGGCGTGAGACCGTCGCCGAGGTCCTCACTGAGCGCGTCGTCGAAGACGAGACCGGCGACTTCCTCGGGATGTTCTGCTGCGTAGAGCCTCACGATCGGCCCGCCCAAGGAGTGGCCCGCGAGAACGTAGGGTCCCGACTCGCCGGCGGCGGTCAGCAACCTGTCCAGGTCTGCAGCTGAGTCAGCCACCGTGGCCGGACTCGCGACCGGCGTCGACCGGGATGGCTGGAGTCCTGCCTCGGTTGCTGTGGCCGTTCCCGGCCGGTCGTAGGCGCACACTCGGGTGAACCCGGAGACGGCGGAGAACACCGAGCCCTCGGGCGATGACGGGTTGGCGTTTGTGTGCATCCAGTTGTCGGCCCGTTCGCCCAGGCCGGCCACCAGGACCACGGTTGGTCCACCGCTTCCCCGGCATTCCAGATGGATCGAACGCCCGTTCCCGAGGTCCACGGACCGTACGACGTCAGACGTGGCTGCGCTGGTTTGTGTTCTCTGAGCTGCGCTGGCCAGGGCTGTCTGCCCGGTGCTGGTACCGCCCTCCCCTTGCGTCGGGCCCGCAGTGCCGCAGGCCGCCATCAGCAGCGAGGCGACCGCGGTGGCGGCGGCCTTCGCGACCCGACGTCCACGCCGCCCCAAGAAATGGGTGCCTTCGATCCCGGAGTCCATCGGTCGCTCCCATCGAAGGGTTGTGCGGTCAACTGGGAGCCGTGCACGCCTGACTCAGTGTGTCAGGGCGCTGGGTGATTCGACGTGGGTGAGTTCGCCGTCGAGAATCTCGAATACGCGGTCGGTGTACTCGACCATCCGAAGGTCATGGGTAACCATGATGCCGGTCTTTCCGCGAGACTTGACCTCCCGGCGCAGAAGTTCAACCACCTGCCGACCGAGGGCGGTGTCCAACGCGGCGGTCGGCTCGTCGACCAGCACCAGGTCCGGGTCATTCATCAGGGCGCGTCCGATCGCTACCCGCTGCCGCTCCCCACCGGAGAGCTGTTCGGGGAGGTTCTTGGCGCGGTCGGCGAGGCCGAGCTCATCGAGAAGTTGGTCGGCCCGCGCCTGGGCCGTCTTGCGCGAGCCACCCTTGACCAGCGACGCGACGTAGAGCAGGTTCTCCCGAGCCGTCAGGAAGGGCACGAGGTTGGCCGATTGGAACACGAACCCCACCCGCTCGGCCCGGAATCGGGTGAGCTCCTTGGCGCTGAGCGAGGTCACTTCGGTGTCTCCCAAGTGAACACTTCCCGACGTCGGGGAGAGGAGCCCACCGATGATCGAGATGAGGGTGGTCTTGCCGGAGCCGGACGGTCCCAGCAGCGCAACGAACTCGCCCTCGTCCACCGCCATGGTTGCGTCGGCGACAGCGACGACCTCGGTATGGCCGGCGCCGTAGACCTTACGCACGTCGGTGACGGAGAGTAGCGCGGACGCATGGTGGGTTGCGTCGAGGGCTGGGGTCTCTCCGGGACCATCGGGGACCGCTGTGGTGGCCGCCTGCACGGGGTCGTCCGGTTCATGAGTCATAGGGCTCCTCCAATGGCGGTGGCCGGGTCGATCTTCGCGATGCGGCGCAGCGAGAAGAGCGCGCCGATGATGCCCGCCACGATGGTGAACACGGCGATGGTGACGAGCGTGGCGGTGCGGAACAGAGTTGGCACCTCGGGCGGAATGATGAGGTCGAACAGCCGCGCGAGGACGGTCCCGATGATCACCCCGGCGATGGAGGCGATCACCGCCTGAACGACGACTCCGGTGCCCAGGTTTCCAGTGGAGGCACCGAGTGCCTTGAGTGCCGCGAACAACTCACGCTTCTCCAGCACCACCAGAGCGAAGAACAGCCCAACAACCAATGCGGCCACGGCCAGGGTCGTGTAGATGATGGAGTTCAACGTGGAGCGCTGCTGCTCCACTCCGGGGATTGCCAGGGCTGTCTGTTCGGCGGTCAGCGCCGTGGTTCCGGGAACCGCGGCGGCCAGGGCGGCAAGGTCGGCGCCCGAACCGGTGACGGCGACCGCGTTGATTGCGTCCGGCTGGCCGCGTAGTTCCGGACGAACAGCGTCACGCATCGCTCGCCAGGTAGGCACATCGGTCCATAGGGTGGGTTGCAACTGGTATTCGGCTTCGGAGACGAATCCCACCACCGTTGCCGGCACTCCCCCGACGGTGACACGGGATCCCAGCGCCACCCCGGAGTCCTGCAGTTTGGTGTCGACGGCTGCAGCTCCCCGCTCGCCAGGCCCTGGCAGTCTGCCGGCTGTCAGCGACTTCGGGGTGCCGGGACCCCCCGGTTCGAGCCCGAACACCGCGAGGTCTATCGGGCCTTTCGGTCCGGTGCCTCCGGTCAGCAACACTCCCACGGGCCCCGCGGACTCGACGCCGGGCACTGCCGCGACCGCGGCCACATCCTTGTCCGCGAGTCTGGACCGCACCAGGGAACCCTCCGCGTCGGAGGCGAACACATAGGAAGTGGCGGTAGTGTTCCGCACCGCCCCGGTCGCTCCATAGAACAGTCCATCCGAGAGCGCCCCGAGCACCAGCACGAGGAACACGATCAATGACAGGGCAGAGACGATGGCCGCGAACCGGGCCTTGCCACGTCGCACCTCCTTCAACGCCAGCATCATCGCGCGCCCACCGCCGTAGCCGGGTCGATTCGGGCGATCCGTCGGATGCTCAGCAGCCCAGCCAGTAGTGAGAAGACCAGCACTGCGAGGACGACTCCGACGATCAGCGTCGGGTCGAGGGTCACCGGGATGCCCGTGTTGAGTCCCTGCACCGCCAGCAGGGTCAGGGCGACCGCTATCGCAGATGCGACGAGCACGACGAGCACGATCTGACTCGCCACCATCAGAGCAAGGCGTCGCGTGGATGTGCCGATAGCCCGGAGCAGGGTGAAGGCCTTGAGTTTCTGAACAGTCAGGATGAGGAAGAAGAATCCGATCACAACGATCCCGATGATGAACGTGAGACCCACCAGGATTCCAAAGCTCTGGCTGATCGAGTCGATCCCCGGGATGAGCGCCACGGCCTCCGACTTCGGGTAGGCCGTGACGCCGGCGACCTTTGACTCCACTGCCGTTGCCACCGTGGCAACGTCCTGGCCGGGCTCGACGTTGAAGGCAACGGCGTTCAGGGGCACGAAGGGTAGGCCTGGGTTGGCGGCACGTACCGCCGCGTCGTAGGCCTCGAGGTCGACGTACAGCGTCGGGAGGGCGTTGAACTGAGCACCGCGCAACAGGCCCACGACCGTGAGTTCCGGCCCCCCTGGGGCCAGCGCTACGCGATCGCCGATCGCCAACCCACCTCCGTCCACCGCCGTCTCCTGCGCAGTCTGCGGCAGGCGTCCCGAGGCAACGGCGTCGGGTGTCCCTGGGCCCTGCGGATTGAAGCCGACGACTTGGATGTCGGTGTCGACGCCGGTCAGGGCTGTTCGGGTGGTGAAGGTCCCGATGCCAGCCGCCGATGCCACCCCTGGGACCCCGGCGACCTTCTCGATGGACTCCGGGGCGAGGCGGCTAGCGACGATGTTGTCCCGCGCGGTGTCTGAGTAGACCAGGCCGTCGGTGCGAAGACTCTCCAAGGCCCCGACGAGTGAGGAGACCAGCGCGTTGGACAGGGTGGTCAGCAGGAGCACAAGAAAGATGAGCAGGGCGACAGCGGCCGTGAGCAGGCCGAATCGGGTCTTGGAGCGCTTGATCTCCGTGGTCGCGATGCTCATGTTGTTAAAAGGGTACGTGCTTGGCCGCAGTGCGCCACTCGGGTCAGCTCGAGGTTCCAGGAGGCGCAATGGGATTGATCATCGATATTGTGCAAGCTCCATTCCTTCGGAGTCACGGGATCGATGTATCGATGAACGTCGGACAGCTGGTGAAGATGTTCTACCAGGAACTGTGGAATCGCTGGGACGATCGAGCAGTCGACTCCGTCCTAGCCCCCGGCTTCCGGTTTCGCGGGTCGTTGGGCCATGAGACTGTCGGCATCACAGAATGGCGTGCGTATCGGGACCTTGTGCGAAAGGGATCAAGCGACTTCCACAATGAGATCGGCGGAATGGTTGTTGAGGGCGACAGGGCTGCGGCGCGACTCATCTACTCCGGCACCCACGACGGACCTTTGGCCGGGGTGGCCGCGACGGGGAGGTCCTTCTGCTATGCCGGCGCCGCCTTCTTCACCTCACACGGGGGCCTGCTGACCAGTGCCTGGGTGCTGGGGGACTTGGTGGGTCTGCGCGAACAGTTGGAGTGAGGACGGTCCCGACTTCGCTGATCGCGCGCGGGCGGCTGGGACCAGGCTTCGCCGAGGCCCACAGCCATCCGATCCCGTCAGGGATTTTCACTGAGGAGCCGGCCCACTGAATCTCTCGTCCGCAGGGCTTCCAGACCTACGCAGACGTCCAGGCGTTGTGGCGACGGTTGGATCCCACCCTCCCGGTTGACGCTGCCTCCCTAACCGACCACGTAAACGTCCTCGGTACGTGGACCAACGGTCGCAAGGTGGACACCGATGCTTTCCTCGCCGACGTTGGAAGGATCGACCCGCAACCTCATCAACACCTGAACCAGCAGGCCACCATTCCGAGGAGTTGCTGAGCGCGAGCACCATTATCGCTCCGGCGAGACTACTCTCGAATCGTGCCACGACGATGGGTTCAGCAGGGCTTCATCGCGGCGACAGCCATGGCGTGTGTCGTCGCGGCCAGCGGTACGGCCGAGGCCGTTGGGGCGCGTCTCACGTCACCAGCGACGCCAGTCGTGCCCGCGGCAACCGTTCAACCGGCATGGAAGAACTGGCCGGTGACCTTCTACCTCGGGATGCGGCGCGCCGACGCTGCCGCCAGTCGACGCCTGGTTCAGACCGCCACCCGCGGCGACCCGCGTTTTCGCCAGTGGCTGACTCCTGCTCAAGTCGCCAGCACCTTCGGGGCGCCGCTGGCCAACCAGAAGGCTGTCCGAGATTGGTTCGCGATTCGGGGGTTCACAACGACCTTCGACGCGACTGCGAGCTTCGCCCAGGTCACCGGGCCTGCTCACCTCTGGGAGTCGACTTTCGGGCTACCCCTGATCGCGCTGACGCACGACACAACCTTCGACATCCCGGGAACCCTAATAACTTGGAAGTCGGCCAGTCCCAAACTTCCTAGCGCACTGCTGGCGTTACTCAACTCCGGCGAGCTGGTCTGGGAGTACTCAACGTCGCAGGCGCTGCCGTCAACCCGCGCGACGAGGGGCGACATCGTGCCGCCTAGAAACGATGGGACCTGGGTCGGCACATGCCGCCAGGCGCAGAATCTGGAGAGTTGGCGAGGGACCTACTCCTTCGAGCAGGTAGTGCAGGCGTACGGTTTCGGGCCGATTCGGCGTGCCGCCCGCGACGGCCAGGGTGTCAGCGTGGGTCTCATCACCCCAGGCGAGGGAGTGAACGAACCCAGCACGCGGGCGGCAGAGGCCTGCTGGGGATGGCCGCGTCGAGACACCAGGATCGTGCTCGGGAGCGGACAGACGAAACCAGCCCCGCTGATCTACTCCGGATTTCACGAGCCCTCGCTCGATTCCCAGATGATCAGGGGGTTCCTACCGCGCGCCAGCCTGGTGAACTACCAGGTATGGACCGACCAGGACGTATGGTTCCTGGCGCTGGCCGCCGTGGCAGCCGACCCGGCCAGACCGTCGTTGGTGTCCCTGTCCTACGCCTACTGCCTGACAGCCGGCGTCCGGACCTCCTTGTTCGACGCGTTGTCGACGCGTCTGGGCCTGATTGGGACGACGATGATTGCCGCCTCCGGAGACGGCGGTGCCTACCCTTGCGCCGGCCGAAAGCCCACCGTCCAGTGGCCCGCGTCCTCGCCGTCCCTCCTGGGGGTGGGCGGCACGCGACTGTCGGTGAACCCGGCCAACAACCGCGTGGGTGAGGTGGCCTGGAACGACTTCGCATGGTTGTCCGCAGATCAGGCCGGGGGAGCCACCGGTGGTGGCTTCTCGTCGAACTACGCGCGCCCATCGTGGCAACGAGCGCCCGGACTCGCCGCCGGATCCGGCCGGGTCGTACCCGACATCGCAGCCCACGCCTCGAGGTTGCCAGGATGGCCGGTGGTGGTGCGCGTCGGGCGGCAGTCGGTGTGGTCGCGCGAAAGCGGCACATCGGCCTCCGCGCCCCTGATCGCCGCCGAGTTGGCTGCGATCAATAGCGTCAACGCTGGGCGGGGCTCAAGGCGAATCGGCTTCGTCAATCCGGAGCTATATCGACTCGCGCGCTTGGACAGCGGCGTCTTTTTCTTCGACGTCGTGGCCGGCAACAACGGGGTTCCTCGCGTTGGCACAGGCTTCGCGGCGCACCCCGGGTACGACCCCGTTACGGGGCTCGGCGTGCCCCACCCGACGAATCTCGCCGTCGGCCTTCGCTAGTGGTGGCGGTCGTTAGCGCGCCCGGAGAGATTCGAACCCCAGAGCCTTCACATGACTCGGCACCACCAGAGACTCCCGATGCGCCCCTCCTCGTTTACTGACGCGCGCGGTTGGCACACGGGGACGCCGCTCTCGAAAACCCGTCACGGAACTGACATGCGCGGGTGAATAGAGGTTTAGGTCGCTTGCGGGCCGGGTAGACGGGCGCCATGAACAAGATGATCACCGCCGCAGTCCTGACCGCCGCAACCGTCGCCGGGGGTGCAGCCCTGGCCGCCCCCGCACAAGCCGCCCCCGGCTACCCGTCGGGCACTACCCCCATCCGCCCAGCGACCACGCTCCCCGTCTACCCGTCGAGCAGCGGCAGCGCAGTCCTGGAGTCGCCACAGGACATAGCCAAGATGACGGATGCCGCGGCCTATATTGCTCGTACGGGCTTCGACGTGGCCGCGGTCATGAAGTTCAAGCCAGTTCGCTAGTCGAGCCGCTGCCCGACGTATGCCGCGACGGGCTAGCGCGGGGCCGCTAGGACAACGATGTGACACCGCGGCCGGGAAGCAGAGAGCCGCAGGCGGGAAACCCTCCCCCGACCTGCGGCTTTTCTGCGCGCCCGGAGAGATTCGAACTCCCAACCTTCTGATCCGTAGTCAGATGCTCTATCCGTTGAGCTACGGGCGCACGGACTTCAGTCGCTGTCGCATCCCGGAGCCTGGGTAGGTCGGAGACGTTGGCGACACGGACCGGTGGACGGAACGGGGGTCTCCCGCGGTCGTCCCTCCGCTCCGCGCGAAGTCACGCGTGGATTCTAGCAAGGCCGGTCGAGTCACTTTCGGTTCGGGCGCCGCACATTCGTGGCCCCTTGACCTTGATCACCAGCGCGTGAAGGCAACGAGTTCGCGCCAAAGATCGGTCAGGTCAAGTTGTCCGGCTCTACCCTGGGTGCGATGGGTTCCGACGTTTGCGGGCCTGTGTTGTGTGCGTTGCGTTGGAGGGAGGTGCACGGGATGTTCACCGAGGTCATGGAGTTGGCAAGCCGGACGTTCGAGGCGGTTGGCGTCGGCATCTTGGTCCTCGGCGGCATCTGGGCCTTTGTACGCGCCATCATGAATGCAAGGGCCCATCGCGACGTGTACATCGGGGTCAGGCGGGACTTCGGTCGGGCACTGCTGCTCGGCCTGGAAATCCTTGTGGCCGCAGACATCGTCAAGACGGTGAGTGTTGCCACCACCCTGGAGAACGTGTTGATCCTGGGAGTGCTCGTCCTCGTCCGGACCCTGCTCAGTTTCTCTCTGGATGTTGAGATCGACGGCGTCGCACCGTGGCGCCGCCGCCAGATCGATCCCAACCCGAGCGCCTGGCCGAGTGAAAGCTGACCACAACTCGCCGTTTCGACCGAGCATCTCCGCCCTGCCGGCCGAGAGAATCCGTCGGAGCCCTACTGACTACCCGGTGCGCCACCGCCGGGTCCATGTCCCCGCGGTGTAGTTCGTCACCCCGGGTTTCGGCGTTGCCGTGATCGTCACGACCACCAGCAGGTTCGAATACCCGAGCGGGCGCACAACCACGGCCCCGTTGGGCCCGACCAGGGTCCGGCAGTACTTGAGGTCTCCCCGGGTCGACTTGTTCGTCGGAGCACACTTGACGATCACCCCGGGCGTGACCGTGCCGCCGCCCACGACGATCTGACAGGCGTTGGAGGTCCTGGCGCTGGAGACCACCAAGTTGTTGCCATTGGGATTGAGCGGCGTGGCCGAGGACAGTCCGACCACCGTGAGCGGGCAAACCGTCGGGCCGGTCGGGAACCCGTTGGTGACGACCACGGTGCCCCGGGGACTCGCAACGGTGACGCCGTTGTTGTTCTTGCCGCCCGCGTCCGTATACGTGATCGACCTCGCACCGTTGCTCGTGGTCTCCACGGTCTTGCAGGTGGCACCCTTGGGCACCGCCACCGTTCGGCTCTGCCCCGCCTTCAGGCTGAAGGCTGAGTCGGCCGCCGGCAGGGTAACCGCATACCTACCTCCCGTAAGCCCGGTCGGCATGGTGCAGGCGAGGGTGAACTTGTAGGTCGCGCCTGCGGGCGCGTTGCCCGTTGTCCTCTTGGCGACGACAACAGACCCGGCATCGAATCTGTTGGTCGCAGTCAGCTTCAACGCCTTTGTCTGTTGGGTGACAACCGCAGCGGTAGCCAGACTGTTGTGATCAACGCTGGACGAGGTCGCGCCCCCGTTGGCAGTCTCGGTCGCCCAGCACTTGGCGCCGAGCGGAAGTCCATCAGGCAGGGTTACGGTCGCGCCCGCTGTGACATTGACCGACTTGTCCACGAGGGTCTGGTTGCCACCGGAGTTCGTGCAGATGACGTGCATGACGAACGTCGCCTTGGTCACTTGTTGGGCGGCTGCTCCGGTCGTCACCTTGGCTACGGCGACACTGCCGGTGTCGTAGTTGTTGGTGGCAGTAACGGTCACAGGCTCGGTGATCGTGACGACCCCGTTGTTGGGCGTGATCGAGGTGGACCAGGCCCCGCCGTCATCGACCTCGCGCACCGTGCAGGTTGCACCTTTCGGCACCGTGATGGTCTTGGAGGCGCTCGACTGCAACGAGAACGCCGCATCGGCGCCAGGCAGAACCACCTGGTAGGTGGGGGTGGGACTGCCATTGCTGACCGGCATAGTGCAATTGACAGTGAAGTCGAAGGTCTGACCTGATGGGGCCGGCCCGGTCGTCTGCTTTGCCACGGTGAGCGAGGCGACGTCGAAGGTGTTCGTCGCCGTGATTGAGACGTTGGGCGCATCCGGGGTCACCACGACTGCATTGTCGGCATCCGGATGGTCGATAACCGTGCTCGAAGCACCACCATCGGTCGTCTCGGTCGCCCAGCATTTCGCGCCCATAGGCAGCGGGTCGGTTATCAGCACCGAGCCGCCGGCCTGCAGCGTCTCGGTCTTGTCGAGGACCGTGTCCACGCCCTGGAGGCACTGGACCCGCAGCTGGAATTCGGCGTCTGGAACCAGGCTCGCCGCTCCCCCTGAGGTCGCCTTGTTAATCGTCACATGCCCGGCCGGGAAGGGGTTGTCCGGACTGACGGACACCGGCTGATCCGACGCGCCGGGCACAATGACGTTGCCGATCAGGAAGGGCACCGGCTGGGAAGGCGTGGAGTCGCCGGCGTCTGTCTCGTAGACGGCGCAGGCGGCTCCGACCGGCAGCGGCGTGACTTCGGTGGTCCACACATCCGAGGGTGTCTGCGGTTTGGTCACCTGTGCCGAGATCGGCTTTAGGGTGTTGCCGCCGAACGTGCATTGGAACTCGAAGCCGAAGGGGCCCTTAGCGAACTGCTTGGCGGGCCCGGTGATCGACTTGTTGATGGTGACCTTGCCGGCGTCGTAGGCGTTCTCGAACGCCACCGGGGAGCCACCGTCGAACTCGGGCTTCACTTTCGCGTCGATCGTGCTGGCCTCCGCCGGGATCGAACCGTCAGCGGTGACGATGGTGCGGGTGGCACTCATAGTGTCAAGTTCGGTGACATTGCATTCGGATCCGGCGGGAAGCGGGTAGGGGAGCTCCTCGTCCTTGCCGATGACCTTCGTCTCACCCGCCTTGAGATCGAACGTGAGCGGGGACAGACCCGGAACCGGGGACCCGTTGAAGGCACACGTCACCTCGAAGGGGAACGTCGCTCCGCCGACGGTGCCGCTGGGGTCAAGCGGCAGATCCTTGGCGCCGCCGGTCACAGCCTTGCTGACCGAGATCTTGCCTTGGTCGAACCGGTTCTCGATGTCGACGGTGACCCCTGCGGGGGTGGTGTTCGGATCGGGAACGGTGACGATCGCTGCGTTCTCTTCGCCCTCATTGGGGCTGGTGCCGCCGTTGGCGTTTGTCTCCCAGATTGCACAGGTGGCACCCGTGGGCTGCAGCGGCAGTGGCTCGGTCGTGCCGTCAACGACGTCGAGCGTACCGGTGGCGATCTCGGTGCCGCCGTAGGAGCATCGGTAGGCCATCGGGAACGGCGGCAACTCCAGACCTTGCGGAATCCCGTCGACGGTCTTCCTGATGTGCACCGTGTTGAAGCGCATCATCGCCCCGACCTTCGGCGGTTCGGTCGCGGCCTCTTCCCCGCCGACGTCGAAGGTCGGCTTCTGGGCGAAGGAGTTCCACGCAATGGGGTCCGTGTTCGTCGTGTCGAGGGTCAGCGGTGACTTCATGGACCAGGTCAGCGTCACCCCGGCGCCGCCGGGAAGCGCCTGGTCGCCGGGGAAGTTCATGGTGGTTCGGAAACCGGTCACGCCGGGTGTGAAGACGGCGTCGAAGGCCGAGGCGGGGCAGTTGTCGTTCGGGGCCGGCTGAAGGTTCTGGGTGCAGAAGTTGGCCGAGGGGAACGGGATGTCGGTGTACTGGGTGTCGACACCGGCATAGCCCTCCTCGACCACCACCGGCGTGAGCATGGTCGGCCGGTTGTTCCACTGGGTGCCGCGCTGGTCCTGGGACAGCAGCACCCCGGTGTCCCCTTGTACCGGCAGTCCATCTACGGCGACCGCTTTGGTTAACTTGTTGTTACCGGTGTTGATCAGGCTGATCAGGTAGTTGATGGTGCCGCCCGGGTCGACGATCGCGGTGCACGGGTAGCGGGTGTAGACGGCGCCCTTGAAGGTGTATTGCGGGCAGCTCGGATCGTTGGTGGGAACGACCTGCTTGGTCACCGAGTTGTAGAAGCCGAGAGCGCCGTTGCCGGAACTCCACTTGCGGGTCTGCACGGAGTTGCCCGACAAGGTGGTTATGGCCGCGCTATCCAAGCAGTTGATGCCGGTGGGGTACGGGTCGCCCGAGTTCCAGGTGGTGTTGCTGGCGTCACAGGTCAACGTCTGGTTGGTGCCGTGACCGCCCGCCTGGTTGTCGACGATGGTGCCGGCCGGGGCTACGACTGAGACGTAGATGCGGACGTTCACTTTTCCACCGGGCGGCAGCGTCCACGGGTTCTGTTGGGCATCGAGGAAGCGCCACTGCACCTTGGTCACCTTGTTGTTGACCACGGTCGGTGTGTACTCAACACTGGCCGGCTGGGGGTATCCGGTCGGCAGGGCCGGGTAGGTGACGACGAATGGGCGCCCTGGTGAACCGCCGGGCGGGTTCTCGTCGAGGATCAGCTGGCTGGGCAGCGGATCGGTGATTGTCGGGTCGACGACCGCTGTCGTCCCGGTGTTCTCCATCAGCAGGTCGAAGGGGGCGGTGTCCCCTGGGGCGATCCGGCTGTCGGGGCCCTTCGTGAACTTGATCTTTGCGGCACCCTCAGTGATGTTGAGGTCGGCGCTTACCGGAGAGAGGTTGATCGTACCCCCGGACCAGAGGGCGGAGCCGGTGGAGACGTCGGTGTTCTTCGACGGGATGGGAGTTGTCGTGTCTCGCAGGAATTGCCGAGCCGTCACGTTGAAGCAGAAGCTCGCGTTCGGGCATGCTCCACCCGACGGGTAGTTGTGACCTGGCAGCAGGTTGTAGCCGGAGCTGCTGCTGGAGAAGGTGACCCGGATGCCGCGGACGTCGGCCGCGACGACCCCGGCCGGCAGTCCCGGTGTCGAGCTGCCGGTGACCGTGCCGTTGATGAATGTGTCGGTGGCGCACCCGGTGGTGCAGGCGTCCACCCGTACGCGGTTGGCACCCGGCGGGAAGTTCAGATGCATCGCGCCGGCGAAGTCGACGGCGTCGAAGAAGGGGTCGCCTGGTTCTTCGGCCAACTGCCGCAGGGCGGCGCGGGCGGGCAGGAGCCAACGGTAGTCGGTGGGCCCGGTGTCGGCGAGGACCGATTCCGGGTGGAACCACAGGTCCGGTTCGAGGA
>CAZKVQ010000003.1:69974-94879 GCA_964556255.1 uncultured Actinomycetes bacterium
GAAGGCGGTCTCCTTGTCGGTGAAGGACAGCTGACTCAGGTAGATGTTGCCCGAGTTCTCGATGCGGTGCTTGACGACCGTGGTCTGGGGTGGCAGACCCGGTTCCGGGCGCAACACGGAGGCCGGCGAGATGATCTTCTGCAGCGAGGCCGCGGCGTCGGTGCCCTCCACCGTGACCTCCGGTGAGCAAAAGGGCGAACCGATTGGTGTCGGGCCAATGCCCACCTGCGCGCAGTCGGTGAACTTGGGGTTGGAACCTGGATCAACTCCGTCGCGCACGAGCACCGTGTAGTTCACGCGGAACGTCGCACCCACGGGGAGGGCACCCGTCACGCGCACCCGGATTCCGGTCGCGCGCAACTTCAAGGCACTGTCGGACGCGACGTAGGGGACGTAGGCGCCGGAGCCACCAGCAGCGGCCGGGTCGAAGACCTCTAGTACGTGGGCGGGGCTGCTCGAGGCGGAGAGGCTGTTGAGCCTGGTGATGGAGAACGGGTTGCAGCCCGCCTGGGAGGGCACCGGCAGACAGCTCGGGGCCTTCGGGTCGGGCGGATCGATGATGTAGGCATCGGTCACCGGAATGTTGCCGTTGTTCTTGAACGCAAGGTCGAAGCGCATCGGCTGACCGGGGACGATCGTCGTGACTCCGGAGGAACTCTTCGTGGTGTTGCCCAGGCCGCTACTCGGCTTCTGCACGGTCACCGTCTTGCAGGCGACCGAGGCCGCGCTGGAACTCTGCGGAGTGGTGCCGTAGGCCTCGACGCAGTTGGTGAGGCCGTTGGGCACGTCCGCGTCGGTGACCCCCGCGGCGGAGCCGTGGAGATCGAGTTGGGCGCTGCTGCCTGCGGCGATGGTGCCATCACCACCCTGGGTCTGTCCCAGGTAGGTCAACTTGACGCTGGCCGGGAAGACACCAGGAGCGCAGCCGAACGAGTCGATCGGTACCGTCGCGGGCGCGCCCTGCCGTTGCACCACCACCGGCGCCGGACTGGCGCCACTACGGCAGACCACCTCCAGCGTTGCCTGGGTCGCTCCGGTGGGCCAGGTAAAGCGCCCCTTCGTCGTGTCGATCTTGCTGAATTCCTGGGGCGCGTTGATCGAGGGTTCTTCGATCACCAGGGTCTTGACGGGTCCAGCTGAGTTGTTCTTGGCGCCCAGGTTCATCGTGAGGCCCGAGTTCTGGCCGACGACGATGGCCCCGTTCGCATTCCACGTTCCGGCGTTGTCCGCGAACATGTTCTTGCTCGCCTGCACCCGGATAGTGTCCGGCTCGATCGCGAAGGTCGCCGTAGCCTTCGGCCCGACTGTCGGGTTCCCCTCAGTTGGGATCGCCGTGGGCAGAGCCTCGTTCGTGATGGTCAATCTGGTCTGGGGCTGAATCGGCTGGTTGTTGTTTCGGAAAGTGTTGCGCAGTTGCACGCCTAGTTCGACCTGCCCGCTGTCGGCGCTGTGGGGGATGACCGCGCCGCTGTTGTTCGTGAAGGTGTAGCGAACCCCTGTGATCGAACCCAGCGGAGTGCCGCCGGGCGGGCTGAACGGACCGTTGCCGGATTGGGGCGCCGATTCCACCCACTCGCCCTCAGCGCAGGGATTGCCGATGGGTTTGGTGCAGACACCGACGGTGATCCGATCGGCCCCGGGCGGGTAGGCCTGGACGGGACCAAGCCGTGTGACGTCAAAGGCGTTGAAGGTCCCGGAAGTATCGTCGGTAACGCGGAGCTGTTGCACTGAAGCGGATGTTGAGGAGGCGTTGCGCACTCCGAGGGTGATGGTGCTCTGGGCCCCGGACTGTGCGATCGCCGACGATGGGGACCACGACTTGGTTGCAACCGGTCGGTACACGACCGGCACCTCGACCTTGATCGGGTTCGCGGACTCCTTGGGATCCGCGTTTGTGGCAGAAGCCACGGCCGTATTGGTGATCACGTCGCCATCGACGACGTCGGTCTCACTCGGTAGTCGCATCCCCACACCCACGGTGCGGTTACTACCGGCGGGCAGGCCGAACTGGCCGGCAGGTTGGCTCAGCGGCAGCGTGAACTTGATGGTGAGCAGCCTCGTGATGGGGTCGTAGGTGACCTGTCGTTCACTGCTGCTGGTAGGTATGGAGGTGGCGTCGAACTTATCCGGCAAGGTGTCGGTGATGGTCGCATCGACACAGCCCTCAACCAAGCTGGAGCACCCGATCGACAGGTTGTACTGGAATTGCTCGCCTGGTTTCAAGATCCCCGGCGTGTTCGGCGGGTTAGGGGTCACCGTCGAACTCTTGGTGAACGACAGCGTGGCGCTGCCTGCCGCTTGCGCGGCCCCCGCCGGCAGCAACATCGCGCCGAGGAGCGCGAGCATCGCGGCCAGTGCGGTGGGCATGAGCCGACGCGTCAATGAGGGTGTCGTTCGGGGTTGTGCTGCCCCCGAGGATCCGCCAATAGCCATAGCCCTGTCCTCCCGTGAGGCCCTGCACACCCACCGTCTCGGCGCTACACCGTTGCTGGTCGCGGGACATGGTGCCTCTTGGCCCACACTAGCCACGCTCGCTCGCCTGATGCCATTCGATGGTGAACGCAATCCTTTCGCCCCCCAGGGCACGCCAATCGCGCTGCACTTGGATGCGTGACCGCCGCCCGGGCTGGCGTTGAGTTTCCGGCTCGGGCCAGGATGGGTTACATGGCCGAGTCCCCGTCGAGACCGGACCCCGTCGAGTTGCGTGCCTACGTGGTGTCCCTTCCGAAAGCCGAGTTACACGTCCACATCGAGGGCACCCTGGAACCCGAGTTGATGTTCGAGTTGGCCGCTCGTAACGGTGTGGTGTTGCCCTACGAGTCGGTCGATGACGCCCGCAGCGCCTACCAGTTCGTCGACCTGCAGGCGTTCCTCGACCTGTACTACGCGGCCACCGACGTCCTGCGCACTGCGGCGGATTTCGAGGAACTCACCTGGGCCTACCTGCAGCGCGCCAGCGCAGATGGCGTCGTACACGTCGAGCCCTTCTTCGATCCGCAGTCGCATCTGCCGCGGGGGGTGCCGATGGCGGACGTGGTCGGCGGGATCACGGCAGGTCTGCGCAGGGGTGAGCAGGAACTCGGTATCACCTGGCGCCTGATCATGTGCTTCCTGCGGCACCTGCCGGAGGAGGATGCCTTCGACACCCTCACCGCGGCGGAGCCCTTCCTGGAGCACATCCACGGTGTCGGGCTGGATTCCGGTGAACGGGGTAACCCACCCACAAAGTTCGCGCGGGTCTACGCCCGGGCGAAGGAACTGGGGCTACGGGCGGTGGCGCATGCGGGCGAGGAGGGCCCGCCCGAGTACATCGTGGAAGCGCTGGATGTTCTCGGTGTGGAGCGGGTCGACCACGGTGAGGCCGCCCGGAACGACCCCGCCTTGATGGCACGACTGGCGGCCTTGGGGATCCCGTTGACGATGTGTCCGCTGTCCAACCAGCGGCTCCAGGTCACCCCGGATCTTCGCGAACACCCCGTGAAGCTGTTCCTGGATGCCGGCATCGACGTGACGATCAACTCGGATGACCCGGCCTACTTCGGGGGCTACATCGCTGACAACTACCTGGCCGTCGCAACGGCGCTCGGTCTCACGGCCGACGAGCTGGCGTTGATGGCGCAGAACAGCCTGCGGGCCGCTTGGCGATAGTGCCGCCGGGCGGGTGGTTCTGCTTGATGGGAGCCTGCAGTATGCCGAGACTTTGGTTATGAGAGGGTTCTTGGCTGCCGCCGCCTCGGCTGCTCTGGCCGCCGCCTTGCCGGCGTCGCCCGTTGCAGCCGCCACGGTTCCCCATGTCGGAGCTAGCACAGCCGTGAGGTCGGTGACCGAGATATGGGTAGACCCGAACGCGGGTAGCGACGGCGCCGCAGGAACAGCCGTCGCCCCTTTGCGCACCGTCACCGAGGCGTGGGGACGCGTCCCGCAGGGCGTGACACTGAGCCAAGGAGTCACCATCAACCTCCGGGCAGGTGAGTATTCCGAAGGTCTGCTACCCGTGTACTGGGAGAACCGGCACGGAACGGCAGACGCCCCGATCATCCTGCAAGCCGCGGATGCCGCACGGTCGCCGGTATTCAGGACCGACATCAACATGTACCGGGTCGACCACATGACGATCTCGGGGGTAACCGTCGCCCCCGGCGGCGATGCCTTCCACTGCGAACTCTGCGGGAACATCACTGTGCAGGACTCCCTACTGGATGGACACGGTCCGGGAGGTGTCCACGCGGCCCACGAAACATACAAGGCCAACCAGTCCCACGACCTCGTGATTCGGCGCAACACGATCCTGGGCGCTTACGACAATGCGATCGATTTCGTCGCCGTCCAACGCGCCTCGATCCAGGGCAACAACCTCTCGGAGGGGGATGACTGGTGCGCCTACGTCAAGGGAGGATCGACCCAGATCGTCGTCAGTGGCAATGAGATCCACCACTGCGGCACCGGGGGTTTCACGGCGGGTCAGGGGACGGGTCTGGAGTACATGGTGGAGCCGTGGCTCACCTATGAGGCGACCGAGATCACCGTGTCGGGCAACTATGTCCACGACACCGAGGGGGCGGCCTTCGGTGTCAACGGTGGGCACAACGTGGTGATCGCCGACAATGTCGCTGCCCGTGTGGGTACCCGAAGCCACGTCCTCGAAGTCGTCTTCGGGTACCGCTCCTGCGATGGCAACACGGTGCGGTGCCAGTCACTCATCGACCAAGGTGCCTGGGGCACCTCGGTAACGGGCGGCGCGGTGTCGGTCAACATCCCCGACGATCATGTATCGATTCTGCGCAACACGATTGTCAACCCGAGTGGGATCCAGTCGCAATGGCAACACTTCGCGCTCGAGACACCCAGGACTAACCCGAATACTGCGCAGACCCGCGGACCCTCGCCTGCGCGCACCGACACCGCGCTGGTGATCTCGGGCAACACGATCCGCAACGGAGACGCTTCGATGCCCCTGGGAATCGATGACTCCTTGGTATGCACGGCCGAGAACCCGACATGCAACGTGGCCCAGATCCTGCGCGACAACGACATAAACGGGCCCACGGCGGTACCGGTTCCGAGCGCGGTACCGGGTGGAGTGCCGGTGCCGCCCGACCCGGTGGATCCGGGGCCGACGGTCCCTGGTGCGCCGACGTTGACATCCCTGACCCGGGGCAATGGGCAGGTGCAGGTGACCTGGGCTCGGCCTACCAGTGACGGCGGTTCGAGTGTCACTGGCTACCTCGTAACTGCAACCCCTGGCGGGCGAACCTGCCGCACGACGACCGCCACGACGTGCGTCGTCACAGGCCTCACCAATGGCCAGCCGTACCGCTTCTCCGTCCGGGCCACCAACGCGGCGGGCACCGGGCCGGCGAGTGCGCTCAGCGCGCCAGTGGTGCCGTTGGGAACGCCGTCGGCACCGCGCGCCGCCACCGTTCGCTATGGTCCGGCGGTCGGTCAGGTCCGGATGTACTGGCAGCCACCTGCCGCAACCGGCGGAACCCGGGTGCTCGGCTACCGAATCAGGGGCAAGGTCTTGGGTGCGCCCTCCTATGGCGCCTGGACTACGGTTCCGGCGACGACGTTGTCCCGCTCGCTCACTGGACTGCGCGTGGGAGTCACCTACTCAGTGCAGGTCGTGGCGTTCAACGCAGTCGGCAATGGACCCGCAACCAATCTGACGGTCCGTCGCCCTCGTTGATACGGCCAACTCAGGCGCCCAACCCGCTCGGAACGATGGTTCCGCCCTGCATAGTCAGGTAGGACGCGTGGTCGCCGATCGGTTCAACGGCCACTGGCCATACGCTGCGGCCATGACGAACAACAAACAGCTGATCCTGCTCGCCGCGGTCGAGATCTCAGGCGGCGCTGCCGTCGTGCGCAAGGGCGCCGGTATCGATTCGAAGCACACCTTCGGAGATCCGGTGGCCGACGCCAACGCCTGGATCGGGCAGGGCGCTCAGTGGCTGCACGTCGTGGACCTGGACGCGATGGCGGGTACGGGCGACAACCATCGCCTCGTGGCCGACGTCGTCAGGGCTGCTCGTGGTCGTGCCCACACCCAGGTCGCGGGCGGCATCATCGACGACGACTCATTGCTGCGCGCTATGAAAACCGGCTGTGAACGAATCGTGCTCGACACGGCGGCGATGTCCGAGTGGGAGTGGGTGTGTGCCCAGTTGCCGACCCACGACGGCCGGATCGGAATGGCCATCGACGTATCGGGCGGAGCCATCTGGGCGCCAGGTTCCTCGGTGCACGGATCGCCGCTGATGGGGACGTTGGCCAGTTTGCAGGCGGCGAAGTGCCCTAGGTATGTAGTCACGGACATCGACCACGAAGGGGGTCGCAAAGGCCCAGATATCGAGATGATCAGGGAGATCTGCTCAGCCGTCAGGGGCAAGGTGGACGCTGCCGGCGGCATTGGGACGCTCGAGCAACTCCACGCCCTTCTTGAGATGACCCCTCACGGAGTGGAAGGGGCGGTTCTGGACGCGGCGCTGTACAAGGACTACTTCAACGTCGCTGAGGCGATCGCTGCCGTCGAGCCCCGATTCGACCCGTATCAATGGGGTCCGGCCCAGCCTTGGGGACTCACCCAAGGCCTCTACTGATCGGCGGCGCGGTGGCCCTGCCTCTGCTGTGAGGTTCGCCTGCGCACAACACCCGGGGCGGCATAGTCTGCGCCCGTGAGCGAAAGAAGCCAGGAGCCAGCGGAATCGAGCGCTCAAGCGGTCGGGACCAGCGCTGATGAGACCCCGGTGGCGGAGACTGCTGCGAACGAGATCTCGCCGCCGCCTCCGACGCCGGCGCCGGGTACCCCGGAGTGGCTGATGCCCTTCGTCACGAAGGCGACGTGGCGGGTGGTCTTCATCATTCTGATCGTGTTGGCCGCCTTGTGGGCCATGAGGCAGGCGGCGGATCTTGTCATCATCGTCGTGGTTGCCTGCTTCCTCGCCCTGGCGATGGTTCCAGGCGTGAACTACTTCGTCACCAGGTTCGGATGGTCCCGCGGGGCAGCGACCGGACTGATCTTCCTCGGTGTGATCGTGGTGCTTCTCGGACTGACCGTGCTACTTATCCCAGCGATCATCGACATGAGCGGGAAGCTCGCCCAAGACCTTCCGCGCTGGCTTGACGAGGCGCAGTCGAGGGGCCTCCCCGTCGCCAAGGCGGGTAATGCGGACAAGACCGTGCTGCAGGACGTCGAGAACTGGCTGAAGACCAACGGCGGTTCCAAGGTCCTCCACTACGCCGGCAGCACTGTCGGCATCGTGTTCAAGTTCTTCACCGTCATGATGTTCACCTTCTTGATCGCAGCCGGTGAGCCCTCATTGCGGCGGACGATCCAGAAGCGGCTGTCACCGGAGAACCAGCGCCGCTTCGTCGGCGCCTGGGATACCGCGATCTCGCAGACGGGGGGATACTTCTACTCCCGGTTGCTGCTCATGCTGATCACGGGCAGCTGCACGCTGATCGTGATGGAACTCATCGGAGTGCCGATCGTCTATTCGGTCCCGCTGGCCTTCTTCGGCGCCTTCTTCGTCGAATTCATCCCGGTTGTCGGAAGCTACATCGGCATCGCCATTCCGGTGCTGGTGACCCTGGCCGAGAAGGGGATAGTCCCGGCCATCATCCTTTTGGTCTGGGCTATCGTGTATCAGCAGATCCACGACTACGTGCTCAGCCCACGGATCAGTTCCCGGACGATGACCATCAACGCCGGTGTGGCCTTCGGGTCGGCACTCCTCGGTGGCGCGCTAGCCGGCCCGATAGGTGCCCTCTTCGCCATGCCGACTGCCGGCATGGTCACCGTTTTCCTGCAGCAATACTTGCCCGCCTACCCGGTGGCTTATGTGTCGGCTCACGACAAAGCCGCCGACAAGCAGGCCCGCAAGAAGAAGCGTCGGCGCGGGAGAGGCAAGTCGGCGGCTGAGTCGGACGACTCCTCGGGTCAGCCCAGTCCGGGCACCGAGTGAAGGTCGTGGCGTAGGAAGTCGGTCTGCTCGGCGGCGACGGCGAACGGTGAGGTGTGCTCCCGCCGAAGGCCGAAGATGTTCTCGCGGGTGAGATCGTCGAATGAGCCGATCACGGTGAATCACTCCAGATGGTGGTTGTGTTGTTTACGGATGTTGTCCGGTTTCCCGGCTGACCTCCGCATACCCAAGCCTGACGGGTCGCATACGTCAGCGGGTTAAGTTCAGGTGAACGCCGAGTAAGCGATCCTCCGGTGAGGGGGGTTACTTTCCAGTAGCGATGGGTTACCCATCAGTAGTGTCGGTTACTCGCGAGTAGATCCGGCGATGGCACGCTGCTGCAACCTCGCGCTGTGTCGTGCCCCATGGCGGCGCGTGCGTCTCGACCCGAAGGGGGTTCGCGCTTCCCAGCCGGGTATTGTCGAGTAGATTTGTCGGAAAACGAATCAGAACATGGGGCCCACATGTCACACGCGCGTCCAGCATCGGGAATCCGCGCTCTGCTCATCACATCCCTCTTGTTGCTGATTGCCGGGCTGGTCGCGGCCTGTGGCGGCAACTCGGCCGCGTCGAGTCCGGAATCACCACTGCCGGCCGCCGGCACGACCCTGCGACTTGGCTTCTTCCCCAACATCAACCACGCGCCGGGACTGGTCGGCGACGCCGATGGCACCTTTACCAAAGTCTTGGCACCGCTCGGCGTCACCGTTAGGTCGTCGCTGTTCAACGCTGGACCAGAGGCGGTGACGGCGCTGTTCTCCGACCAATTGGACATCAGCTACATCGGGCCGAACCCCACTGTGAACGCGTTCGTGAAGTCCAAGGGAGAAGCCATCAAGGTCATCGCGGGGGCCGCCTCCGGGGGAGCCGCACTCGTCGTCAAGCCGACCATCGGGTCAGCAGCCGATCTCAAGGGAAAGACGCTCGCGACACCGCAGCTGGGTAACACTCAGGATGTGGCTCTGCGCTACTGGCTCAAGCAGCAGGGGATCCAGACCAATCCGGATGGTGGCGGGGACGTCGCCATCAAGCCGCAGGCCAACTCGGAAGGGCTCACCGCCTTCCAGTCGGGGCAGATCGACGGCGCTTGGGTACCGGAGCCCTACGTCACCCAATACGTGAAGAGCGGAGCGAAGGTCCTCGTGGACGAAGCGACGCTGTGGCCCGGCGGCAAGTTCGTGACAACCAATGTGGTTGTCCGAACAAAGTTCCTGCAGGAGCACCCCGACATCGTTGAGGCCTTCCTCGCCGGGCACGTGGCCGCTCTCAAGGAGATCAACGCCGATCCGGCCAAAGCGCAGGCCACCACGATTGCGGCGTTGAAGAAACTGAGTGGCAAGGCGCCCAAACCCGAGGTGGTGGCGGCGGCTTGGAAACAGTTGGAATTCACCCCCGATCCCCTCAAGGCCACCTTGCTCGCGTCGGCCGAGCACGCCATCGATGTCGGCTTGCTGGACAAGGAACAGTTCTCCGCGGCAGGTGATCCGAATCAGCTGTACGACCTCGCGCCGCTGAACAAAGTCCTGGTGCAGACCGGGCAACCCTCGGTCGGGTGGTGAGTAGCGTGGCGACGGTGACGACAAGATCCGCACCCACCGAAGCCCCAGCAGATCCACGCCCCGCGGTCGTGCTGCGCGGTGTGGGCAAGACCTTCGGAAGCGGCCCCTCGGAGAACGTCGTCATGGCCGATGTGAATCTGCGGGTCGCGGCGGGCGAGTTCCTGACCGTCGTCGGCGCGTCCGGCTGCGGGAAGAGCACGATGCTCAATCTCATCGCGGGCCTCGACCGCCCGACCACGGGAGAGATCGAGCTCGACGGGCGAGTCGCGCTGATGTTCCAGGACGCAACCCTGTTGCCCTGGCTCACGGCCAGGCAGAACATCGATCTGGCACTGAGACTGCGGGGAGTTGCGGAACGTCGGGATGAGGTGGATCGGTTGCTGGCTGTGGTTCGGTTGGAGACCGTCGGCGACAAGCGCCCCCACGAACTGTCCGGTGGAATGCGCCAACGGGTGGCACTCGCCCGCTGCCTTGCCCAGGACGCCCAGATCGTCCTGATGGACGAACCGCTTGGCGCCCTGGACGCCATGACCCGTGACCATCTGCATGACGAGATCGAGCGGGTGGTGACCGAGGAAGGCCTCACCGTCATCTTCGTCACCCACAACGTGCGTGAGGCGGTGCGACTCGGAGACCGGGTCGTGCTGTTGGGGAGTCATCCCGGAAGAGTCGTGTTCGAGCAGCACGTCACCCTCGAGCGACCGCGCAGGATGGACTCTCCTGGCGTCGCGAATCGTGCCGCCGAACTGACAGAGCAGCTGCGGGCGGCGTCCGGTGGCCACAACCCGACTGGAACCGATGAGGAGTTGCCCTCATGACCACGGTGCTGACACCGATCGTTCCCGCCGGCGAGGCACCAGCAGGAAAGGGTGCGTCCATCGGCCGCAAGCTGTGGGCTTGGTCGTGGCCCAAGTTGCTCGCGGTCGTGCTCGTCCTCGCCTTCTGGCAAATCGTTGTCTGGACCGGATGGCGCCCGGAATATGTGCTTCCCGGGCCGGCAGAGACGCTGCAAACACTGGGTGACCTCATCACGACCGCGCACTTCTGGCAGGCGGTGGCGACAACGCTCACCAGGGCGGTTATCGGGTTCGCGCTCGCGCTGGCCATCGGTACCGTCATCGGTATTGCGGTGTCCCGTGTCAAACCGCTGCGCCTCGCCGTCGGGAGCCTCATCACCGGTCTGCAGACGATGCCGAGCATCGCCTGGTTCCCGTTGGCGATCCTGCTCTTCGGACTGACCGAACAGGCGATCCTTTTCGTCGTCGTGCTGGGAGCAGCGCCGAGCATCGCCAACGGGGTGATCTCCGGCATTGACCACGTGCCTCCGCAGTTCCGGCGGCTGGGGACCGTCCTCGGTGCCCACGGCTGGGCGATGTATCGATTCATCGTGCTGCCGGCCGCGCTTCCCGGTTACATCTCCGGCCTCACCCAGGGCTGGGCATTCGCCTGGCGCAGTCTGATGGCGGGTGAGTTGCTGGTGATCATCGCCTCGCGGCCCTCGTTGGGCAGTTCCCTCGATTTCGCCAGGCAATTCAACGAATCCGCACAATTGCTCGCCATCATGCTGGTCATCCTCATCCTCGGGATGCTGGTCGACGGCATCTTCTCCTCAGCCGCACGCTCCATTCGACGTAGACGCGGCCTGGCCAGCGATTGAGGACCCGACCACCCGATGTGGGCCCAAGCCGTCGGCGTGCCCCAGGTCACACAACGGATTCCTGACGCGGTATTGCGTTCGCGGCCAACGCTGCTACGCTTCTCGTCAGGTCAAGAGAGCCAGCGTCAAGCCTCAGCTTGCTGGACTGCAACCCTCCTCCGCGGTGGGGTGCATCTGAGGAAAAGACCGGGTCGTCCCGCAACCGCGGGTCGGCAAGCGCGGGTCCACAGACATCCTGGGGCCCAACCGGGCTCCATCGGTGCTGTTCCCTCAGCGCAGGTGTTGCCCGGCACGACACCTGAATGGGGAGTAATGAACAACGCCTGGTCCTTCGAGACCCGACAGATCCATGCCGGACAGCAGCCAGACGGCGACACCAACGCCAGGGCATTGCCGATCTACCAGACCACGTCATACACCTTCAACGACACCAACCATGCGGCCAACCTGTTCGGGCTCAAGGAGTTCGGGAACATCTACACCCGCATCATGAACCCGACCCAGGCGGCGGTCGAAGATCGCATTGCCTCGCTCGAAGGTGGTGTCGGCGCCCTGCTGGTTGCCAGTGGCCAGGCCGCCGAGACGCTGGCGATCCTCAACATCGCCGAGGCAGGCGACCACGTCGTGTCCAGCCCGAGCCTGTACGGCGGCACCTACAACCTCTTCCACTACACGCTGCCCAAGTTGGGGATCGAGGTCAGCTTCGTCGAGAACCCCGACGACCTGGACTCGTGGCGCGCAGCGGTCAAGCCGAACACGAAGGTCTTCTTCGGTGAGACGATCGCCAACCCCAAGAACGACATCCTCGACATCGAGGGTGTGGCGGCGGTGGCGCACGAGGCCGGCGTCCCGCTGATCGTCGACAACACCGTGGCCACCCCATACCTGATCCGTCCGTTCGAGTGGGGTGCCGACATCGTCGTGCACTCCGCGACGAAGTACCTGGGCGGACACGGCACGGCCGTCGCGGGCGTGATCGTGGACAGCGGCAACTTCGACTTCGCGGCCGACCCGGAGAAGTTCCCTAACTACAACACCCCGGACCCGAGCTACCACGGCTTGGTGTACGCCCGCGATCTCGGCGTCGGATCCGAGCTCGGCGCCAACCTCGCGTTCATCCTCAAGGCTCGCGTGCAATTGCTGCGCGACCTAGGCAGCGCCGTGGCGCCGTTCAACGCCTTCCTCATCGCCCAGGGCCTGGAGACCCTCAGCCTGCGGGTCGAGCGTCATGCCCAGAACGCGCAGGCGGTAGCTGAGTGGCTCACCACCCGGCCCGAGGTCCTCTCGGTCAACTACGCCGGGCTGCCCAGCAGCCCGTGGTACGCGGCAGGGCGCAAGTACGCGCCCAACGGCACCGGCGGGGTGCTCGCCTTCGAGATCGACGGCGGAGTCGAGGCCGGCAAGGCATTCGTGGAGGCGCTCGAACTTCACAGCCACGTCGCCAATATCGGGGACGTTCGCAGCCTGGTCATCCACCCGGCATCGACGACCCACTCCCAGTTGACCGAGGAGGAGCAGCTGACCGCGGGCGTGACCCCCGGCCTGGTTCGCCTTGCCGTCGGCTTGGAGAACATCAACGACATCCTGGCCGACTTGGACGCGGGCTTCCGCGCCGCGAAGACCGCCTGAATCGATGTCTGACAGCCCGATCGTTGCCGCAGCCTCCCCCGGGGGGCTGCGGCAACCGGGCGCCCTCTCCCGGCGGTACACCCACTTCGGAGCCTTGGATCTGGAGTTGGGCGGGCGTCTGGATGAGGTTACGGTCGCCTACGAGACCTACGGTCGACTGAATCGCGACCGCTCCAACGCGGTACTCGTGCTGCACGCCTTGACCGGGGACGCTCACGCCGCCGGTGGCACCGAACCCGGCCAGCAGACCCCTGGCTGGTGGGATGCCCTGATCGGCCCCGGGAAGGCGCTCGACACCGACCGCTGGTTCGTGGTCTCGTCCAACGTGCTGGGGGGCTGCCAGGGCACTACCGGCCCGTCATCGCTGGCGCCGGACGGCCAGCCCTATGGTTCTCGCTGGCCCCGCATCACGATCCGCGACCAGGTCGCACTCGAAGTGCGGCTGGCCGACTATCTCGGGATCGACCGCTACGCGCTGGTCGCCGGCGGCTCGATGGGCGGTATGAGGTCGTTGGAGTGGGCCGTGGGCCACCCGACACGGCTGGCTGCCGCCTGGGTCGGGGCGTCGACGGCGGCCGCGTCCGCCGATCAGATCGGCACGCAGACAACCCAGATCCAGGCCATCCTCGGCGACCCGGATTGGTGCGGCGGTGACTACCAGCGGGAGGGCCGCTTCCCGAGTAACGGTTTGGGCCTCGCCCGCCGAATAGCACATTTGACCTATCGCACCGACCAGGAACTGGACATCCGGTTCGGGCGTGACGGCCAAGTGGGTGAGCTGCCGCTGGCGGCTCCGGACGTCGACTCCGCCTACTCCGGAGGCCACCGCTACGCGGTGCAGAGTTACCTGGACCATCATGCTGAGAAACTCGTCCGCCGCTTCGACGCCGGTACCTACGTCGCCCTGACCGACGCGATGAACACCCACGACATCGGACGGGAACGTGGCGGCGTCGCCGCAGCACTTGCAGGACTCTCAGTGCCGTTGATCGTCGCCGGGGTCGACTCCGACCGTCTGTACCCGTTGCGTCAGCAGGCTGAGATCGTAGAGTCGGCGGCAACCGCGAGCGAGTTGACCGTCATCGAGTCGCCGTTCGGTCACGACGGCTTCCTGATCGAGGTCGACGCGATCGGTGCCTCGCTGGTGGGCGCACTGGGCAGCCTCGAGGCCGCCAGTGAGGCCGCCGACTGCGCCTGACGCGGCCGCCCTCCTCAGGTCGGCGGTGCCGCCGTCCTCGCCCCCAGCGCACGCAACGCCCGGGCGGAGTTGCGCACGCCGGAGTCCGGCGAAGTCGTCCAGGCCGTGACCACCTCCGGGGGGCGAAGTTCCCCCGTGGCGGCGGCCTCCCGCAGCGTCGAAGTCAATTGGGACAGGGCCTGCTGTTCGGCGGTTCTGTCGAAGGGCGTCTGAGGGTCCAGCCAGAACCTCAGCGTGTGCAGCGAGATCAGCGACAGGGCTTCTAGGACGGTTTCGCCGGATCGCGGCGTCACGGGCCCGGTGTGATGCTCAGCCCAGGAGGATTCCAACGCTTTGCCGGCGGCGTCGCGACAGTGCCGGGACTGCCGCATAAAGGTTCGGATCTCAGTGCGGGGCATTCCGGGCCGGACGTTGGCGATCAACTCCTCACTGGCGGCGGAAGCCTCCGCCAGCAGACGAGCGAACTCCGGCGCCTTGCGTAGCGGGTAGACCAGCGAGGCTAGGATCACCATCGCCGCCGCCAGGATCGTCGCCCCGATCCTTTCCTCCATGGCCAGCACGAGGTCCTGTTGCTGCAACGCCAGTTCGCTGGTCATGACGGCCGTAATACACAGCACCCGAAGCGGGTAGTTGGCATCGGCCACGGCACCCGCGACGAGAGCCATCACAGTCGCCAGCGCGGCGACCAGCCAGGGCATGTGCGGGGGCAGTAGAAAGGCCGCAGTCAGGCCGAGCAGTACCGCGCCAGCCGTTCCGAGGATTCTTCCGACCGTCTTGTGGATGGTGTCCGCGTACGCGGGAAGCAGCAGCATCGCGACAGTGAGCGGAAGCCAGCCACCATGCGGTTGGAAGTAGCGGTAGCCGATGATCGTGGCCGCGACGTACAGGGTGACCATCCTGACCGTGTGCCGGGCCAGCCAGTCAGGAGCGTCGCCGCCGGCATTGAAAACCCTTCCAGGAAGTGAGCCGGCCCGGTGATAGCGCGGGCGACCCGCGATGGCGACGGTCGCGTCGTTGAGCGCCCGGATCAAGGCCTCACGTTCCGGCTCAGACGAAGGGTCGGTGTCTGCGTCACACGCCTCGCGCGCGCGCCGGATCGACCGGTGCACCACACGGCCGAACCCTGGCGTCGTGATCGACCGTCCGATCCACCACGTGGCGGTTGCCGCGCTCGAACGGACCCGGGCGACCGCCGGAGGTTCGACTGCACCGGGTGCCCGCACCGTCAGGTAGTCGACCATCGACAGTCGCACCGCCTGGGCATCGCCGATGACCCGGCGGGTCCAGACCGCCAGTTGTTCGGGATGCAGGGTGTCGGACTGCCGCTCCAGCTTCTCGGCCCGCTCGCCAATATCGCCGGCCAGCAGGGCCTGTGGACTCTCCGCCAGTCGCACCGACATGTCGCGCCACAGATGCCCAAGCGTCGCGCGCAGATCCTGCGAGGTACCCAGCAGCCAGCCCGTGAGGCTGAGTAACGTCAGGGCCCCGGCCCCGACGCCAACGAGCAGTGCGGAGGCGAGAACCCCACGGGTACCCAGCAGGCCGACCGCGTAGGCGGCGTAGATGCTGAGGGAGAGCCTGCCCAGGGTGGCTGCGCGAGGACCGAAGCGGGCGGCTCCGGCCGCAACCGCTGCCAATGCCGCCGCCAGCCCTACGAGCAGCCAAGGGCCGTGTGTTGCCAGCGCCCCCAAGCCCGCCACCGCCGCCAGTGTCAGGGTCGTCGCGCCCATCATGCGGGCCCGTACCGGGTAGGGATCGTTGGTGTCGGCGAACGAAGCGAGTACCGCTGCGGTGGCGCAGGCGACCCCGGAGCCGCGGTGATCGGTCAGGATGCCGGTGGCCAGGGCGGCACCGACCACGGTCGCCAACCGGAAGGCACGAACCCAGTCAATTCGTGCCCGATCGACCCTGGAAACAATCCGGAGGACCTCGGTGAACCGATGCCGAAGCCCGGTCCGTTGAGTCATGGCCCCATCATGGCGACCAATTGCGGCGAAGGTGGGCCGGGACCCGAGATCCTGTGGTACGCATGAGTCCGTCGCGGGTGTCGGTGCACGCGGGCGAGAGGAGCATTACGTGGGGACATTCTCCAGGCGGACATTCATGGCTGTCACGGCATCCCTGGCGGCCTCGCTCGGCCTGCCCCGCGAGATGCTGGGCGCCGCTCTCGCGGCTCCGGCCACCCCGTCGCCGGTGCCCAGCACGCTGCAGGCCACGGTCCTGCAGTTGACGCAGGGCAATCGCTCGTATCGAACGCTCGTCGAGGGTCCGGGCGAGCCCTACGCGGTGCGAACCGACCTGATCAGTTCCGATCCGTCCCCCGCCCGGGCGGCGGCCCGACGATCCATCGTCTACATCGGACACACCTCCGATATCCACATCGTCGATGCCCAGTCGCCGGCTCGACTCGAACCTGTCAGCGACTTCGATCCGGCCTTCGTACCGGGCAACTTCCGTCCGCAGGAGACCCTCACCGTGCAAGTGCAGGCCGCCATGGTGCAGGCACTCTCGGATGTCGCCACGAGCCCGCTGACCGGTGCGCCGATGGCCGCCATCCTGAACACCGGGGACAACGCGGATGCGCTGTCGAGCAAGGAGCTCCGGTGGTACATCGACGTGATGGATGGCACGCCGGTCACGCCTGACTCCGGAAAGCCTGGCGAGTATGAAGGCGTCCAGGCGTGGCCCGAAGCGCAGTACGCCTATCACCCGGACGACCCCACCAACGACCCCTTTGGGGCGTACGGTTTCCCGCGGATTCCCGGGATGCTCACGGCCGCGGTTTCCCAGGAGGTCAAGTCACCCGGCACGCCGGCTCCCTGGTTCACGGTCTACGGCAATCACGACACGCTCTTCAACGGCGCTTTCGGCACTGACGAGTCACTGCGCAACCTTGCGACGGGTGGCGTCAAACCTTACGCGTTCGACGCGCTGACCGCCGACTACTTCCGGGGAATGGCGCGGGACACGACCCCGCTGACCCGGGGCCTGAACAACTTCCGACAGCAGTTCGGCTTCCAGTCGGGATTCAAACGGGTGACCCCTGACACCGGCCGTAAGTTGTTGCAGTCCAAGGACTTCATGACGGCGCACTTCCAGACCACGGATCGTCCCGGACCGGTGGGCCACGGGTTCACGCAGAAGAACCTGGATACCGGCGCCACCTACTGGAGCAGCGACATCAGTCCACACCTTCGGGTGTTCGGGCTGGACACCTGCAACATGGTCGTCGGAGCCGATGGGGCGGTGCCGAAGGATCAGTTCGAATGGTTGGAAGCCGGGCTGCAGCAGGCGTTGCAAGAGAAGAAGCTGGCGATGATCCTCAGCCATCACAACAGCCTGACGTTGGAGAACTCCGCCCAGAACGTCTTGGTTCCAGGACAGCCACTCATCCATACCGAAGAGTTCATCGATATGTTGCTCAACTACCGCAACATGATCGCCTGGCTCAATGGCCACACCCACATCAACACCATCCAGGCCCATCCGGCCAAGATCGGCGCCGGCGGGTTCTGGGAGATCACCACCGCGTCGTGCATCGACTATCCACAACAATCCCAGGTGGTCGAGGTCGTCGACAATCGGGACGGCACCATCTCGCTGTTCTCTACCGTGCTCGATCATGCTTCGCCGCCGGTGTGGACGCCTGGCGACTTCTCCCAGAAGGGTTTGGCCTCCCTGAGCCGACAGTTGGCGGCCAACGATTGGGTCGAGGACCCGATGATGCGGCGAGGATCCGGCATGGACCGCAACGTCGAGATGCTCATGAACGCACCGTTCGACATGTCAGCCATCACCGATGCTGACCTTGCCAAGGCCACCGCCGTGGCCAAGGCGACGATCATTGCGAACGGGGCCGGGGGTGTCGCGCCATGAGCGGCAGCAGGACAGTCGCGTGGCTCGGATGCGCGGCCGCGGCGTTGACCCTGGTCGGATGTTCCCAGGTGGCGGAGTTGCAGCCGGTCGCCGGGGACGGCGTCACCTCGGTCAGGATCGCCACCACCGACGTGTTGACGAGCCAGAAGGTGCCGATCCAGCAGGTGCCCGTGTGCACATATCAGGACAGCACCTACTCCTGCCAGGGAACGACCACCAGCGGGGAGAAGATCACGTCCACCGGCAAGTCGGTGGCGGCCAGCGATGCCATCAAGAAGTACCCGGACCTGCAGGCAGTGCAGCAGAACACCCTGATAAAGGAGTTCGTCATCATCGAAGTGAAGGTCGGGTCGCGGGTGCTCTACGCGGGGCCCTCGGCATTCGTCCTGAACAAGGCTGGGCGGGTGGGATCATGAGCAGCACGACAGCGCAGGCGACCTCGGGACCGCAGGGATCGCCGGCCGACGGTAAGCCTGAACGACGCTATGGGGTGTCGTCGCTATTCACGGCCTGTCGAGTGATGTGGCGCGGGTCGGCTCCGGCCTTCCTGGCGATCACCGTCAACGCCATCATCCAAGCCCTGCTCACCTGGTGGAACCCGCAGTCCGGCCTCAACATATCGTTCGTGATCGCATTCTTGGTGTCGCTGGTTTCCATGGTCGCATTCCTGGCCGTCGTGACCCGCGTCTCCCTGGATTCCATCGACGGCAAGGTGACGGTCGGTTCGGCTATCGCGGGGGCCCGTCGCACCCTTCCGCAGTTCGCCCTGTGGTTGGTGGCCCAGTGGGCGCTGATCACTGTCGGCATGATGATCAACGCGCTGGTCGGCGTGTTGGTCGCGATCCTCACGCCGTTCCTGCCGTTGGCTGCCTCCGACGGCGCAAGGAACGCCGTGGGCGCCAACTTCTCGGCAATCAAGGACCGGTGGGGACGGTGGCTGGTGACGGCGATCATCCTCGCCATCGGATTCCTGATCTGGTTCCTCCTCACGGCCGTCAACACGTTCTTCGTCAAGGGGATGCTCGCGTCCTTTCTGGCCTGCTGGGTTGGCGGTGTGTTGGCCTGGTGGATCATTACGGCCTGGGCCGCCATCTACCGGAGCACCCGGGTGGGAGATACGGGTGCCGACCCGGATGACCGTAAGGATTCCTAGAAGGGCGATACTCGGTTGCCATGGTGGGAGATAGCGTCGCTGACATGGCCACGATGACCTCGCAGGGCCGCAGCGCTCGTGGGCGCAGGATCGTCCGGGCTGCAATTGCGATGGCAGGAGCGTCGGCCGTGGGTTCACTCCTCGCCGCGCCGGCTTTCGCCGCACCCTCGCCGACGCCGGTCCCGCAAGTCGCCGTACAGGCGGTTCGCGCCGGTGCTCCAGCCACCGTCAGCGGGTACATCAAGGCGGCAGGTCAATGGCAGTGGATCGACTGTCGCAGCCCGGTCACAGCGGCCGGACGCAGGGCCGCAGCCGTTCGCCCGACGGCGGTGCTGATCTCCGGGCTAGGGGCTTCGCACTCCTATTGGGCGGGCGTGCGCGCCTCCCTGCTGAGCGGGCAACGCGTGTGCTGGTACGACCGTCCGGGCTTGGGCAAGAGTCCCCCTCGACAGGGCAACACGACAGTGAACGGCGACATCCAGGGCCGTGAGCTGGCGGCGCTGCTGTGGGCCGCGGGCGAACGTCGCCCCGTCGTCCTGGTGGCACATTCCTACGGTGGTCTGATGGGCCGGGCCTTCAACGTGCGGTTCCCATCCCGGGTGGCCGGGATGGTCCTGGTCGACACCTCTTACGCGACCCAGTGGATGCCCGATGATCGCTACTGGGGCGAGGGGAACACCACCATCGACATGGCCCCCACGGGTCAGTTCGTGGCCGGCCGGACAACCCTCGGCGCAAAGCCCCTGGCAGTCGTCACCGCTGGGATCGGAAGCAGCGCCAACTGGCACGCCAAGCAGGACATCATGCGGACGTTCTCGTCCAATTCCTTCCGGATCACGGTGTGGAACTCTGAGCACGTCATCATGGCCAACAACCCTGCGGTGGTTGCGCGCGCCATCAAGTACGTGACCAATTCCGCGGCCACGCACCAGCGGATGCCCTCCTGCGCCTCAATCGCAGGAACGGTGTGGGGGCCGCTGGGCGCTTACTGCGGCGGCCACGCCTGACCGGAACTAGGGCGACGCGTCAGGGTTTCGGGGCCTCGGTGCCGACGGCCAGATCGGGCTTGGCCAGCACTTGGAAGTTGTCCCGCTTGTACTCCTTGAGGAAGCGGTCGCAACCCTCCTGGATATCCGGGTCCAGCTTGTTGCAGACGGGGCTTCCATCAGCGGCATGGGTGAAGTAGAAACCTGCGACCCACCAGTCGTTCATGTCCAGCACCATCGCCCGCTGGACCCCGGCACGAACCAGAGTGTCGGCCATCGATGTCGCTGACAGCCCAGGGGATCCGATGTAGACGATGCTGCCGTCCTCGCGCTGCCCTATCGCGGAACGCCAAGCCAGGTTCTCGCCATGTGTGGTGGCTCCCCAGCTGAAGCTGTTGTCGCTGGCCATCGACTTGCCGCCGTCGACGATGAGGTTCAGGTTCTGCCGGACGGTGGCGACATCAGGGGTCATGTTGAGGTCGCGGCCCCACTCGCCGACCTTCACGGAACCATCCTTGTAGATCACCGTCGTGGCGATGCCGTCCTGCAACGGAGCCACGGTGGTGCCGTTGTAGTAGTAGCCCCCCCGGCTGTCCTGCAATCGGAAGGCACCGTTGAAGTTCGCCAGTACCCGGCCCCACTCGCTCTTGGGCAAGGCACCTTGGCTGGGTGATTCGCCGCCCGGCTCTTGGTATCCGGGGATCAGTTCGGTGGTTGTCAACTTCGGGTCGAACCACATCATCGACGCGAACTGGCTGGTGTAGACGTTGTCCGGCCGCACGCGGGTGGCGTAGACCGCGGGCACACCACCGACGGTCGAGCCGACGGGCTGCCAGACACCCTCCCCGGGAACCGGGTCTGAGGCCGGCGAGGTGATGTTCGCGGGCGGAGTCGAATGCGGCGGGGTCGCAGGGGCGTTCTGGTCCTGCTGCTCACCCTGGTCCTGTGCCACCGCAGGCGCGCCGCCGCCGCCCAGTTCAGCGGAGATGGCGGGCTTGCCGCCTGCTTCAACGGTGTCGATATTGCTGTAGTAGAAGTCCTCCGCGACCGCGACGACGCCGCCGAGGCCGTGATCCCGAGCCCAGGTGGCGGCGATGACACTGGCCGGTTCACCCTCGGAGTTCGCGAAATAGCCCCCGATGGAGAACCCCAGCGAGAACGACGCGACCCCCAAGGCGGTCGCCGCGATCGTCGCGACCAGTCGGCCACGGCGGGTCGGCTTGATGTCCTGTACGCGCTTGGCCGGCGTTCGTTCCGGGGGTGACGTGGGGGGTTCGAGGGTCTGCGTTGTCAGCGTCATGGGCGCGGCTGTGTCCTCCGTAGCGACGAGCACGCCATGCTGACCAGAGCCCGCACGACGTTCTATTCTCCATCGATTGTCGCATGCCGGGCGTAAATAGCCGCGGAAGAGAGGCGGGAGTCACACTGGTGTCCGTTGGGCGCGATCAACCGACGATGCCCGGACCAATCGACGGCGAGGTGGCTCAGGAGCGAACGTGCTGCCGTTCAGGCGGCCCCGGCCCCCGGCGGAGGTCCGTACTGGTTCTCCCCCGGTTGGCTCGGCTGGATCCACCAGACGATGGTCAAGATGAGGAAGCCGACGATCGAGCAGCAGAGCAACAACAACTGCCACCAGCCGGTGGCACTGCGATCGTGAAGTCGCCGGGCACCGACGGCCAGAGTCGGCAGGACAGTGGCGAGTCCCCACAGCGTGTACAGCCAGCCGAAGCTGTTGGCATACAGCGAGTAGTCGATGCCGTTGACCACGTAGGTGCTGTCGGCGGAGGTGTACGTCAGTCCCAGCAGGTTGTCGAGGAACCCGGCAAGGATTCCGACCAGGGTCACGAACAGTAGGAACCACCAGAACTCGCTTCGACTCGCCCGACCCCTGAAGTCGACGTACTTGTGGAAGCAGGTGCTGACGGAGCGTCCGAAGGTCATTCCAGTGCCTCCCTGATGCCGGGCAGATGCATCGGATTCGGTGCCTGGGCGGGGCGCGCCCTCCAGTCGATGTTTGCACACCTGGCCCGCAGCCGGTGCTGCTTACGTACAAAGGGTTTCCGGCGTTTGAAGCAGGAACGGGCATCAACGGGCCGTCGGGAGGGTGACTACGATGGTGTCCGCGGGGTCGGACGCTTCGTACTCGGAGGTTTTCGCGCATGGCAGGCAAGCGGAACAGAGCGGCTACCCGCGCCAAGGTTGTTGCAGCTGCGATTGAGGTTTTCGCCGAGCGTGGCTATTCCGGGGCCTCGATCGAGTCGATCGCGGAGGCCTCCGGAATGACGATCGGTGCCCTCTACTCCAACTTCAGCGGGAAGCGCGAGCTATTCCTATTCGCGCTGCGGGAGGCGGTAGGCCGCAGCGAGGAGGAACCCGGCACGGGGGGTTTCGATCCGAAGACGGAACTTCCGGCGGACCGGTTGGTGTCCGATGGCGTCGCGTACATGAACGCGATCGAGAAGGATCCGGCGCGCTTCCGACTTCTGCTGTGGTCCCTGCTGCAAGCGCAGACCGATGCTGACATCCGCGAGGTAGTGGTGGAGGTGTTGCGGGAACAACGTGATGTGCAGGCGTCCATCCTGAAGTCCATGGCGAAGCAGGAGGACCTCATCCTGTCTCCGAAGGACGGCGCCACCCTGCTCAATGCAATGGCAATCGGGTTCACAGTCCAACGAATGGTCGACCCGAGGAAGGTCACCCGAGCGGAGGGCAGGCGCATCCTGGGGTCGGTGGTGGCGGCCCTGCCCGCATGATGAGCACGGCCTGATATCCCCGCCGATGGTGCTGGGTCACTGGAAGGGGAACCACACCAGCGAGAAAGCGATGACTTTCACGTCGGACTTGGCGAGGGTGATGTCGACCTGGGAGATCTGAGCCGCGGTCTCATTGGCCTGCTCCGATAGCGCTGTGATCTCGTTCGCCAGCTCCTCTTCCAGACCCGCCATCTCGGCGGCTACGTCGTTGGCCTTCGACTCGGCCGCGGCCACCTTGTTGCGGGCGGCCATGGCCTTATTTGCGGTTGACGTCACAGAGGTGCGTGACCTGCGCCCTCCGAAGATGCCGCCCAACATGGATCCCACGGTGTCCATCGCCGCGTCCTGATAGGTGGCGGACTGCGCTTGCCTGGTGCGGTCGACGGCCGTGTTCGCTGTGTCCAGTCGTCGCTGCACCGTGGCCAACTTCTTCTCGTACTTGGTTCTCAGGGCAGCGACGGCCTTGTCGGCTTGGTCGGCCGCTGCCGCCTGGCAGCGTGCGGCGAAGTCTTCTGGTGTCTCGTCCACCCGCGAGTAGAGCTTGAGTGCGGGGTTTGCCGAGATCTTCAGGGTCTGATTCCGGGCGAGGTGGTCCGCCAGTTCCCGCTCGAGGGCGTTCCACCACGTCTTCGTCGACGTCACCGAGGGAAGCAGCTGATAGACGGCCCCGGGCGGTGGATCCAGGAGCAGGTCGCGGTCGTCGTAATCGACGGATCGCCAAGACGCCGGGTCCACTCGCTCGGCGATCGGGAACAGCACGCACTCGTACTCCTGGTCATTGCGGACCCCCGCCTTGGCGTCGTCGTATCGCAGCGTGACCCGCGCCATCACCGCACCTCGCAGGCGGCTGCCCGGGACCACTCCGAACTCGCCGGTCCAGTTCGCTCCAGGGTCGAGGAACCGGACGGGTACGCCCGCAGCGATGGTCGGAGCGACGGGGGTTTCGTCATCGCCGAGGGCCACAGGTGCCCCGGCAGCCACCGCCGGCGCCATCGCGGCTGCCGTCGGATCCGGGGTCGCGACAGGGGCCGCGACAGGGGTAGTGGTTGCTTCAGGGGTCTGTGCGCCGGCGCTCGCTGAGGCGGCCTCCTGGCCTGTCGATTGGGGCGTCGCGGCTGCGTCTGGGAGGGGGGCCGCCGGAGCGGGTGCCGAATCGGGTGCCGGAGCTGTACCGGGCTTGAGCGAGGAGATCTGCTCCCTGGTGAGCGGCCCGCGCCGATAGCTCATTGCCCAGCGGGTGGTGATCACGTCGACCTTGTCTTGGCTCGCACGCTTCAGCACGAACTCCCGTTTGGCGAGTCCGGAGATGGTTGCCGACACCTGGTCCACATCGATCGTGCCCGCGGCACTGCTCAGTCCGGACAGCAGCCGCGCCTTGTCCTGCTCGGTCTGTAGCCGGCCGACCAGCCACGTGCCGGCGTTCGAAAGGGCCTTGTAGTCGACGTCGACGGGGTTCTGGGTACTCAGCACCACCCCGATACCGAACGCCCGCGCCTGCTTCAGCAGCAGCATGATCGGCGCCTTCGTCGGCGGGTTGGCCGTGGGCGGCAGATATCCGGCCACCTCGTCCATGTACAGCAGCGCCCGCAGATCCCCGGTGCCGCTCTGCTGGCGCATCCACGTGATCAGCTTGGCCAGGACCATGGCCGTGACCGACTGCCGCTGTTCGTCGCTCAGGTGCGATGTTGTGATCACCGCCGCCCGCGGACGGCCGTCGGGGGAGCGCAGCAGCGAGCCGATGTCGATCGGGTCGCCCTGCAGCCAGGTGGCGAAACTTGGGGAGGCGAGTAGGCCATTGAGTTTCATAGCGAACTTCCCGCGGTCGGCGGCCGGGAAGAAGGCATCGAGTTCCAGCACCCCCACCTTGCGGATGGGCGGCTGCTGCACTGCCGCGACCAGACCCGCGAGATCCAGGTCCCGCCCGGCGTTCCAGGAATCGGCGATGATGTTGGCGAGCAGGATGTGCTCACGGGAACTCAGCGGATCGGCGTCGACCCCGATCAGGTTCAGCAAACTGGAGCAGTACGCATCGATTTCCTCGGTGATCAGCGTCGGGTCGCTGCCCGGAGCCGGTGCCTTCAGGGATCCCACGATGTTCAGCGGGATGCCGTGGGTGGCCCCTGGGGTGTAGAT
>CAZKVQ010000003.1:94889-96258 GCA_964556255.1 uncultured Actinomycetes bacterium
CCTCCACACCGTCGTGGAGCGCTTTCACGTCGGCCGGCCCCAGCTCCCAGTCGGCCAGACCGCTCGTCCACAATTGCGCCTGCGCGGCCGCGAATTCCTCCCTGCTGCTGCCCGACTTCTCGACATCGGAGTCGTTGACCCAAGGGGCGAACTCGGGTCCCGACAGTTCCGGGAAGGTCAGGGCGAGGTTGGTCAGGTCGCCCTTGGGGTCGATGAGGATGGCCGGCACCCCGGCGGCGAGGCACTCCTCGATCAGGTCGACCCCCAGGCCCGTCTTGCCGGATCCGGTCATACCGACGATGACGGCGTGTGTCGTCAACTCCCCGGAAGGGACAGCGGCGTTGGTGTCGGTCCTGGTGTGGTCGGCCGGGTTGACCCGGCCACCGATTCGAAGATCTGCCATGGCACAAGAGATTAGGGCCGCCGCGGGTTGACTGTCGCGACTCCGGGCCGGGTGTTCGCCATTGTCGCCGTGTCTCCGCCGCTGGGAAGGCGTCAGCGCGGCAGGCGGGTGAGGCTCACCTCGACACCGAGGGACTCCGAGTGGCCCCCCGCGTAGATACCTTTCAACGGGCTGACGTCGGCGTAGTCCCTACCGCGCGCCACTACGACGTGACCTTCCCCTACGAAACGACCGTTCGTCGGATCGAGCGCGTGCCACTCCCCGTCCCACACCTCGACCCAGGCATGGGACTCACCAGTGACGGTCTCGCCGATCTCGCCCCGGCCGGTGTAGAGGTACCCCGAGACGTAGCGCGCCGGGATGCCCAGCGGGCGCAGCAGTGACAGCGTCACATGCGAGAAGTCCTGGCAGACCCCGCGTCCGTGGCCCCAGGCCTCCGCAGCGGTAGTGAAGACGGTGGTGGCCCCTGGGGTGTAACTCAAATGAGCCTCCACTGCGCTCACCGCGGCATTGATTGCGGCCTGCGGCGTCGGGAGCTCAGCCAGTTCCGCCATCAGCGGGGCCCGATCGGGATCTTCCCGGGCGTCATCGACATACCGGCTGGGCCGCAGATACTCGCACCAGCGGTCGCGCAGGACATCGTCGTCGAGTTCGTGCCACGAGCAGGAGTCCGACAACGGCATGGTTCCGCTCGTCTCGACCACGGACACCGAAGTGATCGCCAGGTGGGTGTGAGATTCGTGCAGGTCGAATGCCTCGACGGTGGTGCCGTGGTAGTCGGTGTAGCTCTGCACCCGGGCGGCGGGCGTGGTGTGCAGTTCGTGGGCGATCAGCAGTTGGCCACCGCCATCGGCAGGGGTCATCCGGGCCTCGTTGAAGGACACCGAGACGGGATTTGTGTACCTCAAACCGGTCTCGTGGGTGACTTTCAGCCGCCAACTCATCAGTTGCTCCACACCGTTGTGC
>CAZKVQ010000004.1:0-2880 GCA_964556255.1 uncultured Actinomycetes bacterium
CGTCGAACAGCACCACCGAGAACGGCTTGCGCCGCACCTTCTCGGTGAGCTGGCCACCCTCCTCGTAGCCCACGTATCCGGGCGGTGAGCCGAACAGTCGGGAGACCGTGTGCTTCTCGGAGTACTCACTCATGTCCAGTGAGATCAACGAGTCCTCGTCGCCGAACAGGAACTCCGCCAGCGTCTTGCTCAGCTCGGTCTTGCCGACACCTGACGGTCCGGCGAAGATGAACGAACCGCCGGGACGTTTGGGATCCTTCAGACCCGCCCGCGTGCGGCGGATGGCCTGGGACAGGGCGTGGATCGCCTGCTCCTGACCGATGACCCGGCGGTGCAGCTCCTCCTCCATCCGCAGCAGTCGCTGGGACTCCTCCTCGGTCAACTTGAACACCGGGATACCGGTCGCGGTGGCAAGAACCTCCGCGATGAGCTCCTCGTCGACCTCGGCCACGACGTCCAGATCGCCGGCCTTCCACTCCTTCTCCCGGGCAGCCTTCTCCGCGATCAGATTCTTCTCGTCGTCGCGCAGTCGGGCGGCCTTCTCGAAGTCCTGGGCATCTATCGCCGACTCCTTCTCGCGCCGGACATTGGCGATGCGCTCATCGAATTCGCGCAGGTCCGGCGGCGCGGTCATCGGTCGGCCATCGTCGCAGCACCGACCAGCGCGGCATCGGTGATGGTCACCCGGTGGTGGGATTCGTAACGGTCCCGCAGGCCCTTGAGGATCTCGATGGTGTGTGCCAGCGAGGGCTCATTGACCTGAATCGGTTGGAAGCGCCGTTCCAGCGCGGCATCCTTCTCCACGTACTTGCGGTACTCGTCGAGCGTGGTTGCCCCGATGGTCTGCAGTTCCCCTCGGGCCAACATCGGCTTCAGGATGCTGGCCGCGTCGATCGCGCCCTCGGCGGCACCGGCACCGACCAGCGTGTGCATCTCGTCGATGAACAGGATGACGTCGCCGCGGGTACGGATCTCCTTGAGGACCTTCTTCAGACGCTCCTCGAAATCGCCTCGGTATCGGGAACCTGCCACCAACGACCCGAGGTCGAGGGTGTACAGCTGCTTGTCCTTCAGGGTCTCGGGGACCTCGCCTCGCACGATGAGCTGGGCCAGGCCCTCCACCACCGCGGTCTTGCCGACCCCGGGCTCACCGATGAGCACCGGGTTGTTCTTGGTGCGGCGGGACAGCACCTGCATGACCCGCTCGATCTCCTTCTCGCGCCCGATCACAGGGTCGAGCTTGCCCTCCCTGGCGGCCACCGTGAGGTTACGGCCGAACTGGTCGAGCACCAACGAGGTCGACGGGGTGCCCTCGGCGGGGCCACCCGCTGCGGCCGGCTCCTTGCCCTGGTAGCCGGCGAGAAGCTGGATGACCTGCTGACGCACCCTGTTGAGGTCGGCGCCGAGTTTGACCAGCACCTGCGCCGCGACGCCCTCCCCCTCGCGGATCAACCCGAGCAGGATGTGCTCGGTACCGATGTAGTTATGTCCCAGCTGCAGGGCCTCCCGCAGCGACAACTCGAGCACCTTCTTGGCCCGCGGGGTGAAGGGAATATGACCGCTGGGCGCCTGCTGACCCTGGCCGATGATCTCCTCGACCTGGGAGCGCACCGCCTCCAGGGAGATACCGAGGCTCTCCAGAGCCTTCGCGGCAACGCCTTCCCCCTCGTGGATCAGCCCGAGCAGGATGTGCTCGGTTCCGATGTAGTTGTGGTTGAGCATGCGCGCCTCTTCTTGGGCGAGCACGACCACGCGCCGAGCACGATCGGTAAACCGTTCGAACATGTTCACACTCCCTGTGCGTGCAGGCCCAACGGCGGCGCGGCGCACCGCCTGCTTCCGAGCACTCTAACCCCAGGTACCGACCCGGGACACTGCTCACTCAACCTCGCCACGCCTGAAGCGCTTCCCCGATTCGCCACCGGCGAACGTCGGTCGGGTCGAACACCGGCTCTCAACCTGCGTCGGGCGGACTACACCCGGCAGGATGGACGCGATCGCAGGCACGGAACGGCCACCCCTCGACGGCAAAGGATGATCAGGCATGGATCCACGAGCAGGTACACCGGCGCAACCGCAGGACCTCGTCGACGTGTCGAAGTTGGTCACCCAGTACTACAGCCTGCATCCGGACCCCGAGGTGGTCGAGCAGCAGGTCTCATTCGGCACCAGTGGCCACCGGGGCAGCGCGGCGGATACGGCGTTCAACGACGACCACATCGCGGCGACGACGCAGGCGATCTGTGAATACCGCGCCGGCCAGGGCTACACCGGGCCACTGTTCATGGGGCGGGACACGCACGCCCTGAGTGAGCCTGCGAACGCCACCGCGATCGAGGTGCTGGCCGCCAACGGGGTGACCGTGCTGCTGGATTCACGGGACCGGTACGTGCCCACGCCGGCGGTGTCCCACGCAATCCTGCGCCACAACGAGAGCCACGAGGCCCAAGCCGACGGCATCGTCATCACGCCCTCGCACAACCCGCCGCGGGATGGCGGCTTCAAGTACAACCCGCCCAATGGCGGCCCGGCCGATACCGATGTGACCAAGTGGATCCAGGACCGCGCCAACGACATCCTGCGGGGCGGCCTGGCCGACGTCGCGCGGATCCCGTTCAGCCGGGCAATGGCGGCCGACACCACCGGCACGTTCGACTTCCGCGAGCACTACGTCGCCGATCTCGGGAACGTGCTGAACATGGACGCAATCAAAGGTGTTCGGATCGGGGCCGACCCGCTGGGCGGTGCCAGCGTGGACTACTGGGGCGAGATCGCCGAGCGCTACGGCCTGGACCTCACGGTGGTCAATCCGCTGGTGGACGCGCAGTTCGGATTCATGACCCTGGACTGGGACGGCAAGATCCGGATGGACTGCTCGTC
>CAZKVQ010000004.1:2941-51354 GCA_964556255.1 uncultured Actinomycetes bacterium
ATCGCCACCGGCAACGACACCGACTCCGACCGCCACGGCATCGTCACCCCCGACGGCGGACTGATGAATCCCAACCACTTCCTTTCCGTGGCCATCGAGTACCTGTACGCGCACCGGCCAGGCTGGTCGCCGGAGGCCGGCGTGGGCAAGACGCTGGTCAGTTCCAGCATGATCGATCGGGTCGCCGAGGGGCTGGGCCGGCGGCTCGACGAAGTTCCGGTGGGTTTCAAGTGGTTCGTCCCCGGGCTCATCGACGGTTCCATCGGGTTCGGCGGCGAAGAGTCTGCAGGGGCCTCATTCCTGCGTAAGGACGGCACTCCGTGGACGACCGACAAGGATGGCCTGCTGCTCGCCCTGTTGGCCTCCGAGATCCGGGGTGCCACCGGCAAGAGTCCCAGCGAGCACTACCGAGCGTTGACGGAGAAGTACGGCGACCCGGTCTACGCGCGGGTGGACGCCCCCGCGACCCGGGAGGAGAAGGCCCGACTCGCCTCCCTGACCCCGGCGGACGTCACCCAGACCGAACTGGCAGGTGAGCCGATCACCGCGGTCCTCACCCGCGCCCCGGGCAACGACGCGCCGATCGGTGGTCTGAAGGTGGCGACCGCCAACGGCTGGTTCGCGGCGCGGCCGTCGGGAACCGAGGATGTGTACAAGATCTATGCGGAGAGTTTCCTAGGGGCGGACCACCTGGCCGCGATCCAACAGTCGGCCAGGGAACTGGTGTCGGCCACACTCAAGGGCTGAAGCGACTCGATCGGGCCCGTCTTCCGAACCGATCCCACAGCGGGACCTCGTGGGAAATCGGGCCCCGATCAGCGCTGGGCGGCCTCGTACCGTGCCACGAGTTCGGCGGGGATCCGGCCCCGAGCGTTGACCTCGATCCCGTTCGAGCGGGCCCAGCTGCGGATCTGCGCGCTGCGGGAGTCCTTGGCGCCGGCCGCCGCGCTGCGGCGCCTACGCGAGCCGCGGCCGCCGGGGCTACGGCGAGCCGCCTGGATGTACGGGGCCAGGGCCGTGCGCAGCGCAGCGGCATTCTCATCTGACAGGTCGATCTCGTAGTCGACGCCGTCGAGGCCGAATTCGATGCTGACATCCGCGTCGCCGCCGTCGATATCGTCAACGAGGACGACCTGCACCCTGCTCGCCATAGTCAATGGTCCCTTGCTGCGCGGTTGTGTGAATTGAACTCCCTGGGCAAAGTTATCGCACCGGAATTCCGATGAGGGTCAGGACAATTCGATGAGCATGCGGGAATTTCCCAATGTGTTGGGTTTCACCCGCTCGAGATCGAGGAATTCCGCTATTCCCTCGTCATAGCTGAGCAGCAATTGTTCGTAGACATCGTGGGAAACCGGGGTCCCCTGGATTTCGACGAAACCGTGTCTTCCAAAGAACTCGGTTTCGAAAGTCAGGCAGAAGACCCGGGCCACGCCGAGTTCCCGGGCACGATCCAGCAGCGCCGTGAGCACGTCGCTGCCGTGGCCCTGGCGGGCCGCCGCGGGGTCCACTGCAACGGTGCGCACCTCGGCAACGTCCGCCCAGATGACGTGCAGCGCCCCACACGCGACCACGGCGCCGTCCTGCTCGGACACTAAGAACTCCTGCACATCCTCGTACAGGGTCACCGGCGCCTTGGCCAGCAATCGACCGTCCTCCGTGTAGTTGGCGATGAGTCCCCTGATGACAGCCACGTCCGCGGTTCTAGCCGGCCGCAACGACCGGGTCATCAGGGGACCTGATTCTTGGCGAACACCAACGCCAACCCGATCAGGGTGAGTTCGGGGCAGTGCGCGGTGATGGTGCGTGACTCCGGCACCACGACCTCCGCCAACCCGCCGGTGGCGATGACGGCGTGCACCCCGGGTATCTCAGCCCGGATCCGGTCCACCAAACCGTCAACCTGACCGGCGAATCCGTACAACGCACCCGACTGAAGTGCCTCCACGGTGTTCTTTCCGATCACACTGCGGGGTCGTACCAATTCGACTTTGCGTAGTTGGGCGGCCCGAGCGGACAAGGCGTCCAGGGAGATCTGAATTCCCGGCGCCAGCGCCCCTCCCAGGAAATCGCCCGTTGCCGAAACCACATCGAGATTCGTCGAGGTGCCGAAGTCGACAACGATGGAGGGTCCGCCGTACAGGTGGTAGGCCGCAAGGGTGTTGACGATACGGTCGGCCCCCACCTCCTTCGGATTGTCGGTGAGGATCTGCACCCCAGTCTTGGTGCCGGGCTCCACGATGACGCTGCGCACGTCGGCGTAGTAGCGCGACAGCATCAGCCGCAGCTCGTGCAGCACCGCCGGCACGGTTGAGCACAACGAGATCCCGGTGATTTCAGGGCCGTCGCTGAGCAGTCCGCGATAGGTGAGCATCATCTCGTCGGCCGTACCCGACGGATCGGTCTTGAGTCGGAAGGATTCAACGAGGGTGTCGCCGGAGAACAACCCCAGGACAGTGTTGGTGTTTCCGACGTCGATGGTCAGCAGCATGGACTAGACCTCCCTCAGGTCGGCGCCGATGTCCAGCACGGGGGCCGAGTGGGTGAGCGCACCCACGGCCACGTAGTCGACGCCCGTGGCGGCAACGGCTCCGGCGTCCGCCAGAGTCAAGCCGCCGGACGCTTCCAGGGTGGCCCGGCCACGATTGATCCGTACCGCTTCTGCCATCTCGGCTTGAGTGAAGTTATCCAACAGCACCAGGTCTGCACCCGCCTGCAGACACTCCTCCAACTGCGCCAGCGAGTCGACTTCCACCTCCACCGGCACCTCTGGGAAGGCCTCCCGAACGGCCCGGAAGGCCTCCGCCACCCCACCGGCGGCAACTACGTGATTGTCCTTGACCAGTGCCGCATCGGACAGGAACAACCGATGGTTGACCCCGCCGCCGCAACGCACGGCATACTTCTCCAGCAGCCGCAGTCCCGGCGTGGTCTTACGGGTGTCGCGGACCTTGGTCGGTCCGTCGCCGAGGGCCTCCGCCCACGCGGCTGTCGCGGTGGCCACCCCCGACAGGTGACAGAGCAGGTTCAGCGCAGTGCGCTCGGCCGTCAGCAGGGAAACCGTCGGACCGACCGCCGATAGCAGCACCTCCCCGCGCCGTACCCGACTTCCGTCGGAGCTGAGGATCTCCACCGAGACGTCACCGGCCCGTTCAAGGGCGACCGCCGCGACCGGTAGCCCGGCAACGACCCCGGGTGCGCGCGCCACCAGATCGAGGATGCTGCGTTGGTCGCTTGGCACCGTGGAAACCGTGGTGACGTCGACACCGCCGCCGAGGTCCTCGAGCAGCGTGCGATCGACCAACTCCGTCAGGTACTCGGCGCTCATCCCCTCGGCCGCCAACGCGGCGGAATGATCGGACGTCATGTGTTCGCCACCCTGATCTCGTACTCCTCCCGCGACTCACCTTCAGCCATCAGCGGGACCTCCCAGCAGTCCAAGTCACCCGCGGGCGTCAGCCGCGTGACGATCCGCACCCGCCAACGATCATCATCGCGTGCGGGGTAGTCCTCCCGCCAATGCGAGCCCCGGGTCTCCTGCCGCAGTTCCGCAGCGAGCGCGATAGTCGCCGCCACGGTATCGACATTGGTCGTCTCCCATGCCTGCGTGCAGAGGTCCTGCTCGGTACCCTCGGGGCGATCGACGACCAAGGCGAGTGCCTCCGAGGTGGATGCGGACGTTCGCAGCACCCCGACGCCATCCGTCATTGCCGCCTGCACCACCGCTCGTTCGGGCGCGGGCACCACCGTGGCCCTGCCCGTGGGGGCCAGCGGTTCGGAGCGCGCGGGCAATCCCTCCGCCAGTTTCGCAGCGATGCGCTGGGCGAAGACGAGTCCCTCCAGCAGGGAATTCGAAGCCAGCCGGTTGGCCCCGTGCACCCCAGTGCACGAGCATTCCCCACAGGCGAACAGTCCCCCCACGCTCGTGCGTCCCCAGGTATCGGTCAGCAATCCACCGGAGTGGTAGTGCTGGGCGGGTGCCACTGGTATCAGTTCGGTCACCGGGTCGATGCCGTACTTCCGGGTGGCAGCCAGGATCGTCGGGAATCTGGTCTGCCAGAACTCAGCCCCGAGGTTCCGACCGTCCAACCACACGTGGTCGGCCCCGGTCTCGCGCATCCGGCGCATGATGGCCTTCGCGACGACATCCCGCGGGGCGAGGTCCGCCAGTGGATGCTGCCCGACCATGAAGCGCTCACCCGCGTCGTCCACCAGGAATGCGCCTTCACCTCGAACGGCCTCGGATACCAGCGGCTGTTGCCCGAGGGCGTCGTCGCCCAACCACAACACGGTCGGGTGGAACTGCACGAACTCCATGTCACCGACCGCTGCCCCGGCGCGGAGTCCGAGGGCGACCCCGTCACCGGTGGCCACAGCCGGGTTGGTGGACGCCTGGAAGACCTGCCCGATGCCGCCAGTGGCCATCACGACCGCAGGCGCCAGCGCCGCCCCCACACCGTCATGTTGGCCTTCGCCGATAACATGCAGGGTCACCCCCTGCACGTTGCCGTTGACGTCCAACAGCAGATCCAGTCCGACCGCGTGCTCGATCACGTCAATACCCGGGTCCTGGGCCACGAACGCGACCATCGCCCTCGAGATCTCCGCGCCGGTGGCGTCCCCGCCCGCATGGGCGATGCGGTCGCGCAGGTGCCCACCCTCGCGTGTCAGGGCGATCTCACCGGCCCGGTTGCGATCGAACTCGGTGCCCCAGTCCACGAGGTCGCGGATTGCCCCGGGTCCCTCCGCCACCAGCACCTCCACGGCGGCCAAATCACATAGGCCAGCGCCGGCCACCAGGGTGTCCCGGAGGTGATCGGCCGGGGAATCGTCTTCTGCCAGCGCGGCAGCGATGCCGCCCTGCGCCCACTGCGTTGATCCAGCGGAGATATTGGACTTGGTTACCACCAGCACCCGGTATCCAGCCCTTCGAGCGTGGATCGCCGTGGCCAGACCTGCGATACCCGACCCGATGACGATGACATCGGCGGACAGCGTCCACCCAGGTTCAGGGGCCAGCAGCCTGGTGGCCAGTTTCATCGTCCTCCTCCGAGTGTCACAGCGACATTGTCCAGCAGCCTCGTCTGCCCTAGTCGCGCGGCGACCAGCAGCCTGGCCTCTCCCTCCGAGGGCGCAGCCGAGAGGTCAGGGGCACGCAACTGAAGGTAGTCCAGGTCCACCCCGGAGAGTTCCCCCCGCGCCGCGGCAAGCACCCCGTCGGCCCGGGCTCCGGATTCAGCGGCGCGGACGGCCGCGGCCAGAGCGCGCGGGATGGCCGACGCGGTCCGGCGCTGCTCAGAACTCAGATAGACGTTGCGGCTGGACCGCGCTAGTCCGTCGCTCTCCCGGGAGGTGGCGACACCGACGATTTCGCACGGCATGTTGAGATCCGCCACCATCTGCTTAATCAAGGTCAACTGCTGGTAGTCCTTCTCTCCGAAGAAGGCCACCTTGGGCGAGGTCAGGTTCAGCAGTTTCGCGACAACGGTCAGCATTCCCGTGAAGTGACCCTGACGATGCTCCCCCTCCAGGATCTGCGCGGCTTCGCCCGGGACCACAGTGGTCTCCGGTGGGCCGGTCGGATACATGGTGGCTGCACTCGGCGCGAACACCGCATCGGCCCCGGAAACCCTCGCCACCTCCAGATCCTCGGCGAGCGTGCGGGGGTAGGCGTCGAAATCCTCGTTGGGTCCGAACTGCAGGGGGTTGACGAAGATGGTGACCACGACTTGACCGTGCTCCCCCATCCGTTCCCGGGCAGCCCTGATGAGGCTCGCATGGCCCTCGTGCAGGGCACCCATCGTCATCACGACCGCGCGAGGATCTCGCAGGCCCACCGATAGGTCCGCCATGGTGTGCAGCAGGGCGGTCATGATTCCTCCACGTTGACCGACGGGCACCGCAGTAGATCGACTCTCATGCTGTGTCACCGTTCCTGGTCGGCTCGGAAAGCACATCGAGAAGGGCCTCTGCCCGATCTGCCGGAAGCAGCCCAGCCGACATGGCTCGATCGGCGGTCAGCCTGGCCATGGCAAGGTAGGCGGCCCGGGACTCGGGGGCCACCGCCGTGAGTGCCTTCAGGTGTTCGCGCACCGTGGTTGCATCGCCCCGTACCACTGGGCCGGTGAGCGCGGGGTCACCTGAGCGCAGGGCGTTGTCGAGGGAGGCACTCATCAGCGGACCCAGCATTCTCCCCGGCTCGGAAACCCCGGCGGCTCGTAGCAGGTCCATGGACTGGGTCGTGAGGGTCACCAGGTGATTGGAGGCATTGGCGAGGGCGGCGTGATAGAGCGCCCGGTCCGGTTCGGCGACCCAGATGGGCTCACCGCCCATCTCCACCACGAGCGCCTCCGCCACCGGCCGCAGCGCATCGGGGGCCGTCACGCCGAAGGGGCAGTCCGCCAGCCGATCGAGGTCGAGCGAGGTACCGGTGAAGGTCATCACCGGGTGCAGCGCCAGCGGCAGCGCACCTGCGTCAGCGGCAGGTGCGAGCACCCCGATGCCGTGCCGACCACTGGCGTGCATGACGAATTGACCACGACGGAAGGCGCCGGTCTGGGCCAGGCCCCTCACCAACTCGCCCAGCACATCGTCAGGCACCGTGAGCATCACCAGATCGCTAATTGCCAGGACACGCTCCACCGAGGTGATCTCGGCCTGGGGCAGCAACGCCTCCGCCCGCAGTCGGCTCACCTCCGAGACGGCATGCACAGCGCCCACCCGATGGCCCGCCCGCGCCAGCGCCGCGGCCAGCACCGCCCCGGCACGCCCGACCCCCACCACACCGATAACCAGGCGCGGAGGCGCCTGGCCCATACCGCGGTCGGTGCCGACGGGTTCGATGATGTCCTCGCAGGTGATCGGGCCCAAGGTCGGGCAGCGGCTGCCGGTCGATGATGATCCAGGATGAAGCAGTTCAGCAGCCTAGTGCGAGTAGCGTCCCGTGACATGGGAGCCGGCAGGACCTGGCGTTGGCGAACCGCCTGGCGGCAGGCGCTCTATGGGGAGCACGGTTTTGCCGTCGCTCCCGGGAACCTCCCTCGAGGCCACTTCTCGACCGCCGCTGAAGACCCGGCGATGGCCGAACTGGTGGCCGCGGAACTGACCCGGGTTGCGCGACGGCTCGATCGCCAATCACCCGGAAACGTGGATCTGGTGGATGCCGGCGCGGGTGGCGGCGAACTCCTGGCTGGTGTGCTGGCGGCGGCGGAGCCCACCCTGGTGGCGCGTACCCGGGCCACGGCGATCGACTTCCGGGCGGCACCAGATGGCTACCTGGCCAGTTTCGGGGATGTGCCGGTGGCGGGTGGCACAGCCAGCTCGGCCGGCCGGCGTGCCGAGCGGGGGCCGGCGACTGTGCGTTGGCGCAGAGGTGACGCGAGCGTCGAGTGTCCGCCTACGCGCGGACTGATCGTGGCCCACGAACTCCTCGACGATGTGCCATGCGACGTGGCCGTGCTCCGGCACGAGGGCTGGCGCTATCTGGCCGTGGACCTCGCCGGCGACGAAGTGGTGGACGGTCCGGTGGAGCCGTCCGATGCGAGGTGGCTGCAACGATGGGCCGGCGATGCCCGGCTGGCGGACAGGGTGGAGATCGGGCGCCCGCGCGATGAGATCGCGGTCGCACTGGCCAGCCACCTGACCTGCGGGCGCCTGATCATCATCGACTATGCGACGTCTGCGGATCAACGCCGAAGGCTCCACCCCGACGGCACCCTCACCGGCTACCGGAACGGTCATCAATGCCGCCCAAGGCCCGACGGCACCATGAATCTGACTGCTCACGTGGCCATCGACTCGGTCGTCGAGGCCCTCTCCTCGGTCGGTCATGTCAGGTTGGGCACGGTGGCAGATGCGGCCGATCGGCACCTTGCCGAATCGCACGGCTCGTCCGCTGGACCCGACGGCGGGCACGGTCCACCGGTGCTGCCCTTCGCGGAGCGCATGCGCTGGGCCCGCGTTCGGGACCGGGGGTCGTGGGGCGGTTTCGCGTGGCTCTCCTTGGACCGCTGGGATACCGGCGGTACCTGAGTCAGTCCCGCTCCTGCTGGGCTCCGGGCTGCGCGGCTGGTGGCAGCTCGGGCTGAGCGTCGACCACCTCGGATGCGGGTGCCACCGGCTCGGGTGCGTTCGCCACCGGCTCGGCGGGCGAGTTCGGGGTGGCGGCAGAGGTCGGGGCGGCGGCGTCCTCGTGGGACTGCGCGCGCGCCCAGCGGACGGATCTGTCCGCCCTGCCCGCCAGGCGGGCCCGCTCTACTTCGGCGAAGGCGAAAGCCCGCGCCTCCTCGCGTGGCCGGTGCGGGGCGAACGCCCGCACCTGCCCGGGCACCACATCGAAGTGGACCGATGCCAAACCCAGCGGTCGCTCCCACGGGCCCTGCGTGAGCCGGACCGACTGCACCCGGGCGTGTGGCGTCACCGTCGTGTGCCGGGTGATGCGGCCACGCGTCGCCACCACCACCCTGTCGTCCGTGCCCAACCCGAGGTGACGCCATTGGATCGGCGACCGGCGGCGGACCCGTGCCGGAACTCCCAGAAGTTCGACCGACTCCGGATCGACCCCTGGCAGGATCCGGGCCACCACCTCCCGGGCGACATCCCAGGTGGCGACTGGCAACAGCAGCCTGGCCTTCTGGACCTCGTCACCGGAATCGCCCCCAGCCGCACCCGCGACCGTCAGTCGGACAGCCACCCAACCCTTGGGGCGCCACAGCAGCGGCTCCACGAAGTCGATCGCCGCCACCCTCCCCGGAGGGACGGTTCGAGCTTCCACGCCGAGCAGCCCGTGGCGGATGCGCAGACCATCCGGGGAGTCGGCCACCGTGAAGTTGAAGTTCGAGGTGAAGTAACCGAAGATCGCCAGTCCGGGCACCGCGACAGCGATGACCAGGCCGAAGGCGGCCATCGGTCCGGCGAACAGAACCGCCAGGACAGACACCAGGACGAGGGCGATCACGCCGCTGACGAGTCCGACCGAGAGGACGCCGGAGAGCAGCAGTACGGGGGTCGGGACGGTTGTGATGATGGACTCGGGGGCCTCCCCAGCGTCGTGGCGCACCCCAGCTGAGCGAGCAAGAATCTCCGCTCGAAGCTCACCCGCGCGGTCGACTGTCAGGTAGCTCAAGGTCACCCTCGAGTCGGTGCTGCCGGCCACCTCGACCTTGAGTTGGGCCATCCCGAACACCCGCGCGAGCAACGGCTGCACTACGTCCACGCTCTGAAGTCGGGACAGTTGCAGGCGGCGTTCCCGGCGCTGTAGCACCCCCGAATCAACCCGGAAGTCACCATCGGCATCGAACCAGAAAGTGAGTCGCTGCCACGACAACCACGCGAATCCGGCGATGACGCCAGCCACCACAGCGGCGCCCAGCAGCGTGCCCAGCAGGCCGAAGCTCTGAGCGCGGGGCAGATTCACCAGCGCGATCACGACCAGGATCGGTAGCGCGCGCACGGTGGTGACGACCGGTGTGATGGGCGCCGTGCGGTGCCGGATCCCGGTATCGGGGGGTGAAGCGGCCTCTGTCATGGGTCAGATCCCGGCGCCGCGCGATTCGCCTTGGCGAGCCAACCGGTCACGCAGTGCCGCCGCCAGTTCCGGTGTCAGACCCGGGATTGTGGCATCAGTGGTCGCCGCCGCCGTATGCAGCCGAACGGTGGCGATACCGAAGGATCTGTCGATCGGTCCAGCGACCACATCAACGAGTTGCAGCCGGCCGTAGGGCACCACCACGAGCCGCCGGAAGAGAATGCCGCTGGTGACCAGCAGGTCCTCAGATCGCTCGACGTAGCCGTAGGACCTCACTCGGCGGCCGATCAACCACCAGGCCCATACCAGCACCGCAAGGGTGCCGACGATCAGCAACCCGGGGATCCAGGTCGGTATCGGAACGAGCAGTAGTACCAGGATCAGCACGATGAGGATCGCGAGGATGACCAGCACGAGGACGAGTCGCCGGGCGGTCACCAACTTTGGGGACAGTCTCACCCAGTTCTCGGTCGGCGGCTCGAACGTGCTGTCGATCTCAGTCCTCATAGCCGCCACCGTAGGTGAACCCCGCCGAATCACCTCGACCGGCACGGTTGCTCCGCGGGTCTGCCACCATGGGGATCGATGAGTCCGACGAGCCAGCGGTCGCGCGCCCAGCACGGGGACGAGGCCTAGATGGGCGCTACCTGGACTCTTCCCCTCAACTCGGGGCACCCCGCCGCACACGGCGGCCTGCGACTGGAGGTGGAACTCGACGGAGCGACCGTGACCTCGGCAACGTGCCTGCCCGGACGGATGCACCGCGGCGCCGAGAAGCTGTTCGAGTCCCGGGACTACCGCTCGGTGCTCGCTCTGGCCAACCGGCACGATTGGTTGTCGGCCTTCGGCAGCGAGCTGGGACTTGCCCAGTTACTGGAGCGGATGCTGGGCATTGAGGTCCCCGAGCGCGCGCGGGTACTGCGCGTGCTAGTCGCGGAGCTGAGCCGGGTGGCCCATCATCTGCTCTGGTTGGCCGCGACTGCCAAGGAACTCGGTGAGGATGCTGCCGCAGCTGTCGGCTTCGCGGCCCGGGAAACGGTGCTCGGAGCGTTGGAGAGCTACTCCGGGGCACGGATGCATCTGATGGTGATACGAGTGGGCGGCCTGCGAGCGGATGCGAGCCCGGAGTGGTTGGCCCGACTGCCGGCTGTGCTGTCGGAGATCGACTCCGCAGTCACAGCCTTGACCGACGCATTCGAGGCCTTGGCCGACAGAACGCGCGGGGTTGCGGTGTTGGCTACCGCACAGGCTGCCGACTTCGCCGCCAGTGGGCCCGTCGCCCGCGCTTCGGGGCAGCCGCTCGACCTTCGATTCGACCGGATCGCCGGGGTCGATGACGCGGATGAGGTGTACCAGAGGCTGATCGACGGCGGAGTCCTGCGCCGGGCGACGGCCAGCGCGGGGGACGCGAAGGCCCGGTTCGAGATCCTGCTCGCGCAAGCCCGAAGCAGCCGCGCAGCCGTCGCCGCGACCGCCGATTGGCTGGCGGAGTTGGCGCCGGGGCCGGTGGACGTTCCACTGCCGAAGGTGCTCCGGGTTCCCGAGGGCCACGGTTACGGCGCAACCGAGAACCCCACCGGAATCAACGGCTGGTACCTCGTATCCCGCGGCGGACCCGTGCCGTATCGGTTGAAGCTACGCACCGCGTCCTTCAACAACGCGCAGTCGCTGAGCGTGGCCCTGCCCGGCACGGCAGTCGATGACCTACCTGTTGCCTTGTTCAGCTACTTCCTGGTGGCCGGCGACATCGACAAGTAAGGCGCCGGAACCGCCGTCACAGCAGACCCTTCGACTTGAGGAACTCCTCGGCCACCAACCGCGGGTTCTTGCGATCCTCGTCCACTTGGCTGTTCAGGTTTCGAAGATCCTCGGTGGTCAGGGCCGCTGACACTGCATCCAACTGCCGCCGCACTTCATCCGTCAGGGCTGGGCTGTAGACCGCGGGCGTCAGATTCTCTACTGTCTGCAGCCCCTTGTCGTCGACGAGTAGCAGGTAGTTGTTTGCCGACACCGCCGCAGATGAGGAGAAGATGACCCCGGTCGTGATCTTGCCCTGGTTGAGGGCCTGCACCGTGAGCGGTCCGCCCGCGTCAAGCGGCACGAATTGTGCCACCTTCGCACCGTAGGTCCCTTCCAGACCCGGCAGGCAGAACGGTCGCTTCGGGCACTCCGGTGGACCGCCGAGAATGAGTTTGTTGGTCTGCGACCAGGTCGCCAACTCGCTGAGGCTACGGATACCCGTCCGGGCGGCGAAGTCAGCGGTCACGGCGAAAGCGTTCTGATCCTGCGCGGGAGAAGGCGTCAGCAGGGTGATCTGGCGCGGCGCGGCCAGAGCCTGCCCAGCCTGGAGGGTCTGCTGGGTGTTCCCGTTGGCGACCTGCGGGGCGTCCGGGCCGTTGGTCTTCTTGTTGAGGTACTCGGTGAAGCTGCCCAGGTACTCAGGAGTTGCCTGCAGCTCGCCCTTCTGCAGGGCGGGGGCGATGATCTCCCGAGTTGTCAGCTCCTTCACCCGGGCGTCAACGCCGTGGGCCGCCAACACCTGCTGGTACATGTTGGCGATGATGCGGGTCTCACTGAAGTTGGTGCTGGCGACGATGAACGCGTCACCCATGCCGATCGCGGAGCAGGAACTCAACGTGGCCGCCGCCAGCACCGCTACGCACACCATTGCCATCCGATGCAGCAGACGCGACGGTCGGGCCTGGCTGGCGTTCACTGTGTCTCCTCACACCCCCGCCGCGGCTGCGGGTGCCACAGCGGTGGGGTCGGCGTCCATCATCGACTCGTCCGTGACGGACTCCGCGGTCAGCCCCTTCGGCGTCACAACCCGCTGAACCACTGCCATCACCCCTTCAGCAGCCAGCGAGATCGCCGCCGTGAGGATGGCGCCGGCCAAGATCAAGGTCGTGTCCTGGGTGGCGAAACCGTCGACGACGTAGCGCCCCAGACCGCCTGATCCGACGATTGCGGCGAGCGACGCGGTCGCCACCACCTGCACGGTGGCCGTTCGAACGCCGGCGGCCACCAATGGCACCGCCAACGGCAGTTCGACTTTCCGCAGCATCTGCGAGCCACTCAGCCCCAATCCCCGCGCGGCATCGCGCACCTCGGGGTCGACCTCCGATATGCCGGTAATGGTGTTGGTCAACAGCGGAGGGATCGCGAACAGCGCCAATGCCAGGACGGCCGCCACGTCACCCACTCCGATGACGGTGATCGAGGCGAAGATGATGAGCACCCCCAGCACCGGTACCGCGCGGCCGATATTGCCGATGTTGTTCGCCAGGAAGGCGCCCTTGCCCTTGTGGCCGAGGATCAGCCCGATCGGCATCGCTATCACCAACGCGATGAGCATGGCACCGGCGCTGATGACTATGTGCTGCATCGTTCGAACCGGGATGCCGTCGGGTCCGGACCAGTTGGCCGGGTCGGTGAACCACTGGAAGATGTTCATGCCCCGGCTCGCCGCCTCGTCCATGGGGCGACTCCGCGCTGGACGCCCAGCAACAGGAACTCGAAGATGACGGCGAGCAGCACACAGCAGATGGTCGCCGTGGCGATCTGCGCGTGATAGAAGTTCTGCTCGAATCCCGACAGGATCAACTGTCCGAAACCGCCGTAGCCGACCAGCGCACCGATCGTGACCAGGCCCACCGTCGAGACGGTGGCGACCCGGACCCCGGCCAGGATCGTCGGAACTGCCAGCGGGAGTTCCACCTTGACCAGGGTCTGACGCTTGCCCATGCCCATCCCCTGGGCGGCCTCCACCACTTCGGGGGACACCCCATCCAGGCCCACCACGGTGTTGCGCAGCACGACCAGCAAGGCGTACACGGCGAGGGCGATGATTACCGTCACCGGGCTCAAACCGAATACCGGCCACAGCAGCGAGATCAGGGCGAGCGACGGGATCGTGTACAGAACTCCGGTGAGAGCCAAGACAGGACCTTGCAGTCGCCGGTACCTTCTGACCACGGCCGCCAACGGGAAAGCCACCACGAGCGCCAGGACGACCGCTGAAACCGTCAAGAGCACATGTTCCTCGCCGGCCTGCAGCAGTTCCTGGGTGTGACTGGTGACGTAATCCCAGGAGAACCACGGGTTCGCAGCGTCCGCGGCCAGGGCCAGGAGGTTCACAGTCATGGACAGTAGCGCCGATCCGATGATCCGTCTTGACCATGTGACGAAAGAGTTCCCGGGCGGGACGGTGGCCGTCGACGACCTCGACATGGCCATCGGGCGCGGCGAGATCTGCGCGCTCGTCGGGCCTTCCGGCTGCGGCAAGACGACCACCATGCGGATGATCAACCGGCTGATCGACCCCACCGCGGGGACGGTGCTGGTCGGCGGGATCGACGTCGCCGGCGTCGACGTGACCGAGTTGCGCCGCCACATCGGCTACGTGATCCAAGCGGTGGGGCTCTTCCCCCATTACACGGTCCGCCGAAACATCGGCACCGTCTGCCAACTGCTGGGCTGGGACAAGTCCACGATCGCCAGTCGTGCCGACGAACTGCTCGAGCTGGTGGGTCTGGAGCCGGGTCTGTACGGCGACCGCTACCCCAATCAACTGTCCGGCGGGCAGCGACAGCGGGTCGGGGTCGCTCGGGCCCTGGCCGCCGACCCGCCGGTACTGCTGATGGACGAGCCCTTCGGGGCGGTTGACCCTATCGCCCGGGGACGGCTGCAGGAGAGTTTCCTCGACCTTCAGCAGCAGGTTCGCAAGACGGTGGTGCTGGTGACTCACGACATCGACGAGGCCGTGCGGATGGCCGACCGGATAGCGGTGCTCAACGTCGGGGGGATCCTCGAGCAGTACGCGCCGCCGGCGGAGATTCTCGCTCATCCTGCCAACGAGTTCGTGGCCGATTTCGTCGGCCACGACCGCACCTTGAAACGGCTCTCAGTGACCCCTCTTCCGATGCTCGACACGGCAACCGTGGACATCGCAGGGTTGCCGGAGATCGAGGCCGAGGTCTCCCTGCAGGACGCGCTGACGGCCCTACTGGAATCCCCGGAAGGCCAGGTCAGCGTGGTCACCGAAGGCGGACCGGCCCGCCTGCTGACCCTCGACTCGATCCACGCGGCGCTACGAGGCGCGGCGTAACTGCGAACCCGACCGAAGGCGCCGAGCCATGGATATCGGTCCGCTAGCTGAGTTCCGCCTTCGCAGCGGCGGCGTCCTTCGGATGGTCGCGGAGGTAGGTCGCGAATCGGGCCACGAACAGCGGCTGCATGTCGCCGACTGAGTCCTCCCCGAACGTCTCCTCGGCGCCTTTGACGACCTCGATGATCGAACCGCCGATCTCACCCAGCGAGCCGCCCTCGCTGGAGACCGCCTGCATTGCTGGGCTGTGGGCGTAGAGGTCGTAGAAGAACTTGAAGTCGTGGCGCCTCTCGGCCACCTTGAAGGTCCAATCACGCAATTCAAGGTAGGGAAGGTCCTCGTACACCTCGTCGGAACTCATAGCCTCGATCCTAGCGGGGCTCACGAATGCGTGGGTGGCTGGTTGAATCGCGCGGATGGACCCAATCCGAGCCCGATTCATCCTCGAGGGGGAGCCCCTCGGCGTCGTCCGGGTCTTTGGGAAGCCGGCAGATCCGTTCCAGCCAGATCGCGATGAGGGCCAGCACGACGCCAGCGACCGCGCTGACGGCGCAGATGATGAGCCTTTCACGTGCGATCGACACCGAGAGGTCCAGCGCGTACCAGAATCCGACACCCGCGAAGAAGCCGGCGACCAGGGCACCTGCACGGGAGGCGGCCATGGCCAGTGCTGCCGTGCGCATCGCCACGAACGGGTTGAGATGGATGCCTTCGCGCTTCAACCGGTTCCGGAAGACCAGCGTCCAGCCCAGCAGGCCCAGGTCGATCGCGACGACGGTGATGGCGGTTGTCCACGGCACCGGCATGCGCAAACCGACCAGGGTGTCGTAAAGGTCGGCCACCGCCACGCCCAGCACCAAGGCGATCAAGGCGAGGGCCAGCAGGAGCGACGGCCGGGTCGGGGTCACGGGACCAGCGTAAGCCGAAGACCGGGGGCAAGAGCCACCGGTTGGTCACCCGGGAAGGCCCGCAACAACTGCGCCACGGTCGGGCCGTGGCCCCCGGGTCGGGCATCCGGTTCGACCTCCGCCCAGGGCGCCAGCACGAACGCCCGCTCGGTTGCCCGGGGGTGTGGCAGAGTCAGATCCGGATCGGCCCAGCGTTGACCGGCGAAGTCCAGGATGTCCAGATCCAAGGTGCGGGGGCCCCATCGCACCGTGCGTTCCCGCCCGGCACCCGCCTCGATCCGCTGACACAGCCGCAGTAGCTGCCAGGGGTCGAGGGTGGTGATCACTACCGCGACGGCGTTGAGGTAGTCGGGTTGATCAGGACCTCCGACCGGCGCGGTGGCGTACACCCGCGACACGGCTGCCACCTCGGTGGCCGGGTCCGCCGCGAGTGCTGAGAGTCCGTATTGGAGTTCCGCTGCCCGGTCTCCGAGGTTGGAGCCCAGGCCGATGACCGCCCGGCAGGAACCCCTGCGGTGGCGCGACACCGACACATTGTCGAAGGGCACCGGCATCGGTGCGTGCGGTTTGTGGACCGTGACCTGAACGGTGAGAACCCCGGGTAGCGCTGCGAGGTCCGCTGCGATGACATCGGCTAGCTTCTCGATCAGGTCGAAGGGCTCGCCGACGATCCTCGCCAGCACGAGTTCGCCGACGTGACCATAGTCGATGGTGTCGGCGAGGTCGTCGCTGCCTGCGGCCGCGCTGAAGTCTGCGGTGATGCGAACGTCGACCACGAACTCCTGCCCGTCGCGTCGTTCGTGGTCGAACACGCCGTGGAACCCGATGCCCCGGAGGCCAAGGATCTCGATGGTGTCCCTGGGCCCGGTCATCGCGACCCCCGCCAGGCTTCGACTACCGCAACGGCGTCGGCGCTGCTGCGCGGGGAGTGCACCCGGACGGCCCAGACGTCGGCGGCCGCGGCGAGGGTGGTTACCGCCACGGTGGCGTCTTCCCTACCGTCGATGTCGCGGGGCTGGCCATCATCCGACAGCAACGCGCCGAGGAACCGCTTGCGGGAGGCCCCAACCAGCAGCGGCCTACCCAGCTCAGCCAGTTGATCCAACCCGCGCAGCAGCGCCCAGTTGTGTTCCGGCCGCTTGGCGAAACCGATGCCAGGGTCCAGCACCACCCGGTTCGGGTCGATTCCGGCCGCGGCACAGGCGTCGAGTCGGGCGGACAACTCCGAACGCACCTCGGCCACGACGTCGTCGTATTTGGCCTGCGAGTCCATGTGCCAACCATGGCCCCGCCAATGCATCAGGACGTACGGGACAGACATTCCGGAAACGGTGGCCAACATCTCGGTATCCGCCAGGCCGCCGCTGACATCGTTGACGACCACGGCCCCCGCGGCAACCGCATCCACGGCCACGCCCGCCCTCATGGTGTCCACGCTCACCCACACCCCGGCCGCCGCCAGACCTGCCACCACCGGCAGGACCCGGTCGCGTTCCTCCGACTCGGAGACCCGCTGGGCGCCCGGCCGAGTCGACTCACCGCCGACATCCACGAGATCGGCGCCTGCGGTCGCCAATCGGCATCCCTCGGCTATCGCGGCGTCCGCTGTGGCGAACCGACCGCCATCGCTGAAAGAGTCGGGCGTCACGTTCAGCACGCCCATCACCAAGGTGCGGTCCGACCCGGCGAGGTCTCGGGGGAGGCCGGCGGGTGCTCGGTGGGTCATCGTCGCAGACCGTCAGCGTCCGATGATCAGACTCATCGCCTCGGCGCGAGTTGCCGGCGACATCAGCAGGCCGCGGACGGCGCTGGTGATGGTACGGCTCCCCGGCTTGCGCACCCCCCTCATCGCCATGCAGAGGTGTTCGCACTCGATAACCACGATGGCGCCACGGGGGTTCAGGTACTCGACCAGAGCATCGGCTATCTGCGTGGTGAGGCGTTCCTGCACCTGCGGCCGTCGTGAGTAGATGTCCACCACCCGCGCCAACTTCGACAGGCCGGTGATGCGGCCATCGGCCTCCGGGATATATCCGACGTGCGCGCTCCCGTAGAAGGGCACCAAGTGGTGCTCGCACATGCTCCAGATCTCGATGTCACGCACCAGGACGAGCTCGTCGTGGGCAAGGTCGAAGGTCGTCGACAGAACATCGCCCGGGGACTGTCCCAAGCCGGAGAACATCTCCGCATACATGCGCGCCACCCGCGCCGGGGTCTCGACCAGACCGTCACGGTCCGGGTTCTCCCCGACGGCTATCAGCAACTCCCGTATCGCGGCCTCCGCCCGTTCGGCATCGAACCCGGGCGGTGCGGGCAGGCCCGCGGTCGCAGTCTGAGCGGCCAGCTGGACGTTCTCTGAATCATCCACGTCGACGATCATTGCGCGGACTGGGACTCCGCGCTCCCCGAGTCGGCCGCGTCGGCCTTCACCGGGAAGTCGACCGGCGCCTGGGAGGACGGCGCACGGCGGGCGGAACCCGTCCAGGCGGGACGGGCGGGACGCCGTCGGATCTGGGCGAACACCTCGGCCACCTGCTCCTTGTCCAGGGTCTCCTTCTCCAGGAGTTGCGTCACCAGATCGTCGAGGATGTCGCGGTTGTCGAACAGGATTTCGTACGCGTCCTGGTGGGCCGATTCGATCAAGGAACGAACCTCCTCGTCGATCGCCGCCGCGATCTCCTCGGAGTAGTCCCGTTGGTGACCCATGTCCCTGCCGAGGAACACCTCGGTGTTGTCGGTGCCGTAACGGATGGCACCCAGACGTTCGGTCATGCCGTATTGGGTGACCATCGCCCGGGCAACCCCGGTGGCTTTCTCGATGTCGTTGGCGGCGCCCGTCGTGGGATCGTGGAAGACCATCTCCTCGGCCGCACGACCACCCAACATGTACGCCAACTGATCCAGCATCTCGTTACGGGTAGTCGAGTAGCGCTCTTCATCGGGCAGCACCATGGTGTAGCCCAACGCCCGGCCACGGGGCAGGATCGTGATCTTGTGTACCGGGTCGGAGTTCGGCAGCGCAGCCGCCACCAGGGCATGGCCGCCCTCGTGGTACGCAGTGATGCGCCGTTCGTGATCGTTCATCACCCTGGTGCGTTTCTGCGGACCCGCGAGCACCCGGTCGATCGCCTCGTCCAGCGCCGAGTCGTCGATCAGCGCCTTGCCCTCTCGAGCGGTCAGCAGGGCCGCCTCGTTCAGGACGTTGGCCAGGTCGGCACCCGTGAAGCCCGGCGTCCGACGTGCGATAGCGCGCAGGTCGACCTTCTCGGCCATCGGCTTGCCCTTGGCGTGGACCTTCAGGATGTCCTCGCGACCTTGCAGGTCGGGCCGCTCCACGGCGATCTGACGATCGAACCGACCAGGGCGCAGCAGCGCCGGGTCGAGGATGTCGGGCCGGTTGGTCGCCGCGATCATGATGACGCCCCCGCTGACGTCGAAGCCGTCCATCTCCACCAGCATCTGGTTGAGGGTCTGCTCACGCTCGTCGTGGCCGCCGCCGAGACCGGCACCGCGGTGGCGACCGACGGCATCGATCTCGTCCACGAAGATGATCGCCGGGGCAGCCGCCTTCGCCTGCTCGAAGAGGTCTCTCACCCGGCTGGCGCCGACGCCGACGAACATCTCGACGAAGTCCGAACCGGAGATGGTGAAGAACGGCACGGCGGCCTCACCGGCGACCGCCCGGGCGAGCAGCGTCTTACCGGTACCGGGGGGGCCGTAGAGCAACACGCCCTTGGGTATCTTGGCGCCCACGGCCTGGAACTTCGTCGGCTCGGCCAGGAACTCCTTGATCTCCTGCAGCTCCTCGACGGCCTCATCGGCACCCGCGACGTCGGCGAACGTCGTCTGGGGCATGTCCTTGTTGAGCGCCTTCGTCTTGGCCTTGCCGAAGTTCATGATGCGGGAGCCGCCACCCTGCATCTGGGTCATGAAGAAGAGGAAGAGCCCGCCGATCAGGAGCACCGGTAGCAGGATCGACGCCCAGTAGACGATCGGGTTCTCTTTCGGAACCTCGACGTTGTAGCCGTCCGCCAACTTGCCGGTGTCCGCCTTCTGCTGCAGCAGCTGCTGCAGGGTCAGCCCCTGGCCGTCGATGTAGTCGGCAGACACTTTGCTGCCGTCCGTGAGGACTAGCGAGACCCGCTGCTCCTTGTCGGTCAAGGTCGCGGACTTCGCTTTGTCCCCTTGGATGTCGGACACGATCTGGGAGGTGTTGACCGGTTTCGGACCAGAGAGACCGGCCACCAAGTTACTTCCGAGCAGCACGAGCAGCACGAGCAGCACGGCCACGATGATCCAGAAGATCGGGCCACGGAAGATCCGTTTGGCGTTCATTGCCCCCTACCGTATAACGGCAGGTGCCACTCCTGACAGGCGAGGCGAGGTGCTTCGCCAGGGGCGAAACCGGAATACCCCGTCAGGTTCAGACAGCGTCCCGGGACAGCGTCGCCACGCAGGTCAGGTTGCGGTAACGCTGGTTGTAGTCCAGCCCGTAGCCGACCACGAACGAGTCGGGTATGTCGAAGCCCAAGTAGTGGACCTTGACCTCGTTCGCGACTGCCTCGGGCTTGCGCAGCAGCGTCATCACCCGCAGCGAGGCAGCTCCTCGCTTGCCCAAGGTCCGCACCAGCCAGTCCAGCGTCAACCCGGAATCGAGCACGTCCTCGACGATCAGTACGTGCTGTCCGGCAATGTCGGTATCAAGGTCCTTGAGGATGCGGACTATTCCGCTGGAACTGGCCCCGGAGCCATAGGAGGAGATGGCCATCCAGTCGAGACTGGCCGCGGTGTGCAGCAACCGCGCGAGGTCGGCCATCACCATCACCGCACCTTTGAGCACCCCTACGAGCAGCAGCTCTTTGCCTGCGTAATCCTCGTCGATCTCGGCGGCCAGCTCAGCCAGCCTGGTTTCGATCTGCTCCGGGGTGAGCAGAACCTCCACAAGTTCGCCATGGGTGTCGCTGGGGTCCACGTCACTCCTCGCCCGGGCTGCTGGGTCCGAACACCACTGTGCCAGAAGCCCGAACGGCAGTCTTGCCGCCGGGCAGGGCGACGGCCCCCTGCCCGTGCCAATCGGTGACGAGGGCGGTCAGGGCCCTGACGTGCACCGAGGTGAGGCGGCCACCGTCGGAGCCGGCCAGCAGGGCTGCCTCCCGCATCACCCGGGCCACCACGGCCACCGGCAGGCCGACCAACGCGTGGGCTTCCACCCGAACCTGGCCGGCCGCCGAACTCAGGGCAGCCGCTGCGACGTGCTCGGCCCAGCTGGCGATCGCGTCGGCGTCCGCGCGGAGCAGCTCCGCCGTCCGGGCCAGCGCGGCAGAGACTCCGGGCCCCAGCACGACCTCGAGCACCGGCAGCACTTCATTGCGGACCCGGGCCCGCAGGAACCGTGGGTCGCTGTTCTGCTCGTCGTGGTGCACCGGCAGGTCGGGGTAGGCGCTCCGCACGGTCTGACGGTCCAGACCGAGCATGGGACGTCGGAAGACTCCGCGGGCGGCGGACATGCCCGCGAGGGAGCGACCGCCCGACCCACGCGCAAGACCCAACAGCACGGTCTCCGCCTGGTCGTCGCTGGTGTGGCCGAGCAGCACGGCGGCGGCTCCCACCGCCTCCGCCTGCTGGGTGAGGGCCTGGTAGCGGGCCGATCGAGCCGCCGCCTCCGGTCCCTCTCCCGTGTCCACAACCGTCACCGCCGTCACTATCACCGGCTCGAGGCCTAGCGTCCGGCACGTATCGGCCGCCTGCTCGGCGACGTCGTCCGAGCTGGGCTGCAAGCCATGGTCGACGATCACGGCCCCCGCACGACGCGGCGGTCGGACGACCTCAGCGGTGGCGGCGGCCAGTGCCACCGAGTCGGGGCCGCCCGAGCACGCTACAAGCACAAGCCCGTCGGCGGGCAGCTCGGCAAGCACCTCACGGACCGCCCGTCGCACGGCATCGGCGGGCCGGGTCACGACGCGTCCGGGTGCACCCGTGCGATCCAGTCCGCGGGTTCGCGGATCTCGTGCAGGGATGGCAACAGCTCGGGGCCGGTCCACACCTCGTTGAAGCGGTCGAGGCCGATGAGTTCCACAACGATCCGGACGAACCTCGCACCCTCGCGGTACTGGGCCATCTTCGCGTCGAGCCCCAGCACCTTGCGCAGGATGATGTCCAGCGGCCCGGACCCGCGACGCCGCTCCTCGAACTTCTCCCGCAGCTCCCGAGAGGACGGCACTACGTCGTCGGCGGCGTTGTCCATGACCCAATCCGCGTGACCCTCGAGCAGGCTCATCAGTCCGAGCAGCCGGGACATCAACTCCCGCTGTTCCGGTGATTGCAGCACCGCCATCAACGGCAGCTCGTCGTCCTTGGCCCGTACCCCGCCAGCAGCTCGCCGCGCCAACTCCAGCGGCGACACATCGAGATCTGTCACGAGTGCCCCGATGGAGTCGGCGAAGTACCCGGACAGCCAGGGGTTGGCGCCGAACTGCACCCGATGGGTCTCTTCGTGAAGGCAGACCCACATGCGGAAATCGCGCGGATCGGCGTCCAGCTCCTCCTCAGCCGACACGATGTTCGGGGCCACCAGCAACAACCTGGCGGGTTGTCCCGCCGGAGGGAGCGCCTCGAATTGACCCAGCACCTTGGTCGACAACCAGCCGAGCATGGCACCTACTTGCAGCGCGTTGACCCGCGACGCCACCGCATGCATCTTGCCCTCCGGCAGCCGGCGGCCCAGCGGCTCCACCATCGCCTTCATTGAGCCGGTATTCGCCTCAATCCAGGCGGGCCGGTCCACTACCGCGGCCACCAGATCGTCGGGGGCCCTCAAGCGGGTGACCTCCCGCACCGGCGCACGTGCCGCCAGCGCCAGCTCGCGCAACTGGGCGACGGTTGCCGCCGCGTCCGCCGTGGAGGTTGGTGGACCGCCGGGGGCTATCCGGGTGGCGGTTGCCGCCGCAAGCTGCCAATCGACCGGTTCCGCCATGCCGGTAAGGGTACGCCGAAGCGCCGTACGGTCAGCCAGCGCCGCCGCAGCCACAGTCGGCCAGCGCCGCCGCGGCACGATCGAGGGCTGTTCTCGCCTCATCGGTGCCGGTCACCTGATCGGCGACGAAATCGAAGATGAGCAGTCGACCGTCGCGGTCGACGACCAGGCCACCGAGCGCACCCACCGAGGTCAGGGTCCCCGTCTTCGCGCGCACGACCCCGCGACCTGATTCGGTAGCCACCGTCCCGAACCGTTCGGCGAGGGTGCCGTCGAACCCTGCGACCGGCAGCCCGGTTCCCACCGGCCAGATCTGCGGATTGGCGTTTGTCGCGACCTTCGACAGCACTGCCGCGGTCGTAGCGGCCGGCACCCGGTCTTCGCGACTGAGCCCGCTGGCGTCCACCAGCCTGAGTCCCTCCACCGGCACACCCATACCCGCCAGTACACGGCTGGTGGCCGCGGCCCCGCCGGCGAAACTGGCGTCGCCCACGACTTTGGCCCCGGCCAGATGCGCCAGCATCTCCGCCGCGACATTGTCCGATCGCAACGACGTCTGCTCCACCAGTTCGGCGATCTGAGCTGATTGGCCGGCCGCCAACTCCTGTGCACCTGCCGGCGCCCGCAACCGATCCACGTCACCAGTGACGGTGACGCCCTGGGCTGCCAGTTGCTCGGCGAATACACGGCCCGCCGACAGTGCCGGATCCGACTCCGGGCTGCATGGATAGGCGGGCGTTCGCAAGCTCAGCGCCATGATCGGCTTCGCCATGCAGGACGAGAGGTAGGTGTCCGGCCAACTAGGCTCGGTGGTCGGGCCGGTGAACAGGGAATCGTCGATGTGCACGCGGACGGCGGCGCGGGCACCCGAGGTCGGGCCCGAACCGCTCGGAGAGACCGGCGAACCGGTTGCGGCCGAACCGGACGCCGAGGAAGGGTCCGTCGCCGACGGCGAGTCCGTGGCCGAGGACCCGTCCGCGGAGGCCGATGCTGGGCCTCCCGTTTCCCCGGCGGCGGTTACGCCGAGGGCGGCGGCCGTGCGCTTCGCCAGGTCTGCCAGGGTGACGGCATCGGGGCTGTCCGGGGAGGGTGTCTTCAGCAGATCTGGGTCTCCGCCTCCAACCAAGATCACCGATCCGTCTGGTCCCGCCACGACCCTGGTGGTGATGCGACTGTCTGCGCCCAGGGCGGTGGTGACCGCCGCACCGGTCAGGATCTTCAAGGTCGACGCCGGGATCCGGGGCTGACTCGAACTGCGCTCATAGAGCACCGAGCCGGTGGCGGCGTCCATGACCACCGCGCCGACGGAGGGTCCCAACGCAGGATCGTCGAGGGCGTTCAGGGCGGCAGCCAGACCACCGGAGGTCGGCGGGGCACCCGTAGGCGCCGGCAACGCGGGTGTCACTTGTACGGGTGCGGGCGTCGGCACGGACGAGTCAGCCACCACCACCTGCGACGTCGCCAGGACGCCGACGCAGCAGGCGGCCAGCACGGCACCGAAGCCGGTAACCCGCCTACTCAGCATCAGCACTCCCTGCACTCGTCGTCGGATTGTGATCAAGACCCGGCGGCGACTCGCGCCGTCTGGCGCGCCTCGTGGCCCGTTGACCACTATCTTCTCCGACGAGGACCGTTACCCGGCACCGGGCTGCCGGCGAGTCCTGAGACCGAGACCCGTAATCATCGCCGAGTCGCCCAAGGAGTCCCCCGTGGAGTTCGACGTCACCATCGAGATCCCAGCAGGAAGTAGGAACAAGTACGAGGCCGACCACGTCAGTGGACGCCTCAAGCTCGATCGGATGCTCTTCACCGCGACTCGCTACCCACACGACTACGGATTCGTCGACAACACCCTTGGTCTCGATGGAGACCCGCTCGACGCCATGGTGCTCGTTGGTGAACCGACCTTTCCCGGCTGTCTCATCCGCAGCCGCACGATCGGGATGTTCCGGATGACCGATGAGGCCGGTGGCGACGATAAGTTGGTCTGTGTCGTGGCCGGGGACCCTCGGGTGGAGTACCTCCAGGACATCGACGATCTCGACGAGTTCGAGCGGCTGGAGATCCAGCACTTCTTCGAGGTGTACAAGGACCTGGAGCCCGGGAAGTCCGTCGAGGGCGCCAGCTGGACTGGACGCGCGGCTGCGGAGGCGGAGATCGAAGCATCCTTCGCTCGCGCCAAGGAACACTGACGTAACCCGGTCGGCCGCCGCCTAAACCGGTGTCAGCCACGGTGGCCGGGGCCGGTGGCCCGATAGTCTCGGTACCACTGTGAACTCCACCCCATCCGCAGCTGCTGCCGCCGGCCCGCCGGGCTCGGCTGCCATCGCCACCGGCAACGTGCTGACAACCCGAGCTGCCGCGCGGGTTCTTCGAGCCGGTGGCAACGCTGTCGACGCCGCCGTCGCGGCCGGATTCACCTCGGCCGTCTGCGAACCCGGACTGGCCAGCATCGCCGGCGGAGGCTTTCTGACCCTGCGAACACCTGCCGGCGACACCTCGGTGTTGGACTTCTTCACGACGGTGCCTGGTCTCGGCGGCGTGGAGAGCGACATCGAGGCCACCACCATCACCGTCGTCTATCCGGCGGCGACCCAGGACTTCCGGGTAGGGGCGCCCTCCGCGGCCGTGCCCGGCTGCCTGAGCGGCTGGTTGGCGGTTCACGCCGACCACGGACGGCTACCGCTGCCAGAGGTGATGGCACCTTCCGTCGAGCTTGCAGCTGCGGGCGCGGAGATCGACTCCTCCCAGTCGTACATCATGGGGCTGATCGAGGACATCCTTCGATTCTCCCCGGAGTCCCGCGAGCTGTTCGTACCCGAGGGCGAACTACTTGCCGAAGGGGATCTGCTGTTCGCTCCCGACCTGGCGGCGTTCCTGGCCTCGGTAGCCGCCGGCGAGATCGACGCGCTGGATTCGCCTGGTTTCGCCGGGCCGTTGCTGCGACTGAGTGCCGACGGCTGCCGCATCACGGCCGACGATCTGGCCGACTACGAGCCGGTTTGGCGACACCCACTGCAGAGCCAACACAACGGCTGGCGGGTGGATACCAACCCGGCCCCGGCCTTCGGTGGGCAGATCATCGCCGCTGCCCTGCGGTCGGTCGATGGATCGGGTCCGGCGGCCATGACCGCCGCCTTGCGTGACGCCACGGCGGCGGCGAAGAACGGCGACGCGCCGTTGGCGGTGACCGGGACCACCCAGATTTCCATCGCCGACGCTGACGGGATGGTCGTGTCGATGACGACCACGAACGGGGCGGGTGGTGGCGTCATGGTTCCCGACACCGGGATCCACCTGAACAACATGCTCGGCGAGGACGACCTCCTGCCTGGTGGGCTGGCAACCGTCGTGCCAGGCGCCCGGCTGCGTTCGATGGCAGCGCCTTCGCTGCTCACGGATCCCGAAGGTGGGGTGGTCGCGCTGGGAAGCGGTGGTTCCGCACGCATCCGATCCGCCATCACGAGCGTGATCCTGCGACTGTCGGACTCCGGCGAGGACCTCGCCTCGGCGGTCACCGGACCTCGAGCGCACCTCGAGGACGGCGGCATGGTGCAGGTGGAGCCGGGCTTCTCCGAGGATGCGATCGCCGAACTCGGCCGCGGGTTCCCGGTCAACGTATGGGACCGCACCGACTTCTACTTCGGCGGTGTGAATGCGGTGCAACGCCATGCCGACGGGTCCGTCGAGGCCGCCGCCGACCACCGGCGCAACGGCTCGGTCGCGATCGTGGCACCTGGCTGACGTCCTAACCGCCGGGGCGAACACGTCTCGCGCGACACCGGGGGCGTTGGCGAGTCCCCATCGCCGGCGCGACAGCGCCTTGTCAGTCGCCGGCGTGGTTGGCGTCGCCCAGCGCGGCCAACTTCTGCCAATCGTCGGTAGCGGGGTGTGCCTTGCCCATCGGCCCGGCAGCCATCTGCTTGAACAGTGTGTCGGTGACCTTCGTGGTGAAGTCCGCACTCGCCTGGGTGAGCCCCTGCTCTGGACGCACACCGGTGAGACCACGGGTCCAACTCATCGTGCCGGCTGCGAACACCCCCGCGCCGGAGGGCACCGTGTAGTAGGCGATGGTCGAGTAGGAGGTCGTGTCCTGACACTTCAGACTCGAGATCGCCGGCACCTCGATCGGTCGAGGAGTGTCGGCCCGGGCGTATGCCCGGTCCGTCTCGTTACCGACCAGGCCCGGAAGCTGACTGCCAGCGGTGACGCCGGTGCCCTGGAACAGGAAGAACTCGGGCCGCACGATCGTCATGTCCCCGCTGGACGGATAGCAGTCGTAGTAGTTGCCCACCACGGTGTTCTCCGGTTTGGCGTCCGGGGAATCCCGCCATCTCGCAGTCGTGTCCTGGGAGTTCTTCACAGGATCTGCCTCTGCGCTTTTGTAGCCGACCACCAGCCGTCCGGGACCCTGAGACGTGGTTTCGAGACGCACCCGCCAGTAGCCGGCGTTCGCCCCCAGGAAGGCCAGGTTGGATCCGCCATCACGAGCCTTCACGAGAGCATCTCGATAGGGCACCGGCCAGTACTCGTCGTGTCCGTTCGACACCACCCCCAGAGTGCCCTCCAGGGCGCCAGGATCCAGCGCGAGGTCGGACACGCTCCGGTAGGCGACGGGCACCCCTGACCGTTCCGCCGCCCGGGCGACCGGGATGTCGAAGTCGAACCAGATCTCCCAGTCGGCGGAGCTGTAGGGCCGGTCGAAACTGGCCGCATATGCCCGGTCGGAGAAACCATCCGGACCCTTGTAGAGCGAACGGCCCCCCCAGGAGTTGTAGGCCTGCCAGGTCGTGTCACCGGCGACGACCACCACCTTGCCCTTGGTGTCCGGCGACCTAACCACCATCGGTACGTTGCGCCGCTTGGTGCCGTCGTTGATCTGGACGAGGTAGAACCCGGGCTGCCAGCCGGTCGTGGGAATCGTGGCGGTGCGTTCCCAAGGGGCACTAGCCGCCCGGGTGTTCGGATCCCGCACTATTCCGTTCTGCTTGCTGGCTGGCACCGGTTGACCCTTGTATACCTCGGTTGCCCCCGCGCCCTGGTAGTCACCGATGCGGAACGCCCGGACGGTCACCGGGCCATTGGCCGAGACGTACAGGTCGAGCGGTTGTCCGGGATTCAGGCTGCTGGCCGCGGTGTAGGCCTCGATGTCGTCATCCTTGGCCAACTGCTCCTGCGGGATCTGCCACTCCAGCGTCGGCGTGGGCGGTTGACTGGGGCTAGCCGAGGCGCTCGTCGGCGCAACCCCGGTCGTGGCGGTCACACTGGCGGTCGTCCCCGAGCCGGTCGACCCGCACGCAGCCACGGCGGCCGCGGCGACGATCACCGGTAATCCGAGCCGGAGACTCTTGTTGCCGCTCACGTGTGCACCTCTCGTCGCGCTCCTTTGGGAAGGATCCTGCCAACAACGAAGGCCGTCGCCGCGGCCAGCCCCGCCGCAGCCAGGCTCGCAGTCACCAGCCCAGAGGTGAACGCCGATCGTCCGGCGACCAGCAGCGCTTCGCCGGTGGCAGGTGGCAGCCCCGAAAGCAACTCCGGGATGTTGGACAACGAGTCGTTCGCTGCTGCTGAGGCGTCCGCCGTCAACCCGGGCGGGAGCACCAACCTCGAACGATAAACATAGGTGAGCAGGCTGCCCAGTAGTGCGATACCCATCGCGGCCCCCAACTCGAAGGCGGTTTCCGAGATACCGCCAGCGGCACCGGTCCGGTCAGGCGGGGCCGCTGATATCGCCTCGTCCGAGGCGACGGTAAGGACGCAGCCGAATCCGCAGCCCACCAACATCATCGATGGGACCAGTGCGAGATACCCATGGCCCTCTCCGGCCGATAGCAGCGCCAGCCCGAGCGCGGTGATCCCCAGCCCGAACATCAGCACCCTGCGGGCGGTGAATCGGTGGGCGAATCTACCTGCCACCGGGGCGGTGGCGGCGGAGACCAGAGAGACCGGCAAGGTGGCGGCCCCGGCGGCCAGCGGCGTGAAGCCGGACACCAGCTGGAAGTACAGCGCGAGGAAGAACAGCAGACCGGTGGCGCTGAACACCATTACGAACTCGGCCGTCACGGCGCCTGCAAAAGCCTTGACCCGGAATAGTGCGAAGTCCAGCAATGGCACGGTCAATCGGCGCTGCCGCACGGCGAAAGCCGCAAGCATGAGCAAGGCCGCGGCCAGCGCCAGCCACGGCGGGTAGCTTGCCACATTGCCCCGAGCCACTTCCTTCACGGCATACACCACGCCGAGGATTCCCACTGTGGACAGCACGACGCTGATGATGTCGATGGGTTGGCGTGAGTCGCCTCTGGACTCCGGGAGCACACGGACCCCGACGACAACGATGTAGGCGACCACTGGGACGTTGATCAGGAAGACCGAACCCCACCAGAAATGTTCCAGCAGCAGCCCGGCGACGAAGGGGCCGATCGAGGCCCCAGCAGAGCCGGTGGCACTCCAGATGCCGATGGCCAGGGTGCGTTGCCGACTTTCGGTGAAGACCGCCCGGATCAGGGCGAGCGTGGAAGGCATCAGGGTCGCACCTGCCAAACCCTGCACAGCGCGGGCCGCGATCAGCAGCTCCGGGGTGGGCGCGTAGGCCGCCACGACCGACATGGCGCCGAACCCCAGCGCGCCCAGCATCAGCAGTCGCTTGCGTCCGAACCGGTCGCCAAGGTTCCCCATCGTCACCAGCAGTCCGGCGAGAACGAACGAGTAGATATCGGAGATCCAGAGGATCTGTGTGTAGCTGGGCTTGAGATCTACGGCGAGGCTGGGGACGGCCACCGCCAGCACCGTGCCGTCGACCGCGACCAGGAACACTGCGGCGGCCAGGACCGAGAGCGCTGCCGCCTGCCGCCGGGTCATCCGGTGCCGTCACGTCGATAGCAGAAGTCCCAAACCTCCCGGCCGGCCGCGATCCCGACGGCCTCGTACCTGGTCTCCGGGCGGGAGGCGGGTCGGGGTCCACCGACCACGTCGGCGCGCAGCCCGGGCTCGGTTGCCAACACTGACTCGATGGCGGCTGCGTACCCGGCAACATCGGTGGCTACATGGAGTAGGCCCCCTTGGCGGAGCCGAGAGCAGGCGAGGTGGACGAAGTCCGCATTCACGAGTCGTCTCTTGTTGTGGCGCTTCTTCGGCCAGGGATCGGGGAACCACACCCGGATCGCGGCGAGCGATGACGGCTCGATCTCGTGCTGCAGGACATCCACGGCGTCGGCGATCACCACCCGGATGTTCGTCAGGCCGCGAGCTCGGGCCGCCCTCAGCGTCGCGGCCACGCCCTTCACGTGTACTTCGACGGCGATGATCCCGAGGTTCGGTTCGGCCTCGGCCGACGCGACTGTGGCGTCTCCCATACCCGAGCCGACCTCGAGTACTGCGCCATCGGCCGATGGGAATACCGCAGCCAGGTCCCACGGTTCGCCGGCCGCCGTCAGCCCATAGTCGGGCCAACCGGACGCCAGCGCTGCCCGCAGTTCCGGTCCCATCCGTCCGCCCCGCTGCCGGAAAGAACGGATTCGGGCATCCTGGTTGACGGCGGTCATGGCCACAGTCTCCCGGTGGTGGGCCTGCGCAGGCAGGCTGAGGGGTAGATTGCCGCACGTGCCGTTCAAGATCCTCGTCGTATGCACGGCCAACATCTGCCGTTCCCCCGCGGGCGAGTTCCTGCTGCGTCAGCGGCTAGGCGGCTACGGGATAACGCCCGTCGGCATCTCGGTGACCAGCGCGGGTGTGCACGCCCAACCAGGGGCGCCGGCCTGCGACCTCAGCGTGGCGCTGGTCAACGCCTCACTGGCGACCGAGACCGCGCCCGCCGCACCGCCAGTGGTCAGCGGGACGCCCGGCGCCAGCGATGCCCACCGTTCGCGTCTGGTGACCGCGGACATGCTGGGCGAGGCCGATCTGATCCTGACCGCTGATCGGGGACACCGCGCGGACCTGGCCAAATTGGCCCCCAGCTCGCGCAACAAGACCTTCACCATGCGCCAGGCGGCCAGGCTGGCAACCTGGATCACCGGACCCGGCGGGGTGCTGCGGGTGGCATGTGACAAAACCGCCGGCGCCGCTACGCCGCTCCCGCCCGGCGATCCACTCGAGTCCGTGCCGGCGCTGCCCACCCATCCGGTGCCACGCCTGCAGTGGTTCGTCGCGGAGCTCGATGCTGCCCGGGGGATGGCGCCGGCCGGAATCGAGAGTCCACCCGGGTGGGACCCAGACGATGTCGCTGACCCCCATGCGGTCGGCTACCAGCTCCATCCGTTGGCGATCGGCGAAGTCGTCACCGCCGCCAACGCCTTCGCAGACGCCGTTGCGCTCGTGATCAGGGCACCTGTACCCGGATAGACCCCGAGCGCGCGCGCATGTCGTACCCTTGGCTCGAACCTGGGGGACAACGCTCCCCGCCACTATCTTTTGGGCCGCCGGGCGGGCTGCAAGGAGACGACACCATGGATCTGCGCGACTACCTTCGGGTGCTGCGAAAGCGCTGGCTATCCATCGCACTCATCACTGCCCTCGGCATCGGTCTTGCCGCGGCGTACAGCCTGCTCAGCCCGAAGGTGTACCAGGCGACTGCGCAGGACTTCGTGGCCATCGGCGGGGGGAGCCGCACCAGCGACGCCAACAACTCCGCGGCGAGCGGCTCCAACTTCGCCCTGCAGCGCGTCAAGAGCTACACCCAGATCGTCGACTCCCCGGAGGTCCTCGCCCCGGTGATCGCTCAGACCGGCGTGAACATGACAGTTCCACAACTGGCGCAGAACGTCACCGCCGAGAACCCGCCGCAGACCGTGCTGCTCAATGTCAGCGTGTCCGATGGCGACCCGGCCCGGGCCAAGGAACTCACCAACGCGGTCGCCGCGCAGTTCGCTCGCCAGATCGAGGTGATCGAGACCCCGCAGGGCTCGACCTCCTCCCCGGTGAAGGTGACCGTCACCAACCCGGCGCAAGTGCCCACCAGCCCGATCTCACCCAATACCAAGGTGAACCTGGCGCTGGGGCTGATCCTCGGCCTGGGGGTGGGCATCGCCTACGCGCTGCTGCGCGAACAGCTCGACACCACCCTCAAGAGCGAGAGCGATCTGGTGGAGATCACCGGGGCGACCAACCTCGGGATCATCGGCTTCGACCCCGACGCAGCCAAGACGCCCTTGGTCGCGCTGAATCAGCGGTCGGTGCGGGCAGAAGGCTTCCGGACGATCCGCACCAACCTGCAATACGTGGATGTGGACGAGCCGCCGAAGTCGGTCGTCATCACGTCCGCGATTCCGACCGAGGGCAAGACCACCTCCTCCTGCAATCTGGCGATCACCCTGGCCCAGGCCGGTGCCAAGGTCTGCCTCGTCGAAGCCGACCTTCGAAAGCCCCGGGTGGCCGATTACCTCGGCATCGACGGCAGCGTCGGACTCACCAGCGTCCTGACGGGCCAGGAGACCCTTGAGACATCCCTGGTGACCTGGCAGCGAGGGTTGCTGTCGGTGATCCCGTCAGGGCCCATCCCCCCCAACCCGTCGGAACTGCTGGGCAGCCGCCAGATGGCTAACCTGCTGACCACCCTGCAGGAGCAGTTCGACGCGGTGATCATCGACGCGCCCCCGCTGCTGCCGGTGACCGACGCGGCGGTGCTGGCCAGGAACGCGGACGGCGCGATCCTGGTGACGCGGTTCGGCGCAACCCACCGGGACCAGGTGCGCAAGGCGGCCGAGGTGCTCGACAACGTCGGCGCCCGACTGCTCGGGACAGTGCTTAACTTCGTGCCGTCCAACAAGTCGGGCTACGGCTACGGCTACGGCTACGGCTACGGCTACGGCTACGGCTACGGCTACGGCGATGACGAGACTGACCGACCGCGTCTCGAGGACACGGACAGCGCTGCACGCGACGCGGTCACCCCGGGTCAGTAACGGCCTCGTCCACGATGAGCCGGAAGGCGCTGACGCTGCTGATCGTGGGGATTGTGGGGATCCTCCTGCTCGGCACGGCGGCCTGGCTCGGCATCACCGGGCTGCAGGCCAAGAGTGAACTCCAGGCCGCCTCAGGGGCGCTGAGCCGAGCCAAGACGGCCGTCACCAAGGGCGATATCGCGGGCGCCAAGGCGGCTGCCGCAGAGGCGGCCCAGAACACCGCGGCCGCGCGTGCCGACACGTCCGACCCCATCTGGCGACTCGCGGGCGCCGTTCCCCTGATCGGAGCCACCCCCCGCACCGTGACGCTGACGGCCCAAGCCGCTGACGAGGTGGCCAGCGGAGCGCTGCCGCCGCTCGTCGCGGCCGCCAACGAGTTCCAGGGCAGCGAACTGCGCCAGCCCGACGGGTCCGTTGACGTCGCCAGAGTCCGTAGCGCCGGCGCCGACGTCATCCTGGCCGACGGGGCGCTCCAGCAAGCCACCACAACGCTTGGGGGAGCACCCACCTCCGGCGTTCTGTCACCCGTGGCGGACGCCAGGGCCCAGTTGGGCGACCAACTCTCCTCGCTCAGCTCGGCCACTGGGACGGCGGCACGCCTCCTCGCCGTCGCGCCCACGCTGCTGGGCAGCGAGCGACCACAGACCTACTTCATCGCCTTTCAAAGCCCTGTCGAGATTCGCGGGACCGGCGGCTTCCTCGGGACCTACGGGATCATGACGCTCGACAAGGGTCGGCTGACTGTGGACAAGGTGGCCACCGACAGCGACCTGAAGAACTTCCCGGCACCGGTGGTCGACCTGGGCCCCGACTACCGGCAGCTCTACGGCAACAGCCCCGCCCTCTGGGTCAACATGAACATGTCCCCGAACTTCCCGTACGCCGGGCAGCAGTGGGCGAAGGCCTGGGAGTTGCAGACCGGACAGCGGCTCGACGGGGTACTGGGGCTGAACGTGACAGCGTTGCAGTACCTGTCGGAAGCCACTGGGCCGGTGACCGGCGCCAAGGGGCAGACCATCCCCGCCGACCAACTCGTCGACTACCTCACCAATGGCATCTATGCGGACTTCCCAGAACTCAGCGGGCCGGTCAACGATGCTCGCAAGGAGTTCCAGGCACAGATCGGCACCGACCTGCTGAAGCGAGCGATCAACTTCCGCGGGTCTGCAGCGAGTCTGTTGCCGGAGTTGCAGAAGAGCGTGACCGGCGGGCACCTGTTGCTCTGGTCGGCGGCGCCCGATGTCCAACGGGTACTGACCGAGACCGCGTTGGCCGGTGCCACCTCGACATCCCAGAGGCCCTACCTGCAACTGGTGTTGAACAACGGTGCGGGCAACAAGATGGACTACTACCTGACGCGCAAGTTGACCTACACCGGCGGTGCCTGCAAGGGCCAATGGCGCGACTCCACGGTGGATGTCGTGCTGACCAACACCATCCCCGCCGAGGGGGAGTTGCCGCCGACTCTCACGCTGCGTGTGGACAGCGGCGCCCCCGGCGCGCCGCCGCGCTCCAACCGGACCCTGGTCTACCTGCACACAACGTCTGGGTCCGGGATGCTCAAGGCCACCCTCGACGGAAAGCCGGTGGGCGTCTCCTCCGGCTCCGAACTCGGACACCCTGTGATCTCCATGACCCTCGACCTGCCTGCGGGCAAGCCGGTCAACCTCCATCTGGAGTTGACCGAACCGGTGCTGGCGGGCGATCCGCTGATGCCCGTGCAACCGATGGTGCAACCGCAGCAGACGGACGTGGCCTGGGAGCCCTGCCCAGCTGCGGGCGAGTAACGAGTCCCGTCACCCGAACCGCCCGGCAGCGGGGTGGCAATCCCCTGATCCCACTGGCGAGCCGCACTCCGGGTCTGCTAGCGTCGAATGTGTCACAGCCGTACGAGTCCGGTTGTGGGGACATTAACGACCGTTGGGGGACCCCCAAAGTGACCTGGAGAGGTTTGACATGAGGAATCGACTTATCGCAGCGACCGTGGCGGGGGCCGCGTTGACCGCTGTTGCGGCTGCGCCCGCACTTGCCTATCCTCCGGTGAACCCGGGTGGCGTCGTTAATGGACCTACCACCGTGCCCGCCGGCAGTTCAGTGTCGTTCACCTTCGGCACGACCACGCCGTTCCTGCCGGGTTCGACCGTCGATGTCAGCAGCATCTGCACCATCGGCAACAGCACCTTCCTCGGGCCGCACACGGTCACGACCGCCAACGCTCAGGGTCTTGCGAACGTCTCCCTGACGTTCACAAACCCGGGCACGTGCGTCGTCACCGCGACCGGCGTCGGCGCCAACGGTCAGCCGCTGTCCGGCTCGGTGACTGTCACCATCACCAGCGGTGGTGGCGGCGGCGGTGGCGGCGGCAAGGACGGCGGCTCGCTGCCGAGCACCGGCTCCAACGGCAACACGGCGACGATCGCCGCTATCGGCGGCGGCCTGCTGCTCGCCGGTGCAGGCGCGGTCTTCGTGGCGCGCCGCCGCGAGCGCAACCACAGTTAGCACCAGCAGTTAACTTCACGACAGATCGGGTCCGGGCACTCAGCCCGGACCCGATCTGTTTGCTTTCGGTACGACATCCGCCAGGGTCGGCCGTTAGTACTCGACCGACGCGGCGGCAAAACGCACGGCTGCTCACACGCAGGCGAGCCGCGAAGTAGGATTGTCCAATGCGACGTCCGACATCACGGGGGACCGACAAGTGAGAAATCGGACACTGGGACTGGTACTCCTCGGCGTGATCGCGGCGGTGGATCTCATCCTCATCTTCCTGGCGATGAGACCGGACCCGAAGGCAGCCGTCGCCGTTGCCAACGACAAGCCCGCCGTTTACACCCCGGCCGCGGCGAACCCGAGCGGCAAGCCCACCCCGCAGGCGGCGACCGCGCAACAGATCTCGCTGTCCCTCGGCGAGGGTCCCACGGCACTGACGGCCCTACCGGGCACCTGTGCCGCCGGCGGGGCCAAGGCGATGCTGTCGACCGACAACGGCGCCAACTGGAAGACCCTCGAAGGACCCGCCGCCGTTGTGCCGCGGGTCAATGTCACCGGCGCCGGTGCCGGCTTCGCGATCGGCGCCCCCACGGGCTGTGCGGATCCGCAACTCTTCCGCGGCACCGACGAACTGGCTGCCTGGGGCGCTGGCGTGCCGGCGGCGGACACCTGGTTCCTGCTTCCGGCCTCCCCCGCCCAGATCAACGGACCCGCCGGAACAAAGCCCAGCCCCTGCGGAAGTGTCGCAACCATCGGGATCGCGCCCAGCGCGGGGGCCACCGCCACGACCCTGTGCGCTGACGGAAGAACGCTCCAGACCGAAAACGGCGGCGCCGACTGGGCTGCCAAGGGCCAACTCCCCGCCCCCCACGCGATCGCCGGCACCCCCGGCGAGAACCTGATCGCATTGGCGGGGGCAGACGGCTGCGCCGGGCTGGCCGTCTTCACCGGGGCCGACGGTGGCACGACCTGGACCAAGACCGCCTGCCTGGCCGGCCTGAACCCATCAGGTCCGGTAGGCATCGCCATTCTCGATACCACGGCCATGGCCACCGACGGCAACGGCAAGACCTTCCTCAGCACGGATGCCGGGAAGACCTTCACGGCTGTCGCGTGACCCAGGCCAACCATGAGAACTTTCATCCGAGGCCTCGGCGAGGTCATGATCACCGTGGGCCTCATCCTGTTGCTCTTCGTCGGCTACCAGCTGTTCTGGACCAATTTCCTGGCCGCCCGGGCAGCCAACGCCCAGGTGAGCGACATCAAGTCGAACTGGAAGTCCGACCCGGGCGCGCCCGAACTCACCCAGCAGCCGGTCCCCGGCCAGGGCTTCGCGCTGATGACGATCCCTCGCCTCGGCGATGATGTGAAGAGCGCCCCGGTGATCCAAGGTGTGGACCTGGATGTGTTGGCCGAGGGGATCGGGCACTACATCGGCACGGCGATGCCTGGGCAGGTCGGCAACTTCGCCGTCGCGGCCCACCGCGCCACCCATGGCGAGCCCTTCCGCTTCATCGACACCCTCCAGGTCGGTGACCATGTGTACGTGGAGACCGACAGCTACTGGTACACCTACCGGTTGGCGCGCCAGCGCATCGTTCCTCCGACCGATACCTGGGTTATCAAACCCCAGCCTTTCGACACCGACCCGCTGCCCTCGAACCGACTCATCACCCTGACCACCTGCAATCCGCGCTGGGCCAGCTACGAGCGGTGGATCTGGTGGGGCGAACTGGTGGCCAAGCAGGACAAGTCCAAGGGGACCCCGACAATGACGGTGAACGGTTAGATGTACGGCTGGTTATGGCGGCACCTACCCGGGCCCACCGCCGCGAAGGTGATCGAATGCGTGATCCTCGTGCTCGCGGTGGTGGCCCTGTTGCTCTTCGTCGTGTTCCCTTGGGCGGAATCCAACCTGCCCTTCCTTCAGGTGACGGTAGACGCCATCACGCCGCCGGCTTGGCCGTCGTAACCGGGTCGCTTCCATCTCTGGGGCATACCGTGCCATCCGCTGGGGCCTGGCCGGTGAGCAGGAATCTGTCCACCTGCGCCGTGATGCATTCCGATCCGCGCCCGTAGGCGGTGTGCCCATCAGCCCCCTGCCACTCGAGCAGGACACCGTTCGACAGCTGCTCGGCCATGGAGCGTGACCACTGCAACGGCGTCGCCGGGTCGTACTCGTTGCCGATGACCAGGATCTCCGGCGTGCCGGGCGCCACGATCCGATGTGGGTCGAAGGTGGCCGCGGCGGGCCAGGTCGCGCACGGCAGCTCCGAATACGCGGCCGACGCCCCGAAGAACGGCGCCTGCTTGCTCCACTCGGCGGCCAACTTGGCCGACTCGGCCGCGTCGGTGCGGTCCTTGCGGTCGGTGCAGCTCACCGCATAGATCGCCTCGATGCCGTTGTTCTTGTACTTGCCGTCGGCCCCCCGCTGGTTGAAATCGTCGACGATCGCCAGCAGGCCTTTGCCGTCCCCCTGCAGGCCCTGCTGCAGGGCATTCGTGAGCCGCGGCCAACTCCGCTCCGGGGAGTACATCGATCCGATGATGGCTGTGAGGCCCACAGCGGTGTTGACATCGCGACCCCCCTCTCCCGGTAGGGGGTTGGCGTCCAAGCCGTCGAGGAAGGCCTTCAATCGCGACTGGGCCGCTGGCACCGTGTCACCTAGGGGGCAGTTGCCACGCGAAACGCAATAGCCCAGGTAGCGGTTGAGCGCCTGTTCGAAGCTCAGCGCCTGCTGTCGGACGAGCTCGGTGTTGGTCAGTGCCGGGTCGACAGCCCCGTCCAGTACGAACCGCCCCACTTTCGTCGGGAACTGCTCGGCATAGACGACCCCCAGGAACGTCCCGTACGAGAAGCCGAGGTAGTCCAACTTGTCGTCGCCGAGGGCGGCCCGCAGCACGTCCATGTCCTTGGCAGCGTTCACAGTGCCCACCGCCGGCAGGAGCGCAGCCGACTTGGCTTCGCACGCCTTGCCCAAGGCCTCGGAGTCCTTCTGATACTCCTGCCGCTCCGCCGGGGTATCGGGAGATCCGGGCGCCGCGACGAAGGCGTCGGTCTGGGCGTCTGTGAGGCATTCCACCGGTGAACTGGCACCGACCCCGCGCGGGTCGAAGCCGACTACCGAATATGCATCCCGCACTTCCGGGCTGATGAAGTTCTCCGCTGCGCCCTCAAGATCCACCCCCGAGCCGCCGGGCCCGCCTGGGTTGACCACCAGCGACCCGAGCCGCCCGTCCCCGCTGGCGGGGACTTTCAGAACGGCCAGCCAGATAGTGGTGCCATCGGGCTTTGCGTAGTCCAGCGGCACTGTCAGTCGGGCACACTGCAAACCACTCTTCGAGTCGTCACACGGGTGCCAGGCCAACTTTTGACCGTAGAACTTCGCCAGTGACGGCTTCGGCGCGGACGACTCCTGGGAACCATCGCTGGCCGAAGGCCCAGTGCCCGAGGGATTCCCGCTCGGGCTGGGTCCCGAGGTGAGAATCCCGCAGCCCGCCATCAGCAGCGCCCCGGCCGCTGCCAGGGCCGCGATTCGCTTCACGCTCAACTATCGAAAGCGTCGGATGCCGCACCGAGGCCCGCGGCGTACGCCTCGAGTTCCGCGGTTGCGTTCGCGAGTCGCAGGCTGGCCGGGCCCGCTGGATCCGGGGCCGCCAGCAGCGTTGCGGTGGCGGCGATGAGCTGCTGATACGCCTTCACCCCGTCGGCGAGCCGACGCCGGAGCACCTCGGCGGCGTCCGCTGCCTGCGGCGCTGCGAACGCATCGACCTGGGCCACGAGGTGGATCCGTTCGATCAACTGGTACATGCTGGGCTGCACAGACGACACGGTGGCCCTCAGCCCGAGACCCGCCTCGGAGTGCAACTCGTCGACCGCGGGGATCATCGCGTACAACTGGGCTTCAGCTGCGGCCAGCTCCGCTGCCTCCTCAGCCCCGACGGAGCCGGGCATCAGCAGCGGCGGCGGCACCACCGGCAACGCCAGCGGCGCGGGCGGCTGAACCGTGCGGAGTCGATACCGGGCCCGCAGACTAACCAGGCCGGACACCGCGGCTGCCAGGAACCACCAGCCGGGCCCTCCGGGAATCACTCCGCCGCTCTGTACCGGGACTGTTGCGACGTCTATGACTCCGAGCCCACCGGCGCCGGCCGCCACGTACATTCCGGTTGTGGCCCGGGTGTGCAGTCGCGCCACCATCCGTCGGTAGCGGTTGTCCATCGCGGCCTGAGCGGCCTGGACCTGAGAGCGCTGCGCTATCGCGACCTGCCGGCGCTGTTCCGCGAGGGCGAACGGATCGGTGCGTCGGGCGCGCTGGACCCGGGCGGACTCGAAGGCCTCCATACCCCTGGCCAGCCAGCGGCCGATGGTATCCCCGGAATCCCTGTTCTCACCCACGCCCCTACGGTACGGCCTCCCCCCTGTCGGTGCCTACCCCTGGCCGCAGATCACCTGCTGGCAGGGGGACGCTGCAGTTCCAATGCCACCCGCTCGAACACCAACTCCTCAGTGCCATCGGCGGCAAGGAGCGCCCGTGCCCGCCCGATGGCATCGATCCGCCGAAGTGCCCCCGGTGCGTCGGTGGCGGCCGCCAACCGATCTATCTCTGACCGAAGTTCCTCGTTGATCAGCGGTGTGCGGGCAAGAGTCGTCACCGCCAAGACATCGCGGTACAACCCGAGGAGATCCAGAAGGACCCGGTCCAGTTCGTCGCGCAGCAGCCGGCGACGACGGTTACGGTGCTCCTTCTCCTGATCCTTGATCACCGATGATGCCCGCGACCTCGCCGTTCCCGGTCCGGTACCGCCTTCGCCATAGTTGCGCAGCAACTCGGCGAGTTCGGCCGCATCCATCGGATCGGCGATGGCCGCCACTCGATCCTTCGCCGCAGCGACAACATCGTCCGCGGCTGTCAGACACGCGGCCACCGAGCCCAACCGGGAGGGGAATCTCAAGATCTCCTGGTGGCGAACCCGCTCCTCGGGGTCCGTCGCCAACGCTCGCGCCCGGCCGACATGTCCCTGCGCAGCACGCGCAGCGTAGGCGGCCAGCGCCGGATCCACCCCCTCGGCTTGGGTCAGGTAGTCGGCGACGTCATCGATCGGCGGCGTCCGGAGCCGCACCACCCGACAGCGAGAGCGGATGGTGGGCAACAGGTCATCGGCGCTGGGAGCGCACAGGATCCACACCCCCCTCGGAGGCGGTTCCTCGAGCGCCTTGAGCAGGGCGTTGTCCGCGTGCTCGTTGAGTCGGTCGGCGTCTTCGATGACGATGACGTTCCACTCGCTGCGAATCGGCAGGACTCCCACCCGGCCCACCAGACCCCGCGTTTGGTCGACACCGAGTATCACCCCGCTGGGACGCACGATGGTCACGTCGCTGTGGACTCCGGAGGCGACTTCCCGGCACTGGTCGCAAACGCCGCAGCCGCCTTCGGGGCACACCAGCGCGGTGGCGAAGGCGACTGCCGCCATCGAGCGCCCCGACCCCGGCGGACCGGTGATCAGCCAGGCGTGGGTCATCTCGGGACCCGGCTCCGCCAAGCCTGCGTCCACGACCGCGCGCTGCAGTCGGTCCACGGCATCGCGTTGGCCCACCAGGGCATCCCAGACGGTCATGGCGCTACCAACGCCTCGACCGCTGTCAGCACCTGTGATGCGATCGCCTCGCTCGCGCCGCTGGCATCCACCACCAGATAGCGCCCCGGGTCGGCAGCGGCCAAGTCGAGCAGCCCGGCCCGAACTTTGGCGTGGAAGTCGAGCGGCTCGTCCTCCATCCGGTTGCCGTCCTCAGCGCGGGCCAATCCGACCTCGGGCGTCACGTCGAGAAGCACCGTCAAATCCGGTCGCAGGCCGGCGGTCGCCCAGTGACTCAGCAAGGCCACGTCCTCCACCTCGACACCTCGGGCATAGCCCTGATAGGCGATCGATGAATCCACGAACCGGTCGCAGAGCACCGCCTGGCCGCGTTGGATTGCCGGGGCGATGACCCGCGCCACATGATCCGCTCGCGCCGCCGCGAACAGAAGTACCTCGGCACGTTCGGACATCGGCGTCGGTCGATCAGCGAGCAACACGGCACGGATCTCCTCGGCGGCGTCAGTGCCACCGGGCTCGCGAGTCACCAAGACGTCACGACCCCGGGCGCGGAGTTCTCGTGCCAGCGCTGCCACCTGAGTGGACTTGCCAGCACCTTCGCCGCCCTCGAACACGACGAAGATCCCTCGCGACACCACTGTCCGCCTACTTCGCAGGGGCGCTGGCCGGGGCCTTCGAGGCGGAGACGGTTGCCTTCTTGGCCACCGCCTTCTTTGCGGGTGTTGCCTTCTTCGCTGCCGTCTTCTTGGCGGGCGCCTTCTTCGCGGGTGTTGCCTTCTTCGCCGCCGTCTTCTTGGCTGCCGATTTCTTGGCGCGCTTCTTCGGCGGCCCTGCGGCCCGCCGTTCGGCCAGTAGTTCCACCGCACGATCCAGCGTGATCGTTTCGGGGTCGTCCGCCCTGCGCAGGGAGGCGTTGGTCTCGCCGTCCGTCACGTATGGGCCGAAGCGGCCGGACTTCAGCAGGATTTCGCCACCGCTGTTGGGGTCGGTACCGACCGGCTTGCCCGGGTCTGCGGTTCGACCACGGCGCTGCTTCGGCTGGGCGAGCAGGGCGAGGGCCTCGGGCAATTCGATATCGAAGATCGCCTCCTCGTTCGGCAGCGAACGCGTCTCCTTCACGTGCACCAGATACGGCCCGTAGCGACCGTTCTGAGCCGTGATCGGTTCGCCGTCCTCGGGATGGTTGCCCACCACCCGGGGTTGGGAGAGCAGCCGCAGCGCCTGCTCCAGATCGACGGTATCCACGGTCATCGTCGAGAACAGGCTGGCGGTGCGCGGCTTGATCTTCTTCTTCCCGGTGAGCGCAGCCTCATCCTCGCTGAGCACCTCGGTGACATACGGTCCGTAGCGACCGCTCTTGGCCACGATCATCCGGCCGGTGTCGGGATCCGGTCCCAGTTCGTGATCGCCGGTCGGAGCCGAGAGCAGCTCCTCGGCCTTCTCGGCGGTGAGCTCATCCGGCGCAATGTCGAGCGGGAGATTCGCCCTATCCTCGCCGCGCAGCAGGTACGGCCCGTAGCGCCCCACCCGCACCACAGCCTCCGAGCCCGGTATTTGGAAGCTGGCGTTGGCCCGCGCATCGATCTCGCCGCTTCGCTCCACCATCGGCAGCAGACCATCGAACTCCTCAGCACCCGCCGCGTGATCGCCGAAATAGAACCGCTTGAGGACCGCGACCCGCTCCTCCCGGCCGGTGGCGATCAGATCCAGGATCTCCTCCATCCGGGCCGTGAAGTCGAAGTCGACCAAGTCGCCGAAATTGGCCTCGAGCAACCTGATCACGGAGAACCCCAGCCAGGTGGGCACCAGGGCGCTGCCGCGCTTCATCACGTAATCGCGGTTGACCAGGTTCTCGGTGATGGTCGGGTAGGTGGACGGACGGCCGATGCCACGCTCCTCCAACTGCTTGGTGAGGCTGGCCTCGGTGTAGCGCGCCGGCGGTTTGGTCTCGTGCCCGGAGGCCTCCAACGAGCGCACCTCGAGCGGGTCGCCGGTCCGCATGATCGGGAGCCGGCCCTCCGGTCGGCCGCCATCCTCGTCGTCTGTGCCCTCCTCGTAGGCGGCCAGGAAGCCGGCGAAAACGACGACAGTGCCCGAAGCGGAAAATTCGGTTCGACGACCGTCACCAGCCGTCGCGCCGATGCGCACCGTGGTGGTGGCGACTTTGGCGTCGGCCATTTGGGAGGCCAGGGTGCGCTTCCAGATCAAGTCATAGAGGGCGAAGTCGTCGCCGACCAGTTCACCGGCGACGTCGGCCGGGGTACGGAAAACGTCGCCTGCGGGGCGGATCGCCTCGTGCGCCTCCTGGGCGTTCTTGGCCTTGTTCGCATACCTGCGCTCCGTCGCGGCAACGTGGTCGGATCCGAACATGTCAGCGGCCTGTGACCGCGCAGCCGCGACAGCCGTTGCCGAGAGCACTGTGGAGTCGGTCCGGATATAGGTGATGTAGCCCCGCTCGTAGAGTCCCTGGGCCACCCGCGACATCCGCTGGGCCCCCCAACGGAGTTTCCGGGAAGCCTCCTGCTGCAGCGTGGATGTGGTGAACGGCGCTGCCGGCGACCGCTTGGACGGCTTCTCCGTGACGTCGGTGACCTCGAATTCCTGACCGGTCAACGCATCTGCGAGTTGTCTCGCGGCCGCGGCGTCCAAGGTCAGCACATCGGGGTTGCGCAACTGCCCCCGATCATCGAAGTCCTTACCTGCGGCGATCCGGCGGCCATCGACCGAAACGAGGCGGGCGTTGAAGGGACCCGGGGCCAGGGACGCCTCGATGTCCCAGTACTCGGCGGCGCCGAAGGCCATCCGCTCGCGCTCCCGCTCAACGACCAGGCGCAGAGCGACGGACTGCACCCGACCCGCCGACAGGTTCGGCATGACCTTCTTCCACAGCACCGGGGAGACCTCGTAGCCGTAGAGACGGTCCAGCACCCGACGGGTCTCCTGCGCATCAACCAGTTGATCATCGAGGCTTCGGGTGTGCTCGGCAGCGAACTTGATGGCATCCGGGGTGATCTCGTTGAAGACCATCCGTTGCACCGGCACCTTCGGCTTGAGGACCTGCAGCAGATGCCAGGCGATCGCCTCGCCTTCACGATCCTCGTCGGTGGCGAGCAACAGTTCGCTGGCCGCCTCGAGTTTCTTCTTCAACTCCGCGACTTTGGCCCGCTTGTCGGCAGGCACCACATAGATCGGGGTGAAATCACCGTCGACATCCACCGCGAGTCGGTACCAGGACTTGTCCTTGTACTTCTCCGGCGCTTTGGTGCCCTTGCCTGGCAGGTCGCGAATGTGGCCGACACTCGCGTCGACCTCGTAGCCGGGGCCCAGGTAGCGCTGAATCGTCTTGGCCTTGGCGGGGGACTCCACGATCACGAGTCGGTATCCGGCTTTGGTCACGGTCGCTCCCTCCTCATCAGTCCATCGGAATCAGTGCTTCGATCCAGCCCGTGTCAGGCCGGACCGCGGTCAGCCTACGCCCGGCAGCCGCGACTAGCGCAGCGGGTCAAGGGTGACAAATCCCTTTTCCATGAGATCACGCACCCCCATCAGCCAGGAAACCAGGACATCCTCGGGGTCCTCGGCCAACTCCTCGGAACACCGTGCCAACAGCTGCCCCATCGGTCTACCCGGCTGGTCTTCGGCGAGCAGCCACCCGACCGGACTGTCCAGCAACTCCTCAGCGCGAAAGCCCGCCGGCCTGCTGATGCTCGCGGGAACCGGATAACTCGTGCCATCGTCGCCGATCACCCGGCGACCCGCTACCAATACCCCCGACGATGGTCGGACCACCGAGGCCAACATTTCGGCGGCGTTGATCGGCCGGACCAGACGGTCCAACTGCTCCGAGACCTCGGCGCCGTCGGGCAGCCGCCGGGCAGATCCCAGGTCCTCTATCAGCGACGCACCGGCCTGCCCGGCGGACGCCGGGGGACGGCGCACGGCCACGAAGCCGAACCCCACCCCCTGGGCCTGCTGCGAACGCAGATAGCGCAACCACTGCCGGTAGCGCTCCTCGAGGTGTTCGGTCGCTCCGGAGTCCCGCAGCCACAACTCCACGTACTCGGGTACGGAGAGCACCGCGCGCTGACCCACCCAGACGGCCAGCCCCGACGGTAGCCAACCCGCGACGCGTTGCTGCCACTCGTCCTCACCACAGTGAAGCCAGGCACCGGTCATCACCAGAGTCCCGCCGGGAGCAAGTCGGGCCGCCGCCGACTCGAGAAGTACACCGACCAGACCGTCGCCGTGCATCGGGGAGTCGCGGTAGCTGAAACCGCCCGGAACCGCCCGGGTCTCCGGCGGCGCCATCACGAATGGTGGGTTGGCCACGATCAGGTCGAACTCACCGGTCACGGGCTCCAGCAGCGATCCTGACACCAACTCCGGGGACTCCACCCCGCTCAGTCGACAAGTCAGCTCGGCACAGTCAAGGGCGGTGGGACTGACGTCGGACGCCACGACGTGCGCCGCATGTGCGGCCAGTCCCAATACCTGAACCCCGCATCCGGTGCCGATGTCCAAGGCTCGACCGACGGGCTCCCGCGGGGTCAGCGCCGCCAGCGAGCGGGAGGCCCCGCCGACGCCTACCACATGATCGGCGGGTAGCTCGTCACCGACGATGGCCACCGGCAGGCCCGAAACGGTCCACCACCGGGCCTCGCCGGTGGCAGCCTCACCCCCGGAGCCCAGGACCTCATCGGCGGCCAACGGACGCAGGCATCGAGACGCCCGCACGGTGGCGCCCTCCTCCCGCCAGGTGACGAGTCCGAGTTCGCGCGCGGCGGCCAACGGAATCCCGACTGCGCCAGCCTCGGCCACCGCGATCTCCTCCCCTAACAGGAAGAGGCGGACCCAGACGGCACAGGGTGCGGAAACTGACGCCATCGCCTCTCGCAGTGGTTCCGGCCATCCGCGGTCGTAGGCGGCCATGGCGGACGCCAACTCTGCAGTCGCCAGCCATTCGGCGTCGTAACCACTCTGCAACAGCGCCGCACGCATGAGCCGGGCGGCGGCAAGGCCGCTCTCGGGTCTCTCCGCCGGGTGTGTGGGCATGCCTCCAACGTACGGCCCCGGGCGGCGGTCGTCGAAGCTCCGAGACAACAAGGCGACCCCTGGGGGTCCCTACCCGCCGGATCATTCCGAAGGGCAGGACCCCGCAGGGGTCGCCTATGTGGTGCTGCCGTTAGGCGGCGGTTTGCTCCGCCGGGGTGTCCTGCTGTGCATCGCCCACTGCGATCGGGCGCCGCTTGGAGACCACGACAGCCACGATCACGATGATCGCCGCCACCGCCGCGATGCCGTAGCGCAACGCAGGGTTCGCGCTGGTGCCGATGGACAGGGCCACAACGGCTGGTGCGATCAGGAGCGCCACCAGGTTCATGACCTTGATCAGCGGGTTGATCGCCGGACCGGCGGTGTCCTTGAACGGGTCGCCGACAGTGTCACCGATCACGGTGGCCTCGTGGGCTTCCGAACCCTTGCCGCCCAGATGTCCGTCCTCGACGTACTTCTTGGCGTTGTCCCAGGCACCGCCGGAGTTGGCGAGGAAGACAGCCATCAGTACACCGGTGGCGATGGTTCCCGCCAGATAGGACCCAAGAGCCCCCACGCCGAGGCCGAAGCCCACGGCGATCGGGGTCAGGATCGCAAGCAGGCCGGGAGTGGCCAGCTCACGCAGCGAGTCGCGAGTGCAGATGTCGACCACGCGTCCGTACTCGGGCTTCTCGGTGCCCTCCATGATCCCGGGGTGGTCGCGGAACTGACGACGCACCTCGAAGATGATCGCGCCAGCAGCCCGGGAAACCGCGTTGATGGCGAGGCCGGAGAACAGGAACACGACCGCTGCACCGATGATCAGGCCGACCAGGTTGCGTGGGTTGGCTACGTCGAGGATGCCCAGGTACTGACCACTGCCTTGCAGGAAGGAGCCCAACGACTCGGCGCCCTGCGTAACGGCTGTCCCGGTGGCGCTCTTGACGGCGTCCTGGAACGAACCGAACAGCGCGGTCGCAGCAAGCACCGCGGTCGCGATGGCAATACCCTTCGTGATCGCCTTGGTGGTGTTGCCCACCGCGTCCAGGTTGGTCAGAACCTGCGCGCCTTCGCCGGTGACGTCACCGGACATCTCGGCGATGCCCTGCGCGTTGTCCGAGACCGGGCCGAAGGTGTCCATCGCGACGATGACGCCGACGGTGGTCAGCAGGCCGGTACCGGCCAGGGCCACCGCGAACAGCGACAGCGTGACCGAACCCGCCCCCAACAGGAAGGCCCCGAACACCGCGGCACCGATCAGCAGCGCGGAGTAGACGGCGGATTCCAGACCCAGCGAGATGCCGGAGAGGATGACGGTCGCGGGTCCGGTGAGGGCGCTCTTGGCGACGTCGTCGACCGGCTTGCGGTTGGTCTCGGTGAAGTACCCGGTCAGCTGCTGGATGGCGGCCGCGAGCACGATGCCGATGATGACCGCCCCGATGGCCAGGATCCGCGGGTTGAACGAGTTGATGTCGCCCACGATGCCCAGGCCCTCGACCGCGACACCCTTGAAAGAGGTGAGCTTGGCCGGCAGGAAGACGAAGGTCGCGATCGTGACCAGGATGGCCGAGATGATGGCGGAGATGAAGAAGCCACGGTTGATCGCCGACATCCCGGAGCGATCGCCGGCGCGCGGCGAGACGGCGAAGATGCCGATGACGGCGGTGATGACTCCGATCGCCGGCACGACCAACGGGAACACCAGGCCGAGGCTGCCGAAGGCGGCCGTGCCCAAGATCAGGGCGGCGACCAAGGTCACCGCGTACGACTCGAAGAGGTCGGCCGCCATACCGGCGCAGTCGCCGACGTTGTCGCCGACGTTGTCGGCGATCGTGGCAGCGTTGCGGGGGTCATCCTCGGGGATACCCTGCTCGACCTTGCCGACGAGGTCGGCGCCGACGTCAGCCGCCTTGGTGAAGATTCCGCCGCCGACCCGCATGAACATGGCCAGAAGCGCTGCTCCGAAGCCGAAGCCTTCCAGCACCTTGGGTGCCTCACCCTTGTAGACGAGCACCACGATCGAGGCACCGAGCAGGCCCAGTCCCACCGTGAACATGCCCGCAACGCCACCGGTGCGGAATGCGATGCGCATGGCCTTCTGCTCGCCGGAATCGTTGGCGGCCGCGGCCATTCGGACGTTGGCACGCACGGCCAGCCACATCCCCACATAGCCGGTGATCGCGGAGAAGACCGCGCCGACAACGAAGAAGATGGATCGTCCGATCCGCTCACCGGTGTTATCCGCCGGCAGCAGGAACAGGACGAAGAAGACGATCACGGCGAAGATCGACAGTGTCTTGAACTGGCGCGCCAAATACGCGGCGGCGCCTTCCTGGACCGCACCGGCGATCTCGATCATTTTCTCGGTTCCCTGCCCAGCGGCGAGGACCTCACGTACCAACAGCCCAGCTACAACCAGAGCGGCCAGCGCAATCAGCGCTACGACCAACACAATGGTGTAGTTGCTGCCTGTGAGTTCCACCACCGAGGCGGCGAGACTGGCAGACGACATGCACACTCCTCAGGTCAATTTCCTCGGGTGACCCCCGGCACCATCCGCAGCATCCAGAAGGCGGGTCGGGAGGGAGTTTACGCAAAGGCAACATTCGCAGTGCGCACACCCTGCCGGAAACCGGGGCGCCGCCAGGACCGGCGCCGATGCAGCCCTCGCGACCGACGCCGTGCAGTCCCGTCTCAGGCGACCGGCCAGGACATCCGCAGACCGCGCTCGGAGACTTCGAGTTCCGAAGCCAGGGATTGCAGCACCACAAGGGCGAGATCGTCACTGTCGGGATCGAGGATTCCGTCCGTGCCCACCGAGATCCACAGGGCGGTGTCCTCGGAGTTGAACACCAGGCGGAGCGTTTCGGCACCCTCGAGG
>CAZKVQ010000004.1:51417-88434 GCA_964556255.1 uncultured Actinomycetes bacterium
CCGACGGCGAGACGGATGTCCTCGACATCCGAGTCGTCCAAACCGGCCTGACGGGCGACCGCGCCGGCGACCAGCCTGGCGGTGCGCACATGGACCGGTTCCGCCGGGAAACGCAGTTCGCTGACCGACATCTCGCTAGCCGCCCAGGGCCGAGGCAAGGTCATCGAACAGGGGCAGCGCCTTGTCGATGCCGGTGATCCGGAAGACCTTGACCACCCGCTCGCTGCTGGCGACCACCGAGAAACTGCGAGCAGCGTCCTTGGCGGACTTGTACGCCTTGATGATCACCCCGAGTCCGGTGGAGTCCAAGAAGTCGACCCCTGCCAGATCCAGGACGATCGGCGAAGATCCAGACGCGATCGCTCGGGTCAACTCGTCATCGAGTTGAGGCGCTGAGAGGACATCCAGCTCGCCTGCCACGGCGACGACCAGCACACCGCCGTCGGTCTCCTCACTCACGATGCTCAGTTCCACGATTCTCCCTTTCGCATGCCCCGATTGTGGGGTCGGCCAGCACACGGCGCAACCCTCGCAACGGAGCCTCAGGACGCCCGTCGGCGCCCACTCTTGCACACCATGGATCATTGCGTCATGCGTCAGGATGACGGCACGCCCGACGATGCCGCCGCGGATCTGGTCGAGGATCACGACCCAGACGGTGCCGCCGTTCGCCTTCGCTCTGCCATCGCGGCCCTGCTCGGTGATCTGCGGGAGGACGCGGACCCTCTCCATCTGGAGGTGTTGCCCGCTAGTTCCGGGGTCGAGGTTGATCTTCCGGAGTGGCTCCCCGAGTCGCTGGTAGGTGACCTTGAGCAGGCCGGTATCACCAGCCTGTGGCAGCACCAGTCGTCAGCGCTGACGGCCTTGCAGCGGGACGAGGATGTGGTCATCGCCACTGGGACCGCCTCCGGGAAATCGCTGGTGTACCAGATCGCGGCTCTTGCGGAGATCGACAGTGACGATTCGGCGACTGTGCTGTACCTATCACCGACCAAGGCGCTCGGACACGATCAAGCGCGCGCCATGCAGTCGCTCTCCCCGCGCCTCCGGGTAGGGGTGCTGGACGGCGACACCGACGCTGACGAACGCGACTGGATACGCAATCACGCCCACTACGTCGTGTCCAACCCCGACCTGCTCAACGCCTCATTGCTGCCGCGCCATCAACGGTGGCAGCGACTGCTGTCCAACCTGCGCTTGATCGTTGTGGACGAATGCCACAGCTACCGCGGGGTGTTCGGGGCTCATGTTGCCCTCATCCTGCGGCGACTACTGCGACTCGCCCGGCACTACGGAGGCGAGCCGTTGGTGGTAGCAGCCTCGGCGACGACCGGTTCCCCCGCTGAGTCCGCCGGCCGGTTGTGCGGTCGGGACATGACCCCGATCACGCATGACTACTCGGCGCATGGGGTCCGCACCATAGTGCTGGCGCAGCCCGCGGTCGACTCCAGGATCACGACCACCACCATCGCCGCGGACCTACTCTCCGACGTCGTGGCCGCGGGTCTGCATGCACTGGCGTTCGTGCCGTCCCGACGAGGCGTTGAGTATGTCGCCCTGCGCGCTCAGGAAACCCTGGAACGGCGCAGCGGATCAGCCTCGGAGGGTTCACCGGTGCTGGCCTACCGGGCGGGGTTCCTGCCCGAAGAGCGTCGTGAGATCGAACGACGCCTGCGCGACGGCACCCTTCGTGGCGTTGCGACGACCAACGCCCTGGAACTCGGCGTGGATATCTCCGGACTCGACGCCGTCATCATCTGCGGCTGGCCGGGGAGGCGGGCGTCGTTCTGGCAGCAAGCCGGCCGCGCGGGCCGTGGCACCTCCGAGTCGGTCACGGTTCTCCTGGCCGGTGACGATCCACTCGATGCCTTCTTGGTCAGCCACCCCGACTCGGTGTTCGGGCAGACGGTCGAAGAAACAGTCTTCGACCCTACGAATCCCCGGGTGCTCGGGCCGCACTTGTGTGCCGCCGCGGCAGAACTTCCCTTGAGCGCTGATGATCTCCGCATCTTCGGCCCAACGGCGGCAGCGGTGGCCGAGGATCTCGTCGCCGCTGGTCAACTGCGCGCGCGTCCTCGCGGTCTGTTCTGGACCCGACGGGAGCGCCCCGGCGGCCTGAACGACTTGCGGTCGATGGGAGGAAGTGGCATCCGGATCGTGGAGCGGGATACCGGTCGCCTGCTCGGCACGGTCGACCGGTCGCAGGCCGGGCGAAGCGTCCACGAGGGGGCCGTCTACATCCATCAGGGCGCGACGTATCTCGTGTCGGAGCTGGACCTGGTCGACGGCGTGGCGATCGTCAGTGCGGCGAGCCTCGACTTCACCACCTCGGCGCTGACGCAGATGAATCTCGGGGTGCTGCGCGAGACCCGTCGCCGCCCCCTCGGGGCGGGCATGCTGCACCTCGGCGAGGTGGCGGTGACCTCGGAGGTAACCGGCTATGTCCGCCGCCGCGAGCGATCGGGGGAGATCTTGTCCTCCCACCCGCTGGACCTGCCGCCCAGCGAACTCGTGACTGTGAGTTGCTGGTGGACCGTACCCGATCCGGCCACCGAGAGTGTCGGTGCGGCGCACCTGGCGGGAGCCGCTCACGCCGCGGAGCACGCAGCGATCGGACTGCTGCCGTTAGTTGCCAGTTGCGATCGGTGGGACGTCGGCGGTCTGTCCTGCGAAGTGCACCCGGACACCGGGGAACTGACGGTCTTCATCTACGACGGCTACCCGGGTGGCGCGGGATTCGCCCAGCGCGGGTACGAGGCAGCCGAGACCTGGCTGGCCGCCACCCGCTCCCAGATCGATGATTGCCCGTGCGACGGCGGCTGCCCTCGTTGCGTGCAGAGCCCCAAGTGCGGGAACGGCAATGAACCGCTGGACAAGGCGGGTGCAGTGGACCTGTTGAGCCTGCTGGTCAGGTGAGGAAAAGAGCGTCGGCCGTCTCTCAAGGCGGGCCCGCGCGGGAGGTTGCGGTGACCTCCGGTCCGTCGGCGGCGAACAGCCGACGCGACATGACCACCTGTGCATCCAAGCCGTCGAGCCGGCAGTCGAGCACCTGCATGCTCGCTCGACGACCCAGCTCTCTCGCCGCCGCGCACGCCTGCTCGGGCCCGTCGAGTACCCGGTCGGCGGCACTCAGGGCGCTCAGGTCAGCTACCTCCGCGACATTGGCCTGGGCGCCAAGAACCATCGCGAGTACGGAGGCGATGAACCCTGCCAGCACCAGCAGCCCAATCAGGCCAACAACGACCAGCGTCGCTGACCCTCGGTCCGGGCCGGGCGGCTCGGTTCCCGGCCCACGGGTCGACGTCATCTCGGACCACCCGGGAGGGTCGGCGTAGATCGTTCCGTCATGGTCCTCGATGTAGCCCGAACCGTGACCGACGGGCCGATGGCAAGGGGTACCGCCGAGGAGACCGTCACTTCGGTGACCCCGTCGGCGGCGGAGATGTTCACGCGGGCTCCGGGCAGCGCCTGCTCCACATGCCTCGACACTCCCCCCGGTTCGTCACCTCGGGCAACTTCCCGTGCGGCCGCGCGGGACAGCTCGCCGACCCGGGCGTTTCCCACCACCACCTCGATCCCCGAGATCAACAGCACGACCACGATCACGGCGCCCACGATCGCGAGTGCAAGTTCGAGCGTGGCGCTGCCGCGGGTGGGGGCCACAACCTGCCCCCACCCCGGCCGTTCGCCGACCCTCAGCCGAACACCCACGCCAATGCCCGTTCGATCAGTCCCCAGAGAAGCCTCTGTGCCTCCGGGCTGGAAAGAAGCTTCACGAGAATTCCGCCGAATCCGACCGCTGCCACCGTGCCTACCGCGTATTCGGCGGTCGACATCCCCGTCTCGTCGTGCACCCGTCTGACCACATCCGCTGTCATGTGACCCCCTTGTGCTCCAAGGCCGAATGGCCATCGCCGCAAGTCCCCTTGCGGGCGGCGGATCGCCGCCGCGCCCCAACGATGCGCCGACAGCCCGAACGCGGGGAACCACCCGTGGTACATCTGTGGATCGTCGGCACTCGGGTGCAAAGAGACTGGCTGCCCGAGATATGCACGAGGTCTCGCAGGGGCACGGCAACCCGGTCTGGTGCTTCACCTCAGCCCAGCAACGGTCCGAGCGACTTGGTCAACAGTCCCGCCACCAGCGGCACTACTCCGAGGAGAAGGAACGCCGGTAGGAAACACACCCCGAGTGGCGCCACGGACCGCACCGCCACCTGCCGTGCCTGGGTCTCCAGGGCCGCACGGCGCCGGTCACGGAGTTCCTCGGCGCACAGTTCCAGCGCGACGGCCAGCGGCGCCCCGGAAGCCAGGGACCGCTGCACCGCCCTCGCGATTGCGGCCGTCGGTGTGGCCGCCGCCAGCCCAGCAAGCGCCTGCTCGGGAGATGCTCCGAGGCGCAGTTGGGCGACCATGCCCGACAACAGTCCAGAGAGTGGCTCAGGGCAGGCCGCCGCGACCGCGGCACCGGCACTCTCCAGGGTGGCTCCAGACGCCAGACACGCGGCCAAGAGCTCAGCGGCCTCGGGGGCTTGCCGCCCCAACTCCTGCTCATCCGCCGCGCCGCTCACGACAAGTCGACCCAGCAGCCGAACGCAAAGGACCAGTACGCCCGCGCCAACGATCACACCGACCGCACCGCCCATGACGATGCCGACGGCCAATCCGGCTAGTGCGCTGACGCCGATCCGGGCCCTCGAGCCAGCCAGCACCGGCTGCCGTTCACGCCCGGGTGACCGAGGAGGCCGTAGCCGCCGCCTGCTGCCGCCTGGCAGCAGCAGCACGACTGCCGTACCCATGAGAACAGCGGCGAGGACGATCACAGGTGCCGCTCGACCGATCGAACCATCGCCCGGACCCACAGCACTCCCAGCACCTCCAAGATGACTCCGACCGTCAGCACACCCAGCCCGATCGGACTCGTAATCAGCCACGTCACAGGTGATCCACCGAGACCACTTCCGAGCAAGAGCCCGACAACCGGCAGCGCCGCGAGCACCTGAGCAGTGGCCCTGGGACCTGCCATCTCGGCGGACAACTCGCGTCGTATGCGTTCGCGCTCCAGGGCCGCCCGGCCCAGCCCGTCGGCGGCCGACGCAAGACCGGAGCCGGAGCCCTGCGATACCTCCCAGACTGCCGCCAGCGCCCGGAGCGTTTCCGATGCCAGCAGGCCGCCGTCCACCCGAAGGCCTTCCGCTACATCCCCGCCCATTCCTGCTGCCGCCAAGGCTGTCGGACAGATCGGGTCGGGTCCGGCAGCACGACGGAGCGCGGGCTCCGGCGCCTGTCCGGTGCTCAGCTCAGCGGCGAGCGCGAGACAGAGCTCGGCAGCCTGCAATCGCCGCGCCCGCAACCGCGCTGTGGATCCGACACGGTCTCGAATCCGCGTGCCGCACAACAAGAGGTAGCGCGTTCGACTGTGCTGACCCCCCGAGGCCCGTGAGAGTCTGCCTGCCGAACCACCCCGCCACAGCCGGGCCGACACCAGCAGCGCCACCAGGGCAGTCCCCGCGAGAACCGGCCTCATGGTGCCCACCTCCCGAGTCGCTCCCGCAGGTCAGCCGCCCCCGGACCCTCGAGCAGCTCCCCGCCGTGGAGTGTGAGAGCGGGGACTGCCCGCACCAAAAGGTCTCCCGCCCGGCTGAGCACACACAGCTGCGCCACCGCTCGGCTTCCGTCCGCACGCCGCCCGACGTGCACCACGGCATCCACCCCCGCCGCGACCTGCGCGTGCAGGGCCTCCCGCCCCAGCCCTGCCGCGAGCGCCAGGGCCTCCAATCGTGCCGGCACGTCGGCAGCTGAGTTCGCGTGCAACGTCCCGCAGCCGCCTTCATGGCCCGTGTTCAAGGCGGCGAGCAGGTCAACCACTTCGGCGCCACGGACTTCCCCGACCACGAGCCGGTCCGGGCGCATCCGAAGCGCCTGCCGCACCAGGTCACGCATCGACACCGCGCCGGCCCCCTCGACATTGGGAGGCCGGGACTCGAGCCGGACCACGTGGGGATGCACCGGCTCGAGTTCGCTGGAGTCCTCGACGATCAGCATCCGCTCACCGGGATCGGCACTCGACAGCAGGCAGTTCAGCAGGGTGGTCTTACCAGCGCCAGTGCCGCCGCTGACGAGGAAGGCCACCCTGGCCAGGACTAGCGCCCGCAACCAGGCCACCCCTGCGGGCGGCAGCGAGCCGGCCTCGACGAGTTCTGACAACGTGAACGCCCGCTTGCGGGGAACGCGGATCGACAGGCAGGTACCACGCGGTGCCACCGGCGGTATCACCGCGTGCAGGCGCGACCCATCGGGCAAGCGGGCGTCGACGTAAGGAGCCGCCTCGTCGAGCCGGCGCCCTGCGAGACCCGCCATCCGCTGCGCCAATCTACGGACGGCGACCTCGTCGCGTAGCGTCACACCCGCCGGTTCCAGACCAGCGCCCCGATCGATCCAGACGGATTCGGGACCGTTCACCAAAACGTCGGTCACGGACTCGTCGCGCAGCAGTTGTTCCAACGGTCCCGCACCGGCGAGTTCGGCCCGTAGGGCCGTCACCATCCACATCAGGGCGGCGTCGCCGAGCACCATGCCTTCGGCGCGCAGAGCCTCGGCGACATTCGACGATGAAGGTGTGGAACCGGTTCGGATGAGGCGCCCGCGCACCCGTTCCAGCACTTCACCCGACGTGACCGAAGAGCCAGTCGTCGCCGCGCCCCCGGGCGGTAGTGCCGTCATGCGGCACCGCGAACGGGTTCGACAGCAAGATCCGCAAGGAGGCGTCGCGCCAGCCCCGCCAGCGGCCCGCGCCCACGATGTGCGGGAGCGTCACCATCGTCCAGACTGCGGTCGAGGCGCCCCTCCGCTGCCATGCTTCCCAGCAGTGGCATCCCCAGTGCTGCCGCGATGTCGGCGGCCGCGAGTCCGCCCGGTGACGGACCTCGAACCACTACGGCACTTCGGTAGCCTCGCAACGCCTCCGTCGCCATGAGCCGACCCCCAGACAGCGCGGAGCGGACGTCGGCGGGGCAGACCAACACCAGCAACGAACTGCGTGGCAGGACCTCGGCCGCAATCCCACCCGCAGGATCCTGCTCGGCTCGACCGCGCATGGACCAGCGCGGCAGATCCACTACGACGACGTCCCCGTCCCGGCTCGCCGCGTCGACGACCGAGCCCACCACCCCCGGCGGCGGCAGGACTGCACGAGCGGGGTCAAAGGCCAGCAGCCGCACGCCGCCGACGCAGGGCAAACCCTCTCGCAGAGCGCCGGACGGCACCCGGCCGACGGCTGCGCCCAGATCGTGCCACCGAACGCCGTGCACGCGCTCGGCCCCCAGCAACACGTCGAGACCCGCGCCCAGCGGGTCCAGATCCAGCAGGTACGGGGTGAGTCCCTCCCGTACCGCCGTCGTTGCCAGGGCGCCAGCCAACACGGACGCCCCGGCGCCGCCGCGCGCACCCGTCACGGCAACGACCGGTGCGGGCACCTTGCCATCCCCTGCCGCATCAGCCATGGCCTGCACGAGCCACGATTCGGCATCGGGCAGCCGGACGACGCCCTGCGCCCCGACTTCGAGGGCGCGCCGCCACACACCCTCATCGTCCGGGTCGACCGCCACCACGACAACTCCAGGGCGCGATGGCAGGGCCGCAGCAGCGCACGACTCCAGTTCCTCGCCACCTACAAGTACCAGCGGAACCCGCGCCCAGAGTGGACCGGCAGCGGCGGGTTCCACTCCGATCGCGGCAGTCACGCCGGCCGCCGCCGCCAGTCTCATCAGGTCGTCCTGGAGTCCGGGATCGGCCACCAGGACGAGGACTGAGGGTTCGCCCGATCCGATCACGATGCCTCCCCCCGACACCAGATGTGTGCTCGCCCGTCCATCGATGGTGCCTGCGCTCGGCCGGTGGTCCCAGATCCGCCAACGCGATTGTGGACAACCGGCCATCGCAGCCGTCAGGGGCCACCAGGGCGGGCGGATAGACTTGGTGCCATGAGGACTGCGGCGTTCTTCGACCTCGACAAGACGATCCTGGCCAAGTCGAGTTCGCTGGCTTTCATGAAGCCGCTGTACGACGGCGGCCTCATCGGACGGTCGGCGGTGCTCAAGGGGGCCTACGCCCAGTTCGTCTATCTGACCTCCGGCGCCGACCACGACCAGATGGAGCAGATGCGGGTGTACCTGCAGGCCCTGTGTAAGGGCTGGCCGGTCGAGCAGGTGCGGTCGATCGTCGCGGAGACTTTGGACGACATCGTCGATCCGATCGTCTACACCGAGGCGATGGACCTGATCAGGTGGCACCAGGACGAAGGCCGCGACGTCATCATCATCTCGAGTTCGGGTACTGAGATCGTCGAACCGATCGGGGAGCGCCTCGGCGTCAACCGCGCGATCGGTACCCAGATGGCAGTCGATCCGGCGGACGGCACCTACACCGGGGAGATCCTGTTCTACGCCTACGGCAAGGGTAAGTCCGAGGCGATGGTGGCCCTGGCCGAACATGACGGCTACGACCTTGCCGAGAGCTACGCCTACACCGACTCGCACACCGACCTGCCGATGCTCGAGGTAGTGGGTCACCCGGTTGCCGTCAATCCGGACTCAGCGCTGCGGGATATCGCTGAGGAACGGGACTGGCCGGTGGTGGATTTCCAGAAGCCGGAAACCATGCGGGCCCAGCAGGCGCGGGATCGCGCGATGGTGGCTGCCGGTACGGCAACCGCCGCGGTGGCCCTCGGCATCGCGTGGTACGCACGGTCCGTGAGGCATCGCGGCTAGTGGCTCAAAAGCCCAAACCCCTTCTACCGCAACACCTTTGACAACGCGAGAGGCGCCCCCCTCTCGGGGAGCGCCTCTCCACATCGCCGGGTCGGGCGATCAAGCGTGCAGTCCGAGGATCTCGTGAGACCCGCACCCTTCTCGTGGGTTTGGCGCCGCGTGGGTGCCTGGCCCGGCTGTGTCCGGCCTCTCGGCCGCATACCTTCTTTCTACTCCTGCGAAGCCGCCTTGCCAAGTGCTCCAGCATTAATTTCATCCAACAATTCCTCCGACGCCAGCGCCCCCACCCGAATGGTCTCGCAGACGAACCGGATCCACGCCGCGACTCCGTCCGGGGAGCCACTCTGGTAGCGACGGATGGCGTCGACGTAGCTCGGCCGCCCGAGTTTCATGATCCCGATCTCGGGCACCGTCAGCATGTCCGGATCGAGCCCGCGGGCCGCGATCACGAGCCTCGTCGTCATCCTCGCGATCGGCCCCGAACCCTCGGTGAAGGGCCTCAGCGCAAGCAACTCGCCGTGCACGATCGCCGCTTCCACCGGAGCCGGGGCGGTGGAGCCGTTCGCAACGAGTCCAGCCAGCATGCTCAGCCGTTCCCCGACTTCGCCAACCTCTGGGGCGGCCCCGACTCGGAGCGGGTCATTGGGCTCGCCGACCCGTGGGCGCCCGAGGTCGCCCGAAGCGACGAGGTCACGGGCCAGCAGGGAGTGGAGCCTGGCCAGCACCTGCAACGGCGTGCGCGGCCAGATGTCCACCTGCTTGGGCAGTTCGCGGTAGCACCGCCAGACCCCGGCGGCGGTACGCCCCATCGGGGAGTCGTCCCAGGCGTCGCCGCTACGCCAGGCATCGACCGCGAAGTCGATACCTTCGACGGCTGCGCAGGCCTGGGCTCCGTGCACCCGTGACGCGACCGCCAGCGCGGGGCCGTTGCCCGCCAACCTGCGCGGCCACAGCAGGGAATCAACCGCGTCGCGGGTTGCTGCCACGGCGTCGGCGACACCAGGCAGGTCGACTAACGCGGCGAGGGGATCGTTGGCCGTCATCGACCAACCTCGGTCACTGGGTCGCCGGCGGCAGTGCCTGCAATTGCTGGAGAACCGCCGGATCCTGTGCCTCGAGCCACTTCTCTAGGTCCAGGTTGCTCACGAACTGAACGTCCGGGTGCTTCGCCTTCAGATCGACGATGAAGTTGGTCAAGGAGTTCTTGTAGGCGCCACATGCCCACTCATTGAAGTGGTTGCCGACGAAGAATGGCGCCCGGTTGCCGTTGTACACCGTCTCCGCGGCGCCCATCAGCGAGTTGTAGGTCGACTGCTCCATCGCCTTGCACTTCTCAGGGTCGGCCTTCGTCTCGCCCTTGTTCTGGGTGACGAGGAAGTTGTAGTCCATCGAGAGGTTGCTCTCGTTGTAGCCAGCGACCTTGATCGTCTGCAGCGGGAAGTCCCACAGGTTGTAGTCCTTGACCTTCTTCGGCCACGACAGGTCACCGGAGTTCGAAGTGTCATAGGTGTATCCAGCCGCAACCATCGCCGGGTACATCTGATCCCGCTGTCCTTCCAGGCAGGGGGTTCGCCCGCCCTTGATCACGCTGGCGTCGAACGGCAATGGGTCGACGCCACCGGTGTACTGCGGGTTGAACTTCGTCCACTCGTTCATGAAGGTGTTGAACTGGTTGATCTCGCTGGTCCAACCGGCGGTATCCCACGACTGGACGCCGCCGGAGCCGCAGAAGTGTCCGAGATAGTGCGTGGCAATCTCGTGGCCCTTCTTGTAGGCCTCGGTCCAGGCGTTGATGCGGTCCGCCAAGAGCGACGGGTCACCGAAACCGATTGCCGAGGTGCCGCGCGGCTTGTTGGGTGGGTCGTAGTTCAGCTTCTGCTCGTTGTCGGGCAGGATGCATAGCCCGGAGATGTTGAACGAGAACCGCCCGGAGACTTTCTCTGCGGTGTCCAGGTAATGGCGGAAGAGTTTGCTCTTCGTCTCGCATGACCCGTCGAACGACACCACCACGAACTGCGGCGGCTTCTCCCCGGGAGCGAGCTTCTTGATCTCCAACTCCGGCTGCGGCTCCGGCGGCGTGGTCACCGACTTCGGGGGTCCGGTCGGGCTGGAGGAGGCCTCGCCGCCATCGGACGAGGTGTTGCCGCCACTCTCGGCCGCGGTGTTATCCGCCGCCGCGGTCCCTTTCGGCAGGAAGCCGCCGTAGATGAGCCCCGCGACAGCCGCGAGCGCGAGCAGTACGGGGATCAGCACACGAGCGCGCATCGTCCCTCCGAATCGATAGAAAAGGCCACAGTGGCCCTGCAGGTCCAGTATCTCCGACGAGCCCGAGGCCCCTCGGGTTCCTTCACCCGCGTGTTCACGGTCACACTGGGCCCACCGCCGACCGAAACTGCTCGGCCGTGGGTGGACCCCCGATCCGACTTCTGGCAGCCGAGGGTCCTCGGTCACTAGTGTGAGCCACGGCAGATAAGCGGGGCGCCGGCGCCCCTCCGATTGCGACCGGACTTTCATCGAGGGCGGGCACCCATGGACGAGCAGCACGGCGAGGGCCGTCTCTTCGACCGACCGTCGCTCGCGGAGCGCAGCTGGCTGCTCGGGGTGCTGCGCAACGAGACGGTCGGGGGCGTCCTCCTGCTGGTGTCGGCCGTGATCGCGCTGATCTGGGCGAACAGCATGTATGGAGACGCCTACCAGGCGATCTCCAACTTCGAAATCGGACCCGCGGCACTGCATCTGCACCTGAGCCTGGCCGACTGGGCCGCCGACGGCCTGCTGGCGGTGTTCTTCTTCGTCGCCGGTCTGGAGCTCAAGCACGAACTTGTTCTGGGAAGTCTCGCGGATCGCCGGAAGGCGGCCGTGCCGGTGGCCGCCGCCCTCGGCGGTATGGCCGTGCCCGCCCTGATCTACCTGGCAGTGAACGTCGCGGGCAGCGGCGAGCCGATCGGATGGGGGATTCCGATGGCCACCGACATCGCCTTCGCCCTGGCGGTGCTGGCCGTCGCCGGCACCAACCTTCCGATCGCGTTGCGGGCGTTCCTGCTGACCTTGGCCGTGGTGGACGACCTCGGTGCGATCACCGTGATCGCGATCTTCTACTCCAAGGGCTTCCACCTGATGCCGTTCGTGCTCGCGGTCGCTCTGTTGGTCGGGTATTGGCTACTGCAGCGTGCCCGGGTCACCGCATGGTGGATCTACGTGCCGCTGGCGCTGGCGGTCTGGACCCTCGTACACGCCTCGGGAGTCCATGCCACAGTCGCTGGTGTAGCGCTGGGACTGCTCACGCGGGTGAAGGCCGACCCCGGGGAGCAGAGCAGCCCAGCCGAGCGCCTTCAGCTGCGGATCGCCCCGTTCTCCGCCGGCTTCTGCGTGCCGGCCTTCGCCTTCTTCGCGGCCGGAGTCGACCTTCGCGGCACCAGCGTGGTGTCGGCCCTGAACAACCCGGTAGCGCTCGGCGTGATCCTGGGGCTCGTCCTGGGCAAGCCCTTCGGCGTGGTGGGGACGGCATGGCTCACTGCTCGATTCACCAGGGCCTCGCTGTCGTCCTCCCTGAAATGGCGGGACATCGTCGCGGTGGGGCTGCTGGCCGGTGTCGGTTTCACAGTGTCCCTGCTCATCGCGGAATTGGCCTTCTACAACGAACCGGTCGTCGGATCCTCCGCGCGCCTGGCGGTTCTCTTGGCCTCTGTGTTGGCCGCTCTGCTGGCCAGCGCCGCCCTGATCTCGCGGTCGCGGTACTACCGCGGATTGGCGGCCGAGGAGGATCGTGACGATGACGGCGACGGGATACCTCACGTCTACCAGCGACCGGAGCCCCGGGCGGGATAGCCTAAGCCAACACCGAAGACTCGCGGAGGAATATCCCATGGCGCTCACGTCAGAAACCGAGCCGAGCATCGCCCAGTTGGTCAAGTCGGCAAGCGCCGACGTCTCGACCCTGGTCTCCGACCAGATCGAGCTGACGAAGACCGAAATCCGGACCACTGCCAAGCGGGCGGGCAACGCCTTCGGACTCTTGGCCGGAGCGGCCTTCGTCGGGGTCCTCTTCTTGGTGTTCTTCCTGGTCACGATCGCCTACGTGCTGGTGCAGTTGGGACTTCCCACCTGGGCCGGGTTCGGCATCGTCGCCCTGGTGTTGCTGATCATCACCATCGTGCTGGGTCTGCTGGGCAAGAAAAAGGCCGACAGCGTGAAAGGGCTCGAGAACACGGTGGCCCAGATCGAGGCAACCAAGGCTACCTTCGCCCGCAGCTCGGAGTAGGACCCGCTCGACGTGCCTGCTCGAACTCCGGGTGAGGCCATCTACGCCGAGGGACCGTGGACCCACGAGGCCGTCTCCGCGAACGGCGCACGCTTCCATGTCGTACAGATGGGCTCCGGCCCGCTGGTCCTGTTGTTGCACGGCTTCCCGACCTACTGGTGGACCTGGCGCCGTCAGCTACCGGCCATGGCGGCTGCGGGTTATCGGGCGGCCGCCATGGATCTGCGCGGCTACGGCGGCAGTGATCACACCCCCCGGGGTTACGACCCGTTCGCGGCCAGCCTTGACGTAGTCGGGGTGATCCGCTCACTGGGTGAGGAGCGTGCCACGATCGTCGGTCACGGTTGGGGCGGTTTCCTCGCCTGGACCGCCGGCGCCCTCCACCCCGAGGCTGTGGCGGGCCTGGTCCCGGTGTCGATGGGTCACCCCCGACGGTTACGAGATGCCATCGTCGGCGACACCGCCCAGCTCCGCGCCTCCGGCTACGTGCTTGGTTTTCAACGACCTTGGGTCCCGGAACGCCAGTTGGTGGCCGATGATGCCCGGCGCATCGGCGAGTTCCTCACCGAGTGGTCGGGAACCCCTGACTGGCCCTCCCCGGAGGTTTCGGAGATGTTCCGGCGGGCGTTCCAGCACACGAACACGGCCCACTGCGCCCTGGAGTACCACCGCTGGGCGATGCGATCGATCCCCCGACGCGACGGTCGAAGATTCGTGCACGAGGTCAGCGTGAACAGTGTCAACGCCCCGGTTCTGCAGGTTCACGGCGCTCTGGATCGAACTGTGCTGCCACGCACAGCCACTGGCTCACGCGAGTTCACCGCGGGTCCCTTCGCCTGGCGTCTGATGGACGAGGTGGGTCACTTCCCGCACGAGGAGGCGCCGGAGAAGTTCAACGAACTACTCACCGGCTGGCTGGCCGACGGCCGGGGTTGGCTGGATCCTCCAGAGACCAGCCCTTTCGACCTCCACGCGTGAACGCGTTAGTGCGCTGAATCGCGAAACCAGCAGCGATCAGCGGACTGGGCAGGGGCCAGTGTCCACTGGCTGGGTGGCCGCCCCGGCTTGTCTGGAGGTGACCCTGAACTGTTCCGCGGTGAGGGCGAACCCCACGCCGCCGTCCTCCTTCGCTTGGGCGAAGACCAGCCCGAGCACACGTCCGTCGGATGACAGCAGCGGCCCGCCCGAGTTGCCAGGCCGAACCTGCGCTGAGAGGACGAACACCTGACGCTGAACTCCGGGCCGACCGTAGATGTCGGTGCCGGCAGCGTCGCGGCCGTCGATGACTGTGCGGATACGTGCCCCGCTGACCTTGAGCGGACCGCCACCCGGATAGCCGGCCACGGCGGCGGACTCGCCATCCTGTGCCCCCGCGAGGGTGGGAACCGGCTCGAGCTGCAGACCTGGAACGTAGAGGACGGCAACGTCGACGCCTGGATCGAATGCCACGACTTGGGCCGGGTAGGTCTCACCGCCATCGGTCTCGACCTGCGGATTCTCCATGGCTGCCACGACGTGGGCGTTCGTCGTCACGTGTTCGGGCGTCGACACGTATCCCGAGCCGGTCGCGCCGCTACCGCAGGCTGGTTTGTTGCCCGAGACCTTGACAACTGACGCGAGCACGCTGCGCACTCCGGGCGTCTTCGCTTCGGCCTCGTCCGGCGCCTTCTGTCCTTCCGGCGCAATGTAGAAGCCGTCGACGACCTTGGGCAACCCGGAGTTGTCGATGATGGTCTGCATGTTCGCGACCGCGTCCTTCGCAGCCGCCGGCATCGAGCTGTTCAGGCCTCGCAGCAGCGCCGACTCCTTCAGCGGTCCGGCTACCGCCATGGCGGGCACCGCGAGGATGGCCGTGGTCACCAACCAGATGGTCAGCAACACCCCGAACACCGCGAGCGCCGCGCCTAAAAGCCGGTCGACCCATTGGGCCGGTTCCCATGACAGGGTGCCCTTCAACCGTGATCCGAGCCACGAGCCCAACGCCTGACCGACCCCTGCGATCAGCAGCACCAGGCCGAGGGTCAGCAGCAGCCGCCACGGGTTCGACACCTGCCAACTGGCAACCATGCCAGGAACCAACTGAGCGGCGACCAGACCGAAACCGAAGAATCCCGCGAAACTCAAGGCGCCCTGCACGAAGCCGGTGCGCCAACCGATGAGGGCGAACAGGACCAGGGCGATGATCAGCACCAGATCGACAACGTTCATAGCGGCACCTCGAGCACCCGCGATGGCTCCCAGGGGCGCTCCCAACCGCCCAACTTGAGCAGACTGGCGACGAGCCCACCGGTAAAGCCCCACACCGTCATCCCGGCCACATCGAAGCCGGGACCCACGAACCCCGAGGGATGGCGCACCCGCACCCGATTGGCCGGGTTCGCAAGATCGGCGATCGGAACCCGCCGCACCGACGCCACCTCGGCTTCCGCGGCGAACACTTCGTTGGGGCGGCGCCACCAGGCAAGCACCGGGGTGACGGCGAACCCGGTTGGGGGTACCCAGAGTTGTGGCAGGGTGGCGACGACCTGCACTCCTGAGGGGTCCACGCCGACCTCCTCCTGGGCCTCCCGCAGCGCGCAGGCCGCGGCGTCGGCGTCCGTCTCGTCCTGTGCGCCGCCGGGGAATGCCGGTTGCCCCGAATGCGCCCGCATGCCATCGGCACGTTGGGTGAGTAACACATCCGGCTGGCCATCCGATTCCCCCAGCAACATCAGGACAGCGGAGGGCCGCCCGCCCTCCGGCGGCGCCAGGAAGCGGGTGAGATCCTCAGGGCGCAGTTCGCGCACTGCAGTGGCCAACGGTTCGAACCAGGCGGGCAGCGGCTCCGACGCGGTCGACCCGGTCATGACGCGGACCTACGAGAGGAACGTTTGGCCACTGGCATTTCGACACTCGGACATAGCGCGGTCAGCGGACAGCGCCCACACTCGGGTCGCCGAGCCTTGCAGCACCTCCGACCGTGGAAGATCAGCCGATGGCAGAGCATCGTCCAATCAGCGGGCGGGAACAGCTCCTGGAGGTCGCGTTCCACCTTCACCGGGTCGTGATGATCGGTCCAGCCGAGCCGACGCGACAGTCGTCCGACGTGGGTGTCGACGGTGACACCGGGCACGCCGAAGGCGTTCCCCAGCACGACGTTGGCTGTCTTGCGACCCACCCCGGGCAACGTCACGAGTTCGTCGAGGGTGTCCGGCACTTCGCCATCGTGGCGATCACACAGGGCTTGCGCCATCCCGATGATGTTGCCGGCCTTGGCCCGGAAAAAGCCCGTCGGCTTGATGAGCTCCTCGAGTTCACCTCGATCGGCTGCCGCGAGATCGGCCGCGGACCGGTAGCGGTCGAACAACGCCGGCGTCACCTGGTTGACCCGGACATCGGTGCATTGGGCGCTCAGAATAGTCGCCACCAGCAGTTGCAGCGGGGTCTCGAAGTCCAGTTCGCAACGCGCCTCGGGATACTCGACGGCAAGAATCCGATTGGCCTTCCTGGCACGCCGAACAAGGGCGACGTGGCTGTCGCTCCTACCCTTGGGCGCCGTCAGGTTCACGTGTTCAGGGTACGTTGCCGCTTCACGAGCCGCGTGGGGCAAGCCCAGGAAATTGCCCGTTCCCGGGACTCAGCAAGCGGCGAGCACCAACGTCGGGCAACTGGGCCGTGCACACAAATAGTGGACGGGTTTTCGCTAGCCTCGGGGACAGAGTCCGCCGGAGGAGTGAGATGGTCGAGGACGAGGACGCAGCTGCCCGCCGCGCTGCTCGGAAGAAGGCACGGCTGAGTGTAGAGCCCCCGGAGCCTGCCCCGGAGTTCGCCGAGCTGAGCCTGGACGACATCCGCCGCAACCGCGCAGCGCTCAATGACTACGAGACCCGCGTCTCCTACTGGCGGCGCATTCTCCAGGCCCGCCTCGACCTGCTCGATCAGGGCCGGACCAGCGACAACCTGGAAGCCCTCGCCGACGCCCTTGCCGACGCCCCCAGCCAGTCCCGTCGGATGGCGATGCTGTCGATCCTGCCGCCGGACCAAGTGCCGCCGCTTCCCGACCTCGCTGAACTCTGGCGCTACCAGCCGACCGACGACGCAGACCTGGCCGACTACGTCGAGCGGCTCCGCGCTCGCGAACGGGAACTCTCAGACCATCGCCGCGGGCTGCACAGGCAGATCGACGCACTACAGCGCGAACTCATCGCGCGGTATCGCCAGGAACCCGCCCTCGCACTGACCGCGTTGCCGTTGCGGGGCGACGCGGGCACCTCGGACGGCTAGGCTGAACGGAATAGCCCGCACATCGGCGAGAGGACCGCAGTGGACGACGTTCTAAGTTCCGCTCCGCTGTTCGCTGCTCTGGACGCGGAGGCCGCCGCGGCGCTGCGCTCCTCCATGGAGACGACCCGGGTCGCCAAGGGCGACGTGCTCTTCTTGGAAGGCCAGCTCGGGGATCGGATGTACATCCTCACCGAGGGCAAGATCAAGTTGGGGCACACTGCGCCGGACGGTCGCGAGAGCATTCTCGCGGTCCTGGGTCCCGGCGAACTTCTGGGCGAATTGTCGCTCTTCGACCCGGGACCGAGGACCGCAACCGCCGTCGCACTAACCGATGTGACCGCCCTCGGACTCGGCCATCAGGCGCTGCGACCGTGGCTGACCGGCAGGCCGGAGGTAGCGGAATCGCTGCTGCAGGCGCTCGCGCAGCGGCTGCGTCGGACCAACGACGCCCTGGCCGACTTGGTTTTCTCCGACGTGCCGGGGCGGGTTGCCAAGGCACTGCTCGAACTCGGAGACAAGTTCGGCCAGTCCATGCCGGATGGCGTGCATGTGACCCACGACATGACCCAGGAGGAATTGGCCCAACTCGTGGGGGCCTCCCGGGAGACCGTGAACAAAGCACTTGCCGACTTCGCCACCCGGGGCTGGATCAGGTTGGAGTCCCGTTCGGTGGTGCTTATCGACACCGAACGCCTGGCACGACGAGCGCGTTAGCCGTTCTCAGCCAAGTACTCCAGCTGGGCTCGTACGCTCAATTCCGCCGCCGGCCACACCTGCTGCGGCACATCCGCGTAGACCACCCGGACTAGCGCCATGGGTAGTTCCGCGGCTGGAGGGAGGTCACCTGCTTCCGCCAGGTCTGCCAGGGCCGCCCGGATCTGTTCGAGTCGATCCTGCCGATGCGCAAGGTAGCCGTCGATGGCCGCCATCGGATCTGCCAGCGCGGGACCGTGCCCAGGCAGGATATGACCCGCACCCCGTTCAGCGACGAGGTCTCGCAGTCTGGCCAACGAATCCAGATAGTCCGCCAGCCGACCATCAGGGTGAGCGACCACCGTGGTGCCCCTACCGAGGACAGTGTCGCCGGTGAGCACCGCATCGGGCAGTACGAAGGTGACCGAGTCGCTCGTGTGTCCCGGGGTTGCGACAACCGCGATGTCCAGCCCTCCGACCTGGATGACATCGCCCTCCGCAACCCCCTCCTCCCCGAGCCGATGGGCGGGATCCCAGGCACGAACCGGGCTGCCGACGGCGGCCGCGAAGTCTGCCGCGCCGCCACTGTGATCGTCGTGGCCGTGGGTGAGCAACACCAATGACACTCGGGCGTCGGACTCCTCGACGTGTCGCGCCACCGCCTCCAAATGACCTCGGTGGGCAGGTCCGGGATCGATCACGACCGCCTCGCGCGAACCGGGTGCGCGCAGCACCCAGGTGTTCGTCCCGTCGAGCGTCATCGGGCCCGGATTGGGCGCGAGCACACAGACCGCGTAGTCGGTCACGGCCCCGCCTCGCCAGGTCATCGTTTGCTCAGCCATCGGTCACGCTCCTAGCCCAGCCCCATGCCCCAGGTGGGCGGCAGGCCGGCCTCCTCGAGGTCCGTGATCGTGGCCCCGCTGTGGTAGTCGATCAGTTCCCACGCCACGCCCTCACCCTCGGCGCGCGGCACCGGCATCAGCGCGGGACGAGGCAGCCGGGAGACCGCGAACAGCGTCGCGGCGACGTCGTCGTGCCCGTCGAGTTGGCCGAGCGTGGCAAGGGTGGGCGGCAGCATCGCCATCTCGCCAGCGGCATTGGCGGCCAGCGCTCGCGCGGGCGTTACCCACCGGGCGTGCGACGCCTCGGTCCCCACCAGTGCCGGCAGTTGCTCCGCCGGCACGGCCGTGGCGAAGAACGCTGTGTCATAGCGACGCTTCTCGACGGCTGGTGTGACCCAGCGGGCGAACGGCACGAGGTCGGCGAGATCACCAATCCGCACACCGGTTTCCTCCTCGACTTCCCGAATGGCCGCAGCCCGGAAGGACTCCTCCGACCCGTCGGGGCCGTCCTCGGCCTCAACCGCGCCGCCGGGGAAGACGTGCATCTCCGGTGCAAATGCCATCGTCGAGGTTCGACGCATCAGGTAGACCTCCACACCTGCTTCCCCGTCTCGCAACAGGGCCACCGTGGCCGCGGCGCGCACCGGTGGCGGGGTCCATAAATCAGTGTCCCCCTGGGCCACAGCCCTGATCCGGGTGGCGAGGTCTGGAACTGCGGCCATACCTCAGCCCACCGCCCCGGTGTCCACGATCTCGAAGACGGCGTCCAATTCGACAGCCGCATTCTTCGGCAGGGAGACCACGCCGACCGCGCTCCGGGCGTGCACCCCGGCCTCGCCGAGGGCCGAACCGAAGAGTTCCGAAGCACCGTCTGCGACCGCAGGATGATCGGTGAAACCCGCCGTCGCATTCACGAATACGACTACCTTCACCAGTCGGAGACGGGCGCCATCTCCGACGGCGGAGAAGCCCGCGGCCAAAGCGTTCAACGCGCAGATCCTGGCCGCTGATCGGGCGTCGGTCAAGGCAAGGCCCTCTGGGCCCACCGGACCGCGCGCGGTCAAGTCCCCCGCGACGACCGGCAACTGCCCAGCCGTGTAGACGAAGCCCCCCGCCACCACCGCGGGCTGATAGGCGGCCAACGGGGCCGCCACACCGGGGACTTCATGCCCATGTCCGGCCAGGGCTGTCTCCACCTCGGCGCGGGTGGCACCGGTCATGCGCGCGGCCGCTTGAAATAGGCCACCAGGTTCTCGGCATTGGGCCCCGGCACGACCTGGACGAGTTCCCAGCCGTCCGCCCCGAAGTTATCGAGGATCGCCTTGGTGTTGTGGATGAGCAGAGGTGCGGTGAGGTACTCCCAGGTAGTCATGCTCGGAAGCCTATTGCGCCGTCCTGGACTAGGCTCTGCTGGTGTGACCACAACGGCGCAGAAGATGAACGACCACATTGGCCGTTGGGCGGATCTATCCAGTGCCAGACTGCACGTCGTGTCCGGCAAGGGCGGCACCGGCAAGACCACCGTGGCGGCGGCGCTGGCGCTGGCGCTTGCCGCCGGAGGTCGACGCACCCTGCTGCTGGAGGTCGAGGGCAGGCAGGGAATCGCCCGACTGTTCGACGTTCCCCCGCTGCCGTATGAGGAACGGAAGGTGGCGATCGCCCCGAAGGGCGGCGACGTCATTGCACTCGCCGTCGATCCGGAGGCCGCGCTGCTCGAGTACTTGGAGATGTTCTACAACATGCGGCGAGCCGGCAACGCGCTGCGACGTCTCGGTGCCATCGACTTCGCCACCACCATCGCGCCCGGCGTCCGGGATGTGCTGCTCACGGGGAAGGCGGCGGAGGCCACTCGCCGCAAGGACAAGGGACGCTTCATCTACGACGCCGTGGTGCTGGACGCCCCGCCGACCGGCCGAGTGGTCAGGTTCCTCAACGTCAACACCGAGGTCGCCGGCCTCGCGAAGGTGGGTCCGATCCGAAGCCAGGCCGACTCCGTGATGAGCGTCATCAGGTCCCGCGACACCGTGGTTCACCTGGTGACCCTGCTCGAGGAGATGCCGGTGCAGGAGACCGTCGACGGCTTCTCCGAACTGGCTGCCGCAGATCTGCCGCTCGGCGGTGTCTTCGTCAACATGGTCCGCGTTCCGGTGTTGAGTCCAGAGGCCTTGGCGGAGGCGGCCGACGGCACCCTGGACACCACGGAACTGCAACGAGGTCTGGTCGACGCCGGACTGGGTTCGCCGACCGGCAAACGCAGTGGTCGGGTCAAAGCCTGGGCCGATGCCCTGGCGGCCGAGGCCGCCGAGCATGCTGCCCGGGTGGCTCTTGAACACCAGGAGCGCGAGACGCTGGAGACGACCAAGCGACCGATCATCGAGCTGCCCTACCTCGCCGGCGGGATCGACACCGGGTCCCTCTACCACTTGGCGGCGGTCCTTGCTGCGAACGGAGTCGGTCGATGATCGCCACCACGGATGTGCTGGAGGCCGGAGTCCCCCGGCTCGCGGTGGACGACATGCTGTCCGACCCCGGGGTGCGCGTGATCGTGTGCTGCGGGTCGGGCGGTGTCGGAAAGACCACCACGGCGGCCGCGCTGGCGCTCCGGGCAGCCGAGGCCGGGCGCCAAGTATGCGTGTTGACGATCGACCCCGCCCGCCGGCTCGCCCAATCCATGGGGCTGACCGAATTGGACAACACCCCGCGGCCTATTCCCGACGTCGCCAACGGATCGCTGAGCGCCATGATGCTGGACATGAAGCGCACCTTCGATGAGATCGTCGAGGCGCACGCAGACTCCGCCCGCGCCGCAGCGATCCTGGATAACCCCTTCTACCAAGCCCTGAGTACCTCTTTCGCCGGCACGCAGGAGTACATGGCGATGGAGAAGTTGGGGCAGCTCCGGGCCGAGATGGGCAGCGACGGACCGTGGGATCTCATCATCGTGGACACGCCTCCTTCGCGTTCCGCCCTGGACTTCCTGGATGCACCGAAACGACTGGGGTCATTTCTGGATGGTCGGCTCATCCGACTGCTTGCCGCTCCAGCCCGTGGCGCGGGCAAATTCACCTCGCGGGTGGTCGCAGCCTCGTTCGGGGTATTCACCAACGTCTTGTCCAAGATCATCGGCGCCCAGGTACTGCAGGACATCCAGGTGTTCGTGGCGAGTTTCGACGCCCTTTTCGGCGGCTTCCGGGAACGCGCAGAGGCTACCTACCAGCAGCTCAAGGCCCCTGACACCAGGTTCGTCGTGGTGGCGATACCGGAGTCTGACGCTCTTCGGGAGGCGAGTTACTTCGTCGAACGCCTCGAAGATGAGGGCATGCCACTGGCGGGCATGGTGCTGAACAGGGTGAGCCCTGCGCACGCCGTAGACCTGACCGCGGAGGCGGCGGAAGCCGGCGCTGAGGTGCTCGACGATCGGGAGGAGCATGCGACCACTGCCGCCCTGCTCCATCTGCATGCTGAGCGTCAACGCGACATCAGGAGACAGGCTCACCTGACGGAGAGTTTCACCGCGGCCCATCCGGGGGTGCCGATCGCACCCGTGCCTGCATTCGGCGACGACGTGCACGACCTGGAGGGTCTACGCGCGATCGGTGAGGCCGCTGCCCAACAACCTTAGAGACGTTCCAACTGCGCACCGATCGGCGTCGATGGGGCTGGATCGCAGGCTCAGGCCGAGACCCGACCGGTGCTGGGCATGGGAGTGGCGCCGCTTTCGGAATAGTGCTCCCGGGCAGAGACCAACAGGTTGGTCCAGGAGGTGACCTCTGGACGACGACGGAGCAGCGCCCGACGTTCCCGCTCGGTCATGCCGCCCCAGACCCCGAACTCGATTCGATTGTCGAGGGCGTCGGCCAAGCATTCCGTGCGCACGACGCAGCCGCCACACACCTGTTTCGCCCGATTCTGGGCAGCACCTTGAACGAACAGAGCATCCGGATCCTGCCCCCGGCATGACGCCTGGGAGATCCAATCACTTACCCACACCACAGTCACGTTCCTCCCAACCTCGCGCCACTGATGCCGCCGATGGGGAATATCGACGTCCTCCACATACGCGTGCGCGAGCGAGTGATGTGACACTATGCAGCCAGGGAACCCCCGCCTAGGCTCGTATGGGTGGTTATCAATAGTTATTTATCACTAATTTGTGTGACGAAAGGTACGTTCTGGGGGCCGTTGTCGCCTGTGGGACTAACTACTCAGAGTAACACCACCACCCAACGCGGCGCCCCAACCCATCGTGAGATTCCCGAACGGGGCGCGGCAACTGTTCGAATCCGGGCTTCGGTGACATGGGATGAAACCAAGCCACGTATCCTTTCGTCCTATGGCCATGCCGCCGTCCTCCACTGAGCCGCCAACTCCGGAGACCCCCGACAACGACTCGGCTCCGACGTCCGCGGAATCCTCCGACGCCACCCCCACCGCCGCGTCTGCCGCGGCTGCCGTCGGTGTCGCCTCCCGTGGACGCAAGTGGGCCGCCGGCGCCAAGTTCGCGGGCGTCAGCGTGTTGGCCGGTGTCGTCACTGCTGGACTCCTACTGCCGTTCGCCGGCGCTGCCGGTGTCGGCGCGCAGTCGACGATCGCCTCCTATGAGGACCTTCCGGCATCGCTCACCACGCCCCCGTTGCCGGTGCGCACAGTGATCCGCGACAAGAACGGTGGGCAGATCGCACAGTTGTACAAGGAGAATCGCGTCGAGGTACCGCTGTCGGCCATCTCTGTCTACCTACAGCGAGCTGTGATCGCCACCGAGGACGCCCGCTTCTACGACCACAACGGTGTCGACCTCAAGGGCACCGCCCGGGCGCTGGCAAGCACCGCCGGCGGCGAGCAGGTGCAGGGCGCATCGACCATCACCATGCAGTACGTCAAGAACGTCCTGATCACCGGCGCCGAGACGCAGGAGGGCGCGGCCGCGGCACAGGCGCGCAGCGCCGCCCGCAAGGTGCAGGAGGTCCGCTACGCGGTCGAGGTCGAACGCCGGTTGACTAAGTCCGAGATCCTCAACAACTACCTGAACATCAGCTATTTCGGCGCCGGCGCGTACGGGGCTGAGGCCGCAGCCAACCGCTACTTCAGCACCAGCGCGGCCAACCTGTCCCTCACCCAGGCCGCAACCCTCGCAGGACTGGTGCAGTCCCCGGTCAAATACGACCCGACCAAGAACGCCGACGCCGCCATGAAGCGCCGCAACCAGGTGCTGGGGCGGATGCTCGAGACCGGAGCTATCACCAAGGCCCAGTACACCGAGGCAATCGCCCGACCGGTCAGCGACGATCTGAAGCCGCAGAACCAGAACAACGGTTGCGCCGAGAGTACCGTGCCGTTCTACTGCGACTTCGTCGTCCGGCAGATCCTCGCCGATCCGCGCTGGGGGAAGACGCCAGCCGAGCGCGAGAAGTTCTTGGAGACCGGCGGCCTGGTGATCGACACACCACTGGATCCGCTCGCCCAGAACGCTGCCCACGAGGCGGCCGTCGAACGCGTGCCCGCCGCGGATGAGAGCGAGAAGGCGGTGGCGGTCGCGATGGTGCAGCCCGGTACCGGCAACGTACTGGCGCTGGCCCAGAACAAGGACTGGGGAACGAGCGGGCCGGGCAAGACCACGTTCAACTACGCGGTGGACGCGGATGAGGGCGGCACCATCGGCATGCAGGCCGGCTCGACCTTCAAGCCGTTCACGTTGGCGGCCGCCATCGACTCGGGGATCGATCCCAACGAACGCATCAATGCCACCAGCCCGCTGTGGTTGGACGGCGGCGACTGGGGATGTCCCGGTATGTCCTTCGGTGGCTTCACCGGCGAGAACTCCACCCAGTCCGGCTTCTTCAACATGTGGGAGGCCACCGCCTACTCGACCAACACCTACTTCCTGCAGCGGGAAAAGGACGCCGGGCTGTGCAAGACGGTGGAGATGGCCCGTCGCGCCGGGATCCACCGAGCCGACGGTAAGCCGCTGGAACCCAACATCAGCTTCACCTTGGGCACCACCGAGGTTTCACCGCTGACGCTGGCGAACTCCTACGCGACCTTCGCCGCCCATGGCAACCGCTGCGAGCCCAAGGCCGTCAACTCCATTACCGACCGGGCAGGCAAGACGATCACAGTGCCGTCCGTCTGCGAACAGACGATCCCGCGTGATGTGGCGGACAGCGTCACGGCCGTGCTGACCGGTGTCGTCGATGGGCCCTTTGAAGGACGCACCGGCGCCAACATGACCCTGGGCCGTGAGACCACCGGCAAGACCGGCACCACCGACTCTCACGCAGCCGTATGGTTCGCCGGATACACCCCCGAGATCGCCACGGCCGTGTGGACTGGTGATCCCCGCGGAGGATTCAAGTACCCCATGCAGGACGTGACGATCAACGGGGAGTACTACGGCGAGGTCTTCGGATCCTCGCTGCCCGGTCCGATTTGGCAGCAGGCCATGCTCGGCGCCCTGGCCGACACGCCTGCGAGCAACTTCGAGCTCGAGGCCAAGTACGGGATGAAGAGCGTGCAGCAGGGCGGTGGACCCGCCGCCGGCGTCAATGGTCGCAACGGCCAGAACGGGCAGTACCAGCCATACCAGCCCTACCAGCAATACCCGCAGAACGGCAACACCGGACAGTTCGGCGGCAACGGCACCACCACGCCTTGATCCGGTGAGTGCCCGATCCCACGCCGGGCGACTGAACCGACAACCGCGCGCCGCCCTCGACGCCGAGTCACGGCAGTCGGAGCGGTGCTCAGCCCCCGCTCAGCTGCCGTCGTACCTCAGCGGAAAGTCGCTTGCCGTCGACACTGCCCGCGGCCGCCGCGGTAGCCGCCTTCATCGCCGGACCCATGGCCGAGGGCCCACTCGCGTCGATTCCGGCCAACGCCGAGGACACCAAGGCCGCCACTTCCTCATCGCTGAGCTGCTTCGGCAGGTAGCCCTCCACGACGACCAGCTCCGCCTCCTCCTGCGCGGCCAACTCAGCACGCCCTGCATCGCGGAAGGCCTCCGAGGACTCCCGCCGGCGCTTCGCCTCCCGTTGCAGAATCTTCACGACATCGGCGTCGGATAACTCCCGCGCCTCGTCGCCCGAGACTTCCTCGGCAGTCACTGCGGACAGCACCATGCGCAAGGTCTCGCGCTTCGTCACGTCCTGCGCCTTCATCGCATCGGTCAAGTCGCTGCGCAGTTGCTCTTTCAAAGTCGCCATGGTGTCCATCGTGGCAGGTCGGCCGCCCGCGGCGACAGGGCACCACGCCTGACAGCCGCATGCGTACCCGGACATGCGAACATTGGCGGGTGAACCCGACGAGCAGGGCCCTCATCGCAACAGCCGCGGTCGGCGCGTGCGTGGGAGCCGGCACCCTGGCCTATGCGTTGTGGGAAGCTCGCTCCTACCGGCTCCGGGAAGAATCGGTGCCGGTGCTTCCGGCGGGAGCGAGTCCCATTCGGCTGCTTCACCTGTCCGATCTGCACCTGACCGCCTCTCAGCGTTCAAAAGCAACCTGGGTGTCAGAGCTCGCCGAACTCGAACCGGATTTCGTCGTTGTCACTGGTGACTTCATCTCCAACGCAGAGGCGCTGCCGGCCGTGCTGCACAGCCTGGAACCGCTGCTCGGCATCCCGGGCGCCTTCGTCTTCGGCAGCAACGACTACTACGCCGCACAACTGAAGAATCCACTGCGGTACTTCGCCGGGCCCAGCTCGCTGGCGGATCGGAAGCCGAACCTGCCCACCGAACAACTCCGTTCCGGCCTGACCTCGCGGGGCTGGCTCGACCTCAACAACCGACCGGGTGAGGTCAAGGTCGAAGGCAGCCTTGTATCGATGCTGGGAACGGACGATCCGCATATCTACCGCGATGACTACGCCCTGGTGGCGGGCAACTTCGACCCGCGCGCAGACCTGCGCCTCGGCGTCACCCACGCACCGTACCTGCGGGTCCTGGATGCGATGGCCGCCGACGGCGCGGAACTGATCCTCGCCGGACATACCCACGGCGGTCAGGTGTGCCTGCCAGGTTTCGGCACGCTGGTGACGAACTGCGACCTTGATCGGGCCCGGGCCCGGGGGCTCTCTCGCCACGAGGACGCGTGGCTGCACGTGTCGGCAGGCCTGGGCACCAATCCGTACACGCCGATCAGGGTCGCCTGCCCACCGGAAGCCACGTTGCTGACCCTCACCGGAAGGTAGCGCAGCTTCTACGAACGCGAAGCCCGCCCGATCCGCTCTGGCAGGAGCGGCCCGGGCGGGCTTCGGCGCGCCTCAGTGCGAGGCGAGGGGTCGACTATGCGGCGACCGGTTCGTTGCCGAACTGCCGGTACATGTTGGCCATGAACAGCACCTCAAAGGGCAACACCACGAGGGCGCCGATCCCGCAGGTGATGATCGTGACCAGGCTGGCTACGAACACAACGATCAGGGTGACAACGGCCGGGCCCTTGTTCGCCCAGACCATCTTGTAGGACTTGCCCAGCGATGCGAACACGCCCGGTCCCTTGTCCAGCGCCTCGTACTGACCGAACTGCCAGATCCAGATGATGAACAGGCCGGGGATGACGCAGAGTACGAAACCGATGCCGGCGCAGATGCCGAACACCAACGCCACCAAGAAGTACTGCCAGAAGTGCTTGGGGTGCCAGATGTCGGAGAACTCCGGCTTCTCGCCCCTGCTGATCTTCAGTGCGGCACGGATCAGGCCGATGGTGGCCAGCAGACCGATGACCCAGAATACGATCGAGATGATCAGGGACAGGATTCCCAGGCCGGCGATAGTCGCCGGTCCGGCTCCGACGCAGTCGGTGAACGCCTGGCCGGTGAGGTTGGCACAGTCGGAGACGGTGTTGGCGCCGCGCTGGGTGATGTTGTTGACGCCGAAGCCGATCAACTGGACCACGAACACGACTGCGGCCAAGGCGATCAGCACACCTGCGTTCTGGCCGAACTTGGTGAAGGCCCAACTGATGGCACCGCCCACGTCGGGGGTTCCACCGGGGACTCCGCCCTGAGCCGGCATCGGTACGCCGCCGCCGGGGGGAGGTGGGGGTGGCGGTGGCGGTGTGCCACCGGACGGGGGCGGCGGTGCGCCACCACCGGGGGGTGGGGTTGGCGGGTTGGTGGACATGATGCCTCCGGGGTTGTGGTGCGGCTGTGACCGATCACCACGATCGTAGCGAGGCCTCAGGCCACCTCCACTAGATTCCCCCCGAGTCGTCGAGAAGTTTCACCGATTCGCAGCATCGCCGAAAGCGGCCAGTTTCTCGTCGGCCAGGCGGTAGGTGGTCCACTCCGACATAGGTCCGGCGCCGATGGTCCGGTAGAAGGCGATAGCGGACTCGTTCCAGTCGAGCACGGACCAGGCCATCCGGTGGTAGCCCCGCTCGACGCAGATGCCAGCGAGGGTCTCCAGCAGCGCCGTACCGACGCCGAGGCCCCGGGCAGCGGGGCGAACGAATAGGTCTTCGAGGTAGATGCCGTGGGTGCCGGTCCAGGTGGAGTAACTCAGGAACCACAGCGCCATCCCGACGACCGCACCATCGACCTCGGCCACATGGCCGTGCAGCGCGGGTCCCGCATCGCTTCCGGCCGGACCGACGAACAGGGCTTGCCGCAGGTCCGCCTCGGTGGCCACGACCTTGTCCAATTCCCGCTCGAATTCGGCGAGTTCCCGGATCATCGAGTGCATCTCGGGTACATCGGCAGCCGTGGCCGCGCGGATTGTCAGCGGCATCCACATCTCCGATATGCAACATTCCAGCGGCTCTGACCCGGAGATACTGCCGGGTCAGAGCCAGGAGTCGGGGTGGCGGGATTTGAACCCACGGCCTCTTCGTCCCGAACGAAGCGCGCTACCAAGCTGCGCCACACCCCGCGTGTGGTGAATCCCGCCAGCGGCAGCCCGCGGCCCACCCATGGGGTGGGCCCTCGAATGACCCTGACGGATTGGTTCCCTCGCCATCGCCCGCTCGCGCGGGCCATATCGGTTCGAACCAGACACGATCGTACACAGCGGAACGCTTCCGCCACGCACGCAGGGGGCGAGGCAGTCAGCGACGCCGACACCTTTCCGCGGTTCCACGTTCTTGGCACCCGCCGCCATTCTTGCCGGGCGCCTCTGCGGCCGAGTTGACCGAGCGGACGCCCCTCAGCCTGCCAGTCGCCGGTTCATGTCGATCAGCGACTTGGTGTAGGACGGCTGACCGATCCCGAAGAAGGCGACAATCGCGATGTTGGTCGGCAAGGCCTGTTGGAAGCGCCAGGCATACAACTCACCCGGCACGTCGTTGTTGACCTTCTTCGCGTAGGCCAGCAACGAGCAGTTGGGGGTACCCGGCGAGAAGAGGCACTTGGCCTGGGTGCCGAGCTGGATCGACAGTTGCATCTGATTGACGAACATCCCGCACCAGTAGCCCCCGGAGCCGTAGCACCCCTGGCGCCCGGCCAACGCGGCCTTCCGGGTCTTCAGGTATTGCGTGTTCTTCGCGACGCTGACGGCCGGGTCTTGGGTGTTGGGCCACGGTGAGTTCAGCGCCAAGTCGCGCTCCCGGAAGCAGTCGTTGTAGTACATCTCCCCCGCCGCGAAGAGCACGATGAGGTTCTTCCTGGCGATCCACGCTGTTCCGACCGGAGTGTTGCCTATCTCCGTGTCCGGGCCGGGCATCGCCGAGTTCGACCATGAGCGACTGCACACGGTTGGGAGGCCGAGGGGCCGGTAGGTCTGCAGCAGTCTGGACAGAGCGTTGCGGTAATAGTCGGCGACCGTTCTGTCCTGCGGGAGGTCCAAATGCTGGAAGTCGAGGATCACCTGCTCGCGAGGATGGCCGGCCGCGTACGCCAGTATGTCGGTCAGGCCAGTGGTGAGCTTCACGGAGATGTACGAGTGCTGCAGGTACAGCGGCACGGCGGCGGGATCCTTCGCCGGGATCTTTGCCTGGGCGGGCGTCACCACCCGGTTGAGCGGAACCCCCACGCGCAGATCGAGATAGCGGATTCCGGCGTTCAGTTGGTCGCCCAGGCTCCCGCTCTGCGCCTTCGCCAGTTTGGCGGCACCGCAGGGGTTCGCCTTCGCAGCGGCGACATAGATCGGGTTTCCGCCGGCCAGCGTCATCAACTTGCACGGCGGACTGACCGGGATCGCATAGGCGCCGGAGTCGTGGGTTCCGGGGATGATCATCTTGCTCAGCGGCATGGTGGGTTTCGTGGCGTAGATGCCGTACATCCAGTCAGCGGGACCCGAGGGTCGAGGACGGATATCTCCCCGGGTCGTCGAAGGTGCCGAATCCGTCGCATGGGCGGGGACAGCCACGGCTCCCGCAGACGCGATTCCGACAAGACCTGCCACAACCAGACTCAGACCGCGCCTCATGCCACCGCTCCAGATCGCTCAGTCGCCGCGCCCTCAAGCCGGCATCCCGTCAGATGTCGCGACCCTATCCGGCCCGGGCACGCGATGCTGCCCGACGCATGACTGGACCAATCCCGACGTAGGTCGGGAACTCGGCAGCAGACGGGTCAGGGCTGGCTGAACTCCGCCGCAAGCAGCTCCGCGATCTGCGCGGTGTTGAGGGCAGCGCCCTTGCGCAGGTTGTCGCCGCACATGAACATGTCCAGCGCGTTGGGCTCGTCGACAGCCCGTCGGATACGACCGACGTACGTCGGATCGGTACCCACGACATCTGCCGGGGTCGGGAATTCCAGTGCCGCCGGGTCATCGACGACCACGACTCCAGGCGCATTGACGAGCAGTGATCGGGCCTCGTCCGCATCGACCGGGCCGGCGAATTCGGCGTGGACCGCGAGTGAATGGGTCGTGATCACCGGTACCCGAACGCAGGTCGCGGAGACTTTCAGCTCCGGCAGCCCGAGGATCTTGCGCGACTCGTTGCGCACCTTCAACTCCTCCGAGGAGTAGCCGTCCTCCTTCAGCGATCCCGCCCACGGCACCACGTTCATGGCGAGCGGCGCGGGGAACGGCCCAAGATCCGAGATGGCAGCTCGAACGTCCCCTGGTCGATCGCCGACATCGGTGGATGCCACCGCGGCGATCTGGTCGCGCAGGGTGTCGATGCCCGCCTGGCCGGCCCCCGAGGCGGCCTGGTAACTGGCCACGACGATCCGCTGCAGACTGTAGGCACGATCCAAGGCGCCCAGCACCACGATCATCGACAGGGTGGTGCAGTTCGGGTTGGAGATGATGCCCTTGGGGCGGTCCCGCGCCGCGTCGGGGTTGACCTCGGGCACGACCAGTGGCACGTCGGGATCCATCCGGAAGGCACCGGAGTTGTCGACCGCCACTGCACCGTGGGCGGCCGCGATCGGCGCCCATTGCGCACTGACCTCGTCGGGCACATCGAACATGGCCACGTCGACGCCGTCGAACTCCTCCGCGGCGATCTCCCGCACCACGACATCCTCACCGCGGACCCGCAGCACCTTGCCCGCGGAACGGGAGGACGCCAGCAGCCGGATCTCGCCCCAGACATCCTCACGGGTACTGAGCAGATCGAGCATGACCGTCCCGACAGCCCCGGTGGCGCCGACGACGGCAAGGGTTGGCTTTCGTGACATGCTTCAGCGCCCCGTTCCGGCATAGACGACAGCTTCGCCATCGGCATCAAGGCCGAAAGCAGTATGCAGCGCCTTGACGGCCTTCTCAGCGTCATCGGCCCGGCACACCACCGAGATCCTGATCTCCGAGGTGGAGATCATCTCCACGTTGACCCCGGACTCGGCGAGGGCTCGGAAGAAGGTCGCCGAGATGCCGGGGTGGCTGCGCATACCGGCGCCGACGAGCGACACCTTCGCAACCGCTTCATCCTCGCGGATGCGCTCGAAACCGATCACCGACTTGGCGCCTTCAAGGGCGGCGATGGCAACCTCGGCGTCGGTGGCCGGCAACGTGAAGGTGATATCCGTGCGACCACCTGTCGAGACGTTCTGCACGATCATGTCGAGGTTCACCCCGGCTGACGCCAGCGCTTCGAAGATCGCGGCCGCCTCGCCCGGATGGTCGGGCACCTCGCAGACGGTGAGCTTCGTCTCGGACAGATCTTGCGCGACCCCGGAGATGATTGGCTGCTCCACGTCGCCCCTTTCCACTCGTTCGGCGATGGCTTCGGCGGAGAGCACCCAAGTGCCCTCCAAATCGGAGAAGGACGAGCGCACGTGGATCGGTACGCCGTGCCGACGCCCGTACTCGACGCAACGCAGGTGGAGCACCTTGGCACCGCATGCAGCGAGTTCCTGCATTTCGTCGTAGGTGATGACGTCCAGTCGCCTGGCCAGCGGCACGACGCGGGGATCGGTGCTGTAGACGCCGTCGACATCGGTGTAGATCTCGCACACCTGGGCGCCAAGCGCCGCCGCGAGCGCGACGGCCGTTGTGTCGGAACCACCGCGACCGAGCGTGGTTACGTCCTTCGTCGTGGGTGAGACGCCCTGGAAGCCGGCCAGCACCGGGATGGCACCCTCATCGATCGCGGCCTGCAACCTTCCGGGGGTCACGTCGATGATCTGGGCGCGACCGTGCGAGGAGGTGGTGAGCATGCCGGCTTGGGAGCCGGTGTAGGAACGTGCCTCTTCGCCTTCGTCGTAGATGGCCATCGCAAGCAGCGCCATGGAGATGCGCTCGCCGGCGGTCAGCAACATGTCCAATTCCCGACCGGCAGGATGCGGGGACACCTGATTCGCCAGCTCGAGCAACTCGTCAGTGGTGTCGCCCATGGCCGACACCACGACAGCAACGTCGAAACCCGCCCGCTTGGTGGCGACGATCCGCTTCGCCACCCGCTTGACACTCTCAGCGTCGGCGACGGATGAACCGCCGTACTTCTGGACTACCAGGGCCACGGGGACCGCTCCGTTAGGTCATGGGGGCTTCGGCTAGAGGGATGGACTCGTTTCTTCCGGCACAGTCTACCTAGTCAGGGGGCCGGGGCTTGCCAGCCGCTCAGGCACGTTCTCCGCGTTCGATCGGCGCCTCGATGCAAGCGACGATCGCGCAGCCACGTTGGGTCAGACTCGGCGTCGGCCGGCGAAGGCCCGGCCGAGGGTGACCTCGTCGGCGTACTCGAGGTCACCGCCGACCGGCAGACCCGACGCCAACCGGCTCACCGTCAGACTCATCCCGACCATCAACCGGGCGAGGAAAGTGGCGGTGGCCTCCCCTTCCAGGTTGGGATCGGTCGCCAGGATCACCTCGGTCACTGAACCGTCTGCCAACCGGGACATCAACTCCGCGACGCGGAGGTCGTCCGGCCCGATGCCGTCAATCGGGCTGATGGCGCCACCGAGTACGTGGTAGCGCCCACGGAATTCCCGGGTGCGCTCAATGGCAACGACGTCCTTGGGCTCCTCTACGACACAGATCACCGTCAGTTCCCGGCGCGGGTCGCGGCAGATGCGGCACTGCTCGGCCTCGGAGACGTTTCCGCAGATCTCGCAGAAGCGCACCGTGCGCTTCACCTGAAGCATGGTCTCGGCCAACCGCGTGACGTCGACGGGGTCGGAGTTGAGCATGTGGAAGGCGATGCGCTGGGCACTCTTGGGTCCGACTCCCGGCAGGCGCCCCAACTCCTCGATGAGGTCTTGCACAATGCCTTCGTACATCTATGCCTTCCCCTCGAACTCGGCGATCTTCTCGCCGCCCAATTCGGCTTCGATGAGCGCGACTCCGGTCAGCCCCGGCCCCTCATCGGCATCGGTGGCCAGATCGACATCATCGCCCTGATCCGCCGGGGAGGACGCTGCGGCGTCGGGCGTCCCGTCTTGATCAGTCGGCGGCTTCGCAGCCTTCGCGCCGCCCGGCCCCGCTGCCCGCCCACTGCCGACGGCGCCGGCGCGACCCGGATCGTGGACGAGCTCGAAGGTGAGGGCTTCCTTGAGAACGTCGATCATGGCCTCGCGTACCAAGTCCGGATAGGCGGTCTTGCGGAAATGCATGGCGGCTCCGGCATCGGCCACCGCGGCGACGACGACACCGTCACTGGCAGAGATCGGCGTGGATTGCTGAACTGTCATCCAGGCAACCCGGCTGCGCGCCTTGACCGCTTCCACGACGGCCGGCCAGAGAGCCTGGACCTGTTCCAGTGTTACCCCGGGCTGAGCAGCCCGGGGCGTTCCTGCGGTATTCGGTCGAGTAGCGGCCGTTGATGTCGAGGACTGCTCGAGGTCGACCTGTTGGCTATCCGGGCTTGCTGTCGGTGCCTCGGCGACGGGCGGTTTCTTGGATCCTTTGGCCCGGCCACCGATGTCGGAGATGCGCCGGGGGCCCGGACGACTCGAGGTCGTCTCAGCCGACGTTCCCCTCCTGCCGGAGGACGCGGGTGGCGCCGAGGTGTGGCTCTCGGTGGTGGCTGCTGCTGGCGCCATTCGTTCCGTTGCCGGGCGCTCTGCGACCTTTGACGGCGGACGGGTCGCGGCCTCAGCTGCGACCGCGGGATCGGCCGGCCCAACCCCGAGGGCGCTCAACTCACCGACACGACGTTCGACATGGTCGAGTCTGGCGAGCATGTCCAGATCGTTGCCACCGGCGGCAGGCAGTACCAGCCGTGCGCACAGGATCTCCAACGTCAACCGCGGCGCAGTGGCCCCACGAAGTGACGACAGCCCGTCGTTGACCAGTTCCGCAGCCCTGGTGAGTTCGGCCGGACTGATCTTGCCGGCCTGCTCGACCAGGTCGCCGACCACTTCGTCCGGCACCTCGACCACGCCACGTTCGACGGCGTCCGGCATCGCCTGCACAAGCAGCAGATCGCGCAGCCGGTCGAGCACGTCGGTGGCGAATCGGCGCGGTTCGTGACCGGACTCGATGACGCGATCCACCACATCGAACAGGGCCGCGGCATCGGCGGCCGTGATAGCGGCCACCACCTCGTTGAGTACCCGGGCGTCGGTGGACCCGATGAGCTCCACGGCGTCTGCATAGGTCACGCCGTCGACACCGACGCTGGCAACCAGCTGGCCGAGTAACGACAGCGAATCGCGGACGCTCCCCTCGGCGGCGCGCGCAACCAGCGTGAGCGCAGCCGAATCCGCGGGTACGCCCTCCTGCTCGCAGATGCTCGCCAGGTGGCCACGGAGTACCCCCATCGGCACCAGCCGGAAGGAGTAGTGATGGGTCCGCGAACGGATGGTGCCGAGAATCTTCTCAGGCTCGGTCGTCGCAAAGACGAACCGCAGATGAGCCGGGGGCTCTTCGATCAGTTTCAGCAGCGCGTTTCCAGCGTCCTTGGTCAGCTGATGGGCTTCGTCGATGATGTAGATCGTGTAGCGGGAGCTTACGGGCGCGAAGGCCGCGCTCTCGCGCAGTTCGCGGGCGTTCTCCACCGAGCGATGGGTGGCCGCGTCGATCTCCACGACGTCGATGGAACCGGGACCGTTGGGGGCCAACTCGACGCACGGAGGACAGACCCCGCAAGGCTCCGGCGTCGGCCCTTCGACGCAGTTCAGGCTGCGGGCCAGGATGCGGGCACTGGACGTCTTGCCGCAGCCACGCGGCCCGGAGAAGAGGTAGGCATGGTGGACGCGGTCGTTGCGCAGCGCTCGCATCAGCGGGCCGGTGACCTGCTCCTGGCCGACGACATCCGCGAACCGACCCGGCCGGTACTTGCGATACAGGGCCAGTGACACGCCCGAACCACCCCAGCTCCGCTAGTGAAAGTGACCCCCCGTGCACCCAACGGAGCCCGGGTACCCTTGCTGCCTTCCGGCCCTGGGGGGATTTGCAGGACGTCGCCGCACGGGGGGTCGGGGTCAGTGTATGCCGAGGCCCCGACGGTCGCGTAAGGTCTCCCCCGGAGGATTCGCCTAGTGGCCTATGGCGCTCGCTTGGAAAGCGGGTTGGGGGAGACCCCTCGCGGGTTCGAATCCCGCATCCTCCGCCAGGGATGCGGGGGTGGCAGCGCCGAGTTCGCCCGTGAAGCGGGCCCAGCGCAGGCCGGACCGACGACTGTCGGGCGTGGTGCCGCAGCGATGTAGTGCGCGGCTCTTAGGATTCTTCCCATTGATACGGGCCGTCGGGTGCGACTCCTTGTCGCGGTGCAGTGCGGGCCTCGGTTCACATGGACTCACTGACGACTTGAGGCGAAAGGGACGCAATGAGCGACAATGACAACCCGCAGGGCCCCTCGAACCCCTTCGAGCCCGGCTACACCCCCGGCGATTCCGCCGGGGAACACCCAACTGAGCAGGTGCCGCTGCCGCCCTTGCCTCCCATCCCGCCGGTGACACCTCCGCAGGTGCCGGAGCCGACTGCCGCGACGCCTCCCGCGCCGCAGGGTGGCCAGCCCCAGGTTCCACCGCCCGCCGGTCCGCCGCCGCAGGGTGGCCAGCCCTACCAGCAGCAGCCCTACGGGGGTGGGCCGATCGATCCTGGTACGCCCATCCAGACGGGCGGGGGTGAGCCGCCGAAGAAGCGTAAGGGCGGCATCGGCCGCGCGATCCTGCTGACGCTTTTGGGCATGCTTGTACTGTTCGGCCTCGGCTTCGGTCTCGGTCAGCTCTTCCGAGGTGACAAGGCCGCCAGCGATGCCTCGGCCGGCCCGTCCCCAGAACCGTGCGTAACTGTTGAGGTGACTCCGGCGAGTGAGCAGCCGAGCGCTGTCAACGTCGATGTGCTGAACACGGGCGCTCCCGCCGGAACCGCGACGAAGACCGGGGCCAGCCTGAAGTCGGCGGGCTTCAACGTCGGGAACGTCGGAAATGACACCACAAGCGCCACCGCCAAGGGTGCAATAATCCGCTACGGCCAGGGCGGGGAGAGCGCGGCGAACACGTTGAGGGCTTACCTCCTAGGTGACGTGACCCTTGAGAAGGTCGAGCGCTCCGGCACCGGCGTCACCCTGCTTCTGCAGGATGGTTTCGGTGGTGTGGCCTCCGGCGACGAGGCAAAGGCGGCCCTTGCGAAGCCTTCGCCGAGCGCGAGCGGACCTGGCTGCCCGACCACCCCGGCCGCGTCGGCACCAGCATCTGATCAGGCATCGGCTACCGGCTCTGCCAGCCCGTCGGCCTAGTTCACGGACCTTCCACCTCGGCGCCGGCGGCCGCCGTTGTAGTCTCGTCGGCGGTGGCGTGTCCGAGCGGCCAAAGGAGCACGCCTCGAAAGCGTGTGTGGGGGAGACTCCACCGTGGGTTCGAATCCCACCGCCACCGCCATACCAGCGCTAGCGTTTCGTGGGGAAGTTAGCGACGTTCGGGTGACCGC
>CAZKVQ010000005.1:0-28214 GCA_964556255.1 uncultured Actinomycetes bacterium
TCGCACCGCGGGCACGCATGGCGGTGAACGCCTCGTGACCCGGGGTGTCGATGAACGTTATGGGCCTTTCGTCGTCCTCGCCGGCGTGGGCGACGACCTGGTAGGCACCTATGTGCTGGGTGATTCCGCCGGCCTCACCCGAGATCACATTGGTGTTGCGAATGGCGTCCAGCAGGCTGGTCTTGCCGTGGTCAACGTGACCCATGACCGTGACAACCGGAGGCCGCGCAGCCAGGTCCCCGGCGTCGCCGGAGTCCTCACCGAACTCGATGTGGAACCGCTCGAGCAGTTCGCGGTCCTCGTCTTCCGGCGACACCACCTGGATGTCGTAGTTCAATTCCGCACCCAGCAACTGCAGGGTGTCGTCACCCACGGACTGGGTAGCGGTGACGACCTCGCCGAGGGCGAACAGGGCGGCTACCAGCGAGGCGGGGTTGACGTCGATCTTCTCGGCGAGATCGGTCAGCGACGCGCCACGTGCCAATCGGATGACCTGACCATCGCCGAGCGGGAGTTTGACGCCGCCGACGGTCGGCGCAGCCATGTTGTCGAACTCTTGACGCTTGGCCTTCTTCGACTTCCGGCTGCGTCCCGGGCGCCCGCCCGGACGACCGCCGAATCTGCTGCCGGGCCGACCGAAGGCACCACCCGGCTGACCGGGACGTCCTGGTCCGCCGCCACCTGGGCGGCCACCGCCGGGACCACCCGGGGCGCCACCGCCCCCTGGACGAGCGCCACCGGCACCGCCACCGCCTGGACGTGCGCTGTGACCACCGCCGCCGGGACGACCGCCGCCGTCACGGCTCGGCCCACCCGGGCGAGCGGGGCGGCCAGGCGCACCACCGGGGCCGCCTGCTCCACCGGGCCGTGGCCGCGGCCTGGGCGGCATCATTCCCGGATTGGGACGCGGCGCACCCGCGACGCCGGAACCGTCCGGAGACTCAGGTCGAGCGCCGGGAGCACGCATCCCCTGGCTGCTCCCGAACGGGTTATTGCCCGGACGCGGGCCTGCCGGGCGCATCCCCTGGCTGCCGCTGAACGGGTTGTTCCCAGGGCGCGGACCGGACGGTTTGCGCGGACCACTGGGCGCGCCCGGGGCGGGCGCGGCTCCGTCTGCTGGCCGCGGGGTTTGAGCCTGGCCGCCCGGGACCTGACGCGGAGCGGCCGGAGCTTTCGGCGCGCTGGGCGTCGGAGCGGCCGGGGCCTGTGCGGCCGGAGCTTTGGCCGCAGGCTTGGGCGCGGCCGGGCCGGACGCCGGAGTGGGTGCTGCCGGTGAGGGTGCTGGGGCCGCCGCATCCGGGGCCACGGACGTTGGGCTCGCGGCGGGTCGGGGTGCCGGTCGCGGAGCGGGCTTGGGCGCAGCCTTGGTGGCGGCTGGCTCCGCCGCGGGCTTGGGAAATGCCTCTCGGAGGCGCTTGGCCACCGGGGCTTCGATGCTGGACGAGGAGGACTTGACGAACTCACCGAGCTCGTTGAGCTTGGCGACAACGACCTTGCTCTCGACTCCGAGTTCCTTAGCGAGTTCATAAACCCGGACCTTGGACACTTTGCTCCATTCCTGGCCCGGGAGTTGCGCTCGAGCCGTCGTTAGGACATCAGGGGTTTCATCGTTGGCCGTTCATCGGGTGCTCATCCGTCTGCTCCCAGCGCGTGGTCACGAAATAGGTCCCGTCAGAGCCGTTCTCACCAATGCGACGTCCACCGGTCCCGCCAGGCGCAAGGCCCGCGGGATCGCTCGACGACGAACGGCGAGTTCCAGACACTCGACACGGGGGTGGAGGTAGGCACCTCGCCCCGGCTTGAGCGACTGGGGGTCGGGCACGACATTCGCGCCTTCCCCGACGATCCTCAGGAGATCAACCTTCGGTGCCTTCTGCCGACACCCCACACACGTGCGCATCGGGCGCGCAGGCGAGGGACCGGGGTCAGGTCGAGCGGCGATCGTCGTTGAGTCTACCCCCACGACGTGATTCACCCGCTGATCGGGGGCGACGCCGCGTCGGGAGGCGCGGTATCCGGACGGATGTCGATCCGCCAACCGGTCAGCCGAGCGGCCAGCCGCGCGTTCTGCCCCTCGCGCCCGATGGCCAGCGACAATTGGAAGTCCGGCACGACGACCCGCGCCGAGCGAGTGGCCTCGTCCACCACAGTCACCGACTCCACCCGAGCTGGCGAGAGCGCATTGCCGACGAAGGTGGCCGGGTCGTCGTCATAGTCAATGATGTCGATTTTCTCGCCGCCGAGTTCAGACGTCACCGCCCGCACCCGTTGGCCCAGCGGTCCGATACAGGCGCCCTTGGCATTGAGACCCGGCACTGTCGGGCGTACCGCGATCTTGCTTCGGTGGCCGGCTTCCCGCGCCACCGTCACGATGTCCACCGAGCCATCGGCGATCTCGGGGCATTCCAGGGCGAACAGTTGCCGCACCAGGTCGGGGTGGGTTCGCGACAGCGTGATCTGGGGTCCCTTGGGGCCGCGCTTGACCGACACGACGATGGCCTTGATCCGCCGCCCATGGCTGTAGTCCTCGCCGGGAACCTGCTCCGCGGGCGGGATGATCCCCTCGACGCCCCCGAGGTCGACGTGCACCATGCGGGAGTCCCGACCCTGTTGGATCGGCCCGGAGACGATGGTGCCCTGCTTAGCGGTGAAGTCGTCCACCGTGACTTCGTCGCTGACCTCCAACAGCCGTTGGCGCAGCACCTGCCCCGCGGTGGTAGCGGCGATTCGACCGAAGTTCGCGGGCGTGTCGTCGAATTCCCCGATGGTGCGGCCCTCGTCGTCCACCTCGGCCGCCCACACGACCACGTGCCCGGTTCGCCGGTCCAGTTCGACACGGGCGTTGGGTTGCGCTCCTGGACTGTGCCGATAGGCGACCAGCAGCGACTCCTCGATGGAACGCACGACAACGTCCAGGGACAGGTTCTTCTCCCGCACCAGGCTCTTCAACGCCGAGACATCGATGTCCATCAACCGTCCCCCGGCTCGCCCTTGGCGGAGAAATCCACCTCGATGACGGCCTTGCTGATCTCGGAGTACTCCACGCGACGACCGTCGACGTCGGCACCATCGTCGTCCGAATCGAGGATCCGACCCTTGACCACGTCGCCGTCGTGGAGCCTCGCGGTCACCAGACGACCCCGGTTGCGCTCCCAGTGGCGGGGCAGTTTCAACGGGCGACCGACACCACGTGAGGTCACTTCCAAGTTGTACGACTGCTCCCCCATGATCCCGGCATCGTCGAGCGCCGCGGAGACCGCTCGGGAGAGGTCGGCGAGGGCGTCGATCCCCACCTGATCACCGTCCACCACCACGACGACGGAGGACCTGCGACCCGCGGCCCGCACTTGGAGGTCGTCGAGATCGAAACCCGCGGAGGTCACCAGGGGTTCCACGGTGCTGCGGAGGGAATCGCCGTGCAGGGCCATCATCCACCTCCGATGTGTTGTTGTATCGAGCGTGCCTGCCGTCGGCGAGGCCTGTCTGTCGAGGTCACCACCCCTACCGATTCATCCAGAATAGCCCGCCCGGGCATCCTCGGACTCGTCGCGCAAGAGGTTTAGGCTTGCGGGCATGGGGAATCCGCACGTACTGACCCGCCGGAACGTGCTGGCCGCGGCCGCATTCGGGTCCGTGGGCCTCGCGGCCGCCTGCGGGGATTCCGAGGAGGAACGCGCCCGCGCCTCCGATGACCCCGTGCGGACCGAGATGATCGCTGACGAACAGCGCCTCATCGACTCCTACCGAGCGGCCATTGCCGCCCACCCTGAGTTGGAGTCCCGCCTCGGGCCGATTCTGATCCAGCACCAAGCCCACGCCCTGGATCTCGGCGGTCCGCCACGACCTTCCGGAGCCTCCGACTCGCCGTCGTCGAGCTCGACAACCGAGTCGGCACCCGCCGGGGCCGAGCAGACAGTCGCGATGCTCAGGGACGCCGAACGCCGGGCAGCGGCCGGCCGGATAGCTGGCTGCACTCGTGCCGGCACGGCCGAACTTGCCCGCCTGCTCAGTTTGATCGGGGCCTCCGAGGCCCAGCACGTCGCCGAGTTGACCTCATGACCGAGACCTCTCCCAGCGCAGCACCCGAGTTGGTGACAGCTCTCAATCAAGTGCTCGACGGCGAGTATGCCGCCGTCTGGGCGTATGGCCGCATCGGCGCGGAGGTGTCGGGCGAACGTCAGTCGGACGCTCGCGATGCCCTACGCGCCCATCGGTCGAATCGGGAGCGGATCCGTGCCCAACTGGCTGGCCTCGGGGTGGCGCCGACCCCGCCACCGGCGGCGTACGAGAGTCCAACGCTGACCAATCAGGCCGACGCCGAAGCTTGGGCCCAGCGGATAGAACTGGCGCTCGTGCCTCGATACTCCGCGCTTGCCGCAGCGCAGCAGGGCGATCCTCGGGCCGCGGCGGCCGCCGACGCGCAGACCTGCGCCACCCGGGCCATCCGCTGGGGGGCGGATTCGCAGGCACTGCCAGGGATAGGTAGCCCTTCGGACGCGGCCACCCAGAGCGGCAGTAGCGGTTCGGCCCCGACAACCCAATCGCCGTCGGCCCAGGTCAGCAACTGACAGGGGCGGCTTGACTCAACCGCCTCGCACCTCGAGGACGATCCGCTGAACCGCCCCCGCCAGTTCGACATCGTGGCGGTCACCGCTGGCGCGGTCCTTGATCTCCACGACACCGTCGGCCAGCCGCTTACCGATCACGACGATCGTCGGGATGCCGATGAGTTCGGAGTCGTTGAACTTCACTCCTGGGGATACGCCTCGACGGTCGTCGAAGAGCACTGTCAGCCCGGCTTCCACCAGACCTGAGACCAGGACCTCGCCCGCCTCGAACACGGCGTCGTCCCGGCCGGTAGCGATGACGTGGACATCGGCCGGCGCCACGGACCGTGGCCAGATGACACCCCGGTCATCGTGGTGCTGCTCCACTATTGCCGCAACCGCACGGGACACGCCGATCCCGTAGGAACCCATGGTGACCACCACCTGGCGACCGTTCTCGTCGAGTACCCGCAGGTCGAGGACGTCGGCGTACTTCCTGCCCAGCTGGAAGATGTGGCCGATTTCTATCCCACGCTCGGCGGCCAGCCCGGCGCCGCAAGTGGGGCAGGGGTCACCGTCGCGCACCTCTGCTGCCTCGATCGTTCCGTCCGCGGAGAAGTCACGCCCCGCGACAAGGTCGAACACGTGCCGCCCCGGCTCATCCGCACCGGTGATCCAGCGGGTGCCGACAACCACCCGCGGATCGAGCAGGTAGCGGATCCCGGTAATCGAGTCCTCCCCCAACGAGCCCGGGCCGATGTAGCCCTTGGCCAGTCCCGGGAACTTGGCGAATTCGGCGTCCTCGAACGGCCTTGGCTCGGCGGGCGCCACCGAGACGGCGAGTCGCTTAAGGTCGACCTCACGGTCGCCGGGCAGACCGACCGCCAGCGGCACCGAGGTGCCGTCCGGCTGATCGAGCATGAGCAACACGTTTTTCAGTGTGTCGCGCGCCTCCCAGGCACGGTCACCGCGGCCGAGTTCGGGGCGGGCGTTGGCGATCTCAACGAGCGAATCGATGGTAGGCGTGTCCGGGGTGTCCTCCGGATGGGCGATCGGCACGGCCGCATAGTCCTCGTCCGGTGGCACGAGCGTCGTCACGGCCTCGACGTTGGCCGCATAGCCGCAGACTTCGCACCGGACGAAGGTGTCTTCGCCACTCTCGCACGGGGCCAGGAACTCCTCGCTCACCGAGCCACCCATGGCGCCAGCCATCGCCGAGACGATGATGTACTCCAACCCCAATCGATCGAAGGTGCGCTGGTATGCAGCCCGGTGCTGACGGTAGGAGATCTCCAGACCCTCATCGGAGGTATCGAAGGAGTAGGAGTCCTTCATCACGAACTCCCTGCCACGAAGGATCCCGGCGCGCGGCCGTGCTTCGTCGCGGTACTTCGTCTGGATCTGGTAGAGGCTCACCGGCAGGTCCTTGTACGAGGAGTACTCACCCTTGACCAGCAGGGTGAACATCTCCTCATGCGTCGGGCCCAACAAGTAGTCGGACTCCCGCCGGTCCTTCAGGCGGAACAGAGTGTCGCCGTACTCCTCCCACCGTCCGCTGGCCTCGTAGACCTCGCGTGGCAGCAACGCCGGGAAGTGCACCTCCTGGAAGCCGGCGCCATCCATCTCGGCGCGGACGATTGACTCGACGTTGCGCAGCACCCGGTAGCCCAGCGGAAGCCACGAGAAGACCCCCGGCGCGACCCTTCGCACGTAGCCCGCCCGCACCAACAGCCGATGGCTGGGCACTTCGGCGTCCGCCGGGTCATCGCGCAGCGTACGCAGGAAGAGCGACGACATCCGCAGCAGCACGAGCGACTCCTTATCCACGAACGATCGATTCAAGACCGCCGCGTCAGTTGGGGTTTCAGGGTACCCATTGCGTCAGAACAGTACGGAAGCCATCCGCCCGGCGGGTACGAACCCCGCGCGGGCGTAGGCCGCGAGCGCAGGCGCGTTGTAATCGTTCACGTACAAACTGACCGTCGGCGACACCCGCTGGGATGCCAGCTGTGCCACGGCGGCCATCCCCCGGGCTCCATGACCACGCCCGCGCAGTTCCGGTGCCACCCACACGCCTTGCACCTGGCAGGCGGCGGCGGTGGCCGCCGCGATCTCGGCCTTGAACACCACCTGACCCGCGTCGATGCGTCGGAAGACCCGGCCTGCACTCACCAAGGCCGCGAGCCGCGCCCGGTACGCGGCCTCCGAGGAGCCGACCAGCGGTGAGACCCCCACCTCCTCGGTGAACATCCTCACCGACGCCGGGTACAGGAGGTCGACGTCTTTGGGGTCGGCGGCCCGTACCAGCGGGTCGGGGGCCACCGCTGGCTGCTCGGGGTCCGCGATGAGCAACGGTTGGGACCACCTCTCGTCCCGTGCAGCACCCCACCTGCCGGCGACCCCACGCCAGACTGCGGCCACGGACGTGTCAAGACCCACGATCGAGGTCGCGGTCCGCGGTCGACCGCCGAGCAACTCGCCAAGAGCCTGCAGGCCGGCCAGATCCCCGCCGGCCGGAACCACGTTGCCCGAGACCATGACAGCGGCCCGCAGTACTCCGCCATCCCACGCCCCCCACACCGAACTGCGGTCAACGCCGAGCTGTTCGACCCGGGCGATGAAGAAGCAATTGGCGACCTGGTCGGCGGCCAGCAGGGCATCCAGGTGTGGGCGGTCCGCCGCCGAAAGGCGCATGAGTTGCACAGGACCGATCTAAGCGCACCCACGTGCGGCAGAGGTCAGGTTACCGATACCTCGGGGCTGGAGCCATCGGCCTCCATCGAATCGGCCAGCCGCATGGCCTCCTCGATCAGGGTTTCCACTATCAGGGCCTCGGGCACGGTTTTGATCACTTCACCCTTGACGAAGATCTGGCCCTTGCCGTTGCCGGAGGCCACTCCCAAGTCTGCGTCGCGGGCCTCTCCTGGCCCGTTCACCACGCAGCCCATGACGGCGACCCGCAGCGGAACCTCCATGCCTTTGAGACCTTCAGTCACCTGCTCGGCGAGGGTGTAAACGTCGACCTGCGCTCGCCCGCACGATGGGCAGGACACGATCTCAAGTCCCCGCTCCTTCAGGTTGAGCGACTCCAGGATCTGCAGCCCGACCCGGACCTCCTCAATCGGCGGGGCGGACAGCGAAACCCGAATGGTGTCGCCAATACCGCGGCTGAGCAGTGCTCCGAACGCGACGGACGACTTGATGGTGCCCTGAAAGGCGGGGCCGGCCTCGGTCACGCCGAGGTGTAGCGGGTAGTCGCACTTCTGGGCCAACAGCTCATACGCCTGGATCATGACGACCGGGTCGTGATGCTTCACCGAGATCTTGATCTCCCGGAAGTCGTGCTCCTCGAAAAGTGAGGCCTCCCACAACGCCGACTCCACGAGTGCCTCCGGGGTGGCCCGGCCGTACTTGGCCAGCAACCGTGGGTCGAGGGAGCCGGCATTGACCCCGATCCGGATGGGGGTGCCGTGGTCCTTGGCCGCAGCGGCGATCTCGCCCACCTTGTCATCGAATTTCTTGATATTGCCCGGATTGACGCGGACAGCGGCACACCCAGCCTCGATCGCGGCGAAGACGTACTTCGGCTGGAAGTGGATGTCGGCGATCACCGGGATGCCGGACTTACGGGCGATCTGCGGCAGAGCCTCGGCGTCGTCCTGGCTCGGAACGGCTACCCGCACCACTTGGCACCCGGCCGCCGTCAACTCCGCGATCTGTTGCAAGGTGGCATTGACATCTGCGGTGACCGTCGTCGTCATGGACTGGACGCTCACGGGAGCATCCCCACCAACCCTGACCGGACTGCGGGGGTGATCGAGAAGTAGCTGCCGGGATCGGCGACGCGGGGCCACGGTGACCGCTGGGGCCGGCATACCGAGTTCGACTGTCATCGCATTCTCCTCGCAGTGATACGTGTTCGGGGCTGCTGTGGCGCGGACCGAGCCCAAGCGCCCATACCAGTATCCCCCAGGGCGGGCAGATGCGGGAATCGTGCCGTTGGGCGCTTCACCCGAGCTTGACCGGGTTCACCAGATCCGCGTAGAGCAGGACGATGCTGACGCCGATGAGGACTACCGCCACTCCGTAGGCCACCGGCAACAGTCGGGCCACGTCCACCGGACCTGGATCAGGGCGTCCGCGCAGTTTCGCGATCTGCCGTCGAGCTCCCTCGTACAACGCCCCGGCGACGTGTCCGCCGTCCAACGGCAGTAGTGGGATCAGGTTGAACAGGAACAGGAACAGGTTCACCGAGGCGATCAGTCCGATCAACTGCGCGACCTTCCACGAGGCCGGCAGCTCCGAGGCTGTCACCTCCCCGGAGATGCGGGAGGCGCCGACAACGCCGATCGGACCGTTGGGGTCGCGCTCCTGACCTGAGAAGGTGGCCTTGGTGACGTCCACCATCTTCGCCGGGAAGGAGGCGAGGGCCTGCACCGAGCGGACCGTCAGGTCCCACATGCGACCTGGAACCGCGGTCACCGGCTCGCGCTGTAGGGCGAACGTCGGACCGACGCCGAGGAAGGGCCGGTTCTGGAATTCACCAGTTGGCTGATCGTTGACGATCACCGGTCGGGGAACCGACTTGAGGTCGACGTCGCGAACCTGCTCCGTCCCGTCCCGTTTGATCGTGACCGTGGTGGGTCCGGCTGGCATCGAACGGATCGCCGTGTTGAAGCCGTCCCAGGTGCTCACCGTCGTGCCACCGATGGCCACGAGCTCGTCACCGGGTTTCAACCCCGCCTGGGCCGCGGGACTTGGCGGGTCGCCGGGCTTGCATTCCCCGGAAGGTTGACTCGAAGTCGGCAGACACTCGGTGATGCTGGAGACCGTCAACGAGGGCTTGGGCGTGCCGAACCCGGCGAACATCAGGGTGAAGAGCACTATCGCTAGCAGCAGGTTCATCACGGGCCCGCCGAGCATCACCGTGACCTTCTTGGGGACGCTCAGGTTGTAGAAGGTGCGCTTCTCATCCTCGGGGGTCAGCACCTCGGCCTGCGACTCCTGCCGGGCTTGGTCGACCAGGGTGCCCAGCCGGCCGGTGCTGGATGCCCGCACCGTGCCGTCCGGTCGTGGCGGGAACATGCCGATCATCCGAATGTAGCCACCGAACGGCACCGCCTTGAGGCCGTATTCCGTGTCACCGGACTTGCGCGACCAGAGCCTCGGACCGAATCCCACCATGTACTCGGTGACCTTCACGCCGAACTTCTTCGCCGGCACCATGTGGCCGAGTTCGTGGAGGGCGATGGAGGCGAGGATCGCGATGGCGAAGATCACGATCCCGATCGCAGTCAGCATCCTCTACCCCATTCCGACGGCCGACCAGGCGGTCCGCCGTGCCCAGTCCTCTGCGGAAAGGACGTTGTGCAAGGTCAGTTCGGTTCCCTCGACGTGGAACGAACCCGGCGGCCCGTCGGGCGGGCCGATCTGGTGCTCGTCGAGCACACGTCGAACAGTGTCAACAATGTCGGGGAAGCGGATGTTCCCGGCCAGGAACGCCGCGACACACTCCTCATTGGCGGCGTTGAACACGGCCGGAGCCGTCCCCCCGGCACGTCCAGCCGCCATTGCCAGCCCAACCGCCGGGAAACGCACCGGATCGAGCGGTTCGAAGTCCCAACGGGCAATGTGGGTCCAGTCGCACGCCTGAGCCACGCCGGGCAGGCGCTCGGGCCATACCAGCCCCAGGGCGATGGGAAGCCTCATGTCGGGCGGGCTGGCTTGGGCGATGGTGGAGCCGTCCTGGAACCGCACCATCGAATGGACGACGGACTGGGGATGCACCACCACCTCGATGTCGTCGAAAGGCACGTCGAACAGCAGGTGGGCCTCGATCACCTCGAGGCCCTTGTTGACCATGGTGGCCGAATTGATGGTCACTACCGGACCCATATCCCAGGTCGGGTGGGCCAAGGCCTCGGCCGGGGTCACCGCAGCCAACTCAGCCCAATCGGCGGTCCGGAAGGGCCCGCCCGATGCGGTCAGCACCAGCGCCGAGACCTCGGCGCGGTCCCCCGCCAGCAGGCACTGCGCAAGCGCGGAGTGCTCGGAATCCACCGGAATGATCTGACCCGGCCGGGCAGCGCGCTTGACCAGCGGACCGCCGACGATCAGCGATTCCTTGTTGGCCAAGGCCAACGTGGTACCCGCCTCGAGGGCCGCGAGCGTCGGGCGCAGACCGACCGACCCGGTCATCCCGTTCAGCACGACATCTGCGGGCAAGGCGGCGACTTCCACCGCCGCGTCGGGGCCGACCAGTACCTCTGGGTCCACGAAGGTACCCGACGCCTGGTCGTCTGAGCGGAGGCGCTGCAACGCCTGCCGGAACGGGGCCACCGCGGACTCGTCCGCCAACCCGACCAGCTGGGGACGCGTCGCCAGTACTTGTTGCGCCAACAGCTCCGGCTGACTGCCGCCCGCGGCCAGTGCCACCACATCGAACCGCCCGACCTGCCCAGCGATCACCTCACACGCCTGGGTGCCGATCGAACCGGTGGAGCCGAGCAACACCACCCGCCTGGGGTGCTGACTCACAAGTCGAGACCGGTCAGCACCATCACCCGGACGTCGGTGTAATCCTCGATGGCGGAGGCGATACCTTCGCGGCCGCTGCCGGAGTTCTTCACTCCGCCGTAGGGCATCTGGTCGGCCCGATAGCTGGGGACGTCGCCGATGACGATGCCGCCGACCTCCAGTTCCGCCTGCGCCCGGAAGGCAATCTGGACGTTGTGGGTGAAGACGCCGGCCTGCAGCCCGAAGCGGGAATCGTTCACCGTGGCGAACGCCTCGTTGACATCCCCGAACGACGACACCACCATCACCGGACCGAAGACCTCCTCGCTGCACACCTTGGCGTCACTCGGGACATCCGCGAGCAGCGTGGGCGCATACTCGGTGCCATTGCGCTTGCCCCCGACGAGCAGCGTGGCACCTGCGTCAACCGCCTCGGCCACCCAGGACTCCACACGTTCGGCAGCGGCAGCGTTGATCAGCGGTCCTACTACCGTCTCGGGATCCTTGGGATCCCCGGTGGCGAGGTCGGCCAGTTTTGCCGTCAGGATCTCGGTGAACTCCCGGTAGCGGTCCTCGTGCACGAGCACCCGTTGCACCGAGATGCAGGACTGGCCCGCCTGGTAGTTACCGAATGTCGCGATCCTGGCGGCGGCCCAGTCGAGGTCACCCTCGGCCTGCCAGTCCGGCATCACGACGGCAGCGGCGTTGCCGCCCAGTTCGAGGATCACCTGTTTGGTGGGCACCTCGGCAGCGATCGTGAAGCCGACAGTCTCCGATCCGGTGAAACTGATGACCGGCAGCCGCGGGTCCTTCACCAGTTCCGCGGACCGTGAGTCGTGCACCGGCAGGATCGACCAGGTGCCTTCGGGCAGATCCGTCTCCGCGAGGATCTCGCCGAGTAGCAGGGCCGACAGCGGCGTCTTCAACGCCGGCTTGAGAACGATGGGTGCACCGCAGGCGATCGCCGGGGCCACCTTGTGCGCGGCGAGGTTGAGCGGGAAGTTGAAGGGCGAGATCCCGAGCACCGGTCCCTTGGCGAAGCGCCGGACCACGGCCATCCTGCCCTCGGCGGCGGCGTCGGTATCCAACCGCTGCAAATCGCCCGAGAACCTTCGGGCCTCCTCGGCCGCCCAGCGGAATGTCGAGACCGCCCGATTGGCTTCGGCGCGTGCCCACATCACCGGTTTGCCGTTCTCGGCCGTGATCAACTCGGCGATCTCGTCGACCCGGTCTGCCAGCTTCCTGGAGATGTGGTCGAGCGCTGCTGCCCGGGTAGCCGCTGGCAGGGCCCGACTGCGGGCGGTGACGTCGGCAGCAGCCTGCACCGCACGCTCGACCTGGGCCTCATCGGGCACGGAGAAGGAACCTGCGACCGTGCCGTCGTACGGATTGAGCACATCCAGCTGCTCGCTACCGTTCTCCGCCCGCCCCGCCACATAGAAAGGAAATTGCTTCGCCATGGCGACCAGCCTAGCGCCGCCTGGGGGGAGCATGGCGTTCCTGCGTCCTGGCGCTGGGCGAAGCGGGCCTGCGTGTCCTAATCTTGGCCCATGACTGCCATCACTGGAGGACCCTCCCTACCCCAGGAGAGGCGCCTCGTCACCGACATCCCCGGACCCCGCTCGCTGGAGCTCATGAAGCGCAAGGGCGCAGCGGTCAGCGCCGGGGTCTCGGTCATGCTGCCGACGTTCGTCGTCGCTGGGGGCGGTGGTGTGCTCATCGATGCCGACGGCAACTCCCTTATCGATCTGGGCTCTGGCATCGCCGTGACCAACGTGGGCAATGCCGCCCCGGATGTCGTGGCCGGTGTCCAGCAACAGGTCGCCGCGTTCACCCACACCTGCTTCATGGTCACCCCGTACGAGTTGTACGTCGACGTGTGTGAGCGGCTCAACGACATCACGCCGGGCGACCATGAGAAGCGCAGCGCGCTGTTCAATTCGGGTGCCGAGGCGGTGGAGAACGCCATCAAGGTCGCCCGTCGCGCGACCGGCCGCACCGCGATCGTCGCCTTCGAACACGGGTACCACGGACGCACCAACCTGACGATGGCGCTGACCTCGAAGAATATGCCCTACAAGGAGGGATTCGGGCCTTTCGCGCCCGAGATCTATCGGGTTGCCCCCTCCTACCCCTATCGAGATCACCGGGACGGACCCACGGCCGCAGCTCACGCGATCACCCGGATCGAACGCGAGATCGGCGCCCATAACGTGGCCGGGATGATCGTGGAGCCGATCGCCGGAGAAGGCGGCTTCATCGTGCCCGCCGACGGCTTCCTCCCGACGATGTCCAAGTTCTGCACCGACCACGGCATCGCCTTCATCGCCGACGAGGTACAGACCGGCTTCTGCCGCACCGGCAAGATGTTCGCCGTCGACTACGAGGGCGTCGTGCCCGACATGGTGACCATGGCCAAGGGGATGGCCGGTGGCCTGCCACTCGCCGCCGTCACCGGTCGTGCCGATTTGATGGACGCCGTACACCCCGGTGGCCTCGGTGGCACCTACGGCGGCAATCCGGTTGCCTGCGCGGCGGCCATCGGGGCGCTTCACCAACTCTCGCAGGATCACCTGAAGGCCCGCGCACTGGAGATCGAGGCGATCTTCTACGAGCGGCTGGGCGAGATAGCGGCAACCCACCCGAGCATCGGGGAGATTCGGGGACGAGGGGCCATGATCGCGGCCGAACTTGTCGACCCGGCGACGCAGGCGCCCGACCCCGTGCTGACCGGGAAACTTGCCAAGTACGCCCACAGCAAGGGTGTGGTGATGCTGACCGCAGGCACTTTCGGCAACATCCTCAGGTTCCTGCCTCCGCTGAACATCACCGACGACCTGCTCAACGAGGGTCTCGACGTTCTCGTGGACGCCTTCGAAGCGATCGAAGGGTAGGGCGGGACTTCCCGCACCAGGGACAGGGCTACTCGGTCGCCGCTGACATGCCTTCGGCGACCAACTGTTGCAGTTGTCCGAACAACATCGGGTTGGCTGCGATGGCCATCCGCTCACCGATGTCCTCGTGGGGCAGACCGCCGACGAGGCCACCTGCCTCTGTTACCACCAGGGCTGCCGCCGCGAAGTCCCACGGGTGCAGGCCGATCTCGTAGTAGCCGTCGTAGGTGCCGTCTGCGACGCGGGCCAAGTCGATCGACGCGCAGCCCGCACGGCGAACATCGCGCACCCGCGGGAGGATCTTCACGAGGGCTTCGGCCTGCATATGCCTGCGTCGCGGGTCGTAGCCGAATCCGGTGCCGATCATGGCGTGGCTCAGTCGGCTCTCGGTTCCGACGCGCGGCCGCGGCCTGCTTCTGCCACCCTGCCAGGGAGTTTCCGTCAGCCGGGCGCCACCGCCGAGGGTCGCGCTCCAGACGAGCCCGAGCAGGGGTGCGTACACCACTCCTGCGACGACCTCGCCCCGCCACTCGGCAGCCACACTCACCGACCATTCGGGGATTCCGTACAGGTAGTTCACAGTGCCGTCGAGGGGGTCCACAACCCAGCGCACGCCCGAGCTCCCCGGGCGCTCGCCGCCTTCCTCACCGAGGATGCCGTCGTCGGGGCCTTCCCCACGAAGCAACCGGACGAGTAACTCTTCGCTGCCCCGGTCCATCTGCGTGACAGCGTCGGTGGCGGTGGATTTGGATTCCACCGTCAAGTCGGCGGGTCGCTCTTCGACGAGGAAGCGGCCAGCCGCTGCGGCGGCGGCACCAGCCCGTGCGAGCAAGGCCTCAACGGTCCCGACGTCTGGATTGACTGCCATGTCTCGCCCTCACTCCCCCGCGCTCGAAGACGCATCCGCCCGGTCGGAATCGAGACCGCAGAGTGCCGGCCGCTCGCCCCGCGGGTTGGGACAACAGCCCGCCGGGCACACGTCGTAGGAGGGACCCAACGCGGTCAGGGCAGGCCGCTGACCGGCGGGTAGGTCGTCGAGCCGCTCCGTGACCAGGTCGGCCAGGGCGGCCACGAACCCCGGGGCGCAGCCAACGGTCGCCGCCCGGGCCGCTGGTAGCCCCAGCTTCGTGGCGTCATCGAGCGCGACCGTATCGAGGTCCCAGACCACCTCCATGTGGTCGGAGATGAACCCGATCGGAATGATCACCGCACCGGAGGCCCCAGCTGATGAGAGGGCGGCGAGGTGGTCGGAGATGTCCGGTTCCAGCCAGGGGATGTGTGGGGCCCCCGAGCGCGATTGGTACACGAGGTCCCAGCGCAAGTCACGGCCGATCATCTGACCCACCTGTTCGGCGATCACGCTGGCGACAGCGCGGTGTTGTGCCACGTAGGCCCCACCTGATTCGGGATCGTAGAGCCCCGGCGGACCGGACGACGCGGCCGAGGCGAGGGGGATCGAGTGGGTCGTGAAGACGAGGTTGGTGTCAGCGTCCACTGAGGGCAAGGAGTCGAGTGCCGCCAGCGTGTTGGCCACCATCGGCTCGATGAAACCCGGGTGGTCGAAGTAGTGCCGGACCTTGTCGAATCGGATCTGATCCCCGATCCCCGACTCTGCTACCGCGTCGGCGAGGTTCTCCCGGTATTGGCGGCAGCCGGAGTAACTGCTGTAGGCGCTTGTCACAATCACCAAAGCACAACGCACCCCATCATCGGCCATCACCCGCAGGGTGTCGGCCAACATCGGGTGCCAGTTGCGGTTGCCGAAATAGACGGGGAGATCGATACCGCGGCGTTGAAGTTCGGGTTCCAGGGCCGCGATGAGTTCACGATTCTGTCTGTTGATGGGTGACACGCCGCCGAAGTGCGCGTAGTGCTCACCGACGGCTGCCAGTCGTTCCCGCGGGATGCCACGGCCCCGCGTGACATTGGCCAGGAAGTCGATGACGTCGTCCGGTCCCTCCGGGCCGCCGAAGGACAGCAGCAGGATGGCGTCGTATTGGGTCATGGCACGATCCTCCCCCCAGGCCGCGATGGGCGCACATCCGGGACCGCATCCGAATCACCGCGGTGATGTCGGGTGCAAGTAGCGTGGGTGGTCACCACACACCCAGGTGGGCTGGTCACCACACAGCAAGCCGCCCGCAATCGAACCGGAGCATTCATGACGACGTGGCGTAATTGGGCCCGCACCGCCGAGGGTCGACCGGTCAAAGTGGCCACGCCGGATTCGGCGCAGGAAGTCTCCGCGCTGATCGCCGAGGCCGCCACCCTGGGGGTCGACATCCGGATGGTCGGCGCCGGGCACTCGTTCACGGCGACCGCGGCGACGAATGGTGTCCTGTTGAGACCCGACCGGCTGACAGGTGTCAGCCGCGTGGACGACAGCCATGTGAAGGTCCGGGCCGGCACGACCCTGACCGACCTGTGCCATGCCCTGGACGACCTCGGGCTGGCATTGCCCAACATGGGCGATATCAGGGTGCAGACGCTGGCCGGCGCGACTGCCACCGGCACCCACGGCACCGGCCGGAGATTCGCCTCGCTGGCCAGCGGGATCACCGCACTGGAACTCGTCCTGGCCGACGGATCGGTGACCAGGGTGGACGCGGACACCGAACCCGAGCTGTTCGAATCGGCCCGTGTCGGTCTGGGGGCGTTCGGCATCATCACCGCCATCGAGCTGGAGGTCGTTCCTGCATTCGTGCTACAGGCGCACGAGTTCCCCTCGACGCTCAGCGAGACCCTCGCGAAATTCGACGAGTGGGAGAACACCCACGACCATGTGGAGTTCTACTGGTTCCCCCATACCGACAAGACCCTGGTGAAGCAGAACGACCGCACCGAGGGACCCGCCGAGCCGCTGTCCGGGCTGCGCGGCTGGTGGGACGACGAGTTCCTGTCCAATACCTTGTTCGGCGCTGTATGCCGTGCCGGCAGGTCAGCGCCGAAGATCGTGCCGCTACTCAACCGGGTTTCGGGCAGCGCCTTGTCCGAACGGAGCTACGCCGACACCTCGTGGAAGGTGTTCACCTCCCCGAGGCGGGTGCGTTTCGCTGAGATGGAGTACGCGCTTCCCCGCGCCGCGCTGAAACCGGCGTTGACCGAGCTCAACAGGCTGATCGAGAACGGCGACGACGAGGTCTCCTTCCCGGTAGAAGTCCGCACCGGGCCGGCCGAACCCGGGTGGCTGGCGCTGGCCCACGACCGCGACACGGTCTATGTGGCCACCCACATGTTCCAGCGGGTGCCCTACGAGAGGTTCTTCGCCCAGGTGGAGGATCTGTGGCGGCAGCACGACGGGCGCCCGCATTGGGGGAAACTCCACACCCGGACGGCGGAGGAATTCGCGGGAATGTATCCACGGTTCGACACCGTCACGAAGGTCCGTGACCGGGTCGACCCCGAGCGGAGATTCACCAACGAATACCTGGCGCGGGTCCTCGGAGACTGATGGATCGTCTGCGAGACTGTCTGCAGTCGATTCGGGAGAAGTGAATGCAGGAGCTCACCTTTGTGGCGCTGTCCAGCGACGGCGACACGTTGATGATGGTGGCGCCGGACGGCTCGGAGTTCTGTCTGCCGGCCGACGACAAGATCCGCAAGGCCCTCGGGGTCAAGCCCGCCCGGGAATCGGCGAAGGCCGAGAACATGCAGATGCGGATACCCATAGACGGCCCGCTGACACCGCGGGAGATCCAGCACCGCCTGCGCCACGGTTCCCCGATGAACGAGCTCGAGGCAGAGTCCGGGATCTCCACCGAACGGCTGGAGGCCTACGCCGCCCCGGTGATGGCCGAGCGTTTCTACGTGGCCGACCTTGCCAAGGCCAGCCCAGTACCGGCCGGCGGCACCCTCGAGGAGGCTGTCCTGCACCGTCTGCAGGCCCGAGGTGTCACCGACGAGCCCGAGTGGGACTCGTGGCGACGACCCGATGGGTCGTGGCTGGTCGTGGCCCGCTTCGCCTCGGACCTGAGTTCCGTTCCGCAGTCCGAAGAGATCGCCACATGGGTGTTCGATCCGAAACGGCGGGCGACCACGCCCGACGACGACACCGCCCGCTGGCTCACCGACGCGGCGGGTGCCGAGCCGGGCGTCGCGGTCAGTGCGGAGATCAACCCCAATTGGGACCAGGCCCATCCGGCGACACGGGCGGCGAAGGCACGCGCGGAAGCCGCCGCGGCGGAATCTGAGACGCCCGCCGTGGAGTCCGGGACTGCGGAGCAGCCGCAGGATCGCCCTGCTACCGGCAGGTCCAATCCAGCTCCCAACGGCCCCACCGGGCGACCACTGTCCCGCCGCGCTCTGCGTCGTCAGAACGCGAAGAGGCGGAATTCGAGTAATGATCAGGTCCCCACCTGGGATGAGATCCTGTTCGGAAGCGGTCGCAGCGAGCAGCCACCCGGTGGCACCCCGCCGTCCAAGTAACCACCCGATCTCGGCGCCAGCGCCGGTGGCACGACCGGGGCTCCTGTATCCGACGGCACTCTTCGGGCCGCACAGTCCGGCATCGGGGACAGGTCAGTTGCGTCCGGCGGTCGCCGAGACCTCGCTGAGCGCCGCTGCGAACTCCAATGCCTGGGCAACCACATCAGCACCGTCCGCGGCGGCCGAGACCCGAACGGTGAAGTCGTCATTGGCTGAGGTGCCGGTATAGCCGTGATCAGCCTCGCAGTTGGGGTCCGAGCAGCGCGCCGGCTCGAGGTCGATGCGGTTGACCGCACCCCACCCCAAGGTCAAGACAACCTCCGACGGTGGGTGCGCAGGCGAGTACTGGGCTGGTTCGGCGATCACCCGGGTGACGACCACGGAGTCGATCTGATCGATGCGCACAGCCTCGGTCGACGAGGACGCGTGCGCCACGTCATCGCCCTCTTCGGGCGGATGCTCGTCGACATGGGCCACGATCAGCCGGGAGGAGGTCAGGGCCAAGACCGTGATGTGGCGTCGCAACTCATCCCGGTCGAAGGTCGCCTCGTGGTGAACGAGGAAACTCATGACCCGCTCGTTGCCCATGGCCGTGCGAAGCGAATCGAGTACCAACTCTGGGTAGTACCCCGTCCGTTGGATGGACTCGCGCATGCGCGCCTCGGAGGTGAGCGTCTCAGGCATGCGCCTATCCTGCCACGGCCGAGGCGCCGGCAGCGATCACAGCCGCCTCGGACGAGCCTCGGGGCGCTCCATCACCGTCGCTAGGTGGATGTCCGCACCGAGCACATAGGCGCCCTCCGGGGTCGCCAGCAATGGGTTGATTGCGAGCGAAGCGAGCTGCGGAAAATCATCGGCCAGGGCCGCCACCCGACGTAATGCGTCGATCAGGGAGTCGATGTCCGCGGGCTCGGACCCCCGGAAACCGAAGAGCAACTCGGAGGTCTTGGGACGACGCACCAGGGCCGCAGCATCGATCTCGGTCAACGGCGCCATGCACCAGGCCCAGTCCTCCACCAGATCGGTCATGACACCGCCCACCGCGAAACCGAGCACCGGCCCGAAGGCCGGGTCTTCCCGGGTCAGCACCGTGCACGGAACTCCGGCTGGAGCCATCCGTTGGACGACGAGCAACTCGCGGACGTCCGCGGGGTGTTGCGCCGCGATGGAGAGGTATGCCGTGCGAAGGGATCGTTCGTTCTCCAGGTTCAACCGGATGCCGCCCAGATCGGTGCGGTGCATGAGCCGGTGGGCTTCGGTCTTGAGGACCACCGGATAGCCGAGTTCGTCCGCCGCCGCGACGGCCTCATCCTCCGAACCCACCGGGATGCTGGGCCAGAGCAGCAGACCGTAGGACGCCAGCAACTCTTGGGATTCCCGCCGGTCCAGCCGTGTCCGCCCACCTGCCGCCCCGAGGCTGGGTAGTTCGGTGGTGGCGCTGTCGTCGAGGTCGCCCGACAACTCGGGTAGTGGATCGCCGACCCGCTCCCGAACGAAGAGATCCGCCGCCTCACGGTTGAGGCCCTCCGGTTCGGTCTCCCCGCCGGCCGGCTGAGCCAGCCAGGCAGCATGGCGGACCGCGAGCGACAAGGCCGAAATGGCGGCTGCGGGTTCCCCGAAGATGGGTACACTGCCCGGGCCAGGCAGGCCGTGCACGCCCGGGCTGGTCACCAGCGACGAGCGGCCGGTGAGGCCGGTGAGGTGCGGCAGCACAGCGGCCAACGGCTTGGTCGCAGCCGCCGCTACGTCATGCAGTACAGCGTCGATGCCCTCCCCTTCGCGACGCACCGGCGGCACATGGATGAAGAGCACTGCGTCCACGTCACCCGCGGTCAGAGCCTTCTCCAACATCTCGCGGACTTCATCTGGGTCGGCGTTCCAGGACACCCGGTAGGGATGCTCGACAACCGTCATGTCCGCTGCGTAGAGAAGGTCGGCCGACAGCAGCAGCAACGCGGCAGAGTTGGACACCAGCGCGACGCGAGGTCCCCTCGGCACCGGCTGCAGGGCGAGCATGGCGGCGGCATCGAGCATGCCCGCCAGCGTCGTGGTCTGCAGGACGCCGCTCTGGCGCAGCAGGTCGTCCACGACGCGCGGGGGCAGTTCGGTCTCCTGATACTCCTGTTCGGGGGGCCATTCCCTGCCGGTCCGCCCAGCCAGGACGGCAATCACCGGCTTGCGGCGTGACAGCCGTCGCATGATCCTGGTGAACTTCCGAGGGTTGCCCAAGCTCTGCAGGTACAACAGCACCACTGTGGTCGTGTCGTCGGCTTCCCAGAACTGCAGCAGGTCGTTGCCGGAGAGATCGGCGCGTAGTCCGGCCGACACGAAGGTGGTCAACCCCAACTGCCGCCCTGCCATGTCCTCCAGCACCGTGGCGCCGAGGGTGCCGGACTCGCAGAAGAATCCGATCCGACCGCGGCCGGGAATCACCTCCGCGAGGCTGGCATTGAGGCAGACCCGTGGGTCGGTGTTGACTATGCCCATCGCCTCGGGGCCGATGACCCGCATTCCCGCCTCACGGGCGGCCGCCACAAGTTCCTGCTTGCGCTCGGTCCCCTGGGGGTCGAGGGCGCTGAAGCCGGTCGCGATCACCTCGATCGCCCGTACTCCCGCCACTGCGCAGTCCTCGACGATGCCCGGCACCGAGTCGATGCCCGAGGTGACCACCGCCAGGTCGATCGGGCCGGGGGTCGACGCGACGCTGGGATAGGCCTTGATGCCCTCGATCTCCTCCGCCTCGGGATGCACGGCGTAGATCGAGCCGGTGAATCCTGCATCCCGGAGATTGCGCAGCACTACCTGTCCGATGGACCCTGGTCGGCGGCTGGCACCGACGACCGCGATCTTCGATGGGTACATCAGCGCTGCCACCGACCGGGCCTCGCTGGCGCGCTCCCGAGCCCGCATCACCGTCTCGTTGGCGGCGGTGGGTTCGATGTCGAACTCCATCTTCACCACACCGTCGGACATGTGTTGGGAAGGTCGATAGCCCGCCTCGGCAAAGGTGTTGATCATCCGTCGGTTGTCGGGGAGCACCTCGGCGTAAAACGTCGTGATGTCGTTCTCCCTGGCGATGGCGGCCAGATGCTCCAGAAGTACCGAGCCGATACCGCGCCCCTGATGGTCATCGCGGACGGTGAACGCGATCTCGGCCTCGTGATCGCTGATGCGGTCGTATCGGCCGACACCGATGATGAGCCCGCTCTGGGTGATCACCAGAGCCACCCGATCCAAGTAGTCCACCTGGGTGAAGCGCTCGATGTCCCGCTCGCTGAGCTCCGGATAGGGCGCGAAGAACCGGTAGTAGATCGTCTCCGGCGACAGTGACTTGTGGAATTCCACCAGACCGTCGGCATCGTCTGCACGGATCGGACGCAGGTGCGCGGGTCGACCGTCGCGCAGCAGGACATCCGCCTCCCAGTGAGCTGGATACCGGGAATCCGCAGTCACGGCCCCCACGCTAGCGGGCCAAGCCGCCCACAACATCTCGAGCGGTTCCCGTATGTGGCGAATCCGACAGGATCGCGCCGGTCCGCCACCCGCACGCCGGGTTTCTGAGGCCGGCCACCGGCCTGACTCCGGGGTCAACGGCGTGCCCCGCACGGTCAATGACCGGGGTGGGGCCACAATGGCCCAATGGCCCGCAGCACCACCGTCGAACCACCGCCCGAAGAGCGCATCGTCGACGTCGACGTCGGCGAGGAGATGCGCGGTTCTTTCCTCGAGTATGCCTATTCGGTCATCTATGCGCGGGCGTTGCCCGATGCCCGCGACGGGCTGAAACCGGTCCAGCGTCGCATCCTGTACCAAGCCGGCGAGATGGGCCTGCGACCCGACCGCGGCCACGTGAAGAGTGCGCGCGTCGTCGGAGAGGTGATGGGTCGGCTGCATCCGCACGGCGAGAGCGCGATCTACGATGCCCTGGTCCGGATGGCGCAGCCGTTCTCACTGCGGCTGCCCTTCATCGATGGTCACGGCAACTTCGGCTCACTCGACGATGGTCCAGCCGCCATGCGCTACACGGAGTGCCGACTTGCGTCGGCGGCGCTGCCGATGATCACCGGCGTACATGAGGACACCGTCGACTTCGCCCCGAACTACGACGGCAGGGAGCAGGAACCGGTGGTGCTGCCGGCGGCCGCACCGGCACTGCTGGTGAACGGGACCACCGGCATTGCGGTGGGGATGGCCACCAACATCGCTCCCCACAACCTCGGGGAAGTGATCAACGCCGCCCGTCATCTTCTGGCCCATCCGAACGCGACCCTGCGCCAGATCATGAAGTTCGTACCAGGTCCGGACCTGCCGTCGGGTGGTCGGATCGTCGGTCTGGATGGCATTCGTGACGCCTACGCCACCGGCCGCGGCAGTTTCCGGATGCGTGCGGCCGCCAAGATCGAGCAGGTGACTCCGCGACGAAAGGCCATCGTCGTCACCGAGCTCCCGTACAACGTCGGCGTTGAGCGGGTCATGCAGCGGATCAAGGATCTGCACAACTCCAAGAAGGTCGCCGGGATCGCCGGAATGACCGACCTGACCGACGGGGACCAGGGCCTACGACTGGTCATCGAGGTGAAGTCCGGGATCCACCCGGAGGCACTCCTCGAGCAGTTGTACCGCCAGACCCCGCTCGAGGAGCAGTTCAATGTCAATGCCGTCGCCCTCGTCGGCGGAAAGCCGGTCACCCTGGGTCTGATCGAGATGCTGCGGGTGTTTCTCGATCACAGACTCGAAGTGGTGAGACGGCGCAGCGATTTCCGACGCGGCAAGGCCCGCGACCGACTGCATCTGGTCGAGGGTCTGCTCATCGCGATCCTGGACATCGACGAAGTCATCCAGGTCATCCGGGGCAGCGACGATGCGGCGGCAGCCAAGGTGCGCCTGATGGAGATCTTCGATCTGACCGATGCCCAGGCCACCTACATCCTGGACATGCCGTTGCGCCGCCTGACGAAGTTCTCCCGACTGGAGTTGGAATCTGAGCGCGACGAACTGCTCACCGCCATCGCGGACTTGACCCGGATCCTGGAGGATCCCGCGACGCTGGCGGAGGTGGTCTCGGAGGAGTTGGCCGAAGTCGCGGTCGAGCACGCCACACCTCGACGGACGATCCTGCTGGAGTCCGACGCGGTCGCCTCTCCGGCTCCCGGACAGATTTCGCTGGAGGTCAGCGACGAACCGTGTCTGGTGATTCTGGACGTCACCGGCCTCATCGCCCGGGTCCAGGTGCCTTCCGAGCTTCCGACAGGAGCGCGCGCGGCGCACGACGTCGTGAGGTCGGTGGCGCGTACCACGACCCGGGGCGACATCGGCGTGCTCACCGACACCGGTCGTGTGCACCGCGTCGCCGTCGTGGATCTTCCTTCGCTGCCGGGGACCGCCGGACACCCCAGCTTGGTCGGCGCCACCGGCGTGGGTGAGTTCGCGCCATTGGCCGACGGTGAGAGCCCGGTCGCGATCGTCCGGATCGATGGTGGCGGCGACGGCGTCGCCGTCGGCACGCGCGGCGGCATCGTCAAGCGGATAGCGCCGGAGGCGGCACCGAGCAAGGACGTGTGGGACGTGATCGCGCTGCGCGACGGTGATGCTGTGGTCGGGGCCGCTGAGTGCCCGGAGGATTCCGAACTCGTACTCATCACCAGTGATGCCCACCTGTTGAAGTTTCCCGCCGCCGCGGTGCGCCCGCAGGGACGGGGTGCGGCGGGCATGGCGGGCATCAGAACCGCCGAGGCGGCCCGCGTGGTGGGCTTCTCCGTGGTTCCCGAGGGCGCGGATGCCAGTGTTGTCACCGTCGCAGGGTCGGGATCCACAGTGGCCACGGCCAAGGTGACGCCGCTGCGCGAGTTTCCCGCCAAGGGCAGGGGCACCGGCGGTGTGCGATGCCAGCGGCTGCTCAAGGGAGAGACCGCCATCATCGCCGCGACAGCCGCGGCCGACCCGGCGGCCTGCAATGCCGCCGGCGCCAGCGTCCCACTTCCCGAACCCGACGACCGCAGGGACGCCTCAGGGCAGCCCGTCTCCTCCCGCCTCGCGCATGTCGGTGGCGGGATACCGCCCTGGGCCGTGGCCGCCCCGGACCCTGCCCTCGACACGACGAGTTCGGTTCCGGAATGACGGCCTGTTCGGCACGGGCCAGCGAGATCGGTGAGACGCTTCCGGGCACCGCACCGCGCAATCGATCCTGGGTGGTGCTCGAGCATGCAGGTGCCTTCGGGAGGGTCGCCCTGCTCGACAGCGGTTTGCCGGAGACACTCGGCCGGTACCTGGAAGACGCCCGGACGGCCAGTTCGACGGGCGTGCTGCTGGCGCGACGCGCGGAAGGTGGGCAGAGTCCCGGAACCCGCATCTGGCTTGCCACCTGCGGACCCGGCGCTTCTCGCATGCGAAAGGTGGAGTTATCCGAGGGGGAACCTATTCCCCACCTCGAGATCGGGCTGATCGGGGAAGGCCAACTGCCGGGTCTGGGTCAGACGTCCACGGATCCGGTGCTGTTCATATGCACCAACGGCAAACGAGACGTCTGCTGTGCCGTTGAAGGGCGATCGCTGGTGAATGCTTTGGGCGCCGACGGGAACATCGCATCGGCGGTATGGGAGTCGTCCCATCAAGGTGGCCACAGGTTCGCGCCGGTCGCCCTGCTGCTCCCGCATGGGTACTCGTACGGCCGCTTGACCGCCGCCGCCGCCACCGAAGTCCTGCAGGCCGCCCGCAACGGCGAACTGCCGGTAACAGGTCTGCGCGGTCGAACCTCACTGCCCCGCACTGCCCAGGCAGCCGAGGTGATCATTCGCCGCAGCTACGACGTTCGCGGAATCGACGATCTCGACGTACTGGCCCGGGACAGCCGAAATCGCGCCCTGGCACTCTCTGCGACCGCGGACGCCGGACCAGAGAGAATGGAGGTCCGCCATCGGGATGGCCGGGCTTGGTGGGTGGATGCCCGGTTGGAGCAACTCCGCCCTGCCACCCCCGAGTCCTGCGGCAAGGACCCGGCCGAACGCACGACCGTGGTCATCACCAGGGTTTCCGAGGCCGGGTCATGGCGATGAACGATCAGCAACCAGCCTCCGGCGCACCGCAAACGGCTGAGCCGCCGGACAAGGCACAGCGACAACAAAGGAAGGCTAAGAAGAAGGCGGCAAAGCGTCGCAGGAGGCTGACCCGGCTCGCCACCATCTGGTTGGTGGGCATCGCGGTGGCGGCTTTGGCCTACGCGCTGGTCGTGGCCATGTATGGCGAAAGCGCCAAGCAGTCGGAGTTCCCCTCTGTCGCCGACACGTCCAGCGTCGTTGTTTACCTGGAACCCACTGCGGTCAAACCCGCCGAGCGGAACATCGTGACGTCGATCGCCGTAGCTGTGCCGGATGAACTGCTCGGTCCGACCGGCACCTTGAAGAGCCGGTTGACCATCAGTTTCTGGACCTCGGGACAGGCAAGGACCCGAGATGCCCAGACCCTCACCTTCCCGGCTGGCACGGAGAGCTCAAGCCTCCGAGGTGAGCGCACCTTGACCGCCGAAACGGGCCGCTGGGCCAACTACCCGCTGGACGGCTACGGCGCCACCCTCGAGGTCGTCGCCCGATCCGAGTCCGTCCCCGAGAACCGGACCTATCTGCCGACCGAGGTTGCGGTCTGGGGTGATATTCCCGGATGGCAGGTCCCTCCGAGCATCACTCGATCCGCGGGAGCCGACGACCCCGCGACGGCGGCTATCGACCCCTACAGCACGGTTGCCGACGTGCCGTTGCAGGTCAACCGCTCCGGATCGACTGTGGCGATAGTCGTCCTGCTGCTCGGGGCCATGGTGGCGCTGGCTGTCCTAGCCATGGTCCTCGCGAATGCCGTGAGCCGCAGGCGTCGCCGAACAGAGGCGACCCTGGCCGGCTGGTTCGCGGCTCTGCTGTTCGCCGTCATCCCGCTTCGTCTGAACATGCCCGGGTCGCCCCCGATCGGGGTCTGGATGGACTTCCTGGTGTTTCTCTGGGTGGTCCTGACGCTGATGGCCGCCCTGACCATCTTCGTGCTCTCCTGGTTGCGCTTCAGTCTTCCCCCGGAGCCGCGGATGCCGGCAGCGAAAGCCAAGAAGAAGGGCGGGAAGAAGGGCACATCGAAGCCGAGCGGCAGTGCTGCCCCGGAGAAGTAGTCAGCCGCAGCGCGGAGACGCAGCCGGAGGATCCGAGCTCCTCAGCGCCAACTCCCACCGCTACGGCGCAGTCGGGTTCCTACTTGGGTGCGACCAGGTTCAACGAGGACACTCGCGAGCCGCCCTGGCTGTTGAAGGCCACGACATCCACGCGGTACCTGGAACCTTTACGCAGTCCGGTGAACACATGCGAGTTCGTGGCAACCACGACCGGCGGTCGGAAGCGGGTCGTCGAACCGGGTTCCGAGATCCTCACGAAGTAGCCGATGATCGGGGAACCCCCGTTTGAGGTGGGCTTAAACCATCCCACCGTTGCCGCGCCGACCGCAGGAGCGCTGATTACCGCCATCCGGGGCACCGCTGATGGCGGTGTTGCCTGGCGGAATCCCATGGACACGGGCCAGGAGGCGCCGACGCGGTTCTCGGCCTTGATCTGCAATCGGTAGCGGGCACCCACCACAAGTCCGGTCAACGTCCTGCTCGGCCCTGACGTAGCCACCCAGCGTCCGAAGCTCACGGTCGAGTTCGGTGCTGACAACCGAGACCAGTACCGGACCACCGGGGAGCCACCCGTGGCCTTCGGTACGGCCCAGGAGACCCTCGCCTGTCCGCGGGCCGGGAAGGACGTCGCCAAGGCCGTGGCCGTCAACACCGGATAACTCACCGGGAGCACGCTGATCTGTTGCAGGGCGGCCACCGGATCGATCAGACCCGCGCCGAAATCGTTGTCGCGCCCTTTGACACCCAGGTCGGTAGCGGTTCGCTGGACGAGTTGCTGCAACTGGTCAGGGGTCGCGGTGGGCGCGATCGCACGCAGCAGGGCCATGGTGGCGCTGACATACGGAGTTGCCATGGACGTTCCGGCGAGTTCCCGGTAGCCGCCGCCACGGGCTGTTGACAGGATGTTCTCTCCGGCGGCGCTGCTTGCCGAGCCACCCGGAGCGGCGACGTCGACGTAGCTCCCGGAGTTGGAGTAGGCAGCGATCGCGCGGGTCTTGGTCGTTGCCGACACCGCCATGGCTTCAGGGTAGGAGCCCGGGTAGGTGATCTTGTTGCCGTCTTCGCGCAGGTTGCCGGCAGCGGCGACAACCGGGATGCCCTTGCCCACGGCGTACTGGACCGCGGCATGCATTGTGGCATCGTCCGAGGTCGCCGCGCACGACAGGTTGATGACGGTGGCCCCGTGATCGGCCGCCCAGATGATCCCCTGTGCGACGGTGGCGGTGGACCCTGAGCCGTCCGTGCCCATGACCCGCACCGGCAGGATCTTGGCCGCCCGACCCAGGCTGGCTATCCCCCGTCCGTTGCCGGTCGTGGCAGCGACGATGCCCGCCACGTGGGTGCCGTGTCCCTGGCAGTCGGCAGCCGATCCGGCGGGGCAGCCGAGCCCCGGGTTGCTGATGAATTCGGCCCCGGGAAGGACCTTCCCCACGAGGTCCGGGTGGTCGGCCTGCACACCTGTGTCGACAACCGCGACCACCTGCCCAGCCCCGGTGGACAGCGACCATGCAGCCTCTGCCCGCAACTGGTCCAGCGCCCATTGGAGGGGCCGCGACGGATCACCGATAGCGGCCGGGTCCACCGAGGGAAGCGCCGACATCGTCACCGGCGCCGCGACACCAACCGCCACTGTCGCGGGCGCGGACTGTGCTCCGGCCACCACATCTGCCGCCTGGTCAGGTCCGA
>CAZKVQ010000005.1:28224-39951 GCA_964556255.1 uncultured Actinomycetes bacterium
CGAATCGTGAGCATCGTGTCGGCACCGGGCGTGGTCGTCACGATGAGCTTGCCGTCCGGGTTCACCGAGGCAACCGAGATCTTCGCCGCCTCTCCGGGGGAGACGTCGGACGCCACCTGTTCGGGGGCTTCGCTGACACTCGAGTCGGGTACCACCGGCTGCGGACCCACGTCGACGGTGACCCCCGGTGCCACCGGGTCTCCGGTCATCACGGTCTGCCCGTCGGCTGCCTGAGCCGTCAACCCACCCGCCAACAGCAGCGCAACGGCCGCGACACCCACGACACCTGTTCTGAGCATCCCGGCCGAGATCATCCCTGCCCTACCGGTGCAGTGGGGACATGGCGAGGAGGTCACTGTGACCTCCTCTACGTTGCTGGGCCCCCGACTCCGCCGTCCGCAACTCACGCCTAGCGCGAGCGAGATCGGTACGGTCCGTGGCCCTACCTGTACTCAGTGTACGCGCGGGCGCCCGATTCGCCCATAGCCGAAACGGCCGGGTTTCTCATGAATCCCACCCGACCACGGGCGCACGTTGCTGTCCACCGGATTCACGGAATCGCTCGAATCGTCCCGATCAATGGCGACGATGCTGCCATCGACTTGCTATTCGGCTAGCGTTCGGAGCATGGCTGTCGAATCCTCCATGACCCCACTCGGGTCCGTGCTGCCCGACCAGACGCTCTCCGACCTCGACGATGTCAAGCACAACCTGCTCGACCTGCGGGGCACGGGTGTGCTGGTGGTGGTGTTCGCGGCCAACCACTGCCCGTATGTGCGTCATATCGAGGCCGCTTTGGGCGATATGGCCCGCGAGTTTTCGGCGACGGCCGCCAGTTTCGTGGCCATTTGCAGTAATGACACCGTCTCCCACCCGGACGACGACATCGCGGGACTCAAGGAGCAGAAGTCGCGGGCAGGCTGGGATTTCCCCTACCTGGTCGACTCCGACCAAAACGTCGCGCGACTCTTCGGTGCGGTGTGCACCCCGGATTTCTTCGTGTACGACATCGAGAACCGGCTCGCCTACCGGGGAGCCTTCGACGCCTCAAGCCCGAAGAATGGCGAGCCCCTGACCGGCGATGACCTGCGGACAGCCATCTCGCTAGTACTCGAGGACCATCCGGTCCCGGAGCCTCAGCGTCCGTCTATGGGCTGCGGCATCAAGTGGCGTTGATCGCGCCGCCGGGGACCAAGCGCCCCCGGCGGGCGCGCTCAGCCGCGCGCCAGCATCGCTGACACACCGCAGCGCCTGGCGACACCGTGCACGGGCTCCGACTACCGTGGTCGCCGTGGAGACCCAAACCTGCGACTTGCTGATCATCGGCGCCGGACCAAGTGGCCTCTACGGCGCCTACTACTCAGGGTTCAGGGGCTTCGACACGGTCGTGCTCGACACGCTTCCCGAGCCCGGTGGGCAGATCACGGCGATGTATCCGGAGAAGGAGATCTTCGACGTCGCCGGTTTCACCAGCGTCAAGGGCCGGGAACTGGTGGACCGACTGGTGGAGCAGGCCAACACCTTCCCGGTGCAGTGCCTGCTCGATGAACAGGCGACAGGACTCACGACCTCCGAGGAGGGCCCGGTAACGGTCACGACCGCCGCCGGTCGCACCATCGAGGCGAAGGCGGTGGTTCTGACCGGCGGGATCGGGTCTTTCCGCCCCCGTCCGATCCCGGTCGGTGAGGAGTGGGCCGGCCGAGGCCTCGACTACTTCGTCCCCAAGTTGGATGCCTACCGGGAACGCGACGTCGTCATCGTCGGAGGCGGTGACTCCGCCTTCGACTGGGCTTGGTCATTGCACCCGGTAGCTCGCTCGATCACCCTTGTCCATCGACGCGAGCAATTCCGGGCGCACACCGGGATGGTGGACAAGGTACGTTCCCTGCCAAGGGTGTCACTCATCACCAGCCATGAGGTTTCAGACATCTCCGGGATCGAGACCATCGACTCTGTGACGGTGCGACACCGAGACACCGGTGATGAGACGACGCTGCAGGCTGACGCGGTAGTGGCGGCATTAGGGTTCATCGCCAATATCGGTCCGATGGCCGATTGGGGCATCACGTTGGAGAAGCGCCGGATCGTGGTGGACTCGGCGATGCGGACCTCACTACCCCGCGTGTTCGCGGCTGGCGATCTGGTCGCGTATCCCGGAAAGGTGCCGCTGATCTCCGTGGGCTTCGGTGAGGCCGCGACCGCGGTCAACAACGCAGCACCGCTCATCGATCCGCATTACGGGGTCTTCCCCGGCCACTCCTCCGGCGAGACCGCGCAGTGAACTGCGGGGCAGCCGAGTTGTGGGCCGCACGCACCCAACTATCCTGGCGGACATGAGCCCCTTCGCATCCGAACCGGAGCCGTTCCCCACCGAGGTCTTCAAGGACGTCCTAGAGGCCAATGCGGAGTTCGCGGCCACCTACCAGGCCCCGGAGGGGTTGACCGGCCGAGCGGCCCGCAGGCTGGCCGTCGTCACCTGCATGGACTCCCGCGTGGACCCGCTGGCGATCCTCGGGCTGAAGATGGGGGACGTGAAGATCCTGCGCAACGCGGGTGCCCGTGTGACCGATGACGTCTTGCGAACCCTGTCCCTTGCGTCTTACCTGCTGGAGGTCGACCGCGTCCTGGTAATGCCGCACACCGACTGCCGGATGGCCAAGGGGACTGAGTCCGACGTTCATGCAGCCATCTATGACGCCTACGGCGTTGACACCCGCAGTATGGGGTTCGATGTCTCGCCCGACCAGGTGAAGACGCTGCGACAGGACGTCATCAGGGTGCGTGCCTTTCCGTTGCTACCGACCTACGTGGTCGTGGCGGGGGCCATCTACTCGGTTCAGACCGGCAAGTTGGAACTGCAGGATATCTAGTTGGGGTCACGCGGGGACGGCGGCGCCTCAGACGTCGATCTTGGCCCGATCGAGCGTTTCGGCGCCTGACACGATGAAGTCCTTGCGCGGGGCGACATCGCTTCCCATCAGGAGGTCGAAGACCTCCGAGGCCGCCTCCGCATCGGAGACGGTCATCCTGCGCAGGACCCGCTTCGTCGGGTCGAGGGTCGTCTCGCGCAGCTGTTTGGCGTCCATCTCACCTAGCCCCTTGTAACGCTGCACAGGGTCTTTGACCCGTATCCCAGCCCTGTTCGCGGCGGCCAGTTCCCGTTTCATCTCATCGTCGCTATACGTGTACTTGACCTCGGTACCGCGTTTCCCGGGGTGCACAAGATCCAGCCGATGCAACGGCGGAACGGCGGCGTAGACCCGCCCGTCGTCCAGCAGCGGCCGCATGTACCTATGGAAGAGGGTGAGCAGCAGGCAGCGAATGTGAGCGCCGTCAACGTCGGCGTCGGTCATCAACGCGATCTTCCCGTAGCGGACCTGCTCCAAATCGAAGGTCTTACCGGACCCAGCGCCAATCACTTGGATGATGGCTGCACACTCGGCGTTCTTGAGCATGTCGGCCACAGATGCCTTCTGAACGTTGAGGATCTTGCCGCGGATCGGCAGCAGCGCCTGGAACTCCGAGTTCCTCGCCAACTTGGCCGTGCCGAGGGCACTGTCGCCCTCGACGATGAACAACTCGCTGCGTTCCGCGTCGGTGCTGCGACAATCCGCCAGTTTCGCCGGCAGGGCCGAGGACTCCAGGGCGTTCTTCCGCCGCTGGACGTCGCGCGAGTTCCGCGCGGCGATCCGTGCCCGGGCGGCGTTCGCCACCTTCTCCAGGGCCGCTTTGGCCGCGGCCTTGTCGCCGCGCGGTGGCGCCGCGAACCACGCCTTCAAGTGCTTGTTGACCACATGGGCGACGATCCGCGACGCGGCAGGCGTTCCCAATACCTCTTTGGTCTGTCCCTCGAATTGGGGTTCCGCCAGTCGTACGGTCACCACCGCGGTCAGGCCCTCGGTGATGTCCTCCCGGGTGACATTGTCCTCGTTGGCGCGCAGCACCTTCGCCGCCCGCAGGGCCTCGTTGACAGTCTTCACCAGCGCCCGATCGAAGCTTGGGCGTGGCGATGATGTTGACGAATGAGGCGACGGTGGTGTCATAATCCGCCGACCAGCGCATGGCGATGTCGACCCCCAGCTCGCGTTCGACCTCCTGCGAGCTCAGATGTCCCTTCCCGTCGAGCACCGGCACCGTCTCGTGGAAGTGTCCTGACCCCTCGAGTCGGATGATCGACGTGATCGGCTCGCCCTTGGACAGGTACTCGGCGAACTCGGAGATGCCCCCCTTGAACCGGAAGGTCTCTTCGGTGACGTCCTGCGGATCACGCTCATCTCGAACCGAGATGGCCAGACCCGGGACTAGGAATGCCGTCTGACGAGCCCGATTGAGCAGGTCAGGGAGCGAACAGGCGGCATCGGGCGTGAAGACCTGTGGGTCTGCCCAATAGCGAATTCTGGTGCCACTGCGGGTGCGCGGCACTTTCTCCCCTGCCACGAGTCCGCTCTTGCGGGTGAACTCCGCGCTTGGGGTATCGCCCTCGAAGACCCCTGGAACCCCGCGACGGAAGGACATCCGATGGGTGCGCCCGGCCCTGTCCACCTCGACATCCAGTCGCTCGCTGAGGGCGTTCACCACACTTGCACCAACCCCGTGAAGACCTCCCGAGGCAGCATACGATCCGCCACCGAACTTGCCGCCCGCGTGCAGCTTGGTCATCACGAGCTGGACGCCGGAGAGCCGGGTCTTGGTGTCGATATCGACCGGGATGCCCCGGCCGTTGTCGGACACCATCACCGAGCCGTCGGAGGACAGGACGACCTCGATTTTGGTGCAGTGTCCGGCCAGCGCCTCGTCCACGGCGTTGTCGATGATCTCCCACAGGCAGTGCATCAGCCCGCGGCCATCGGTGGAGCCGATGTACATGCCAGGACGCTTGCGAACAGCGTCGAGGCCCTCGAGGACCGTGAGATCCTTGACCGAGTAGCGCGGTTTGGTTGCAGTGGGCGGGGTCACAGGAAGAATCTAACCGGGGACCTACGTCAAGTTGGTGTGCGGCACGGCCGATGACTCCAATGAGTGTTTGGATGCACAATCCGGACGTGCGGCCGGGTGACGGGCTACGCTCAGGGCGAACCCACCACGGGTCGTGAAATGTCGGAGGCATGTGACACTGTTGTACGGAAGTCGCCACAAGGCGAGAAGTCGTCAGCTTCACGGAGGTGCGTAATGTCAACCATGACTCATCCAGCCCCCCTTGCTGCGTCGGATCGCTGCGACCGCTGCGGTGCTCAGGCCTACGTACAGGTAGTGCTGACCTCTGGCGGAGACCTCCTCTTCTGCGGCCACCACGCTCGCGAGCACCTGGATAAGTTGCGCCCGCTGGCCGACCAGATCCACGATTTCACGTCGGACCTCGAGAAGAGCAGCGCGCCGGCCTGAGTACGTCCATAGCAGGATCGATCGCCGGATCGGACGCTGAGTCTGCATGACAACGCTGGACCTTCTCGTGGCTTTGGCCTGCGCAGTGGGCATCGTGGGGACCCTCTTCCCCGTGCTTCCCGGCGCTTTCCTCTGCGCCGGTGCGGTAGCCCTCTGGGGTGGTTTCACCGGAGGCGCGACAGGCTGGGGAGTCGCGGTCGCAGCTGTGGTCCTGGTCCTGATCGCCTTCGGACTCAAGTACCTGATCCCTGCCCGCTGGCTCAAAGACGGCGGGGTTCCGAACTGGGTGCTGCTGCTCGGTGGCATAGGCGGCATCGTCGGATTTTTCTTCCTCCCCATCGTTGGGCTGATCGTCGGCTTCATCGCCGGGATCTTCGTTGCCGAGCTCATCCGACTCAGGAGCCTGGGCAAGGCTTGGCCCACCACGTGGACCGCGATGAAGGCCGCCGGGTTATCGACGCTGATCGACTTCGCCAGCGCAGTCTTCATCACCGCGATCTGGGTGGCTGCGCTGTTCTTCGTGTGACGCTAAGGGTGTAACAAGGCGGCAGCAACACGCCGTCGGTCGCCTACCTCCGGCCAACTGCAGTCGATCGGTGTGGCCGAAGTCAGTCCACTCTGAGGTCGGTCACACCCGGACCGTCGGAGTTGTCTGCCGATAGAGTCCCGTCACCGCCTGGGGACTGTTCCGCGTCGATGTCGGATCCTTCACCCGTCGCTGCCACAGTGCCGGGTGTCGCGTCGCCCGGTTCTGCCGCGCTGCCGGCCCCCGCAAGCCCGGCCACCCGTCGCCAACCCAGGTATCCGAGGGCCGCCAGCCCTACCGCCACTCCCCCGACGACTCCCCAGTTGATCCCTTCATCGGCCTCCGCCGCTGGCTGCATCTGGTACACGTAGGCGACCCGGCCGGTGGCGCCTGTGGGCACGCCGTAGGGCATGGCGTCGGTTGTCCTACCGTCAGTTGCAGTGAGATAGGCCCGAGCGAACGCCGGATCCTTCGACGCGTTCACCACTTCGGTGTAGATCTTCGACGTGCCGTCCTTCTGCAGTTGGCGGGCGCCCTCGGACACCTGAGAACTGCCGGTCGCTAGTTGCGAAGTGCCATCAGACAGTTGCTTCGCCCCACCGCTGACCTCGCCGAGACCCGATGTCAGCTGCGATGACCCGGCTGTGAGCTCGTTGGCCCCGGCGGTCGACTGGTCGGCGCCTGTGGCCAGTCGAGTTGCGTTCACCGCCGCGTAGTTCAAACCCGCCGTTAGCGCCGTCAGCCCCTCGTAGACCCCTGGCGACGTCGGATCGCCACTGACCAGCTTGGCGGCGACCCCGGCCAGACCCAGCTGTAGACCTCCGGTCGCCTTGGCGAGGATCTCCGCGCCTCCCGAACTCAGCCGCACCTCGCCGGCAGACAGGTTGACTTGCAGCCGAGCGTCGCCACTGGTCTGCTGTGCTGCCAACTGCGATGCGAAGGCAGCGTCGAGATCTGCGAGTGCGGTCTGAAGGTCGTCGCATCCCGGCGGCGATGTTGCGCACAGTTTGAAGCTCGCGGTGACGACCGCCGCCCGGGCCTCCAGCAGTTTGACTTGGGAAGCGGACAACTGGGTCTCCACTTGGGCCATCTGCGTCTCGGCTACCTGGGTCAAGGCGTCGGCGACGTCACGGAGCTTCGACGCCAACTCCTCCGCTCCTAGGTTGGCCGCCGCGGCAACCTTGTACAACGACGGGCCACTCGCCTCCGTTGACGATCCGACGACTGCCGCGAGTTGGGCCACGGCGTCTGCCAATGTCTGCGAGGTCTCGGCCGCATAGGGCAATCCGGCAGGTCCGGCCAGCTGCCGTAGCCCCTCACTGATCTGGGAGAGGCCACCTGACAGGGCAGCGAGATTGTCGGTGATGGTCTGCGATCCCGACTGGGCCTGTTGGGCGCCGGCGGCGAGGGCGTCAGTGCTCGCCTGGAGTTGCATGAGTCCCTCGGTTACCTGGGAACTCCCCTGGGCGAGCTTCAGGGTCGACTCGTCGATACTCCCCAGTCCCTGCGCGAGGCTCGTGTTGCCTTCGAGCGTCTTGTCCAGCAGTCCAGTCGAGAAGTTGACACTCGGATCCTCCCCCGACGTGACCGGAACGACTTCCATCCGAACCTCAGGCGTGGCCAGAGAGGTAGCGGAGATGCGTAGCGTCGCCTTCTGTGTGTAGTCGCCCAGTGGCGGATAGAGCACCAGGTTCCACGTCAATTGAGTGCGCCCCTCGCGGGTCGTCTCCTTGACCGCGCCCGGCGCCGCGACCAGCTTCTGTCCGGGTTCCAGCACTACCCGCAGAGTGCCGGCGAAGGGCGCGAACACCGGCTTCTTCTCGGTGTGCACGGTCCCCTGCGCGTCGGTGTACTTGATCTCCTGTTGACGTGCAGTGGTGTTGGTGACCGTGTAGGTGATCGTGAGTTCGCCGGTCGTACCCGGAATGCTCTGCGGCTCAACCGCGACACCGGCCCGCTGGTATTCGGCATGCAGGGCAACCGGTAGGGGTTTGCCGAACTTGGCCTGCGTGGTCACCACGGGTGTCTTGCCGCCCACGGTCACGACTGCTGCGGCCCCCTGGGTTTTGGGTGCACCGCGCTGCCCCACGTACTTGAGATCCGTGGTGGAGGTCGGGTTCTCGTAGGTCGCGCTCGGCAGGTCCGTCGCCGATAGCTGGTCGACCAGGGTTGCGCTCACCGGTAGCCCGGAGGGATTGAGGTCGGCCACCACCAACTCGTTGTCGACCAGTCGTGAGTCGCCCGGAGACGATGGATTCGGTGTCGGCCCGGAAGCCAACGGCGAAGCCGCAGCAGAAACGGATAGCAGCACCGGCAGGACCACCGTCAGGGTCCCAGCGGCGGTACCCCTGCGCCGCCAACCGGAGCACCGCTGTCGCGACATCAAACCATTGTGGCCCCACTGACCCCCGGTCATGAGGAACGACCCTCGGCATCGTTCGGCCCTTTGGGCGATTCCCCGAACCCGGGAACGGGGGAACTTCTGGAACCTGCCGCTGGCGATCGCATCGGCTCCGGTGGGACGTCGTTCGCCACCGGCCCATCACCCGGGGAGGAGACTGCCGCGACGTCCTGCACCTCCCCTGGACGACCCCACGCTCGGTCGCGTACGAAGGACCGCCCAGCGGCAGCGACCAGCATTGCCATCAGCCCAGGCAGGATGGCAGCGACCAGCACCTGACTGGCTGGGGTGCCCTCACCGGACAGGGCGGCCACGGCGTCGGGTACTACCGCCATCCGGGCAACGACCAGGCAGCATGCCCCTAGCGCCGCGGGCAACCAGATTGATCGGACCCCGGCGAAGATCACGACGATCCCCAGCATCACGACCGCCCACGCCAGCAGCCAGCTGGAGGTACGCCCAGGGTCACCGAACGATGCGACGACGCCCGCGGTGAAGGCCATGAGGCCCGCACCGCAGATGAAACTGACTGCGCGACTACCCAGTCCCGCGGCGCCCGCCGCTCGTGCCGGCATCGCGCTGATGAGTCCGCCGGCCACTGCGGAGAGCGCGGCCGCCGGCAGGAGCAGCCCATTTGAGGAGTCGACCAGGTAGGCGAGCAACCAGGCAACCAGGATGCCGACCACCGCCCAGAGTGCGGCCAAGAACGCCGGGCCCCGTCGGGCGAGATGCCTCGTCCGGCCGGATGACGGGACGGCGTCAAATGCCCGCGGGTCGCCTTCCACTGCGACGTGGGGCAGCAGCCGCCCGAGCCAGCCCGGCAACCACCAGGTTCCCTTCTGGGCGAGCACCATGATGGCCGGTACCAACAGACACCGAACGATAGTGGCGTCGACGAAGACCGCAGTGGCCAGACCGACACCGAACATCTTCACGATGGCGTTGTCGGAGAGGACGAAGCTGCCGAACACAGCACACATGATCAGGGCAGCCGACGTGACGACCTTGCCGGTATCGGCAAGGCCTCGCCGAACAGCCACCGTCATGTCGCCGGTGCGCTCCCAATGCTCACGGAACGCGGTCAATAGGAAGACCTCGTAATCCATAGAGAGTCCGAACAGCACAGCAAACATCATCATCGGCACGTAGGACTCGATCGGGATTGGACCTTCCAGCCCCAGAAGTTGCGACCCCCAGCCCCACTGGAACACGGCCGTGACCACTCCGTAGGCGGCCGCGATCGACAGAAGGTTCATCACGGCGGCCTTCAACGGAATCAGCAGTGAGCGGTAGGCGATCATCAGCAGCACGAAGGACAGCGAGACGACCCCAAGGATGAACCAGGGCGTTCGGGCCGCGATCAGTTCGCTCAGGTCTGTGGTGGCGGCCGTTACGCCACCGACATGTGGTGACATCCCCTGACCAGCGACCGCCGCTGGCAGGACGTCTTCTCGCAGCGTCGCCACCAGGTCCTCGGTGCGCGGATCTGCTCCCGAGAATGCAGGTTGCACCCGGATGATGGCCACCCCGCCGTCGGTGCTGACTATTGGGGCGTCGGCACTGGTGACCCCCGGGGTCGCGGCCAGAGTCTCGCGCAACTGGACCAATCGCGGGTCCGCCGTCCGCGGGTCGCCACCGCCACCGTCTGCGGAGGTCGTAGCAGGTGACTGAGCTTCGGTTCCCGCAGGGGCGGCCGCGGGTGCGTACAGGCTCGCGACGATGGCCAGCGGGGCAGTAGCACCGGGACCGAATGCCTGCGTCGTGAGGTCATAGGCCTGACGGGCAGTGGTCTCCGGCGGCAGAATCCCGGCGTCCGCGTGTCCCAGGTTGAGTGACAAAGTCGGTGCCGCCAGCGCGAGCAGCAGCAGGGTGGACCCTATGGCGAACGGCCAGGGTCGGCGGGTGACGGCGGTGGCCAACCTGGCCCACATGCTGCGATCGAGGTGTTCATCGCCGCTGTCGGTGGAATCGTCGACGTCTTCGACCCCACCGCCGCGAAGGATTCTCGGACCCAACATGCCCAGCACTGCAGGCACGAAGGTCACCGACGCGAGTACCGCGACCGCTACCACTATCGCTGCTGCATAACCCAGCCACGCGAGGAAACTCAGACCCGTCAGGGCCAGGCCGCAGACAGCCGCTACCAGGGTGCTGCCCGCGAAAATGATGCCCGCGCCAGCAGTTCCACTCGTTCGCCCCACGGCATCCGGAACGGCGAATCCTTGGCGAAGCAGTTGACGATGCCGAACCACGAGGAACAGGGCGTAGTCGATCCCCACGCCCAGCCCGAGCATCGTGCCGAGGGTGGGTGCAACGTCGGGGATGAACACGATCCGGTTCAGCAAGGAGACAATCGTGAGCCCGATTCCAACTGCCAGCAAGGCATTGGCCAACGGCAGCAGGGTGGCCGAAAGCCGACGCATCGAGAGGAACAACACCACAACTGCGGCGAGCAGCCCGATGATCTCGGACAGGTGCGTGTCGGGCGTGGACACTTTCTGCCCGAGGAAGCCGCCCAAAGCAACCTCGGTTCGCTCCCCCTCCACCGCATCCTGCGCCGACGCCAGCACCTCCTCTCCGACGGAGGTCTCGGCGGCGTCGTTCTCATTCACGGTGACGTTGACCAGTACTGTGTGCCGATCGGCCGACAGTTGGCCGGGGAAATCAGCGGGGGTGGTGACAGCTGTGACTGACGGGTTCGCCAGGAGGGCGTCGGCTACGCGCTCCACCTCCGCCTGACCCGCTGCCGACCCGAAATCAACAGCGTCGTTGTGCAGTAGCACCGGATTGGCGTCGGCCGCGGTCCCCGGGAAAGCCTGTCCGAGTAGTTCTTGGGCAGCAGCGCTATCCGTGCCGGACAGGGTGAACGTGCTCGGGGGGTTGCCACCGATGGCTTTGTTGAGGCCACCCAGACCGAGGAGCACGGCGACCCACAGGATGACCACCAGCAAGGCGTGCTCGGCACACCATCGCGACAGTCGGTACAGCAGCCTGGTCACGCCTGCATCGTGACACGCCTGGCGATGCGGTATGGCCTTATTGCCGTGCTGGCATTAACAAGGCCGGTGTCGGCACTCGGGCGCGGGACGGCCCGTCCAGAACGGTCCCGCGTCAGTCCAGATAGTCGCGCAGCACCTGTGACCGGCTCGGATGGCGGAGTTTCGACATAGTCTTCGACTCGATCTGTCGGATGCGTTCGCGAGTCACCCCGTAGACCTTGCCGATCTCATCCAGCGTCTTCGGTTGGCCGTCGGTCAGGCCGAAGCGCATCTTGACGACCCCGGCCTCCCGTTCGCTCAGGGTCTCCAAGACCCCCTGCAACTGTTCCTGCAGCAGCGTGAAGCAGACGGCATCGGCGGGCACGATGGCCTCGGAGTCCTCGATCAGGTCGCCGAACTCGGTATCGCCGTCCTCGCCG
>CAZKVQ010000005.1:39961-41299 GCA_964556255.1 uncultured Actinomycetes bacterium
GGTGTGCAGCGAGATCGGCTCGCGGCCGTACTTCTGCACCTCGATGACCTTCTCTGGGGTCATGTCCAGCTCTTTGGCAAGCTCCTCGGGCGTGGCATCCCTACCAAGATCCTGGGTCATCTGGCGCTGCACTCTGGCCAGCTTGTTGATGACCTCCACCATGTGGACCGGAATGCGGATGGTCCGTGCCTGGTCTGCCATCGCACGCGTGATCGCCTGGCGGATCCACCACGTGGCGTAGGTGGAGAACTTGTAGCCCTTGGTGTAGTCGAACTTCTCAACAGCCCGGATGAGGCCCAGGTTGCCCTCCTGGATCAGGTCGAGGAAAAGCATGCCGCGGCCCGTGTAACGTTTGGCCAGCGAAACCACCAGCCGCAAGTTGGCCTCGAGAAGGTGACGCTTGGCGGCCATCCCGTCGGCTGCAATCCATTCCAGGTCCAGCCGGAGCTCGTCATCATCGACGCCCTCCGCCAACTTCTCCTCTGCGAACAACCCCGCCTCGATGCGCTTGGCCAGTTCGACTTCCTGCTCGGCATTGAGCAGCGGCACCCGACCGATCTGCTTGAGGTAGTCCTTGACGGGGTCCGCCGTCGCACCGGCCTGGTGAACCTGCTGCACCGGTTCGTCCGTGTCATCGACGTCGGAGATCACCAGTTCCTCGACCTCGGGCTCATCCGACTTGGGGGCCTTTGCCTCCTTGGCGGCCTCTTTCTCCAATTCCGGACGGACCTCCTTGAGGTCCTCTTCCAACTCCTCTTCGAGTTCGACCTCCAGCGCGGCTGCCGCGCTTAGGTCAACGACAACCTCGACATCGCCCTCGGCGACGATGACCTCGGCCAGTTCGTCCTCGAGACTCGGGTCGATCGCCTCCGTTGCGGCTGTCTCCTCGGCGGCCGACGAGCGCGTCTTGGTGGCGGACTTCTTCGCGGCTGGCGCCTTCTTTGCCGGGGTAGACCGCTTCGTTGCGGCGGCGGTCTTCGCGACAACCTTCGGAGTCGCCTTGGTCGCGGCCGACTTCTTGGCAGGGGTCTTGGCGACAGCCTTGGCCGGCGCAGCCTTCTTCGCGGGAGCCGAGTTCTTGGTCGCCGATTTCGAGGCCGACTTGCTCGCGGCGGGTGCCTTCGCCGCGGGCGCCTTCTTCGCCGCCGCGGGCTTCTTCGCCGCCGCGGACTTCTTCGCCGCGGCCGCCTTCGCCGGGGCCGCCTTCTTCGCCGCCGCGGGCTTCTTGGCCGCAGCCGCTTTCGCCGGGGCCGCCTTCTTCGCCGCCGCGGGCTCCTTGGCCGCCGCGGGCTTCTTCGCAGCAGCCGCCTTCGCCGGGGCCGCCTTCTTCGCCGCCGT
>CAZKVQ010000005.1:41309-82361 GCA_964556255.1 uncultured Actinomycetes bacterium
CACAGACGCCTTCTTGGTCGCGGCGGGCTTCTTGGTGGCAGCCGCCTTCTTCGCCGCTGGTGCCTTCTTTGCTGCTTGCTTATTGGTTCGGGTTGTAACCGTCTTCGCTGCGGTCTTGGCGCTCGCCACTTAGGACCTTCCGTGCTCAGTTGTTGGTGCCCGGTCAATGGATGCCGACTGTGCCATCCTCCGCTCTCCGAACGGAGGATGAACCGCTTTCGGACACGACGAAGGACTTACTGTCAAGCCCTGCTGTCTAGCGCTAACGATGTCACACGCCCTGGTATTCCCGATCCCTGACCCGCCGCGGTGCCCGCAATTCCACATGCGTCGCCATCAGTGCCCTTCCGGCAGTACCTCCTCGGACGCGCTGGTTGACCCTGACGAGCGCAAGATCACCACAATCGCGACGACGACGAGCGCAACGCCGACCAACTGCAGCCAGGATGGTCGCTCGCTGAGGAACAGCCAACCAAGGCCAACCGCCAGCACTGGCTCCAGTGTGGCGACAACCGATGCCTGGGAGGGCGCCAGATAGGCCAGGCCGGCACTCAACAGACCGAAGGCACACACCGTGGACAGCACCGCCATGCCGACGGTCATGGCCACCCCGACAGCGTCATCGGGACCATGCGACCCGGTGACGATCGCAGCAAGGGTGAAGGACAAGGCGCCACCGGTAAGGATGAGTGTCGTTGCTCGCAGGCTGCCGACCTGCGCGACGGCCGAGCTGTTGCTGACGACGTACACGGCGTAGGTCACCGAGGCGCCTACCAGCAACGCCACGCCGGCGCCGGCCTGGGGGCCGGCAGCTGCTCCGCTCGCGAAGGAACCGACCGCGAGCCCCGCACCCACGACTGCAGCAGCCGTGCAGGCAATAACAACCCCGCCTGGAGATGTGCGGTGCAGGAATGCAGTGATGATCACAACCCAGGCAGGAAATAGGAACAGCAGCACCTCGGCGATACCAGCGGTCAGATACTGCAGGCCGAAGAAGTAGAGGGCCACTTCCAGGGCGAGCAGAAGTCCCCCGAGGGCGAGCAATCTGAGACTGATAGCGATCGGTGGCAGCATCGGGTCATGGCGAGCACCATCCCGCCGGACTCGCCGACAGCGCCACCACAAGATCAGCCACATCAGGGAGGCCGCGAGTACGAATCGCCAAGAGAGCAACGCGAACGGCTCTGAACCGTGGCGATAGGCGACCTTGCCGAACACCGGCATGATGGCGAATCCCAGGGCGGAACCCGCTACCAGCACTCCCCCTACGACGGCATCACGTTGACGTGAGTGCTCAGCCATCCAGGTAGCAACAACGTGCGACGTCGGATGTCACTGGTAGTCGGCCTTCACTGCCAGTACTGGGCACGGCGCCAGCATGAGCACCCGCTCAACCTCACTGCCCAGCAGAAGTTTCCCCACGGGGGTGCGCGAGCGAAGGCCGACCACAATGAGTTCGGCGTCGTACTCGCGGACCATGTCCACGATGTCTTCGGCCGGATCGTTCCCGCGCACAAGGTTCCTGACTTGGTAGGGCACGCCATCCGCTGCCAGTCGCTCTGTCACCTCATGCAATGCGCTCTTGACCGCCACCGCCTCTTCGCCATCTGGGCTGAAGCCGCCACGCGCAGAGTGGGTAACCACCAATTGTGCGTTCCGGGATCGTGCCTCGTCCTCGGCCGCGTGCAGCGCGGCTGCTCCCTCTGGGGTATCCACGAATCCAACGACAATGGTCCTCATACCCCCAGCCTAGCCAGACCTGGAGAGTTCACGCCCCCACCCGACCGGACGAGGTGGACGGTGTGTCGCCGGGACCGTGGGGGCGGCCTGCTACGCGGTTCGCCGCCCTGCCACGTCAGAGACTGCCCTTCTGGAGCCGCGCAACATCGCCGGGGTAAACCGGCCCATGAGCAGTTCCCATTCCGACGGCGGCACCCCGGAGGAGGCCGCGTCGAGAACGAGCCTCGCGAGTGTGTTCCGCGGGTCAGCCGCCAGTGCCCGCTCGCCAGCCATCCTTGCGAAGGCACCGTCGCCCTGTTGCCAGGCGATGGCCGCAAGGACCGCTGCGACGGGCGCCACCTCTGGAACCGGGACCCGTCGGACCATGTCGATCAGTGCCGTGCGGGCGCCGGTGAGGCGCCGCGATCTGTGTCTGGCGCCGCCTTCGAACAGCAGCCGATGAAGGATCGGCTCACGCACCCGGGAATCGCTCAGGGAACAGGCCCACAAGGCCAGTGTTCGCTCGTCTGGCGCCTCGGCGGTTTCGGGTGCCTGGGGAGAACGGGTGCAGCAGAGCCACGCCAGCAGGCCATCCTCGATTTCCCGACGCCAACGAGTGTCAGCCCGCCCGGAATCTCGGTGCTGACGACAGGTGGCGAGCGCGGCGGCGATCTCGTCAGCCGCCGTCATCAGCCCAGGGTCCGGCGCAAGCTGTCGGGCCAAGGCGGCCCGATTGGCGACGTAGCCTAGCCCGGCGGTGACCAGGTCGAAGGCGGCCTTCACTCCCCAAGCGTCGTTGCTCGTATGACCGGTCCCGGGGCAGCATCCGTCGGAGCAGCTGAAACTCCACCATCGGTCCGCATGGACGCACAGGCCCTCAGCAACATCGAGTCCCTCGGCGGCTAACACCCTGGATAGTCCGGCAACCAGGTCAGCATGTGGCAACCGGCTGGCATCAGCGCTGAAGATCGCTGTCTGGACGCGATCCAGGCGCGCTCCCAAGCCGATTGCCCGACGGACGGTCCTTCGGACCTCCGAGATGAGCTGGGGGACGGCCTCAGCCCCATCGCTGGGAAGGTCCACCCGCAGGCACAGGACGACCCTTCCCGACGGCGACCGGGTGAAGACCAGCACCACACTCTCTGCCGGCTCGAACCCGATCAGGAACGGCACGGCAGCAACCAGGCCGCTTGGCCCCGTGATCCGCACCGGGGCGGACCCGCCGCCGAGCCCGTCGGCTTCGCGCATGTCGTCTGCCATGCCACGACCCTCACGGAGCGGCACGTCGACGTCCAGAGCCCCGGGCACATCTGTGGACCGTCGGTGTCCTTACAGCGTGGCGCCGCCAACGTGGCCAGAGAAAGGCCGCTCAGGCAACTGCTGGCTGCTTCGAGGCACGCGCCTCCTGTACCCGCCAGGTCAACAACGTCACCAATCCGGTGATGGCCTGCGGGAACAACTGCACCATCTGCCAGACGAGCACGGAGGCAAGGATGTCCTCGTTGCTGAGCCCGAAGGCCGCGAGCATCCCCCCCAGAACCCCCGCGACGGTGCCGAGCCCGCCGGGAGTCACCGGAATCAGGGAGCCGAGACGCGAGATCGCGAAGGCGGCGAACAATTCCGCGAAGGACACGCTCGAACCGCCGTCGCCGGAGACCCCCCGAACCGCCACGAAGAGGATCATGAACTGCATGAAAGACACGGCAAGATTCGTCACGGTCAACGAGATCCAACGATCCTTCACCACGTCGACGATCCCGATGCGGAAGTGCAGTACCGCATCGGTGATGTCAACGTCCTTGTGCATCTTGCGCAGGATGGGGCCGGCGAGCTTCTGACCGAGTTGCCCGACCTTCCGCGCGCTTGTCTCGCTGCGCAGGATGAGCCAGAACACCAGGATCATGACGACCAGTGCGATGACGCCGATGACACCGGCCCACACCCAAGCGGAGCGAACCTCACCGGTGGTCAAGAGAGCCAGTACGCCCAAGACCGGCAACAGGAACGTCATGAAGAAGCTCCACACGCTGGTGATGGCGATGCCCGTGGTGGCTGCGGTCGGGGTGACCTTGTAGAACGCCAGCATCACGTACTGCACCGCCACCGCGACCGCGCCGCCGGCGGGGATGAGCGCTCCAATCGCCCAGGAGGTCTGACGCACCATGAAGGCCGGCTTGTACTTCAAGCCGGGGATCGCGACCATGTACGGGAAGACGTACACGATGATGTTGACCACCGCGACCAGGGCCAACGAGGCGATGGCGATGGTCGACATCTGCTGGATCTTGTCCCAGGCCTCGCTGAACGAGCCGAACTTCTTGGCCAGGCCCCAGAACACCAGCGCCAGGATCGCGACCGTGATGATGGCACCGATGATCGTCTTGCGCTTGTCCAGCTTCGCCGAGGCCGCCGCCGGCATCGCATCAGGGGCCGTCGAATCCTCCCCTTTCCCGTCGTGATCCTCTCCGGTATCGGCATCGGTCACGACATGGGCTCCAGTTCGGGTCGACGGGGTTTGTGGGGGCTCGCCCTGCGCAGCATATTCCTCGTCGCCCAGGGAGTGACATCCAGTGCGAACCATTGCGCGTCGAGCAGCCGCCGCTCGAGGAATCCGGGCGGCTCCCAGTCGCTGGCGGGCGGCTCACGCCAGGACCCATCGCCCAGGCCCAGCGCCTCCAGCCCCGCTCTGGCCGCGTGCTCGTGCCCCAACGAAGACAGGTGGAGCCGATCACTTGACCACAGCCGGTCGTCGTCGAAACAGGGAGCTCCCCAGAAGTCCACCAGTCTGGCGTCGAACTCCACAGCCAGCCCTCTCAGGTGGCTGTCGTACTCCCGGATCCGGTTCGCGATCGCACCCAGCGCCTTCGACCGGCGACGCGGGTCACCGAAGGCGACCAGCAGTACGTCGGTTCCTGCCCGACGCAGCCCGGAAACGATCTCGCGGACACCGAGTACGACGTCCTGGAGGTCGAACCTCGGCCGCAGCATGTTGTTGACCCCGATCGCGACGGAGGCGAGATCAGCGCGCATCGCGACCGCCGCCGGGAACTGGTCGACGACCACGTCGTGCACCTTGGCCCCCCGCACAGCGAGGTTGGCGTATCGAAGTCCCGGCCGGGCATCGTCAATCGCTTCCGCCACACGATCAGCCCACCCCCGCAGGTCGCCGTTGGGGCGGAAGTCGTTCATCCCCTCAGTGAACGAATCGCCCAGCGCGACGTAGCTGCGCCAGGGAACCAGCGCGGCCGGTGTGGACCGGGGATGGCTGACCGGCGTCGACCCCTCCTGATTCTCTGTGGCGTCCAACACGGTGACCACCTCCAACCAGAGGGCCATCTACATCGATCCCTCGATCTGCTCCCAAGAGGAAAATAGCCACGCCGGGGTCACGTCGTCGGGCAAATCGTCAACCCCGCGGGTGCGGCGTATTTCGGCCGCAAGCGTGGGGCGAGCAATGTCACACCATGGTCCAAGAATTGGTTCGGATGGATGTTCCAGCTGACCCCGCGTGCTATACCTGAACAGATGAAGCGTTCAACACTTCTGGCACTCGCCGTCGCCGGGGCCCTAGTGCCTACCGTCCTCACCGCGCTACCCGCCACCGCGACGCCGGTGAAAGGCTCCGCTCCCGTGGCGCCGACGGCCCTTCCGCCCTGGCATCCGAGCCGACTCGCGAGACAGGTCGGCGCTGCGCGACAGGTGATCGTGGTGACCACCGATAACAGCGACGGCAACCAATGGGGCACCAGCTACGCGACCCTGCGACGTTACGAGAAGACCGCCCGAGGATGGCAACAGGTCGGGGCCGCCACCCAGGCGAGGATCGGCTACAACGGCTTCACCCGGGCCTACCATCGCCACCAAGGTTCAGGTGAGACACCCGCTGGATCCTTCTCCATCACCCAGGCTTTCGGACGCCCGGCGGCGACCGTGAAGATGCGCTACCTGCGAACCGACGGAGACGATTTCTGGCCCTACGACCCCAACGATCCGTCGACCTACAACGTCCTGCAGACCAATAGGTCCCCGGTCGCGCGTTGGCGCAACGACGGGAACTGGTCCGAGAGGTTCCTCGACTACGGCACCCAGTACTACCTGGGCGCCGTCATCAACTTCAACATCCCGCGCGGCATCTACCGCAACGCGGCGACCGGGCAGAACGAAACCCGAACGCCGGCCGACACTTCCAAGGGTGGCGGCATCTTCTTGCACGTCTGGAACGGCGGGGCGACCGCTGGCTGCGTTGCGGTCTCACTCCCCCAGATCAAGCAAATCCTGCGCTGGGTGGATGCCTCGAAGGGGACCCGGATCGTTATGGGGCCGGCCTCAGCGCTGAGCACCGTCTAAGGCTGGCGGCCACCCCGGTCGCCCGGCGACCCCGGTCGCCTGACCACTTCGGTCGCCGGCCTCCTCGGCGCGTCCCCTGCCAGGCACGACCACGACAACAGCAGCACGCGGCTGCAAAGATGCACACCATGGTGTTGTCACCCATCGGGGATGAGCTCCGTGGGCGCACCGCGCTCATCACGGGCGCGGGCGCCGACGACGGGATCGGTTTCGCCTGTGCTCGGCAGTTGTGCCATATGGGCGCCGCCGTGGTGCTGACGGCAACGTCCGACCGGGTCCACGAACGTGCCGCGGAATTACGCTCGGAAGGATTCGAGGCGTCAGCGGCACTAGCCGACTTGACCGACCCCCTCCAGGCTTCTCGGCTGGTCACGGAGGCCGCGTCGACTGCCGGTCTTGCCATCCTCGTCAACAACGCAGGAATGACCAGCGTCAGCCTCGACGCTTCCGGGGAGCGCGGCGAACTGCCCGCCCTGACGGATGATGCCTGGCGGATGGGAATCGCCCGCAACCTCGACACCGCCTTCCACACCACCCGGGCGGCCCTACCGCACCTGCTGGCTGGTGGCTGGGGGCGGGTGATCACCATGGCGTCCGTTACCGGCACGCTGATGGCAATGCGCCACGAGCCGGTCTATGCCGCCGCCAAGGCGGCACTGGTCGGATTCACCAGGGCGATCGCGCTCGACTACGCCGCTGCCGGCATCACCTGCAACGCTGTCGCTCCGGGGTGGATCGCGACCGGCTCCCAGCTACCCCACGAGATCATCGAGGGTGGACACACGCCGACCGGTCGCAGCGGAACACCCGCCGAAGTCGCTAGCGCCGTCGGATGGCTGGCGAGCACTGGCGCCTCCTACGTGACCGGCCAGCTGATCGTGGTCGATGGCGGTGGATCCATCGGCGAGGAGCGCGCCGTCTAGGACAGCGACTCGACCTTCAGCGTGAAGCCGGCGGCCCGCAGCCGGTCAGCCAGCGCATTGCCCATCGCCACCGCAGGGGTCAGGATCCCGGAACGGTCAGGCAACACTTCGGAGTCCAGCGCGAGGCACAGCGCACTCTCACCCAGCATCACCACCGTCGCCGCGTAACCGGGATCGCCCTTGGCAGCAACCACGGTGCGCAGTCGTCTGCCGCTCTCGGTGGCAGCGTGCACCTCGAGCCGGAAGTGGCCATTGCGGCGTGTCTCCTCGCTCGGTCCTTCCCCCGGGGCCGGCAGCACCTTGTCCAGCACGAACCTGGTGGGGGTGAATGTCATTCCTGCGACCAGGCCCGCCAACCCCACAGTCATCGCAGCCGCCATCACAGGCGCCATCGGAGAGGTACCGAAACCCGTCACCTCGGAGTAGTGGAAGTCCGGCCCGTAGGCATGGTTCAGTAACGCGTTCGAGCGACGAACGATCCGGGTGTTGTAGGACGCCATCACGAATGGACCCGTCCACATCTGCAGATCCGGGTCGTAACGGACGCCCAGGGAGTCGTTGTCGCGGCTGTCCGACGCCATGGGCGGCTCCGCTTGCCGATCGGGGCTGAGCGCGAAGGGATCGACGAGCAGCCTGCGGATGGCCGGATCCTCGGCAGCGACATCCAACTGATTGCGCAGGGAATCGATGGTGCCACCGGAGGCTCCACCTTTGAGCGAGGTGACAACGAGCTGGGTATCGGTAAGTCCGCCGGCACCGTCGCGGGCGGCGGCCTCGAATGTGAGGAAGACACCGAGGTCGGAGGGAATCGAGTCGAATCCACAGGAATTGACGATGCGCGCCCCATTGAGCCGGGCGGTTTCGTCGAACTGGTCCGCGCACGCGCGGACGAAAATGACTTCCCCGGTGAGGTCGACGTAGTCCGTCCCGTTCTCGGCACAAGCCCGAACAAGGGGTAGGCCGTATTTCGCGTACGGACCGACCGTGCTGGCGACGACCTTCGTGGACCTGACCAGCGCGGCCAGAGCGTCTGGATCAGCGGCGTCGGCGACGATCAGAGGCCACTCGGCCGCGCCCGGTCCCAGTTCACGACGCACCTGAGCCAGCTTCGATTCGGTGCGGCCTGCCAGCCCGATTCGGACGCCCTTCGGAGCGTGCTGCAGCATGTACTCCGCCAGCAAACGCCCGACGAAACCGGTGGCCCCGTACACCACTACGTCGAGTTCCCGAGTGGTATTCGATGCTGGTCGAGAAGTTGTGGGTTGCTCGTTCCCGGTTCTGGTGGCCGGGCCTTTCTTGGCTGCGGCCTTCTTCGCCGGAGCCTTCTTAGCAGCGGCCTTCTTCGGCGGAGTCTTCCTAGCAGCGGCCTTCTTCGCCGGGGCTTTCTTAGCAGCGGCCTTCTTCGCCGGAGTTTTCTTCGCTGGAGCCTTCTTAGCAGCGGCCTTCTTGGCCGGGGACGCGTCGTCAGATGCCATAGCCACGACGCTATCCCCATCTGTGATCCGGCGGAAGTCCGCCCGTCGGATCGCTGATCCCCCAGGCAGCACCACTCTCCTGCGCCAAGGACCGAATGAGGGCACGCGTCACGTGGTCACGGTCCATAGGCGAAGAGTTGCCTGCCAGGGTCGACTTGGACAGCTTCGAACCGTCCGGTGCGAGCACAAGGTCGTGGTGGATGAATCGGGCCGTGCTGAAAGCCTCCGCGCCGACGAAGCCTGCCAGGAGGATCTGTGCTGCAGTCGATGGCTGCAGGTCGACCCCGCGCACTAGAGCGTTCGTGCCCAGGTCCCGGTCCTCGATGATGGAGGCCCAGTGATACGCCGGACTCCCCTCGCGCCGCCAGACAACAACTTCGGTCAAGGCGTCGTCCGCGGACGTCACCATGCCGGACGGCCCCGGACGGGCGAGCGGCAGCCGAACTTTGCCGGCGGTCTCATCGGGGCTGAGTCGCAGGCCGGCTCCCAGGCACGGGTCGGTTGCATACCTGTCACCCGACGCGCGCCGAGCAACATCACTTCGGCTGCACCGGCAGGCATACAACGGCAAACCGGCCCGCACCGCGTTGCTCAGCTCAGTGCGGTAGTAGTCGGTGCGCGCCGCCAGCGAGTAGTTCCGCCTGAAGTCGTCGACTCCGGACGGTCCAATGTCCCACGTGATGCCGAGCCAGTCGAGTACCTCGAAAACGTCCTCGATGTACTCACGGCGGACCCGCTGGGGATCCATGTCGTCGATCCGGAGGGCCAATACCCCGCCTCGAGACCGCACGTACCACGAGGTCAACACCAGGTTGACGGCGTTGCCGACGTGCAGAAAGCCGCTGGGTGTCGGAGCAAGTCTGGAGACCGTGGTCGGGGAGCCGACCGTCGCGCGACCCATGGCGGCGAGACTAACGGCGACACTTCCGTCTTGCGGTAGTAGGTGGTAATCACACCGGGATCGCTGTGCCTGCGGGGGCGGCTGCTCGTAGGGTTGAAGGCATGGTCGACTTGACGCCGCTGTGGACTACTGGGGACACCTGGCTCGTTCCGGACGGCTGGCAGCAGGGCCGCGGCGCCTGGGGTGGACTCGTCACCGGGCAGATACTCACGTCGGTCCTTGCCCGGACGGTCGATCATCCCGACCTGGTGCCACGAAGTCTGTACGTCGCCATGGTGGGCCCGGTGATGGTCGGGGAGGTGGCTGTAGCCGTCGAGCAATCGCGGGCAGGGAAGTCCACGATCGCCCATGAGGTGACACTCCGCTCACCTGAGGGCGCCATCCTCACCCGAGCGACGGTCATCAGCGGCCGACGCAGAGAACCCACTCCCGTCTCGTCCAAGGTCGCCGATCTGCCATCGCCGCCCGATCCGAACCTCGCGGTCCAGATATCGCTGGGGGCACCTATCGCGCCGGAATTCACCGGCCAGCTGGACTTCCGACCGGTCAACGGATTCCCCCTCTCGGGCAGCGACGAACTGCTCACCGAAGGATGGGTAGGCCTGGGCGAAGGGAGTTCGGAGACCCTGACCGCGCCGATCATCGCCGCCATGGTCGACGCCTACTGGATCGCATCGATCGTCGGCCTCGATCTGGCAGCAGCGGGTTCCGGGATTCCCTTCTCGACTCTTGACTTCGCCATGCACTTCCCCACCGAGCCCCCACCCCTCACGGCCGACGAACTTTGGGCCACCGGCCTATGGCACTCGGGACGGGTCACCGGCGGTCGAGACGGCTACATAACGGAGGAGCGGACGCTGCAGGCAGCAACCGGCGAACTCCTCGCCGTGAACACGCAATTGGTCGCCGTCGGGCGCGGTGGATGACGTCTCCGGACCGTTCCCTGCGCGACCGCCTCACCGGAATCCCGGAGGCGGTCTCAGCGAAGTCGACGAGGGTACGTGAGTCCCATGCCTGGATCGACGAGATCGCCCGAGCACTGCACCGCTACGTCGCCCGATCAGTCGGACGGCAGGCGACGGTCATCACCTATGCGAGCTACTTCCTGGCCTTCGCGCTCCTCGTGGTGTACCTGCTGCTGATCGAATGGCTGATCCATTCGTCACCTCGCGCCGAGCGACTCATCCGGAACATCCTCGATGTGGGACCGGAGGTCGACCTCGGCACCGCGGTCGACACTACGACAACGTCCTCGATCAACGCCCTCATCGGGGTTGTCGGCGTGGTGGGTGTGGTTCTGGCCGCAGCGGCCACCGCGTCGAGCCTGCGTGTCGGTTTGGATTCGGTGTTCGGGTTGACCTCACCGAGGAGGAGCCTGCTCAAAGCGCCGGCCCTGGATTTCTCGGCCGGTATCTGGTTGGCGACCCTCATGCTGTTCTCGTGGGTGTTGGCGCTGGCCACCTTCGTACGCCGGGGTGTGTTGACCGACGTCACGGGCGCGTCGCCGCCGGGCACCTTCGTCGTCTACATCAAGCTCGGGTCGATAGTGCTCGCAGTGGGGCTATTCACCTGGGTGCTGGAGAGATCCTTCCGGCGGGGACGCGGCGCCATCCCAACCACGGCCAGGGTGGTGGGGGCCGTGCTCGCGGCCGTCTTCATCGTGATCTGCAACTACGTACTGCTCTTCTTCCTGTTTGCCGCCCTGGTTGATCCCGAGGGCGGCGGCGGTTTCGAACTCGCCCTGATCCTGCTGCTCTGGGTCAGCGTCGTGATCCGCGGTGTGATGATGATCAGTTGCTGGGTGGCGGTGCACGATGGCGTCCCCGACGGCGCGGGCCCAGACGTCGACTAGATCGGAGCCGCAGAGGGCCCGACGATCGAGGCGGCGAGCTCTCGCGGTCGGTGCCGACGCCTTTCAGTCGCTTGCGCCGTTGAGGTAGTCGGCGAATCCACGCTCGACCGCCGATACCAACTCGTCGGAGAAACGCGGATCGCCGAAGGAGTTGAAACGGGTCGAGACGGCGCGGGTGTATCGGCGCCTGTCGATGTGGACCCCCAGCAAGTGGGCGAGTCCCTGGCGAACGGCGTCATCCCCGGCAATCAGATCTGCCATCTCGATCTCGAGCACATTGTCGAAGTACTCGCGGTATCGGCGGGCGGCGGTGTCGTAGTCGGAGAATGCGTATTGCTGACGGATGAACAATCCGTCCTCCTCGATCATGTCCAGCAAGCCCTCCTCATCCAATTGACTTGCCTCGACCTCCCCCGACTTCAGGTAGCCCCGCAGCAGGACGAACGAGGACAGGATGCGGCGCACGGGGTCGCGTCGCAAGAGGATGATCCGCGCGTCGGCCCCGACTACCGCCCTCATCCGCGCCACCCCGGTGCCGTCGAGAAGTTGGTACTCGGGTGTGATCTCCCCGACCATCTGATAGGTCCCGGCGGCGGGGGCGAACAGTTCGACGTAGGGAATGCGAGCGAGGTCCTCGGCGCTGGCACAGGAGAGGATCAACTCGGTCGTGTGCCGCTGATTGCGCTCGCGGATGCGCGACGCACGCACCACCTCCCCACGGCCCGACACCGTCCGCCCTGCATCCCTCACCCGTCGGCCCGCTTGGCGCGCAAGCCCGGCAAGCCCCGCGGAACGCTGCTCGGCAATCCGCTGATTGGTCTCGAGATAGTCGCGCAACCAGCCCAGGGGACGATTGCCGGCGACCGTGTCGAAGTAGTGCAGTTCCTTCTGGGGATGAATGTAGACCGGGGTGCAGTCATCCAGCAGCTGCGCGAGCAGAGTCGAGCCCGCTCGCTGCGACCCGATCCCCACCAAGTACTTCTGGCGGCGGGTAGCAGGCATGGTGTGGACTCTAGCCGGGGCCGCCGGATCCCGATGCCCGCGCTCAGACCCCGGAAGTCACGCGCTCAGGTTCAGGCTCCTCCGGTGCGGCTTCGGACGGGTCATTCTTGGCCAGTTTGGATGGCCACCAGATCTTCGAGCCGATGTCGTACGCCAGTGCCGGAACCAACGTCGAGCGAATCACGAAGGTGTCCAACAGCACCCCGATGGCGACTGCGAAGCCGATCTCCCGCAGGAAGACCAGTGGCAGCACGCCGAGCACCAGGAAGGTGGCCGCCAAGACGATTCCGGCCGAGGTGATCACGCCACCGGTGACCGTGAGCCCGCGAAGGATGCCGGGCCTGGTGCCCCTCTTCTGGGATTCCTCCCGCACCCGGGTCCTGAGGAAGATGTTGTAGTCAACACCCAGTGCTACCAGGAAGACGAACGCGAACAGCGGGAAGGATGTATCCCCTCCTGGGAACTTGAACACATTGTTGAAGAACAGCGCGCAGACACCGAGGGTCGCGAAGTAGGACAACACCACGGTGCCGATCAGCAACAGTGGTGCCACCAGGGCTCGGAGCAGCAGGATGAGGATCACGAAGATGACGGCCAGCACCACCGGGATGATCAGGTTTCGGTCATGCCGTGACGCTTGGTCGACATCGAGTTGGGCCGCCGTCTGGCCGCCCACGAGCACCTCGCCACCAGGAACCGCATCGACGCGTTCCCGCAGGTCGGCCACCGTAGCCTCCGCCTGCTGGCTGTCGGCCGCGGCACTGAGCACCACCTGCAGCTGGATCTGACCGTCGACCACTTTCGGCGGCGCGCTGATAGCGCTGGGCGAGCCGGGACCGCCGACCGCACCCGTATACGGCAGTACGAGCGCGACACCTGGTGTCTCCTTGACCACCTGCGTCACCTGCTTGGCCTGCTCTGCGTTGGCGATCACGATGGTCGGCGTTCCGAGGCCGCCGGCGTAGTGCTGGGTCAACTCCTCCTGACCGACCACCGAGTCGGTGCGCTCGACGAAGGCCTGGGTCGTGGTGATTCCGTTGGCCTTCAAGGTCGGGGTGAACGCCGCGAAGCCGAGCATGATCGCCGCGGTCACGATCCAGACGAGGCGCGGACGCTTGCCGACCCCGCCGGCCACCTTCGACCAGATCCCGGAGAGTCGCTCGTCCGACTCCCCCACCTTCGGCACCTTGGGCCAGAACGCCCAACGACCAGGGGGGAACTTCTCCCGGGAGAACGGTCCCCACCCCGGGCGGACGATCCGCATGATTCCGAAGACGATCCACGCGATGACCGTGACAACAGCCAAGATGCCACCCGCGGCGAGGAAGGGGCCGGCCGGGATATCGGTGAGCAGGCTCAAGACCAGCCCGATGATCGCCGGCACCAAGAAGGCCAGCACCGGCAACACGACGCTGGGGATGATCAGCAGCGCCGGCAGGAAGGTGAGCATCACGACGAGGGCGGCGAGGATGCCCAGCGCACTGACCGGTCCGATCGACCGGTTGGAGTTCAATTCGCTCAGCAGCAGGCACATCAGGCCGATGCAGACCGTCGCGGCACTGGCCACGATCGGCTCGACCACACCTCTGAGGGCCGCCTTCATCGCTTCGGTGTGTTGCCGATGGTGATGGAGCTCCTCTCGATACCTCGCCACCAGCAACAGGGCATAGTCCGTCCCGGCGCCGAAAACCAAGACCGTCAGAATCCCCTGGCTCTGCCCGTTGAGCACCAGGATGTCGTTCTTGGCCATGAAGTAGACGACGGCGCTGGCCGCCGATAGGGCCATGCCTGCTGCCAGCAGCGGTATCAACCAGAGGAAAGGGCTGCGGTAGACCAGGATCAGGATTACTGCGACCACGACCGCGGTAGCCCCGAGCAGAGTGGTGTCGATCGCTCCGAACACCTTGATCAAGTCGGCGAGGATGCCACCCGGGCCGGTGACGTTGATCCGCAGGGCCGGATAGTCCTTCGCCCCCTCTCGGATGGCATCGGTGACCCCGGCGGTGGTCAGTTCCCCGTTGGACAAGTTCTGGCCCGCCTTGTCCGCGTTGACAGGAACGTTCAACAGCAGGGCCTGGCCGTCCTGGGACGGAATCGGCACGATCGGCGTCGGATCCAAGTAGGCGCCAACCGTCGTGCCTCCCTCGACGGGAAGGTCGGGGATCCTGGCGGCGAAGGTGGTGGCGGAGGCAACCTCTGCGGGCGTCAACTTCTGGCCGTTGGGAGAGGTCACGACGACAAGTACCGGCAAAGAGTTCTTGGCCGAGAACTTCTTCTGCGCCTCGGCCACCCTGGTCGACTCTGCTGAGGCGGGCAGGAAGGAGGCGTTGTCATTCTTCTGAACCTCGCCGAGTTTGCCGGAGAGGGGCCCGGCAACGCTGCCGATCACCAGCCAGGCAATCGCTACGACAACTGCCAACCAGACCCCCCTACGGGCCTTGCGGGTGGAGGCGTCTGGGGCAACGAAGACCTGATCATCGGCCGGATCCTGCTGCAGTTGCGCATCCATCGGGGGCCCTTCCATAGACCTGGGAGCAGGGTTGGTCAGTCTCTGACAGGAATCTAGGCCATGTCGTTGCACGGGCAACACGAGACGGCAGAAGTCGCCGAAGCGCGCGATGTCGACGTGGCGGCCTCAGGGAACCTGGGACGGCTCCTGCCACAGGTTGATCCCGGCGTCCCGGGCGTACCGATCAATCTCCGCGAGCTCCTCATCGGTGAAGTCGACTCCGCGCACCGCGCCGACCGTGTCGGCCAACTGGCCGACGCTGCTGGCCCCAACCAGCGTCGACGTCACCCGCGGATCGCGCAATGTCCACGCCACCGCGAGTTGCGCCAGTGTCTGACCGCGGCCGTGGGCGATGTCCCGCAGTCCACGGACGGCCGCCAACCTCTCAGCAGTGAGCCACCCCGGCTGAAACGAGGACTCCCGGGCAGCTCGCGAATCTGAGGGGATTCCGTCCAGGTAGCGATCGGTGAGCATTCCCTGGGCGAGCGGGCTGAAGGCGATACAGCCCGCACCGACCTCGGCGAGGGTGTCCAGCAGGCCCTCCTCTATCCACCGGTTGAACATCGAATAGGAAGGTTGGTGGATCAGCAGCGGGGTGCCGAGATCTCGAAGCAGTGCCGCAGCCCGCAGGGTTCGGGCAGGCGAATACGAGGAGATCCCGGCGTACAGGGCCTTTCCCTGGGTGACAGCGGACGCGAGGGCACCCATCGTCTCCTCCAGCGGAGTGCCGGGGTCGGCCCGGTGGCTATAGAAGATGTCGACGTAGTCCAGCCCCAGGCGGTCCAGGCTCTGGTCCAGGCTGGCGAGCAGGTACTTGCGCGATCCCAGGTTGCCGTAGGGGCCGGGCCACATATCCCAGCCGGCCTTCGTCGAGATGATCAGCTCATCTCGGAGTCCCGAGAAATCCTCTCGGAGGATGCGACCGACATTGAGCTCCGCCGAGCCATACGGCGGGCCATAGTTGTTGGCCAGGTCGAAATGGGTGATCCCGGCGTCAAATGCGGCCCGCATCAGCGCGCGCTGCTTGGCCACCGGGGTGTCATCGCCGAAGTTGTGCCAGAAGCCCAGCGAGATGGCCGGCAACGTCAGACCGCTGCGACCGCATCGGCGCTGCGGCATCCGCTCGTCGTACCGCTCCGGATCGGGCAGGTACGTGTGCGGGGGTGACATGTGCACGAATCTGCCACCCAGGTCGGCCCGACGCCACCGGGCGGCAGCGATCGGGCGCGCATGCCGGCCACCAACCGAGCACGGCGGCCCCTTCCGGCAGTACTGTGACAGCCACATCGTCAAAGGTGACGAAGCGCCGCATCGCGGGGCACGAGGCGCCTGGGGATCAGGGCCGCGTGCCCGACGGGAGAGGTACACGAATGTACGAGCCGACCTGGGATTCCGTCAGCACTCACCCGCTGCCGACGTGGTACGACGACGCGAAGCTGGGCATCTTCCTGCACTGGGGTCTCTACTCGATACCTGGTTGGGCACCTCAAGTGCCCAACATCCAGGAACTACTGCGCACCAAGGGTCCCAAGGCCATGCTGTGGGACAACCCGTACGCGGAGTGGTACCTCAACACCATGCAGCTTCCGGGCAGCCCGACCAACATCCACCACGTGCAGACGTATGGTCAGGACTTCGAATACGACGGCTTCCGTCCCGCCTTCGATGAGGGAAGCATGGCCGCCGATCTTGACGAACTCGCAGGTGTCTGCGCCGCCGCAGGTGCCAGGTACGTGGTCCTGACCACCAAGCACCATGAGGGATTCACCCTGTGGCCCGCCAGCATCCCGCATCCGAGAAAAGGCTTCTACCACGCCCAGCGCGACATCGTCGGCGACCTGGGCGCGGCCGTTCGACGACGCGACATGCGGATGGGCCTCTACTACTCCGGTGGCTACGACTGGCCGTTCAACGACGCCGTGTTGAGCAACCCCGCGGACGCCAGCCTGGCGGTTCCCACCGGGGCCGAGTACCGGGAGTATGCGGAGGCACATGTGCGTGAACTGATTGACCGCTACCAACCGTCGGTGCTGTGGAACGACATCTGCTGGCCGGGCGGTGGCAACCTGGCCGAGCTGTTCGCCCACTACTACAACACCGTGACCGACGGGGTCGTCAACGATCGATGGCTGGAAGCCGAGGGCGACCGGACCGCGGTCGGGGACGCGCTCGCCCGCGGACTCGGAAGTGCGATCCAGGCGATGTGGCACTACATCCCGGAGAGCGCGAAGTCGCTGACGTTTCCGGCGGCCCACCACTACGACTTCAACACCCCGGAGTACGCGAAGTTCGATCACATCGTGACCAAGAAGTGGGAGTCGACGCGAGGTGTCGGACACTCGTTCGGGGCCAACCGCAACGAGCGTCCCGAGGACATCGTGACGACCACCGAACTGGTGAGGTCGTTCAGCGACATCGTCTCGAAGAACGGCAACCTCCTCATCGGCATCGGCCCGGGGCCCGACGGCCGGATCGCCGACCAACAGGCCGCCCCCCTGCGCGGCCTCGGCTCCTGGCTGGCGGTGAACGGGGAGGCCATCTATGGATCCCGACCCTGGGATGTCGCGGCGACGGAGACCACGGAAGGTACCGAAGTGAGATTCACCCGCAACGGCGACGAGGTCTACGCGATCCTGCTGGATTTGCCCGGTAGCAGGACCTTCGGTCTCCGGGGCGTCGACGCGTCCGCCGTCTCTGATGTGCGCCTGCTCGGCGTTGACGAGGCAATCGCCTGGAACGTCTCCGGCAGAGATCTCACCGTGACGCTGCCCGAACGCGTTCCGGTCGCCGCGGCCTATGTGTTGTCGTTGGGACGCGGAGCTCGCGCCATCACGACCGAGACCACGACGTCCGCTGCCCCCTGAAGGAGCGGCCGGGCAGCCACCGACCGTGGGCGCCGTGGGGGGTGCATATCGGCTACTTGGGCCAGTGCTCGCGTGTGCCGGGATCGTCGGTTTCACCCCGCTCCGGTTCGCGCGGGGTCTGGATCGCCTCTCCCGGTCGACGGTTCGCGGGACGACCGGGCGAGATGACCGGCAGCGGTGGCCGCCGGGGCCCACTCCATGGCGCGGGGACAGCATCGATGCGGGCAGCGAGCTCGTAGACGATGGACTCGTAGTTGGCGCGCCAGCCGCGGAAATGCTGATAGGCCTCGGCAGGTTCCCTCTCGATCTCGTAGCCAACAGCCTGCAGCATCGAGCATTCCTGCAGGAAGTCTTCCAACGAGACCGCCGAGGGTGTCTCCGGCGAGGGATCTGGATCGTACGGAATGCCTTCGACATCGGCGAGATCGCGAAGGCAGACGACGCCTTGCCTGATGGCCAGCCGCATGTTGCCCTGCGGCAGGCTGGGGTTCAGCGCCAACCTCATGGCGGCCGCGTCCATCACACAGAGCAGCGACACCAGCCAACTGTGCAAGGGCCTGGCGGAACGCATATGGATGAGGATGGGGAAATTCGCGTGGCTCTCCCCCACCTGTGCTGCCCACTCCTCCCAGGCGGGCCAAAGGTCGTCCAGCTTGGACGTGTTGGACACCATCGCGTGGCGGGCCAACAACTCCGGGGCCCAATTGGGTTCACCTGCGCGGGCATGCAGCAACCCGACCTCGCCCTCGCGCCGCTGATAGGCCGCGTACATGGTCGGCAGATAGCCGATCAGCAAGCCGATCACGATCGGCCCGGTGGCGGCCGCAGCGAAATCGATGAAGGTCAGGGTGTACCTGTCATCACTGGCGAACCCCAAGGTGAACAGGCTCGAACCCGCCTCCCGGAAAGCAGCGGCCATACCTAGGTTGGACGTGGCGAACAACAGGCAGGCATAGGCCACGAAGAACATCGCCAACCACATCAGCAACGACGTCACGATGCTGATCGACGAGACCCACAGCAGGATGCGATCGCGGGTGTAGTAGTTGCTGCTGCGATGGGCAACAACTCGAAAGGCCGTCAGCAGCCGGCGGTTCTTCCACGACACCAGCCCCGAACTGCCCCGCGGCACCACCAGCGTACGCAGCACCGAGGAGCAGGCCCCGAACCAGAGCCACAGCCCCGCCAGCCCCACCAGCCAGTTCATGGGGGAACCCTACTGAAGGCAGCAGCAGGCCGTGGGCCTTCGAGGATGGCACGGCCCACCACCACCCACTGGGACAACGCCGCAGTGACCGTCTCCTTGCACGTGAGTCGCTACTAGGTCAATCCTGAACGTTGCGGGCCCGCCAACTCACCGAGCCGACCACCAGCAAGACCAGCGCGACACCCAGCAGCAGTGCCAACTGGGCTATCGACACGTCACCTCCGGGAAGTTTGGGGCTGTGGGCGAAGGGCGAGAGTTTCAGCACCCAGTTGGGAAGCTGCCACAGGACACCGAACTCCCCCAGCACGATGAAAGCCACCAGCAGAGCCCACGCCCCGACCACCCACCGCGGCAGCACGCCGAAGATGGCCATGACGATCCCCACCATCACCCAGATCGCGGGGATCTGCGCCGCCGCTGCGCCCGTCACCCGCACCACCTGCCCGAGCACATCACCTGTCGCGATTCCGTGGGTCAGCCCGATCGCGGCACCCGCGGCGAGGGCCAGAACGGCTGCCCCGAGAAGCGCGATGACCAGATGGCTCCATGCCCACTGCAGTCTCGAGGTAGCCGTCGAGAGCAGCAGCTCCACGTGCCCGTTGACCTCCTCCGATCGCAAGCGTGAGCTGGAAGCCACAGCGTAGGCCGCTGCCACCAGGCACAGGATCGCCACTTCGGCCGCGAGGAACGCCGCGGTGAGGGCCTGCTCGCCGCCGAGCGCCATCACGTACTTCGACATCTGCGGGGAGTCGAGCAGTCCGGCGACGTTGCTGACCACTGAGCCCAGCACAAGACCCATCAGCACGATTCCGACGAACCAGGCGGCGAACATCCCCCGCTGCAAGCGCCAAGCCAGACCGACGACCCCACTCAGGTTGCCCTTGGAGGGACCCGGGCGATCCGGCAGGTACCCCGAGCCGAGGTCCCGATGGGCCCGCAGCGCGAAGGCAACCGGGATCAGGATCAAAGTGGCCACCACCGGAAGCACGATCACCCACCAACGATCGCCGGCGAAAGGGCGGAACTGCTGGCTCCAACCGATCGGCGACAGCCACGAGAGCACCCCCGGATTGCCGGCTGCGAGGTCGCCGACTGCCCGGAGTGCATACGAGGCTCCGACCGCAGCCATGCCCAGCCCGAGCGCGGCTCGTGCCGACGTGGTGACCTGCGCCATCACCGCGCCTATCGCGGTAAACACCATGCCACTGCACGCCCACCCCAGCCCGAACGCAATCGCTCCGGGCCACGGTAGGCCGGTTGTGCCGAGTCCGAGGGCGGTCGTGGCTCCCAACAGGAAGCTGGAGCCGATGCCGACGACGAGGGCGGCGGTCAGCGGGGCCGCCCGACCCACCGCCCCGGCATCGACGAGTTCCATACGGCCGGTCTCCTCCTCGGCCCTGGTGTGGCGCACTGCGATGAAGACGAAGAGAATCGCGACGAGCGCAGCACCGAACGCCGTCAGCTTGATCAGCGAGATGGCCCCCAGCGAGGTCGGGTCGTAGACCTTCCCGTAGAGGGCCACGAAGGCGCCGGTTGCGTTGAGGGTGTCGGCCGCGGATGTCAGGGACGCCTGCGTCGGATACAGGTCCTTGGTGGCCGTCACCGAGAACACGACCATCAGCGACAGGCCGAGAATCCAGGCGGGGAGGAGGATCCGGTCGCGCCTCAGGGCGAGACGGATCAGCACCCAGGTACCAGTCATGTCCCGCCATCCCGATCGGCGGGTGTCGAGGCCGTCGTGTAATGCCGGAGGAACAACTCCTCCAGCGTGGGCGGATGGCTGACCAGCGATCCGATACCCGCCCGCGCGAGAGCGCCCACAAGCGGGTCCATACCCTCGGCATCCACCTGTGCACTGATACTGGTGCCCTCGATGACGAGATCGTGCACGCCGGGAATGTCCGCAAGACCTGCAGGTACCTCCCTGACCTGAGCGGAGACGGCGGTGCGGGTCAGGTGGCGCAGGTCCGACAACGTGCCCGACTCGACCACGATCCCGTCACGAATGATGCTCACCCTGTCGCTGAGCGCTTCCGCCTCGCTGAGGATGTGGGAACTGAGCAGTACGGTGCGCCCGGAGGCACGCAATTCGGCCACGCACTCCTTGAAGGCGGCCTCCATCAACGGGTCCAGCCCGGCCGTCGGTTCGTCGAGCAGATACAACTCGACATCGCTGGCGAGGGCCGCGATAAGCGCGACCTTCTGCCGGTTTCCCTTCGAGTAGGTGCGGCCCTTCTTGGTCGGATCCAGGTCGAACCGTGCGATGAGCGAGGCCCTCCTGGCGGGGTCGATCCCCCCTCTGAGCCGACCGAGCAGGTCGATTACTTCGCCGCCAGAGAGGTTGGGCCAGAGGTTGACATCGCCGGGGACGTAGGCGAGACGTCGATGGAGCTCGGCAGGTTGGCGCCACGGGTCCATCCCGAGCACGGCCATGCTGCCGCCGTCTGAACGCAGCAGCCCCAGCAGCAGCCGCAATGTGGTGGTCTTGCCGGACCCGTTGGGGCCCAGGAAAGCATGTACCTCGCCGGGGAGTACCCGCAGGTCCAGACCCTTGAGCACTTCCGTGCGGCCGAAGTTCTTCCGCAGTCCGACGACCTCGATCACAACGCCGTCGTCGACCGCGGGGTCGGTGGCCTCAGTCGCCTGTGTGTCCATACTTCATTTGTACTCCAGGGCGTCAGGACTCCCGAAGCGTCTTGCGAAGTCCCTTCGTCACAGCCTTCAGGACGGCGATCCGTGCAAAGTACTTGTTGTTGGCCGGGATCACATGCCACTGGGCCCGCTCCGTGGTGGTTCGCAGGACCATCTGGTCGACCGCACCGACGTAGTCATCCCACTTCTCGCGGTTGCGGTAGTCCTCCTCGGTGATCTTGTGCTGCTTGTAGGGGGTTTCCTCACGGGCCTGGAATCGTGCGAGTTGCTCCTCCTGGGAGATGTGCAGCCAGAACTTCGCCACGTAGTAGCCCCGCTCGGCCAACTGCGCCTCGAAATCATTGATCTCGTCGTAGGCCCGCTGCCATTCCGCGGCATCGGCGAAACCTTCGATTCGCTCCACCAACACCCGTCCGTACCACGTTCGGTCGAAGATGACGAAGCGGCCCGCAGGTGGCAGATCACGCCAGAACCGCCACAGGTAGGGGTACTTCCGCTCCTCCTCGGTCGGCGCCGCGACCGGAACGATGCGGTAGTCACCGGCCTCGAGAGCGGCGGTCAGGCGCCGGATGACCCCACCCTTGCCCGCAGCGTCCCAGCCTTCAAACGCCAGCACGGTGCTCACCCCGCGTTCCCTGGCCTCGATCGAGAGTTTGCGCAGCCGTCCCTGGAGTCTGGCCAGTTCCTTGCGGTAGGTGGCCTTGTCGAGCGACTGATTCAGATCCACCCCGCTCAGCACATTTGCCTCGCCGTCGACGTCGCCGAACACCGACTCCGCGACCGATGGGCCGGTGATGGGAGCCTGCGCCAGTCGAGCCTGCAGCGCCGCCAGGATGGTCCGACCCACCGTCAGGTCGCGATAGCGGGCATTGGTGGCTTCGACGATCGTCCAGGGGGCCCCGGGTGCGCTGGTCTCACGCAGGATCCGTTCGACGATCGGCATCGTTTCGCCCAGTTGGTCCAGGGCCGCCCAGTCGCGCTGGTCGACCTGCCATCCCTGCGCCGGATTCGCCTCTGCTTTCTTCAGCTTCTTGCGTTGCAGCTTCTCCGGGGTGTGGAAGAAGAACTTGATCACCAGGGCACCTTCGGCCACCATCTCGTTCTGCATGCCGCGGACATGGCGCAGCCAGCTTCCGAAACTCTCTTCGTCGATCTCGCCGTTGGCGCGCATCGTGGCGGTCCGCATCAAGCCACCTGCGAAGACAGCCGTCTTCCCCTTTGGCGGTAGGGCGCGCCATAGGCGCCAGAGCGCCGGCCGGTCGGCTTCCTCCTGGCTGTAGTCGGCGAAGACTCGGGTGTCGATGAATCGCGCGTCCATCCACTCATTGATCCGGTTGACGACCTCGTTGGCCGCGATCCGGTCATCACCGGCGATCCAGATGATCACCGGGAAGTCCGCGTTCCGCAGGTCGTACTGCGCATTCACCAACTCCAGGCGCAACTGCGGCACGGCCGCCTTGAACGTGGCCTTGTCGATCGAGTTGCCGACCTCAGCGACTTTCAACATCTGTCTCTCCCTGCTTTCCACCCAAGTGATGAACCTGCGAAGTATCGCAGGAGATTCGTGCGGAGTCGTCCCAACGATGGGGCGGTCCCCCGGCGCTATCCGGCATCAGAGGAGCGCACTACTTGCGGGTCCGACACGGCTGCCAGCGCGGCAACTGCCTCCGAGTCCGAACGGACGAGGAGTTCAGCAACGGCATCGTTGGGGGTGTTCGGGAAGTCGACGACCTCGGGACAGTCGTGGTCGTGTCGTCGCCGCAACTCGCGCGCGGTGCACCTCAGGACGGCCGCCGCGTGCTGCGCTGCCTCAACCCCGATCGGCGATGGCGCAGCTCCGTGGGACAGGGACATCTGTGCGGCGGTCGCGGCGCGACTGGAGTCGTGGATCCTGGTGAAGATGATCTGGCCGCGCCAGGCCGAGACCCCCGGACCGAGTGGCTCGATCCGTCGTATGTCGAGTCCGTGCTGCACCTCGACCCGGGCCCTCCGTACCGCCCGGCGGCGCTTCTTCATCTTCTTGGGTTTCTGACCCGCGGCGTGCAGTCCGACGGCATCGATCCATTCCGCGGTTGCCTCCGCGTACTCGGAGAGTTGCCGGCCGAGCAGTCTTCCCTGTTTGAGCGGGAGCACCAGGAGTAGCAGCACCGCGATGATGCAGCCGGCAAACACGTCCAGCATCCGCGTCTCGGCTACCTGGACAGGGTTCTCCCCCACGGCGGCCCTCGTGAAGACGGTGAAGACGGTCACCGCGACGATGAAGAGCCCCTCGTTGGCGCTCGTGACCGCACACGCCCCGATGGCCAGCAGGGTCACCAGGATCATGTTGGTGACGTCGCTCGAACCGGTGATGTAGACGATCGGCACCACGGCCGCGGCTCCCAGCGCGACACCCACGGCCCTCGAGATGGTGTCGGAGGTGAGCGCCCGATGGTCGGGGCGTAGTAGGGCGACGCTGGTGGCGGCGATCCAGGCCCCGTGGGGCAGGTCGAACACGGCGGCCAGGCTCAACCCGATGACCGCTGCAAGCGCCAGTCGCACGCCGCTTCGGATGTCACTGGGACCGGGATGCAGCAACTCGTCCCAGTCCCGGTCACTCAACGGAACCATGCTGGAACTCATACGTTCGCTGTCCGCGTTCTGCAGCCGCGCCACATGACGGTCGATGCGCTTCGCCTGTGAGGCCACCGATCGCGCAGTGGGGCGCGCTGACCGGTCCGAGGCTATCTGCTGGGCGCGATCGGACTCCGCCGCCAACTCTGCCAGGGCCTTTCGTTGACCACGGCCTGTCGTCGTGGGCGTGGCCTCGTCGAGCAACGCCTGGGCGGCAGCGCGGAGGCTCGCAGCGGCGATGGTGAGCGCCTCGTCGACCTCCGGCTCTTGGATGACCTGCACGTCGAAGGCCCGTCGCACCCGGATGGCGCTCGCCTCGAGGCGCAACTGCTCGGCGTCACCAAGGATCTTGCGCAATGCGCGTCTGCGGCGGTGGGTCAGATCAGACCGGTTGATCGTCGCGTCCGCTTCGACGATCGCCGCCTCCGCCGCGGGTCCGGTGGTGGACTTCTGACGCACTTGGGCGTCGTCCAGGTGTTCTGCCACCGCGATGAGCGCCATCGCCACCGGCCTGCGCTCGGGCAGGTCGCTGGTCCACCGGCCGGCCACAATCGTGCCGGCGGCCTGCAGCAGCCCTGCCGCCAACACGGCCAGGGCACTCTGGATCACCAGTTCGTGGGTCATCCGACTCAGCGCCAGGAATGCCAAGACGTTGAGGACGTCGGCGAACATCCGACTGATCGACTTGTCGTGCTGGGCACTCAACCCGGACAGCGCCGCGCAGAGGATCATGATGGCGCTGGCAACCCAGGGGCTGAACAACCCGCCGGCCAGCACGACGATGAAGAACAGCACCGACTGCGCGGTCATCGTCTCGGCGGTGAAGCGGGCGGGCTCGTTGCGATCCTGAAGGCCGACATAGAGACCCGCGACGGCCGCCAGGGCACCCACTTCCGGATTCGTCAACCAGGTCGCGACCACGAACGTCAGCCCGACAAGCAGGCCGCGTCTGAGGGCCGACCACCGCCGCAGCCGGGCACGGTCGATCGTGGTCACGCTTGAAACCACGGATCCGAGGTAGGACATCAGCCCATTTCCGTTTATCGCCGACACCATGGTTGCCCTGGGGTTCGGGTCCAACCGCGATCAAGGTATCCGATTTCCGGCAATGTTGGCGTTCCTCGTGGTTCACCCGCCATTCACCATGGGGGGGCTCACATGCCGATGAAGGCCACCTGCGGACCTGCGGCTGCTCCCTCGCTGGCGGTTGCCGGTGCGTACAGCCGCCACCACCACTTGCCGGCGCGGAACGGGACACCGAATCGACCCGTGCCGTCGGCCCGGGTACGGGTCGACGACTGGATCTGCCAGGCACCGGTCCTGGGGTTTCGCCACTGCAGTTGCAGCACCCGGTTTGCGCCCGGCAGCACCTGCAGATTCATGATGCGTTTGGTGCCGACCCGCCCGAGGTAGAACGGGTACTTCCAGGGCGTGACCCTGCTGGTGGTGGAACCGCCGCCGGTCACCGGGGGCGGTGTGCCGCCCAATGAGTTGTAGTGGAAGTACCAGGCGTTGGAGAACGAGTAGTTCCCGAAGCTCGAGACGTTCAGGTTACTCGGCCGACCACCGCCGGATTGGATGATGCGCCCGCCCCCGAGGTAGATCTGGGCATGACCGGCGTTACCGGCCGACTGCGACGGGTCGGGGCCGTCGAACTGGATGATGATGTCGCCCGGACGCAAGTTGGCCTTCGAAACCCGCGTCAGGTTCGTGCCCGAGTAGTAGCTCGGGATGTAGGCGCCGGTCCAACCCATCATCGGGTAGAACGAGGAGACCGATCCGGTGCGATAGTTCTTGATCTTGCCGCCGGCCGCGCGGTAGGCACGACCCACCATCGACGAGCAGTCGAACACCCAAGGGTTCACCGAATCCCGGTTGCTCTGGCTGTAGGCCGCCCCGAGGTGGGCGAAGGCGTAGCGAATGGCCCCTGCGGCCTCCCGGGTGGGCGCAGAGTTGCTCGCCTGCACGCAGATGGCGTGCACGTCACCGCCAGTTCGAATGGTCCCGCTGGGGGCATACGTCGGGCAGCCGGCCGGCGCCACTTCACTTCGATACGCCTGGACGGAGACCCCGCCCTCGGGTGGTTCCGGGTAGTTCGCCAGCGCCGGACTAGCCGCCACTGTGGATGCCAGCAGCAGAGCCCCCGCCACGCCCCCGACTCCGGGACCTACCAGTCGTCGATGTGCACCGTCGGCACGGTGAACCGCCACAGCGAACCTCCAACTCCGATAGAGTGTCGACCCGAAGACCGAACGCCCATACACAAATCTCTCGGCGCGTCGCTCCCCGAACTTGACCCCAGTAGTCACTACAATGCGCACTTTGTACCTCTCGCGCGGCATTCTGCCCAAACCTTTACTTTCCGTCTCCTTGACGGCCGCCCGCCGAATGAGGGGCGTACCGCGGGCCGAAGGTAGGGTTGCCACGTGAGCGTCAGCGGTGACCTCGAACCCCGGACCGTCGATCTCAAGATCGGCGGCATGACGTGCGCCTCGTGCGCCGCCCGGGTCGAGAAGAAACTCAACCGGATGGACAGCGTGAGCGCCGAGGTCAACTACGCCACCGAAGTGGCCCGGGTGTCCATCGGCAAGGACCTCAGTCTCGACGACGTGATAGCCACGATCGAGGCGACCGGCTACTCGGCCGAACTGCCCAGCCCGCCGCCCCGAGAACAGTCGACGGATGATGGGTCCCCCGCCGTCCAGGAAGACCCTGAACTCGTCTCCTTGCGTCAGCGCCTTCTGATCTGCACGGTCCTGACGGTGCCTGTCATGGCGATGGCGATGATCCCCGCACTGCAGTTCACCAACTGGCAGTGGCTGTCCCTGACGCTCGCGGCTCCCGTCGTGGTCTGGGGGGCCTGGCCCTTCCATCGTGCCGCGTGGACGAATGCCCGCCACGGTGCCGCGACCATGGACACCCTGATCAGCATCGGGGTGGGTGCGGCCTTCCTGTGGTCGTTGTACGCGCTGTTCTTCGGCGACGCCGGCATGGCGGGTATGAAGATGTCCTTCTCCCTGCTGGGACATCCGGACGACTCCTCCCAGAGCATCTATCTGGAGGTGGCGTCCGCGGTCACTGTTTTCATCCTGCTCGGGCGGTACCTGGAGGCGCGGGCGAAGACCAAGTCAGGCGCGGCACTTCGCGCCCTTGCGTCCATGGGGGCCAAGGACGCCGCCGTGCTTCGCGACGGCTCGGAGGTGAGGGTTGCGGTTGGTGATCTGGTAGTCGGCGACCGGTTCGTGGTGCGTCCCGGCGAGAAGATCGCAACAGACGGCCGCGTCGTGGAGGGTTCCTCGGCCGTCGACCAGAGCATGCTCACCGGGGAGTCCGTGCCCGTGGAGGTGGGACCCGGGGACTCGGTCGTCGGGGCCACCGTCAACTCGGGTGGCCGGATGATCGTGGAGGTCACCGGGGTCGGCGCCGACACGGCACTGGCGCAGATGACACGGCTGGTCGCCGATGCACAGTCGGGCAAAGCTCCGGTGCAGCGATTGGCCGACCGGGTGGCCGCGGTGTTCGTTCCGATCGTCCTGGTGTTGGCGCTCGCGACGCTGGTGGGCTGGCTGATCGCCGGCGCCGGTGCGCAGACCGCCTTCACTGCGGCCGTTGCCGTCTTGATCATTGCGTGCCCGTGCGCCCTGGGGCTCGCTACACCCACCGCGCTGCTGGTCGGAACCGGGCGGGCAGCACAACTGGGGATCCTCATCAAGGGGCCACAGGTGCTGGAAAGCACCCGCCAGGTCGACACGGTCGTGCTGGACAAAACCGGCACGGTGACAACGGGGCAAATGTCGGTGCTGGACATCGTGCCGGTGGCCGGCACGAGTCCGGAGGAAGTCCTGCGGCTGGCCGGCGCGGTCGAGCACGCCTCCGAGCACCCGATTGGAGCCGCGATCTCACGCCGAGCGCTGGAATCTCTCGGCAGCCTGTCGGAGGTCAGTGATTTCCAGGCGATCCAGGGCCACGGGGTTTTGGGAACCGTTTGCGGGCTCGAGGTGGCGGCTGGCCGAGGCTCATGGCTGTCGCAATTGTGGCACCTGGAGCTGCCGGACTCGCTGGCCTCCGCTCTCGATGTGGCCGAGGCGGCCGGGCGCACCGTCGTGGCGGTCGGGTGGGACCACCGGATCACCGGGGTGGTGGTGGTCGGGGACTCAATCAAGGCGAGCAGCGCAGAGGCCATCGCTGACCTTCGTTCGCTCGGCCTGACCCCGATGCTGCTGACCGGTGACAACGAGCAGGCCGCCCGCGCCATCGCCACCGAAGTGGGAATCGACACGGTGATCGCCGAGGTTCTCCCGGCCGACAAGGTCGCGGCTGTCAAGGATCTGCAGAACGACGGCCGAGTCGTCGCCATGGTCGGGGACGGGGTGAACGATGCCGCGGCGCTGGCCCAGTCCGACCTCGGGATTGCGATGGGCACCGGCACCGACGTGGCAATCGAGGCTTCCGACCTGACGATCATCAGCGGAGACTTGCGGGCCTCCGCCGACGCGGTTGCCCTCTCCAGGCGCACCCTGGCAACCATCAAGGGCAACCTTTTCTGGGCGTTCGCCTACAACGTGGCGGCAATCCCGCTTGCTATGTCCGGCATGCTCAATCCGCTCGTTGCCGGCGCCGCGATGGCCTTCTCATCGGTGTTCGTCGTTACCAACAGCCTGCGACTGCGACGTTTCAAGGGGTACCGCCGATAGGGCACGATGGACAAGCACCGCATCGAATATCAGAGAGGCGAGGACATCGCATGGCAACGATCACCTACAACGTCACCGGCATGAGCTGTCAGCACTGCGTTAATGCCATCACCGAAGAGGTCACGAAGGTCGATGACGTCGACACCGTCGTGGTCGACCTCGACAACGGAACCGTGTCGGTCACGGGTGCCGAACTCGATGATGCCAGCCTCAAGGCAGCGATCGACGAGGCCGGCTACGAGGTTGTCGGAACCTGACCCTCGGTCCCGCGATTGGCGTCGGTCACTCGGTGGCCGACGGCTTGGGCGCTCCGGACTTCATGTCGGCCACGATCTCGGACACCTTCGCCCAGATCTTTGCCCGCACCTCCGGTGAATGCATCTCATTGAGGTGGTTGACCCTGCCGAGGATGATGTCGTCGAGTTCCAACTCCGGGTAGAGCTGAAGATGACGTCGCAACTCCTCGTCGGTCGCGATCAGAGTGTTGTGCACGCCAGGCACGTCGATGTGGGCACCTACGTAGGGTCGGATGAACAACTCGTGGGTGCTGTAGATGTTACTGACCCGGTCGGCGATCACGGGGACATCGTCGTGAAGCGCGGTGAGGAACTCCGAACCGGCGCTCATGTCGCGCATGGCTGGAAGCCGGTGACGGACGATACGACTGAGCGTGCCGGCACTGACAGCCCCCTGCCATGGGGCCCCGATGGTGAAGGCGTGGCGAACCTGCAGTGGGTGGTCGATGGCGTACCGAAGCACGGCCAGGCCACCCTGCGAGTGCCCCACCAGCACTATCGGCGAATCTCGCGCCCGTCCACGCTCGCGCAGGGCCTTGGTGATGTCCCGCCGGATGTGCTCTTGCGACGAGGCCATTGTCAGCGTCACGCCGAAGTTCGCCAACGTGATCAGGAAGGCGTCCGGGTGCCGTTCCAAGACCGGACGCATCATCACCGTGGCCGCCGCACCCCTGATCGCGGTTCCGGCGACGATTCCAACAGCGACAGGCACGAAGCGTCTCTCCTCTCCGGAACAGCTCGGTTCGGAACGTCGGCCAGCGAAGCCTCGGCGACGAGCACAAGACCGGCGAATGACGACCCATCACCATTTTGGACCAGCAGTGGCGGATTGTCGCCCGGGAACACGCGCACCGGGCTGACGGAGGCCCACTGCGGGTGCCCCACACCCCGACACGAGGGATGACGCTCAGTGCGTCAGCAGTTCAGACGTCGGTGATCCCGAGGGCCTCGTCAACGCTGTCATACAAGGCCTTCAACTCCTCGGCGCCCGCGGCTCGGGCCTTGACGATGTCGCCAGTTCCCGCAACCACGACCTGCAGGTAGCACTTGAGTTTGGGTTCGGTGCCACTTGGCCGGATCACCACCCGAGCCCCATCCATCGTGAACCGTAGCCCGTCGGTGGGTGGTAGTCCTCCGGCGCCGGTGAGTAGGTCTTCACACTTGAGGACCTCACGGCCACCAAGTTCCTTCGGCGGGTGGGCACGCAATCTGGCCATGGCATCGGAGATGATCGACAGGTCGGAGACCCTGACGGCCAACTGGCCCGTGACATGCAACCCGAATCTGCGAGCAAGGTCGTCCAGGACGTCCTGCACCCCCCGCCCCTCGGCCTTGAGGTGCGCGGCCAGCTCCAACAGCAGCAGCGTCGCGGTGATGCCGTCCTTGTCGCGGGTACCAGCCGGATCCACGCAGTACCCGAGCGCCTCCTCATACCCGAATACCAGCCCGGGTACGCGTGAGATCCACTTGAAGCCCGTGAGAGTGGTCTGGTACTCCAGACCAGCCCACTCGGCGATCTTCGCCAGCAAGGTTCCCGAGACGATCGACTGCGCGTAGACACCACTGAGTTCGACCCCCGCCAGTTGCGCCCGCTTGGCGATCCACCATCCCAGCAAGCCGCCGACCTCGTCCCCGGTGAGCCGACGCCAACCGCCCTCGAACGGGATCGCGGCCGCGCAGCGGTCGGCGTCCGGATCGTTCGCAACGACGATGTCGGCGTTGACGCGCCGTGCCTCGGCCATCGACAGGTCCATTGCGCCAGGTTCTTCCGGGTTGGGGAATGGCACCGTGGGAAAGCGTGCATCCGGCGAGAACTGCTCCACCACCGGGTGGGGGTCGGGGAAGCCGGCGGCTGCCGCTGCCTTCATGAACACCGCACCGCCGACGCCGTGCATTGCCGTGTAGACGGAGATCACCTCTCGGGGACCCGGGCTGAGCAGCGAGACCGCGCGCTCGATGTACTGGTCGAGCATCTCCGGTCCCAGCGTGGTGAAGTCGTCAGACCGCGGAATGGCGTCGTAGGCCCCAACGGCAGCGATGCACTCGGAGATCTCAGCGTCGGACGGCGGCACTATCTGACTGCCATCCCCGAGGTAGACCTTGTAGCCATTGTCGTTGGCCGGGTTGTGCGACGCCGTGACCATGATGCCGGCATCGGCAGCCAGCGGTCGGATCGCGAATGCGAGCACCGGCGTCGGAAGGGCCCGCTGATATATGTAGGCCTTGATACCGGCACCCGCCATGATGCGGGCGCTGTCGTGGGCGAAGACGTCGGAGTTCCGGCGGGCGTCGTACCCGATGACGACCGAGGTGGCCCCCCGCTGCTTGAGGAAGTCGGCAAGACCTGCCGCGGCCCTGGCAACGACCACCCGGTTCATGCGGTTGCTGCCCGGTCCCAACTGGCCGCGCAGACCGGCTGTGCCGAACTCCAGGGTGCCGTCGAACGAATCGGCGAGTGCCTCCTTGGCCTCGGCGTCGCCTGCCGCCACCTTCTCCAGCAGACTGCGCAACTCGGCGGCGGTGACCGGATCCGGGTCCTCGGCCAGCCAGGCACGAGCGGTCGTCATCAGTTTGTCATCAGGGGTTTCAGCAGCAGTCATACTTCGCAGCATAGGGTTTTCCTGGATGCGAATCCTGCCCGACGACAAGCCCCCGCATCGCCGCATGCGGACCGCAGGACCGGCGGGTGTAGCTCTATATGAAACGGACTGCCAACGCCGACATCACCGACACCAACACCACGTATCCCAGCACCATCAGCAGCCAACCGACGAGACTTATCCGGCGCGCGCGGTCGGGGGGCGGAACCAACCACGTCTGGAGACGGCCGGCTGCCCACGGCACCAGCCAGAATCCGGTGGCCGCCACTCCGATGACGTTTCCGATGAAAGTCACCGGCCCCACGCCAAGGCCGGCGATCCGGGGGTTGAGGAAGATGATGGTGAGCATCACCACCGGGTAGAGCACGAGCAACACGATCGCGTTGACCTTCCACACCGAAGGCTCCGCGGCGCGTTCGACAGCGGGAAGCCAGTTCCGGAAAGACGTGCGGGTGACGCGATAGTCGCCGTGTTCGAGGAAGGCCTGGGACTCCTGCCGGAATCGTTCACACTCGTCCGACTCAAGCCATCCGCGCAAGTTCGCGGCGGTATCGAACCGCAGCAGCGTTACCCAGGCGGGATTGACCCCCGGGATGGGCTCTTGGACACTCACGCCGAGGTAGCCCGGATAGCGCGATTGCGCATTCTGGATACGGGTCACCCAGTCACGGAACTGACGCTCATGACCGCGTGCCACGAGGTCCGTGATAACCGCGGTCGTCTCCCGCTGGGGAACCCCCTCGTCCACGATGATCGCGACCGAGTCCGGCCCGTCCACCAGGCCCACCACCTCGTCGGCCAGCGCGGCACGAGTATCGCTGGTGAGCCAGGCCCTCGCGTCCGCCACCGAGTCGTAGCGCTCGATGGTGACCCAATCGGACTGCACCTCGTCCGGCGGATACACCTCCACCCGCTGGAAGCCGGGGTGACCGCTCAGCGCTGTGGTGATGCGGGAACGCCACTCCCCGTACTCCTGTTCGCAGCCCTTTCGCACACAGGTGTGGCGCACGATGGCCGCACCCGCGCCATGGGACGCCTCCGGCAAGTCAGTCACGAGGAGCCCCTCCGGTCATACCTCCGCGGCGTGGGTCATCTCGATGTGGTCGGGGGTGCGACGACGCCCGATGACGAACCAGGCGAAGATCGCGCCGGCCAACGCGATGCCGGCAAGGACGATCATCGAGGTGGTGATTGCCGAGGACTGGGCCGCAACGGCAGCGTCCTTGATGATTTGAGCGGCTTGACTGCCAACCGAGTTGAGGATGTCATCCGCACCGCTCGTATTGCCGTCCTGGACGGCGTCGGCATAACGCTTGGCCGCATCCTGCAACGACGGATCGCTGATGACCGACTGGACCTTCGAGGCGGTCATCGTGCCGATCACGGAGGTCACGAGGGCGACGCCGAGAGCGGCCGGAATGTTGAAGGTCATCTGCATCAACCCCGAGCCCATGCCCGCGTGCTCGGAGTCCACCGCGGACATCCCCGCGGTGTTGCACGCCGGCAACGAGATACCAACCCCGATGCCCATCAGCGCCAGCGGAATGATCATCTGGGTCAGCGAAGTCGACGGCGTGAAGAAGAATCCGATCCACGCGAGAGCAACCGCCTGCATCACCAGCGCGACCGTGATCGGCAGCCCGGGGCCGACCTTGTCCACCCACTTGCCGGCTGGGGGCTCAAAGACCATGCAGATGCCGGTCGTAATGACGATCACCCAGCTGGCCTTGCCCGGCGAGTAGCCGAGCACGTTGATGAAGAATAGCGAACCCACGAAGGTCAGGAACGGGATGTAGACGAAGCCGACCGCGCTCTCGGCGAAGAAGCCACCGGAGAACAGGCGCTCCTTCCAGAGCCCGAAGTCGACCAATGGGTGTGCCAACTTCGTCTCGACGAAGCCGAAGATGGCGAGCAGCACGACGCCCGCGACCAGGGTGCCGATCGTGGCGGGAGCGGTCCAACTGACGGCCGAGTTCTGTAGGCCATACGTCAGCAGCGTGATACCCAGACCGCCGATGATCAGACCTATCCAGTCATAGCCACCGGTGGCGATCACGCTCTTGTAGCCGCGGGTCGCGGCGATCGTGACGAAGATGACCAGGCCGGTCAGCGGCAATGCCACCCAGAACACCCAACGCCAACTGGCGATGTCCATCATCCAGGCCGCGAAGAGAGGTCCGATGAGCAGCCCGAAGCCGTGGGCGAAACCCCACACCCCCACTGCTAACCCTCGCTGTTTTATTGGAAACGAGTTGACCACGATCGACAACGTGGCGGGGGCCGAGATGCCGATACCAATTCCCTGGACGGCACGACCACTGATCATCAGAAGTCCCCCGACGGCCACCGCCGACATCAGCAGCCCAGCTCCGAAGATGACGAAGCCGATGACGATCATCTTGACCTCGCCCACGAGGTCGCCCATTCGACCACCGGCCACCAGCGCGGTACCGAACGCAAGGCTGTAGGCGGTGATGGTCCAGGTCTGCTCGGACAGGCCCAACCCGAGGTCATCCTTGATCGTGGGCAGCGCGGGACCGATCACCGTGCTGAACATCTGGGCGATCAGGGCACCGAACCCCATCGCCGCCAGGATCGCCCAGGCCGCCTTCGTCGCTTTGGACTCCGCCGCGGGCGGGGTAGCCGCCATCGTGCTCATGTCAGACACCTGCCTTATCGAGGTTCTCGGGACCGAATGCCTGGGGCAGCACGTCGGCCATGGTCAGCACCCCTTCGGGTGTCATGAGAAGCATGTCGGCACCACCGAACTCCCACAGCAGCTGCCGACATCGGCCGCAGGGCATCAACGGGTTCCCTTCACCGTCCACGCAGTAGGCAGCGATGAGCCGCCCACCCCCGGTCGCGCAGAGATTCGACACCATCGAGCACTCGGCGCACAGAGTGAGGCCGTAGGAGGCGTTCTCGATGTTGGCGCCGCTGACGATCCGGCCGTCATCGGCGAACCCCGCCACTCCCACCGGGAACTTGGAGTACGGCGAATAGGAGTTGGGAAGGCATGCCACCGCGGCGGTGTGAAGTACTTCCCAATCGATCGAGTCGGGCATGATCCCCTCCGTTGGCAGGTGGTGGATGGATGAATCGGGTCAGGCGCCTAGGAGAGTCGACTTGAGGTAATTGAAGAGAACCACGCCGGAGTCCTCGCTGAACTTGTGCAACTGTTCGGGGCTCGCTGTCACCTGGTCGCCCTCGAGCCGGTTGAGCAGTGTGCAGCAGATCATGGCGAATTTCGAGAAGCCCCAATGGTTGAGGTAGCCCGCGAGCATGGCCCCCTCCATCTCGATGTTGCGGACGCCGTTGTCGTGCAGCCACCGCAACCAGTCCATCTTCGACTCGACCGTTTCGAGCCGGATGGCGCCGTCGAGGCGGAACTGCTCCAAGAAGAACTCGTTACCCGCGACTGTCTTGCCGGAGACAACGGAAAGGTCGTCGATGCCCTCGTTGGCCGCGATGATCGCGTTGTAGACATCGGCCGGGAAGTTCCCGTCGAACCAGTACTCCCCCGTCCCGCCCTGCAGCAACCGGTAGGGCTTCAGATCTGCCATGACCCCCTCGGAGGACACGACCACCGTTCCACCTGGCAACCCGACGCCGCCGCTGGTGCCGACCCGCGCCCAGAAGACCTCGTCCATCCCCTCCAGGTCCCCACGCTTGAGGAAGAAGACCATCCGCATCAGCTCCTGCAGCGCGATCGACGCACTTGGCATGCCCATACCGTGGGAGGCGAAGAGCACGCCGGCCGTATAGCGAGTGACGAAGCGATCCTCCTTCGGGAAGGCAACGATCTTCGAGCCACCGTTGAGTTCGCTCCAGTGCTCCGCGAACTCCTTGATGCGACCGCCGGAGCCGGCCATTATCACCGCTCTGACGTCACGCAGATCCTCTAAGATCGGGTCCTCGCTAGAGGCTCCGAAGTGGTAGTAGACGTCGGCGTGACTTCCGTCCAGTACCCCATCGAGGAACTCGTGATTGATGTTCTCGGTCCTCATCCGACGGCTCCATTCAGTCCCCAGGGCGGTCCGCCCGCCGGCGACTAACCGACGAGACCCTATGCCGAATCTAGTACCGTCACGGGTCGGTTTCCTGGGGAAACGAAAGGTCCTCAGAGATTGCTCTGGATAGCTGTTTCTATCGACTGGCGAACTGCCAGCGGATCAGTCCGTCTTCGTCCGCGCGTGGCCAGCGATGGCCGGGATCACGTGGTTGCCGTAGGCGTGCAGAGTCTCGTCCTTGCCGTCGTGCTGTAGGTACAGCCCGAACTGCGTCATCCCGAGTTCGGCGAGTTCGGCGAGTTTGTCGACGTGCTCCTGCGCGGTCCCCAGCACGCAGAAGCGGCGCACGATCTCATCGGGCACGAACTCGGCCTCCGGATTCCCCGCGCGACCATGCTCGTTGTAGTCGTATCCCTTCCGGCCCGCAATGTAGGCGGTGAGCTCCTCAGGAACCTGGTCCCCCTCGCCGTACCGCGTCACGATGTCGGCGACATGGTTGCCGACCATCGCACCGAACCAGCGGCATTGCTCGATCTGGTGATCGAGGTCATCACCCACGTAAGCCGGAGCAGCGACGATGTACTCCAGCGAGTCCGGGTCCCTGCCAGCCGCTTCAGCTGCCGCCCGCACCCTGTCGATCGCCCACTTGACGATGTGTGGGTCCGCGAGTTGAAGGATGAGCCCGTCGCCGATCTGGCCGGTCAACTCGAGCATCTTCGGCCCATAGGCGCCGATGTACACAGGAAGGCGACTCTCGCCGGCCCAGGGCAACCGCAGCGTGCTGCCCGCGTACTCGGTGGGTCGGCCGTTGGCCAGATCGGAGATCGTCCCGACCGCCGCGCGCAGCTGCGCCATCGTCGCGGGTTTCCCGTTGGTCACCCGTACCGCGGAGTCGCCGCGCCCGATGCCACACACGGTCCGATTGCCGAACATCGTGTTCAGCGTGGCGAAAGTGGAAGCGGTCACGGTCGCGTCTCGAGTTGTCGGGTTAGTGACCATGGGTCCCACGGTCAACCTGTGCGTCGCCGCCAAGATCTGACTGAAGATGACGTTCGATTCCTGCCACAGCAAATGGGAATCGAACGTCCAGAAATGGTCGAAACCCTCGATCTCTGCTCGTCGGGCGTAGTCCACCACCTGCCAGGCGGGCGGATTGGGCTGCATGACGACACCGAACTTCATGCCGACTCCTCGCTATGACCGTCCGACACCATCGCGGTGCCGCTGCTCCCACCCTGCCACGGTCCTGGGATTGGGTCTAGCCTCTGGCTATGGCTGACTATCAAGCGGTGTTCGCCGCAGCAACCAGAGCAATCGACGATGCCCTTGGCCCCACCTCTGGAGAAGTGGACCGACCACAGGCGAAGCGCACCTCGGATGACCTCGCGGGACGCATCGATCACACCCTGCTCAAGGCCGATGCGACACAACCGGCGGTGGAGACACTCTGCGCCGAAGCCCGCGAGAACGGGTTCGCATCGGTGTGCGTCAATACCCGCTGGGTGCCGCTGGCCGCGGAGACGCTGGCCGATTCGGAGGTGATGGTCTGCACCGTTGTCGGTTTCCCACTGGGCGCGATGTCGCGCCGCGGAAAAGCCGCCGAGACGGCGGTCGCGGTGGAAGAGGGCGCCGATGAGGTGGACATGGTGATCGATCTCGGTGGCCTACTCTCGGGCGACTATGCGGCCGTCTATGAGGACATGGTTGCCGTTGTCGACGCCGCCCGCCCCATACCGGTGAAGGTAATCCTGGAGACTGCCCTGCTCACTGACGAACAGAAAGCCATCGCCTGCCTGCTGGCCGTGCGTGCCGGTCTCGCCTACGTCAAGACGTCCACCGGCTTCGGCGGCGGTGGCGCCACCGCTGCCGACATCGCCTTGATGCGCGCCGCCGTGGGCGATGAGCTCGGCGTGAAAGCCTCGGGCGCGATCCGAACCCGGGAGGATGCCGAGACGATGATCGCAGCTGGCGCCGACCGGGTCGGCGCCTCGGCGTCGGTGGCGATCGTCGCCGGAACCGCGACTGACGACGGCAGCGGCTACTGATCGCGCCCGTGGTCGATCCAGCGCCCCAGTGAGGGTTGGATTCCGAGACTCAGGTCAGGGCCTGACCAGCACCTTCAAGGCCTCACGATCAGCCATCGCCCGATAGCCTTCCGGCGTCTCATCGAGGGTGATTGTGCGGTCGAACACCCGCCCTGGCTCGATGAGGCCGTCCAGGACATCCGGCAGCAACTCCTCGATGTACGCGCGGGCAGGTGCCACGCCACCGGACAGCGTGACGTTGCGCCAGAACATGCCGAAACCGACCGGGCCTTCCGCGTACTGCGGCGCACCGACCCGACTTACGATGCCGCCGTTGCGCGCGACGCCTAGCGCGGTGGCCAAAGCGTCCTTGGTCCCAACGCATTCGAGGACAGCATGAGTGCCGTCACCGGCAGTGATGTCTCGAACGTGCTCGACGCCACTCTCACCTCGTTCGGCGACCACATCAGTGGCCCCGAATTCGCGCCCCAGATCGGTGCGGGCCCCATGCCTACCCATGAGGATGATGCGCTCTGCTCCCAGCCTTCTGGCTGCCAGCACAGCGCACCGCCCCATCCCCGACGACCGTGACCGTCGTTTCGGGCGAGACCCGTGCGCAGACGGCTGCGTGGTGGCCGGTGCACATCACGTCGGACAGGCTGAGCAGCGAGGGAAGAAGTACCGAATCCGGTCCTACCGGCAACTTCACCAAAGTGCCGTCGGCGAGCGGCACCCGGACCGCCTCGCCCTGCCCGCCATCGACGCCGGGGGCGCCCCAACCGCCGCCATGTCGGCATGAACTTGTCAAGCCCGCACGACAGAAATCGCACGTGTTGTCACACCATAGAAACGGCGCGACAACCAGGTCCCCGGTTTGAAATCCGGAGACCTCCGACCCGATCTCCTCGACGATGCCCAGGAACTCGTGACCCATCCGACGGCCCTCTTCCGAGACCGGCATCGATGCATACGGCCATAGGTCACTGCCGCAGATACAGGAAGCCACAACCCTGACCACCGCGTCGGTGGGCAGGTTCAACGCCGCATCGGGTACGTCTTGCACCCGCACATCGCCGGCCCCGTACATAAGCGTCGCTCGCATACCCCACGCCTTTCCTTCGTCGTTGCTGCGTTGATGCCTGCTGCGCAGTATTGCGCATTCTGACCGCACACCACGGCGCCGTGGTCGTGATCGACTGGCCAGCGGGGAGTGGGACAAGCATTCTTGGGGCGCCGTTACCGTGTCAGCACTAGGCTTCCAAGCGCGAGCGTCTTTCGGAGCGCGGAATCACATGTCCGCACTGCAGGGTGCGCAGTGGCGAGGGGGAACTGTCGTGATCAATCTGCTCTTGGTCGTGACCCCCACTAATGAGGCGTCCGCGATCATGCTCTTGGTGGGATCGCTGGCAGTGCTGATCCTGTTGATGGTCATACTGATCTTGGACCTCAAGTACATCCGCGCCAGTCGGAAACTGGCCAAAACCCTGGGCCTGCCGAAGGGCCAGTGGATCCGTCCGGTGAGAACCCTAGCCTTCGACCCGATCATCGAGTTGCTCGCCATCGGCGTGATTCTCGGTGCAGACGTGGTGCAAAACTGGGAACACCTGCTGGTCGGACTCGTGGGCGCCGCCCTGGGCCTCTGGGTTGGCCACTACCGCTACGGGATCCAATACGTGCGGGCCGTGCCCGAGCACAAGTCCATCGTCTTCGTTCGCAGCCGTGCCGAGTACGTGGCGCTGACCATCCTGCTGATTCTGAGCATCGCCTCCGAGCAGAAATACATCCCGGTCGTGGGCCCGCTGACCCTGCTCATCACGTTCCTCCTCGGCATCGTGTTGTTCGAGTCGATCGGCCGCGCCTGGTTCTCCTACCGCCAGTACAAGAGAGAGACGGCGGTCGTCGCTTGACGCCACCTTCACCATCGGGCGCCGGCAACGACGGAGCTCCGGCGTTTCCCGACCACGGGCGTCGAAGCAAACGGCGGACTCCCGGTCCGATTTCGACACGGGAGTCCGCCGTTCTGTCCAGTCTGCGACCAAGGTCGGTGAAGGCCGCACCTCAACGTGGACGTCTTACCATCACCGCGGCATCTTGCCGCACCTACCTGATCGAATCTGTATCCGCGACTACGAGCACCCTGACGTGCTGCCGCAGCCCTCGCACACATAGCAGGAGCCAGCGGGTCGCATCTTGATGCCGCAGGTCATGCACAGTGGGGCATCGTTGGTCTTCCCGGTGATCTCCTCCAGGAGTTCCGCCGATGAGTGTGCTGTGGAGGGCGACTCGATCCGGCTCTCCGGAACCGAAGCGGTGGGCGCGGTCGGCACCGACTGGGCGAGGGTCTTCAGTTCGGCATCGTCGGACTCCTCATCCGACACGACCGGGGTCGTGTCGTAGCCGGCCGCCTGAGCAGTGCGCTCCTCGGCGGTGAAGATCCCAAGACCGGCACGGGTGTCGTAATCGAGGTAGTCCAGGGCCAACCGGCGGAAGATGTAGTCCATGATCGACTGCGCCATCCGCACGTCCGCGTCGTCGGTGAGTCCGGACGGCTCAAAGCGCATATTCACGAACTTCGACACGTAGGCCTCCAACGGGACGCCGTACTGCAGGGCGATGGAGATGGCGATCGAGAAAGCATCCATCACACCAGCCAGCGTGGAACCCTGCTTACCCAGCTTGAGGAACACCTCACCGAGACCGTCGTCCGGGTAGGACCCGGCGGTCATGTATCCCTCGGCACCGCCCACTGAGAAGGAGACCGTCTGACTCGGGCGCTTCTTGGGCAGGCGCTTGCGCACCGGGCGGTGCTCTCCGGCCTCGCTGATCTCAACAGCCGCGGTCGTCGTCTCGGACTCCTTGGCGGCCTTGCCATCGGAGAGGGGCTGACCGACCTTGCAGTTGTCGCGGTAGATCGCCAGGGCCTTGATACCCATCTTCCAGGCGTCGAAGTAGATCTGCTCGACCTCTTCAATGGTCGCCGACTCCGGCATGTTCACGGTCTTCGAGATGGCTCCGGAGAGGAACGGCTGCACCGCGGACATCATGCGCACATGCCCCAGCGGGGTGATGGAACGCTCACCCATCGCGCAATCGAAGACGTCGTAGTGTTCGGGCTTCAGACCGGGGGCATCGATGACATGACCGTGCTCGGCGATGTGCTCAACGATCGCCTCGACGGTCTCCTGTGGGTACCCCAGCTTCGACAGCGCCTGCGGGATCGTCTGATTGACGATCTGCATCGAGCCACCGCCGACCAACTTCTTGAACTTGACCAGCGCGAAGTCCGGCTCGATGCCCGTGGTGTCGCAATCCATCATGAAGCCGATGGTGCCGGTCGGGGCCAGGACCGAGGCCTGGGCGTTGC
>CAZKVQ010000006.1:0-22269 GCA_964556255.1 uncultured Actinomycetes bacterium
ACGTGCTGCTCTTCATCGACAACATCTTCCGCTTCACCCAGGCCGGCTCCGAGGTGTCCACGCTGCTGGGTCGGATGCCGTCCGCGGTGGGATACCAGCCCACCTTGGCCGACGAGATGGGCCAGTTGCAGGAGCGGATCACGTCTACCCGTGGCCACTCGATCACCTCGCTGCAGGCGATCTACGTGCCCGCCGACGACATCACCGACCCCGCGCCCCACACCACGTTCGCGCACCTCGACGCGACGACCGTGCTCTCACGGCCCATCTCCGAGCTCGGCATCTACCCCGCGGTGGACCCGCTCGACTCCACGTCCCGGATTCTCGATCCGCTCATCATCGGAGACGAGCACTACGCCGTGGCGGCTCGGGTCAAAGAGATTCTGCAGCGCTACAAGGACCTGCAGGACATCATCGCCATCCTCGGCATCGACGAACTCTCCGAGGAGGACAAGGTGCTGGTGGGTCGCGCCCGCCGCATCCAGCGGTTCCTCAGCCAGAACATGTTCGTGGCCGAGGCCTTCACCGGCCAGCCCGGTTCTTTCGTGCCGGTCGAGGAGACGATTCGGTCGTTCAAGGCGCTGTGCGAGGGCGAGTACGACCACCTGCCCGAGCAGGCGTTCTTCATGTGCGGTGGCATCGAAGATGTCGAGCGCAACGCGGCCAAGCTCGCCAAGTAGTTGCGGATCCGACGGAGGATGACGATATGCCTTTGACAGTGCGACTCGTCGCGACCGACCGCGAGGTGTTCAAAGGAGAGGCCAACCTCGTCGTGGTGCAGACCCTCGAGGGTCAGGTCGGCATCATGCCCCAGCACTCGCCGATGATGGCCCAACTGGCCGATGCCGAGGTCCTGATCAAGACCGACGCCGGGGATCTTCATGCCGCTGTCCACTCGGGGTTCGCCACAGTGGACCGGGACAATGTGATCATCCTCGCCGAGACCGCGGAGTTGGCGGACGAGATCGTGGTCGAGGCCGCTGAGCGGATCAAGGCGGAGATCGGCACCCCGGCGGACGACGACCACGCGTCGCAGGCGAAGCTCAAGCGGGCGGAAACCCGGCTGGCCGTTGCTGCCAAGCGTCAGACCGGCGGCAAGATCTAGTTCTCCCCGCCCTGGCTGGATCGATCTCCACCGGGAACCCACAGCACGTCGCCGACCTCGATGTTCGCGCACCGACACAGGATGAACAGCAGATCCGAGAGTCGGTTGAGGTACTGCGCCGGCAGCGGGCTCATGCTCGGTCCGTGCTCATGAACGGCCGCCCACGTCGTACGCTCCGCCCGGCGTACCACCGTGCGGGCCACGTGGAGCAAGGCCGCGCCCGGAGTGCCGCCGGGAAGGATGAAGGACCGCAGCGGCTCAAGGCGGGCGTTGAAGATGTCGCACTGCTCCTCCAGCCGGAGGATGTACTCGGGCTCGACCCGCAGGGGTGGGTTCTCCGGATTGGGTGACACCGGCGTGCACAGGTCCGCACCCACGTCGAACAGATCGTTCTGGATCTGACGCAGCACGGTCACGATCTCCTCGTCCAGCCCCCCGGTCGTGACGGCGACGCCGATCGCGCAGTTCGCCTCATCGACGTCGGCGTAGGCGGCGAGCCGGGAGTCGGTCTTCGATGTCCTGCTGAAGTCTCCGAGCGCGGTCGATCCGTCGTCGCCGGTCCGGGTGTAGATGCGCGTCAGGTTCACCATGGTGGTCAGCCTACGACGGCGACGTGAGACCGCCACAGAGCCGCGCCTGATCGGCTTCGGCGGTCCTTACCCTTACCATTGGCGGGTGCAAGCATTCGAGGTCACCGGCGGCCAGCGGCTGGAAGGCCGGGTCGAGGTTCCCGCCGCCAAGAACAGTGTGCTCAAACTGATGGCCGCCGCTCTGCTGGCCCGCGGGCGCAGCACCCTGACGCACGTGCCGGCGATCCTCGACGTCACGATCATGGCCGAACTGCTCAGGCGGCTCGGCGCAACAGTGGATTACGACGCCGAGGCAGGGGTTCTCGACATCGATGTCCCAGATGAGGTGGGGCACCAGGCGGACTATGACCTGGTCCGCCGGATGCGGGCCAGCATCGCCGTGCTGGGACCCCTGGTGGCCCGGGTCGGTCTCGCCGACGTGGCGCTGCCCGGCGGCGATGCCATCGGCTCACGTGGGCTCGATATGCACATCTCGGGGCTCACCCGAATGGGTGCTGAGTTCAGCAGCGAGCACGGTTTTCTGATCGCGTCGGCTCCCGGTGGTCTCACCGGCGCCCAGATCTGGCTGGACTTCCCCAGCGTCGGCGCCACCGAGAACATCCTGATGGCGGCCGCCCTCGCCAAGGGGCGCACCGTCATCGACAACGCGGCCAGGGAACCGGAGATAGTGGATCTCTGTCAGATGCTGTTGGCCATGGGGGCCGAGATCGAAGGCGTCGGGTCGTCCACGCTGAGTATCGAAGGTGTCGAGGAACTCCGTCCGGTTACCCACGCAACGGTGCCCGACCGGATCGTCGCAGGCACCTGGGCCGCAATGGCGGCGATCACCGGTGGGGACATCACCATCGACTACGCCCGCATCGAGCACCTCGAGATCGCCATGGACAAACTCGTCACGGTAGGTGCGCATGTGGAGGAGACGGGTGTCGGCTTCCGGGCCAGCATGCAGGGTCGCCCCCGTTCAGTGGACATCGTCACCCTTCCCTACCCAGGTTTCCCGACCGATCTGCAGCCGCAGTTCATCGCGCTCAACTCGGTCGCTGAAGGGGTGTCGATGGTGACCGAGAACCTCTTCGAAGCCCGGTTCAGGTTCGTCCAGGAGTTGAACCGCCTCGGCGCAGACATCCACACCGATGGACACCATGCGTTCGTCCGCGGTCGCTCGCGGCTCTCGGGGGCCCCGGTGGAGGCAACCGATGTACGCGCAGGGGTTGGACTGGTGATGGCCGGTCTGGTCGCCGAGGGCACGACCACGGTGCTCGACGTTCATCACATCGACCGTGGCTACGCCAACTTCACCGAGCAACTGAGCGCCCTCGGCGGACATATCACCCGGGTAGACGTCGAAGCGGGATACGCGCCATCGCGCTCCTGACCGTGTCGGCGCCTGACCTGACCCGCTGTGTCAGGCGGCCAGCAGGCCCTTGGCCTTCGATTCGTCCGCGGGCCACACCATCACCCGCGGGCCATCCACTGTCTGCACCAGGGTGGCGCGCAGTCCCGCCGCCTCCAGCCGGCGTCGTTCCATTTCACCCCTGATGTAGTCGGGTGGGCGAGACACCACCACCAGCAGGCCGTACTCGGACTCGTCTCCTGACCGAGGTCGGGCGGCCACGACCGAGCGACCGCGCTTCGAGCCCCAGCGCAGGATCAACACGAACACCGTGATCGCCGCGATGGCTACCAGGGGTCCAAAGGCGTAGGAGTACGTCGACCAGGCCGGCACGACTCCAATAATGAACCTCGTTGGCGCGACCCGCCATTCGATGGTCGCTACTGCTCGTTCTAGGCTCGTACTGCATGCCGTGTGGCCGTCGTCGTCACACAGAGTTCCCGAGGAGGAGATCATGGCGGTCGTCGGTGTCATCGGAGCAGGGCTCATGGGTGGCGGGATCGCCCAAGTGTCGGCGCTTGCCGGCTACCAAGTCGTCCTGCGTGACATCGATGAGGCGGCCGTAGCCCGGGGGCTGGCCACCATCGAGGCCTCGGTGGCCAAGTTCGTCGAGAAGGGCAAACTCAGCGCCGCCGACGCCGCCGATGGCCTGGCTCGTATCACCGGAACGACCGACCTTGCAGCTGTCGAAGATGCCGACATCGTCGTCGAGGCCGCATTCGAGAAGGTGGAGATCAAGACCGAGATCTTCGCCGCCCTCGACGAGATCTGCAAACCCGGGGCGGTGTTGGCCACCAACACTTCGGCCATCCCCGTCACCACGATTGCGGCCGCCACGTCTCGCCCCGAATCGGTCGTGGGAACCCACTTCTTCTCCCCGGTGCCGCTGATGAAGTTGTGCGAGATCGTCCGGGGTTACAAGACCTCCGACGAGACCGTAGCTGCCGTTCGGGAGTTCGCTGAGAACGTCGGCAAGACGGTCGTCGTCGTGAATCGGGATGTCGCGGGCTTCGTCACGACCCGGCTGATCTGCGCCCTGGCGATGGAGGCCGTGGCGTTGGTGGAGGCGGGCATCGTCTCGGCCGAGGATCTCGACATCGCATGCCAGTTGGGTTTCGGTCACGCGATGGGTCCGTTGCGCACCGCAGACATGACCGGCATCGACATCATCACCAACGCCAGCAGGAACATCTACGCGGACACCCAGGACGAGAAGTTCGCTCCGCCGGAGTTGCTGCAACGCATGGTCACGGCAGGTGACCTGGGACGCAAGAGCGGCAAGGGCTTCTACGACTACGAGTAGCCTGCTCCGGGCGGCCCGACGATCGGTGCCCGCCAGGGACGACCGGAATCAACAAGGAGGTTGGCATGACCGACGATTCGAGGACCAAGGACCGTCCCTGGCTGATGCGTACCTATGCCGGGCACTCCTCGGCGGCGGAGTCCAACGCGCTGTACCGCAACAACCTCTCCAAGGGTCAGACCGGCCTTTCGGTCGCCTTCGACCTGCCGACCCAGACCGGCTACGACCCCGACAGTGAACTCGCCCGCGGCGAGGTCGGCAAGGTGGGGGTGCCGGTGTCGCACATCGGCGACATGCGGCGACTGTTCCAGGACATCCCGCTGGGTGAGATGAACACCTCCATGACGATCAACGCGACTGCCATGTGGCTGCTCGCGCTGTACCAGGCCGTCGCCGAGGAGCAGGGTGCTGCACCTGCCCAACTCCAAGGCACAACGCAGAACGACATCATCAAGGAGTACCTGTCCCGCGGGACCTACGTCTTCCCGCCCGCGCCGAGCCTGCGACTGATCACCGACATGATCAGCTACACGGTCACCACGATCCCCAAGTGGAACCCGATCAACATCTGCAGCTACCACCTGCAGGAGGCGGGCGCGACCCCAGTGCAGGAGATCGCCTATGCGCTTGCAACAGCGGTGGCGGTGCTGGACTCTGTCCGCGACTCGGGCCAGGTGCCCGCAGAGGAGTTCGGTGCCGTGGTGGCGCGCATCTCTTTCTTCGTGAACGCCGGAGTCCGGTTCGTCGAAGAGATGTGCAAGATGAAGGCCTTCGTTCAGTTGTGGGACGAGATCACCCGCGAACGGTATGGCGTGACCGACGCCAAGCAACGTCGCTTCCGCTACGGCGTTCAGGTCAATTCCCTCGGACTGACCGAGGCTCAGCCGGAGAACAACGTTCAGCGGATCGTGCTCGAGATGCTCGCCGTCACCCTGAGCAAGGACGCCCGGGCTCGGGCCATCCAACTCCCGGCGTGGAACGAGGCTCTGGGGCTGCCCAGGCCGTGGGACCAGCAGTGGTCACTGCGAATCCAGCAGGTGCTTGCCTACGAGAGCGATCTACTCGAGTACGACGACATCTTCGAAGGCTCCACGGTGATCGAGGCCAAGGTTGCCCAGTTGGTGTCGGCTGCCAGGGAGGAACTCGACCGTGTGCAGGCGATGGGCGGAGCTGTCGCCGCGGTGGAGTCCGGCTACATGAAGCAACAACTTGTGTCCTCTCACGCCAGCCGGCGCGGTCGGATCGAGGCCGGCGAGGACATCGTGGTTGGGCTGAACAAGTTCACGACCTCGGAGGAGAACCCCCTGCTCGTCGATTTGGACGCCGCGATCCAGACCGTCGAGCCGGAGGTTGAGGCCAGGGCGATCGACGCGATCCGCGCCTGGCGCGCGGATCGTGACAATGATCGGGTCGAAGCTGCTCTCGCGGCGCTTCGGGCGACGGCGGCAACGACCGAGAACCTGATGTCTGCCAGCTTGGAGTGTGCCCGCGCGGGTGTCACGACCGGCGAGTGGGCCCAGGCGCTGCGGGACACCTTCGGGGAGTACCGCGCCCCCACGGGGGTGGCCGGGGTCACCGGGGTATTCGACGGTGGTGAGTCCCTGAACGTCGTTCGCGAGGCCGTACGGGAGACCGGTGAGGAACTGGGTGGTCGCGTGAGGTTCCTGGTCGGGAAGCCCGGCCTGGATGGACATTCCAACGGGGCCGAGCAGATCGCAGTCAGGGCTCGGGACTGTGGATTCGAGGTCGTGTACCAGGGCATCAGGCTGACACCGGCGCAGATCGTCGCGGCAGCGGTGGAGGAGGATGCCCACGTGGTGGGCCTGTCGATCCTGTCGGGTTCCCACCTGGAGTTGGTGCCCGAGGTGGTGAACGGATTACGGGCCGCCGGTCTCACCGACGTGCCGGTCGTGGTCGGCGGGATCATCCCGGAAGCCGACGCCGAGACACTGCTCGCAAACGGCGTCGCCGCCGTCTTCACTCCCAAGGACTATGACGCCAACGCCATCATGCTGCAGGTAGTGCAGGCGGTGCGCTCGGCACACGGCCTCGATCCGGTGCTGGCCGGAGTGTGATTTTCGGCTGCGGTTGAGTTTCAGACCTCTCCGCGTCGCTGCCAGCGGAAAGTCGTCAGCGCGAGCACTGCGCCCGCGATGGTCCAGATGACCAGCACCAGAGCCACCATCGGTAACTCCCATGATCCGGCAACCTCTTGGGCCTGGAAAGAATCGGGCAGGAACACCGAGCGCATCCCCTGGGTGAGCCACTTCAAGGGGAAGAAGGATGCGAACACCTGCATCCAATGGGGGAGTTGGCTGAACACGAAGAAGACACCCGAGGTGAACTGAAGCACCAGCACGATGGGGGTGACCAGCGCCGGTGCGCCCTTACCCGTCTTGGGTACTGACGAGAAGGCTATCCCCAACAGGGTGCAGCACATCAGACCCAGCACCGAGATCCAGACGAAGGTGAACCATTTGAACGCCGTCTCCGGCAACGTCAGGCCGAAGAACGCGATCCCTATGGCCATCAGCAGGATGACCTGGACGACGTAGATCATCACGACCATCCCGATCTTGCCGATGAAATAGGCCGACTTGGGCATCGGTGTGCCCTCGAGACGTTTGAGCGTGCCGTCGTCCCGCTCCTGCGGGATCGAGATGGCGAGGTTCTGGAACGACGTGTAGACGATGCCCGAGGCGATCATGCCCGCGGCGAAGTATTGGCTGAAGGACACGCCAGGGGCGATCTCCTGGGTGAAGACCGAGCCGAAGACCACCATCAGTAACAGCGGCAGCGCGAAGGTGAACACCGCCGCCTCGCGGTCCCGGAAGAACTGCTTGATCTCAATGCGGGAACGTCGCAATCCGAGCCGAACCGTGCTCGGCAGCGTCGACGCACCCGCGTCGGCCGACCTCGTCGTGGTGGTCCCGCTCATGGTCGAGCCTCCGTCGCCGTGGGTTCCGAAATGAACTCCGATTCGCCGATCAGGGTGAGGTAGGTGTCCTCCAGCGTCGGGCGCCTGACCGCCAGCCCAGGTATCTCTCCGCCGAACCGGTTCGCCAGGTCCGTGACCACCGAGGTCGGAGTGTCAGTCTCGACGACCTGGAGTTCACCGTCCTCCTCCCAGGTGACCTGGGCCAGGCCACTGCTACGGCCTCCCAGTCGCTCCGGAGTGTCGCAGGCCACCACCTTGCCCGCGGCGATCACCGCGACCCGATCGGCCAGGGCCTCAGCCTCATCCAGGTAGTGCGTGGTCAGCAGGATGGTGGTGCCTTCGGCCTTCAGACTGCCGATCAACTCCCAGAACTGGCGCCGAGCCTCCGGATCGAAGCCCGTGGTCGGTTCGTCGAGGAACAGCACGTCGGGTCGTCCGATGATCCCGAGGGCCACGTCGAGGCGCCGCCGCTGGCCGCCGGAGAGATTCGCCGTGCGTGCCTTCGTCTTCTCGTCCAGGCCCACGGCGACGATCACCTCCTGCACGGAGCGAGGGTTGGGGTAGTAGCCCGCGAAATGCTCCAGCGACTCATGGACTGTCAGATCGCCTAAGTCCCGGGAGGTCTGCAGCACGATCCCGAGCCGCGCCCGCCACTCCCGAGGTGACGTCTGAGGATCTACCCCGAGGACCTTGACGTCACCGGCAGTCCGGTGGCGATACCCCTCCAGGATCTCCGTGGTGGTGGTCTTGCCGGCGCCGTTGGGGCCCAGCAGAGCGAAGCACTCGCCGTCGAGGATCTCCAGGTCCACCCCGCGGACGGCCTCGACGTCGCCGTAGTTCTTCATCAATCCGGTTGCGCTGATCGCGATGTCGCCGCCCACGGCACGAGTCTTGCAGATGGGGGTCCCCGGTGGGTGGCACGGCCGGGCCGGCTGTCGGCCTCGCTAGCCTGTCGGCATGCGTGTTGTGATCGCCCGCTGCCAGGTCGACTACGCAGGTCGGCTCACCGCCCACCTGCCGATGGCCGCCCGGTTGATCATCGTGAAGGCCGACGGCTCGGTGTCCGTCCACGCCGACGACCGTGCCTACAAACCACTGAACTGGATGAGTCCGCCCTGCACGCTCACGATCGAGGTCAACGCTCCCGTCGACGGCGGCGACGCATCCGAGGGCCGGGCGGGGGAGCGCGCTGCACAGCTCGGGGAGTCCGATGCGCGCGGCGGCTTGCCCGACACCGCGATTGAACAGGTATGGCGGGTGGTGAACAAGGCAGGTGAGGAGTTGCAGATCACCATCGCCGAAGTCCTCGCCGATGTCAGCCATGAACTCGGCGTCGACCCGGGCCTGGTCAAGGACGGGGTCGAGGCGCACCTGCAGGAGTTGCTAGCCCTGCACGTCCACACCCTGGGCGACGGTTGGACACTCGTGCGACGGGAATTCCCTACGCCCATCGGTCCGGTGGATCTGATGTGTCGGGATGCCGACGGCGCCAACGTGGCGGTGGAGATCAAACGACGCGGGGAGATCGATGGCGTCGAGCAGTTGACGCGCTATCTCGACCTGCTCAATCGGGACCCCGCGCTTGCACCCGTTGCCGGTGTGTTCGCGGCGCAGGAGATCAAGCCCCAGGCGCGGCTGCTGGCCGAGGACCGTGGAATCCGCTGTTTGGTCCTGGACTACGACGAGTTGCGCGGAGTGGAGGACCCCACGCTCAGACTCTTCTAGGTCGGCGCCTCTTGCGGTCCCCCTTGCTGCACGGGGCCGGTTGTGTGGGTGCTGCGACGCTTCTGGGAGACTCGGGGCGGAGCCGGTGGTCGCCTGAACGGGTGTGTTTCCGCGGCGTCCCGGATCGCGGCACAACCGTCGATCCGCACCGGTTGCGAGTGACAGGAGTGGTTGGACGAGATGACTGAGATCGCGAACGTCGGCATCGTTGGCTTCGGCACCATGGGCGCCGGCATCGCGGAAGTGCTGGCCCGCGGCGGCCACTCCCTGATCGCGGTAGTGCCGGATCAGGAGGCCGGGGACATCGGCCGCGCCCGGTTGGAGTCCTCCACGGCGCGGGCCGTGGCGCGCGGCAAGTTGACCGAGGACGAGCGGCAGCAGATCCTCGGCCGGGTCACCGTCAGCACGGATCTAGCGGACCTCGCCGGGGCTGACCTGGTCATCGAGGCCGTGCCCGAGAAGCTGGAGCTCAAGAAACAGATCTTCGCCGAACTCGACGGGCTCCTCGGCCCGGACGCCATCATCGCGAGCAACACCTCGGCCCAGCGGATCACCGAGCTCGCCGTGGCGACCTCGCGCCCGGGCCGCGTCGTGGGGACCCACTTCTTCAATCCGGCACCGGTGCTGAATCTGGTGGAACTCGTCTCGACGGTCACCACAGACGCTGCCGTCACCGAGTCCGTGCACGCGTTCCTGGATTCCCTGGGCAGGGCGGTAGTCGAGGTCCGCGACCGCCCCGGATTCATCGCCAACGGGCTGCTGTTCGGCTACCTCAACCACGCGGCCGCCATGTACTCGGAACGTTACGCCTCCAGGGAGGACATCGACGCCGCGATGCGGCTCGGCTGTGGCTACCCCATCGGCCCGCTCGCCCTCCTCGACCTGATCGGACTGGATACCGCCTACGACATCCTGGACGCCATGTACCACGACAGTAGGGATCGGCTGCACGCTCCGACGCCCCTCCTGCGTCAACTCGTGACAGCCGGCCGGATCGGCCGGAAGGCCGGTCGGGGCTTCTACACCTACGAGGGACCCGGATCCGCGGTCGTGGTCGACGACGAGGAGACTCCGGCGGTCGCAGAGGGCGGATCCACCGCGACTCGGGAGATCGCCAAGGTCGGGGTCGTCGGGACCGGCACCATGGCCAGCGGCATCGTCGAGGTGTTCGCCAAGAGCGGTTACGACGTCGTGTTCGTGGCGCGCTCGGAGGAGAAGGCCGCCGGGGTGCGCGCAGGCGTCACGAAGTCGCTGGATCGGGCAGTGAGCAAGGGCCGGCTCACCGAGGAGGCTCGGGACGAGGTGCTCGCCCGGATCACCGGCGCGACCGAGCGGGAGGCCCTCGCCGACGTCGATCTCGTCGTCGAGGCAATCGCCGAGGACCTCGATATCAAACTCGCCCTGTTCGCGGACCTCGACCGCATCTGCAAGCCCGGCGCGGTGCTCGCCACTACGACGTCGTCGTTGCCGGTGGTGGAAATGGCAGCGGTGACATCGCGCCCGCAAGACGTGATCGGGATGCACTTCTTCAACCCGGCGCCGATCATGAAACTGGTTGAGGTGGTCACGACGATCCAGACTGCGGACGACGTGACGGCGACCGTGGTGGATGTCACCCGCAAGGTCGGCAAGCATCCTGTCTTGTGCGGCGATCGCGCCGGCTTCATCGTCAACGCGCTGCTGTTCCCCTACCTCAACGATGCCGTGAAGATGTTGGAGGCCAACTACGCGTCGGCTGATGACATCGACTTGGCGATGACCAAGGGCTGCAGCCTCCCGCTCGGTCCTTTCGCGCTGCTGGATGTTGTGGGTAACGACGTCTCGTTGGCCATCGAGGATGTTCTCTACATGGAGTTCCGCGAGCCGGGCTTCGCGCCGGCGCCAATGCTGAGGGATGTGGTCACGGCCGGCTACCTGGGACGCAAGACCGGCCGCGGCTTCCGAAGCTACGCCCGGTAGCTCGACCTGCTCGGGGCTGGGGCCGGCATGGGGCGCAAGAATCGACGGGATACCCGCGCTCCCAAGCCGGTCCACGGGGGTGCGCCCCGAACCAGGGAGTCCGGCCCCCGTGGCGAGTGGATCGTCCAGTCGATCACCGGGGCATCATCGTCCAAGGAGTACCGCTGCCCGGGCTGCAACCAGCTGATCCTGCCCGGGACACCGCATGTTGTTGCCTGGCGCGAGGATTCGATGGTCGGCGTTGAGGGCCGCCGCCACTGGCATACGCCGTGTTGGCGTCGAGGAGCAGCCACCAGATGACCTCTCAGGTGCACACGCGGGGCACGGCCGGTCGTGGGGAGTGGGACAGGTGACGCAGCGGATCACTGCCAACAGCGTGCTACCCGCTCGGCGGCTCCCGTTGACCTTGACCACCGCCGATGGCCTCCACCTCGTCGGGGAGGCGGCTCTTCCGGAAGGCGGGGTCGCCGGGGCCACGATTGTCTGTGTGCATCCGCTGCCGACCCACGGTGGGATGATGGACTCGCACATCTTCCGCAAGGCGGCCTGGCGACTGCCCGCACTTGCCGGTATCGCCGTCGTGCGTTTCAGCGCGCGGGGAACCAGCAGCGCGGCGGGGACCAGTGAAGGCGCCTTCGGCGAGGGGCGGGGGGAGGGCCTGGATCTCGCTGCGGCGGTCGAGTGGGTCCGCGCCGTCGGGCTACCTGATCCTTGGCTGGTCGGCTGGAGTTTCGGTACCGATGTCGTGCTGCGACATGGACTGCTGCCCAGCGTCCCGGGTGCCGTACTGCTGAGCCCGCCACTGCGCTTCGTCGGGACCGAGGAACTCACTGCCTGGTCCGTGGACGGCCGCCCATTGGAGGTGCTCGTGCCGGAGTTCGATGACTATCTACCGCCCGAACCGGCCCTCCGCGCCTTCTCCGTGGTGCCGCAGGCGAGGATCGTGCCGGTGTCGGGAGCCAAACACCTGTGGGTGGGGGAGTCAGCCGTCCGGACGGTGCTCGATGCGATCACCGCTGAGGTCGCTCCCTGGGTTGCCACGCCGTTGCCCACCGAGTGGGACGGACCCATGTCGAAGCACAGCGACCTCCCTGGGTCGTCGCTGAAACCCTGACGTTCCCCGTACATGAATCCCAGGTTGTATCCAGGCTTCGCGTTCAAGGTGGTACCACTCCGAAACGTCGGAGTGCCCGATCCGACGGCGCACGATCATCGGATCGCTACCAGGGCCCGCTCTCACGAAAGGTGCGACTATGACGACCTCGAAGACCCGGAAGACCCGGAAGACCAAAGCGACCATCATCGGTTTCGGCACCGCGGCCGCGGTGATCCTCGGTGGTGGAACGGCTCTGGCGCAGGCCGCAACGGATCCAAGTCCGAGCGCCACCGCCGACACCCATCGTGGCCCGGCGGCCTCGCTGTCCGCAGAGCAACGCGCCGCTTTCAAGAAGGACATGGACGCCTTGCGTACCGAGCGGGATGCAGTCCTCGCCAAGTACGGACTGAAAGCGCCCGCCCGCGGCGAACGCGGCGACCTCAAGGACGCGGTCTCTAAGCTGACGTCCGCGCAGCAAGCGGCGTTCAAGAAGGATATGGCCGCTCTTGATGCCAAGCGGGATGCAGTGTTTGCCAAATACGGCCTGACGCCGCCGAAGCGTGGCGACCGGGGCCCGGGCAACGGGCTTCGGGGACAGATATCCAAGCTCTCCGCAGCGCAGCAGGCGGCCTTCAAGAAGGACATGGCGGCATTGAAGCCCGAAGCCGATGCTGTCTTCGCCAAGTACGGCCTCAAGGCGCCGACCCGCGGTGAGCGGGGCGACGTCCGGGATGCGGTGTCGAAGTTGTCGAGCGCGCAGCAGGCAGCCTTCAAGAAGGACATGGCAGCTCTCAAGGCCAAACGTGACGCCGTCTTCGCCAAGTACGGCCTCACAGCTCCCCAGGGGCCCGGGGGTCAGCAGGGCTGACGGATCGGGATCCGGCCCGGGTTCTCGTGGGTCGGATCCCGAACCTCCCCCGCTGTCTCGGTGGGGTGCGGTGGTGAGAAGACCGCAGCCACCTGATCAATCGCCCCACGTCGCCGGAAATGACTCGGGGTCGAGGGGAACTGACACCCCGGATAGCCTCCCGGTCAGGGGCGCGACAGACTGAGCATGATCACACGCTCGTCGTCGAACTCGTGCCGCCCCGGCGGTCGAGCCTGGAGGTAGTCGCAGATGGAACTCGAAGGTCGCCGGGCACTCATCACCGGTGCTTCCCGTGGGATCGGCCGCGCAGTGGCGCTGGCCTTCGCCGAGGCCGGAGCCGAGGTGGTGGTTCTCGCGCGGGATACCGAGAAGTTGGCCGACCTGGTCGCAGACATAGAATCGCGCGGCGGCTCGGCGAGCGCCGCCGGCTGCGATGTCACCGACTTCGACCAGGTCGTCGAGGTGATCGGTCAGATCGTCGAAGCCGGTCCGATTGACGTGCTGGTCAACAATGCCGGCGGCAACAGTTTCTCGGTGCCCGTCGCGATGATGCGCCCCTCCGGCTGGACGAAGACCCAGGTGCTCAACGTCGACTCGGTCGTCTGGATCACCCAGGCGGTCCTGCCGGGCATGGTCGCCGCCGGTCGTGGCTCCATCATCAACGTCTCATCAGTGGCCGGGTTGCGAGGAGCCCCGCTGATGTCGCACTACAGCGCCGCGAAGGCCGCGGTGATCTCGCTGACCCAGAGCCTGGCAGTCGAGGTCGCCAGCTCCGGGGTGCGCGTCAATGCTCTGGTGCCCGGCTGGGTCGAGACGGACTTGACGGATTTCCTGCGCGCCAGCGATGAGGTGGAAACGTCCGTGCTGAATCGGGTCCCGATGCAGCGCTGGGGCAGGGCCGAGGAGATCGCCTCAGCTGCGCTCTTCCTGGCCTCTGACGCATCCTCGTTCATGACGGGCCAGAGCCTGGTCGTGGACGGCGGCATCTCGGTGATGCCCTGATGGCCGCAATCGTTCTGCTGCACGCCTTCCCGCTCGACTCCAGGATGTGGCAATCGCAGGTCGAGGCACTGTCGCGGGCTGGTCACGAGGTGTGGGCACCGGACTTGCTGGCGCCCGGCATGGCTGATTCATTCGAGGGTCCGCCGTCGATCGATGCGATGGCCCGTTGGGTGCTGGCCGAGTCCGACCGCCGCGGCCACCACGACTTCGCCGTCGCCGGGGTCTCCATGGGGGGCTACGTCGCCATGGGGTTGCTGAGGGAAGCCGGTCATCGGGTTTCCGGGCTCGCGCTGCTGGACACGAAATCCGGGTCCGACTCCGATGCAGCGGCCCGCAATCGTGAGGAGTTCGCGGCCCGGGTGACCAGTTCCGGGCTCGAGTGGGTTCCCGAGGCGATGCTCGACAACCTGCTGGGTGAGACGACCCGCGAGACGCGACCGGCCGTGGTACGCCATGTGACGGATTGGATTCTGCAGAGCGATCCGGTGATGCTGGCCTGGGCCCAGCGAGCCATGGCGGTCCGACCCGATGCTGGTCCGGAACTCGATGTCTTCCGGCAGCCGAGTCTCGTGGTCGTCGGCGCGGAGGACGTCATTTCGCCGCCGGAGGAGGCCGCCGCGATGTCCGAAGCCCTTGGCGGGGCACCGCTCTCGATGGTCTCGGGGGCCGGACACCTGGCCAATGTCGAGTGTCCCGGTCGAGTCAGCGAAATGCTGGTCAGCTGGGCCGACCGTCTGGGCTGAGCCGTCCCGTGATTGGTAAAGAACCGCTGGGCGAGTCGTCCGGCCAATCCGTCGTACGACTGGCCTAGTCTGATGTCACTCCCAGCGGAACCACCCACAAAGGACCCCATGGCCATCACCTCCCTGTCGAAGCGGAGTGCCCACAAGCAGGGCGCTTCGAAGCAGAGTGGTGGGCCGGCGAAGGGATCGAGCCAGCAGGGTTCCTGGGAGCACCTGGATCGCCCCGCGCCACCGATGGGGTACATCCCCGGCCTGGATGGGATCCGCGCCATCGCGGTTCTCGGCGTCCTGCTGTATCACGCCGGATCGAGTTTCATGCCCGGTGGATTCCTCGGGGTGGATGTCTTCTTCGTCCTCTCCGGCTTCCTGATCTCGACCCTCCTGCTCCAGCAGTTGGCCTCTCGCGGCAAGATCGACTTCAAGCAGTTCTACATCCATCGAGCGCGCAGACTCCTGCCAGCACTGCTGCTCACCATCGCCCTGACTGCCGTCCTCGTCCTGATCCTCGCCCGCGACGGCGCTGCCCAATTCCGCCACGACGCCGTGGCCTCGTTCGCCTACGTCACCAACTGGGGCTACATCCTCGGGGAGCAGTCGTACTTCCAGGCAATGGGTCGCCCGCCGCTGCTGCAGCACCTGTGGTCACTGTCGGTGGAGGAGCAGTTCTACCTGCTGTGGCCGATCGCCCTGGCCTTCCTCTATCGCTGGCGTGGTCGTCGAGGCGTCGGTCGGGTCGCGCTGTACGTCGCGCTCGGCTCCACGTTGCTGATGGCCGTGCTGTCGATCCTGTGGAACGTGCCCGGCGGCGGGGACGCCAGCCGGTTGTACTTCGGCACCGACTCGCACTGCATGGGCCTGCTGCTGGGCGCCGCCCTGGCCGCCGTCTGGCGACCGGGTGCCCTACCTCGCCGGCTGGCAAGCGGTCCCAAGGCGGCGTTGACTGCCGTGGCGGTCGGCTCCGTGGTCGTTGTGGTGCTGAGCTTCATGACCGTTCAGGAAGACTCGAACTGGCTCTACCGCGGTGGCTTCCTGGTCGTTTCCGGCGCTGCCGCCGTGATGATCGCGCTGACCTGTCACCCGGCGATCGCCCTGGGATCCTGGCTCGCTGTCGCGCCGCTGCGCTACATCGGCACGAGGTCCTACGGGCTCTACCTGTACCACTGGCCCATCTTTATGGTCACCCGACCGGACCAGGATCTACCCTTCGGGGGCTTCGCGGCTTTCGTCCTGCGGATGGGCCTGACCTTCGCGGTTGCGGAGGCGTCCTATCGATACGTGGAGAAGCCGATCAGGCGTGGCGCGCTGGTGCGGTTGTGGCACAGCACCCTGGACCTCGGCTGGCCCGCCTCCGGCAAGCGGATCGGCGCGGTTGTCGGCGGAATCTCGGTCGCCATCTTCGTCGTGGTCATGTTGCTGCTGCCTATCCCGGCCCCCAACGCCAAGGACTACCTCGGGGGCGTGACTGAGACCGGAGCGGGGAGCCTGCAGCAGTCCACCGCCTCCGGACAGGCGCCCTCCAGCGCACCGGCGGTGCCAGCGGCTCCTGCGTCCCCGGCCGCTCCGGCGAAGGCAGGTGGTCCGGTGGAGACCGGTGCCAAGATCACCGCCATCGGCGACTCGGTGATGCTCGGCGCACGTGACGAACTCAAGAAGCAACTGCCGAACGTCACCGTCGATGCCGCTGTCGGAAGGCAGTCCGAAACCCTCTTCGGACGGATTGACGCACGCAAGGCGTCCAGCGCCCTCGACGACGTCGTCGTCTTGCACACCGGTACCAACGGGCCCGCCCCCTACGACGACCTCGTCAAGGCGCTGCAGGGGCTCTCCGATCGTCACCGCGTCGTGCTGGTGACCGTGCACGGGGCCGTGCGCTGGCAGGGCGAGAGCAACGCCAACATCCGCAAGGCGGCCGCACTCTTTCCCAACGTGAGGGTGGCCGACTGGGCTGAGGCCTCCGACGGGCACGGCGAGTATTTCGTCTCCGACGGTACCCACCTCACCTCTGACGGTCTAGAGGCGTACGCCAAAACCATCGTGGATGCACTCAAGTCGCCTTAGTCCCTCCAGGAAGGGAACTGCCCCCGGTGGCGCAGAGCGGCAGCGGGCGACCGACTCAAGAATTCGGCCGGCCGCCGCGCCAGTGTGGCCTCGAAGCCTGGCTCAGGTGTTGCGGAAGCGGTTGATCTCGTTGATGAACTTCGCCCGCTTCTCCTCGTCGCGCACGCCGAGCCCCTCCTCGGGTGCCAGTGCCAGGACGCCGACCTTGCCCTGATGTGCGTTGGTGTGCACCTCATAGGCCGCCTGACCAGCATCTTCGAGGCTGAAGGTCTTCGACAGGGTGGGGTGGATCATGCCCTTGTCGATGAGGCGATTGGCCTCGAAGGACTCCCGGTAGTTGGCGAAGTGAGAGCCGATGATGCGCTTGAGATTCATCCAGAAGTAGCGGTTGTCGTACTCGTGCATGTAGCCCGAGGTTGAGGCGCAGGTGACGATCTTGCCGCCCTTGCGGGTGACGTAGACGCTCGCGCCGAAGGTTTCGCGTCCCGGATGCTCGAAGACGATGTCGATGTCCTCGCCCCCGGTGAGGTCGCGGATATCCTTGCCGAAGCGACGCCACTCCTTGGGGTCCTGGGTCGTCTCGTCCTTCCAGAACTTGTAGCCGGCCTCGCGCCGGTTGATGATGTGCTCCGCGCCCATGGAACGCACGATGTCCGCCTTGTCGTCGCTGGAGACAACACAGACCGGGATGGCGCCGCCGTTGAGGGCGTACTGGGTGGCAAAGGCGCCCAGACCGCCGGAGGCGCCCCAGATGAGGACGACGTCGCCCTGCTTCATGTCGCCACCGTTCACCGAGACGAGCTGACGGTAGGCCGTGGAGTTCACGAGTCCCGGGCTGGCGGCTTCCTCCCAGGTCAGGTGCTTGGGCTTGGGAAGCAGCTGGTTGCCCTTGACGATCGCAAGTTCGGCCATACCACCGAAGTTCGTCTCGAAGCCCCAGATGCGCTGCTCCGGGTCGAGCATTGTGTCGTTGTGGCCGAACGGGGACTCGAGTTCGACCGACAGACAGTGGGCGACTACCTCGTCGCCGGGCTGCCACACAGTAACGCCGGGCCCGGTGCGCAGAACGACACCGGCAAGGTCAGAACCGACGATGTGATAGGGCAGGTCGTGGCGTTTCGCGGCCTCGGAAGTGCGGCCGTAGCGCTCCAGGAAGCTGAAGGTGCTCACCGGCTCGAAGATCGACGACCACACGGTGTTGTAGTTCACCGCGCTGGCCATGACCGCCACCAGCGCCTCGCCGGGGGCGAGTTCGGGCACCGGTACCTCGTCGAGGTGTAGCGAGGAGCGCGGGTCCTTCTGGTTTGACGGCAGGCCGGCGAACATCTCCTGCTCGTCCTTGTGAATCGTGACGGCTCGGTAGGTCTCCGGGATCTCGATGCTGGCAAAGTCCTCGCCGGGCGTGTCGCCGGCGAGGATGGCGTCGCGGATGTCCTGCATTTCTCTCCTTGGGCGTCGTGCGCCGGTCTTGATCAGTCCGGTCGCCGGTTCTCTTCTTAGGAATCCTGTTCGGGTCGTGACTGCATTCTCCACCGCCGGGTCACAGCGGCCGCACACCCGGGTGGGGCGCCGTCGGCGCCTCCCTCGGTTACCTCAGTGGTCCTCACCCGCTGGCTCGACTAGTTCCATGAGTACGCCACCGCAGTCCTTGGGGTGAGCGAAGTTGACCCGTGAGCCGGCGGTTCCGCGCTTCGGGGTGTCGTAGAGCACCCGGACCCCGGCAGCGCGGAGGGTGTCGGCGGCGAGCTCGATGTCGGTGACCCGCAGCGCCATCTGCTGTATGCCTTCGCCCTGCCGGGCGAGGAACTTGCCGATGGGCGAGTCCTCCCGCAACGGGGCAAGCAGTTGCAGGCAGGAGCCGGAGTCTCCCACCGCGACCATCGCCTCCCGCACCCCTTGCTCCTCATTGATCTCCTCGTGCACCAACTCCATACCGAAGGCGCGGCCGTAGAAATCGATGGCGGCGTCCAAGTCGTTGACCGCCAGCCCGACGTGGTCGATGGCGATGACATACGGCGTGAAGTCTGCTGGAACGGCCATAGTTGTCTCCTCGTTCTTTCGTCGTCGCCGGACGCACCGGCCAGGTCGGGGATAGGGCTTGCGCCGCACCCGAGGGGCGACGTCCGAAGGTGTTCCCCTTGCTCGTTATGGTGACAGCACCACTTCGTTGCTCGAGACCGGAGGTCCCCATGTCGGGAAATGTCATTGTCGCTGGTGCCCGGACCCCGATGGGTCGGCTGCTCGGTTCGCTCAAGGGATTCTCTGCTGCGGAGCTCGGCGGCGTTGCCATCGCAGGCGCATTGGAGCGGTCGGGCGTCGCCCCCGATCAGGTCGACTACGTGATCATGGGCCATGTGCTGCAGGCCGGTACCGGACAGATGAGCGCCCGCCAGGCCGCGGTCGCCGCCGGCATCCCGATGTCGACACCGGCCCTGACCGTCAACAAGGTCTGCCTCTCCGGTATCGATGCCATCGCGTTGGCCGACCAACTCGTGCGCGCCGGGGAATTCGAGATCGTCGTGGCCGGTGGCATGGAGTCCATGACGAACGCGCCGCACCTGCTCATGGGATCCCGCGAGGGCGTGAAGTACGGCGACTGGAAGGCCATCGACTCGATGGCCTTCGACGGCCTCACCTGCGCCATCGACAACTGCGCGATGGGTGAGTCCACCGAGAGGTATAACTCGCGGTACGACTTCACCCGAGCCGACCAGGACGAACTCAGCGCGCGGTCGCATCAGCGCGCCGCCGCCGCGACCGCCTCGGGGGCCTTGGCCGAGGAGATCGTCCCGGTGGAGATCCCGCAGCGCAAGGGTGATCCGATCATCTTCGAGACGGATGAGGGCATCCGCGGCGAGACCACGGCCGAGACCTTGGCCAAGTTGCGGCCTTCGTTCGCGAAGGACGGCACCATCACCGCGGGAAATGCCTCGCAGATCTCCGACGGGGCCGCCGCTGTTGTGGTGATGAGCAAGGAGAAGGCGGAGTCGCTGGGGCTGGAATGGCTGGCAGAGATCGGCGCACACGGCGTGGTGGCCGGCCCCGACGCGTCGCTGCACCTTCAGCCCGCCGAGGCAATCCTCGCCGCCTGTAAGAAGCAGGGTGTGGACGTCTCCGACATCGATCTCTTCGAGATCAATGAGGCCTTCGCCGCGGTCGGGCTCGCCTCCTCGGAGCGACTCGGCGTCGATGCGGAGATCGTGAACGTCAACGGTGGCGCCATCGCCCTCGGGCATCCGCTGGGTATGTCCGGCGCTCGGATCGTGCTGTCGCTGGCATTGGAGCTCAAGCGTCGCGGCGGCGGCCTGGGTGCTGCTGCACTCTGCGGTGGTGGCGGTCAGGGCGACGCGCTGCTGATCACGGTTCCCTAGCACCCGTAAACCGTCGTCAGGCCTGGGCCGTGTGCGGCCCGGGACCGAACTGACATGTCACGGCACGGCTCTACGGAGGTTCTTAATGGTGCGATCGGTCGACGTCGGCGATCTGGTCTCACGAGCGCGAGGGGGCGATCCGCGCGCGGTCGCGCGGCTGATCTCCCTCGTTGAGGACGCTTCGGGACATCTGCGCGAGGTGAGTGCCGCGCTGGCGCCCTTCGCGGGCAAGGCCCACATTGTCGGGCTGACGGGTTCCCCGGGGGTTGGGAAGTCGACCACGACGTCGGCCCTGGTCAGTGCCTACCGCGCCGAGGGCAAGCGGGTCGGCGTCCTGGCCGTGGATCCATCGTCGCCGTTCTCCGGTGGTGCCCTGCTCGGCGACCGGGTTCGGATGCAGGACCACGCCCTCGACCCGGACGTCTACATCCGTTCGATGGCGAGCCGCGGTCACCTGGGCGGCCTCGCCTGGTCCACTCCGCAGGCGCTGCGGGTGTTGGAGGGTGCTGGCTGCGAGGTGATCCTGCTGGAGACGGTCGGCGTCGGGCAGTCGGAGGTCGAGGTCGTCGGCGTGGCAGACACCGTCGTGGTGCTGCTTGCACCGGGCATGGGCGACGGTATCCAGGCCGCCAAGGCGGGGATCCTGGAGATCGGCGACATCTTCGTGGTCAACAAGGCGGACCGGGACGGCGCTGACGCCACCGCGCGGGAACTGCGCCACATGATCCGGCTCAGCGAGCGAGAGGCGGGGGATTGGCGGCCGCCGGTGCTGAAGACCGTGGCCTCGCGTGGTGACGGAGTCGAGGAACTGGTCGAAGAGATCGGTAAGCATGAACGGTGGGCACGCGACAGCGGTGCGGGGCTGCAACGTCGGCAGCGGCGCGCTGCCGATGAGGTGGAAGCCATCGCCGACACGCAACTCCGCCGGCGGTTGGTGGCGGACAAGGCATTGCTGGCCGATCTGTCGTTGCGGGTGGCGGGCGGCTTGACGGATCCGTACTCGGCTGCAGATGAGCTACTGGCGGCCGCGGGCTTGATCGACTAGCCGCTAAGGTAGGGCCACAATGGACGCTGCAGAGATCGACGCGGGTCGTCAGCGCTGGCAGGAGCGCTATGAGGCTTCGCGCGCCAAGGGCCAGGTTCGGCAAGCCGATTTCACCACCCTGAGCGGCATGGAGGTGGACCCGGTATACGGTCCGCCGGCCGACACCGATTACCCAGGCTTCGAGCGCATCGGCTGGCCGGGCGAGTACCCGTTCACGCGCGGCTTGTACCCCGCTGGTTACCGGGGTCGAACCTGGACGATTCGGCAGTTCGCCGGCTTCGGCAATGCGCAACAGACCAACGAGCGGTACCGGATGATTCTGGCCAGCGGCGGTGGGGGGCTCTCGGTGGCCTTTGACATGCCGACCCTGATGGGGCGTGACTCAGATGAGGAACTGGCCCTGGGAGAGGTCGGCCACTGTGGTGTCGCGATTGACTCGGCGGCGGACATGGACGTGCTCTTCGAGGGCATCCCGCTGGGCGACACCACTACGTCGATGACGATCTCCGGTCCCGCGGTGCCGATCTTCTGCATGTATGTGGTGGCCGCGGAACGGCAGGGATTCTCGCCGGCGCAGTTGGACGGCACTCTGCAGACGGACATCTTCAAGGAGTACATCGCCCAGAAGGAGTGGATCTTCCCGGCGGAGCCCCACCTCCGCCTCATCGGTGACCTGATGGAGTACACCAATGCCGAGATGCCGCGATACAAGCCCCTGAGCGTCTCCGGCTACCACATTCGCGAGGCCGGTGCGACCGCCGCTCAGGAGCTGGCCTTCACCCTTGCTGACGGATTCGGTTACGTCGAGTTGGGCCTGTCACGAGGCCTGGACATCAACAGTTTCGCGCCCGGATTGTCCTTCTTCTTCGACGCCCACATCGACTTCTTCGAGGAGATCGCGAAGTTCCGTGCCGCCCGGCGCATCTGGGCGCGCTGGCTGCGCGACGTCTACGGCGCGACCGACGAGCGGGCGATGTGGCTGCGCTTCCACACCCAGACGGCCGGCGTTTCGTTAACCGCTCCACAGCCGGACAACAACATCGTCCGCACGGCCATCGAGGCGTTGGCGGGCG
>CAZKVQ010000006.1:22279-26794 GCA_964556255.1 uncultured Actinomycetes bacterium
CACACCAACGCCCTCGATGAGGTCCTCGCGCTGCCGTCCGCAAAGGCCGCCGAGATCGCCCTACGCACCCAGCAGGTGATCATGGCCGAGACGGGCGTCACCAACGTGGCCGACCCGTTGGGCGGTTCCTGGTACATCGAGGCGCTGACGGACCGCATCGAGGCGGAGGCCGAAGCGATCTTCGCGAAGATCATTAAGATGGGTGGCTCCACCGAGGACAACCCGCACCCGATCGGTGCCGTCACCGCGGGCCTGCTGCACGGTATCGACGATGGCTGGTTCACCGGCGAGATCGCGGAGTCCGCCTACCAGTACCAATTGGCGGTGGAAGACGGTCGCAAGCACCAGGTCGGGGTCACCATCCACGATGACGCCATCGAATCGCCGCTGGAGATCCTTCGGATCAGCCACGAGGTCGAGCGCGCGCAGGTCGCGGAGTTGGCGGTCAGGCGGCTCGCTCGGGACGAAATTGCCGTGGAGCTCGCGTTGCGTGCAATGGTCGAGGCCGCGGCCACCGATGCCAACCTGGTGCCCTTCATGATCGAGGCGGCCCGGCATGAGGCGACCCTCGGCGAGATTTGCGGAGCCCTGCGCGAGGTCTGGGGAGAGTACCGGGAGCCAGCTCGGATCTGAGGTCGAGGTTCTACGCTGGCGGCGTTCGACGGCCGGTAATGGTACTGCGCCAAGCCCGGACGATTGGCGAACATCCGTTCTGCGGACCGCGGAGTTGAAGCCGCGGCTACTGGTGTCAGAATGGCCACCATGAGTTCTCCTTCACGTCCTCCCACCGGTGGCATCAATCCCACCGCCCTCCGCGGGGCGGTCGATCTCGGTGCCCTTGCCAAAGCGCGTGAGGCCAAGGCCGCCAGTGCGGCCAGGGCGGCCTCGGGAGCTCCCAGCTACGTCATCGATGTAACGACGGCAGAGTTCCAGAGCAAGGTGCTCGAGCAATCGCTGAACGTTCCGGTAGTGCTGGACCTCTGGGCGGACTGGTGCGGCCCGTGCAAGCAGCTCACCCCAGTGCTGGAGCAACTGGCCGACGAGTATGCGGGGCGTTTCCTGCTCGCGAAGGTCGACGTCGATGCTGAGCCCCAGATCGCCGAGGCCTTCCAGGTGCAGAGCATCCCCAGCGTCTTCGCCGTGGTCAAGGCTCAGCCGATCCCGCTGTTCCAGGGTGCCGTTCCGCTGGCCCAGGCCCGACAGTTCATCGACGAGTTGCTGAAAGTCGCCGCCGACAATGGTGTCGCCGGCACTGTCGGTGGAGCGCCCGAGGCCCCAGTGGACGAACCTGCGACTGCCGCGGAGGACGACGGGGACGAGCGGCTCGACGCTGCTGCCGACGCGATCGCCGAAGGGGACTGGGACGCGGCCGAGTCGGTGTACGCGCAGATCCTCGCGGACAACCCCGCAGACGCGGATGCAAAGGCGGGAACCCTGCTGGTCCGGTTGCAGCGGCGTGTCGACGGGCTCGATTTCACCGCTGTGGTGCAGGCGAGCGACGAGGATCCCGGCAACGTGGACAAGGCCATCCCGGCGGCCGATGTCGATCTGGCCAATGGTGACGCCGAGCGTGGCTACGCCAGGCTCATCCAGGCTGTCCGGCTGGCGGGTGGCGATGATCGAGACCGGGCGCGGGCCGCGCTGATCGAACTGTTCGAATTGGCCCCGCATGATGACCCCGGGGTCCAGAAGGCCCGACGGGACCTCGCAGCTGCTCTCTTCTGACGGCATCCGCCGCCTGTCGAGTCCGTAACCCTGTCCAATCCGTGGCGCTTTCGAGACCATGACCGCCTCGATGCGCACCGAAGGCCTCACTATCGCCGCGGGCTCTCGAATTCTCGCCAGCGGGATCGACGTCGACCTCGGTCCGGGTGACCGAATCGGTGTCGTGGGGGACAACGGCTGCGGGAAGTCGACCCTGCTCCAGGTGCTGGCGGGGCTTCAGCCGCCGACCGACGGTGGCGTCATCGTCTCGCCCAGCACGGCGGCGATCGGCTACCTGCCGCAATTGCGCAGTCAGGACTGTCCCCCCGGCACCACGGTGTGGCAGGTCCTGAGTACCCGAACCGGGGTCGCGCAGGCTCAGGCGGAACTGGAGTCCGCCGCCCGATCGCTGGCCGAGGGCGGCCCGGAGGGGGCCTACGTCGACTCCCTGGCCCGTTGGTAATCCCTGGGAGGCGCCTACCTGGAGCAGCGGGCGTAACGGGTGCTGGCGGACATCGGTCTGGCCGTAGACCTGGATCGAGGTTCCGACACCCTATCCGGAGGGGAGGCCGCGAGGTTGGGTCTCGCGGGGATCCTGCTCAGCTCCTACGACGTGCTTCTCCTGGACGAACCGACCAACGATCTGGACCGTGCCGGCCTGGCCTGGCTCCGGGCATTCGTAACGAATTCATCGTCGGCGATTGCGGTAGTGAGCCATGACCGGCAGTTCCTGGCCGACGTCTGTACGGGGATTCTCGAGTTCGACTCCGCCTTGGAGCGGGTGGAGTTCTTCCACGGTGGCTACGACGCCTGGGTGGTCGAACGGTCGCGTGCCCGGGCGCACGCCGAGGAGGACTATCAACGCTACGAGGAGCGGCGCGCCGACCTGGCCGCCCAAGCGCAGCACGCCCGAGAGTCGGCGGGACGGGGCGCGCGGCACGCCGACCGTGCCTATCGCTCCGGACGCGTGGACAAGGTCACCCGCGACCGGATGCGCGACGGGGCCACCGGAGGTGGGTCGCGCGCCGGCCGCTTGGAGCGCGCGCTGGATTCGATGGCAGAGGTACGTCAGCCGCGCCGGCAGTGGCAGTTGCGGCTGGACTTAGCGGGCGGCACGAGCGCAGCCGACGCGTTGGTGACGCTGCGGGATGCGGTGGGCGATCAGCCGGGTTTCCCGTTGGCACCGGTCAGCCTCACAATTCACCGGGGTGACCGAGTGCTGCTGCGCGGACCCAACGGGTCGGGGAAGTCAACCCTGCTCAGGATGGTCACAGGGGACCTGTCGCTACGCGCTGGCACTCGTGGAACGGGAGTCGGAGTCCAGATGGGTGTGGTGGATCAGCTGAGAAGTTCCCTGACGACCGACCAGGACAGGTCCGCTGTGGCAGCCGTGCGTGACCGGACCGGGCTCACCGAAGAGGAAAGTCGCACGCTGCTGGCGAAGTTCGGCATCACGGTCGACGAAGCACTGCGGCCTTGGGGATCCCTGTCTGAGGGGGAACGCACCCGGGTGATGCTGTCTGTGCTCACGGTCTCCCAGGACGATCTGCTGGTCCTGGACGAACCTACGAATCACTGCGACATCAGCGCCATCGAGGCCCTGCAGTCGGCGCTCATGGCCTACCCGGGAGCCCTCGTCGTCGTCAGTCACGATTCCCGGTTCGTCGATGCCGTCAGTTGGACGCGGATCATCGACATTGAGGACGCACGCCTCATCCCGGCGATCACCGCATGAATAGTGAGATTCAGGAGTTCCAGCGTTCGCCTAGCACTGTCCGCAGGCGTTCTTCCCGCAAGGCGTCGACCTCCGGCTGCTCCAGTGCCGGCAGGTCCTCCCCGATGCACCACCCGAGGAGCGTGTCGGCCAGCCGGGGGTTGCGCGCCAGGCCGGGTCCATGCAGGTAGGTGCCCACGATGTGGCCCGAGACGGCACCCTCGGTACCGTCGCCGTTTCCCACACCGGCGAGGACCCTGGCCAGCGGGGCGACGTCCGGCCCTCGATGGGTGGCGCCGCCGTGGTTCTCGTACCCGGAGAGCCGAGGTAGGTCCAGCGACACTGGGTCGGCGGCAAGTTCGCCCACGGCGCGTGTCGGCAGTCGATCAGTCCTGATATCGATCAGATCGAGGCCGGGGGCAGGCTGACCTTGGCCGTCGGGGAAGTACTCACCGAGGAGTTGGTATCCCGCGCAGACTGCCAGCACAGCGGCCCCGTTGTCCACGGCTGTGTGGAGGGAGCCATCTTCCCTGATCGCCCGTGCGGCCGCGGTCTGGGCGGTGTCCTCGCCACCCCCGAGCACGTAGAGGTCACCCGATACCGGGATCGGTTCGCCCGCAGCCACTTCGACGACATCGACATCAATGCCTCGAAGTCGCGCTTGGTGGCGCAGGGCTTGTACGTTGCCGGCGTCGCCGTATGTGCCCAGCAGGGTGGCATAGATGGAAACGATGCATACCGTCATGGTGACCGCCGGGTGCTGGGGGAGGTTCGAGCATCGCCTCTGGTGCGCAGTCCGAAGAACGCCGTGTAGGTCGCGGCGCAGTCGATGACGTCCAAGGAACGCGCTGCCTCGGGCAGTTCGGCGCGTCGATCGTAGGGATCCTCGAGGACGACATGATCGACCCCGGCGTGGGCGAGTCTCACCGCGAGGTCCAGGCGGCGATCGCCGGAGGCGATCACCGTCCGTTCCCCAAGCCGCTCGAACGGGACGTCCCACAGCCATGACGGATCTCGACCGTCGGCGTCGTTGGCGTTGATGGTGATTATTACCGGAGTGGGCGCGGGCGGCATGACGGAGAGCAGCTCGGTCCAGC
>CAZKVQ010000006.1:26804-81003 GCA_964556255.1 uncultured Actinomycetes bacterium
TCGCGAGCAGTAGTCGCACCTTCAGGGCGCCGATGTCGCGCACTTCGTACCGGCCCGAGACGCTCGTCACTTGGGACATCCGACGCACCGATTCGGTGGGGTCGAGCCCCAGAACATCGGTGGCGGCGGCAAGGGCCAGGGTCGCGTTCGCCTTGTTGAAGCGTCCGGGCAACTGCAAGGAGGACAGGTCGAAGAAGCCCGCCGGCCCAAGTGCTCCAGTGGCGGTGTCTCTCTCGACCAACGACCAACTCGGGGTCGGGCGGGCGAAATCGCAGTTCGTGCACATCCAGGTATCTGGCTCGAACCTCATCAGGCCTCCGCACACCAGGCAGACCGAGGCATCGGAGGTCCAGCCCTGGCCAGCTGCCACCCAGATCACCCGCGGGGCCTCCCGGGCCGCCCACACGATCATGGGGTCGTCGGCATTGGCCACAACAGTAGTGCGGCTCGGCGTGTGCGTGAGCATGCTGCGCCACTTACGCGCGACCATGGCGACTTCGTTCATCCGGTCGAGCTGATCGCGGCTGAGGTTGCCGAGCAGCAGAGCCTGCGGGGCGGTCGACTGGAACAGGTGGGGAAGGTACGCCTCATCCACCTCCAGCACGGCCTGGCCGGTTGGGTCTCCGAAGGCCAGCGCGGTGAGTACGCCGTCGGTCATGTTGGCGCCGGTCGCCTGCGTCACAATCGGGCCCGTTTGGGAGACGGCCATTGCCAGCAGCCTGGTCGTGGAGGTCTTGCCGTTGGTGGCCGAGACGATCGCAGCCACCCGGTCGGCGGCGAGGTCACGCATGGCGTTCGGCGACAGGCGGCTGATGACCTTGCCACCGATGATCAATCCTTCGCCCTTGCCGGCCGCGCGTGACACCGCGCCGGCGGCCTTGCCCGCGACGACAGCCGCGCGGGTGCGCAGGGGAGTCCTGTGTGCCACGGGTCAAGGGTAGTTGGAGCACCCTGACACGAGTACGGACGCCACGCTCCTTGAGCTGATGGGTTCTTCCGGAGCCGGGACGTTGAGGGTCACCTACGTCCCGGCTCGGAGCTAGCCGACTCGGTAGGTGTATACGACCTGCATCGCGGTGTACGGCGGTTTCGCCGGCGCTGTGACCACGATCCGCACGATCAGTGGGGTCGTCGTGCGCACATACAACGAGTACGAACCATTGGCCCCTCGGACGATGCGGCACAGTGGTCGTAGGTCACCGCGCGCCACCGGAGCGCAGGTCACCGCGACACTGGCGTTCTGTCCCGCATTGGTGGGCACCGGGCCCGGGTACAACGGGGTCAGACCTGGGCGGATGGTCGTCGGCGGCTTGATCAGCGGTACCTGCGGGATCTGGACGGTCACCTGCGCCGTGCCGGTGTTGTTGTGCGGGTTGGGATCCCGTTCCGGCGACGAGCCGACGGCCCGGTTGGTGTAGACGCCCTTGGCGGTGAGGGGCACCTTGACGTTGACCCGCCAACTCGTCGACTGACCGCTCTGCAGAACGGCTTCGGCAAAGCAGGACAGTTTGCCCGGTTCAAGGTTGCACCGGGGGTCGCTGCCCTTGGGGACGAAGGTGAAGCCGGTCGGCAGGGTGTCCACGACTTGCACCGCGGTGGCGGCGCCGGGTCCCTTGTTGAGCGCCCGGATGGTGAAGGTGATCGTGGCGCCCGGTTGGACGATCGGGGCGTTGACCACCTTGGTGACGTGCAGATCGGCGGTGTTGAGGATCGTCGCCGACGTACTCGACCGATTGTTGGTGTAGTCGATCTCGCTCACGGTGCCGGTGACCCGAGCTTCCGAGTTCACCTGCGTTCCGGTGGGTGAGGTACCGGTTGTCACGGTGATGGTGGGCAGGGTCTCACCGGCCGCCACACCGCCGGCGTGCCGGCATCGGAGCTGTTGACCGTTGACCGTGCACGACCAGCCGCTTCCGGTTGCCGACTTCGGCGTGCCGCCGGTCTGGTCGATCACCACGTCGATCGGGCCGGGATCATTGGACGGACCGTTGTTCCGAACCGACACCGAGGTGAACCAGTCGCTGCCGCCGTTCACGACCCCCGGGCCGCTGTGGGCGATGTCCAGATCCAGCAACGACTGAACTTCCTGGGTATCGGTGCCGGTGTCGCCGTCACCGGTTCCAGCTGGCGGCACCGTGGTGGCCGAGTTGGTCACCTGGCCCGTGGCGCCGGGATCGAGGAAAGCGGTCAGGAAGATCGGCGGTGCCGAACCCCCCGGCGGCAGGATCGCGGAACTGAAGCATTTGGGCGTCGAGATCGCCAACGAGCACGTCCACCCGTCGCCCACGGCGGTCACGTAGGTCAACTCGGCGGGCAAGGTGTCTGACATGGTGATGTTCTGCGCGGCCGAGGGCCCCTGGTTGGTCACATCGATCCGGTAGACGACGGTCCTGCCGGCGATCAGTCCGCCGGGGGGAGTGGCGACCTTCGCGCCCTTCACCACCGGGATCTGGCCCTGCAGCGTCTTGACCGTATGCAGTTGGGCGAACGGGTGCACGGTGATCGTGCCGTCAGCGGTACCACCTTCGCCAGGTGTGGTCTGGGTGGCCGTTGCCGTGTTCACGATCGAGGTGCCCCATGGGACCGTCCCGGGATCGGTGCGGGCTACGACGTTCACCGAACGGCTGTCGCCTGGTGCCACTGGGATACTGGAGGAGCACTGAACAACCGCAGCGTTTGAGGAGCAGGTCCAGCCGCTGGCGGGCACCGGAGTGACGTCTTCAATGGACAGTCCGACACTGCCCAGATCGTCGCGAAGGATGACGCCGTTGGAGGCGGAGGGGCCGTTGTTCTTCACGGTAAGCGTGTAGGTGGTGGTTTCGCCGGCGATGACGTCTGTGGGGTTGGGTGTCTTCGTCACCTCCAGCGCCGCGCTCGGGCTGATCGTGATCGGAACCAGGTCGGCGTTGTTCGACGGATGGATGTCAGCCTCGTTGGGATTCGTCGAGTTGATGACACCGGGCAGTGTGGCAAAGCCGGCTCCCGTCGACGGGCCCGTGGACAGGTCAAGCACCAGGAGAGGGAGGATCACGCCGGGGTTGACCAGTTGCGCCGGCAACGAGCAGGTGATGATCGGAGCTGCGGTGACGCAGGACCAGGCGCTGCCGGCATGGGTCGCAACGTCGACATCGGTGGGCTTCGTGAGTACCACCTGATAAGGCCCGTTGGCGCTTTGGGGACTGGTGGGGCTCAGAGCGGGGGTGAAGATCGCCGTCTGAGTCGGCCCGCCTGGGACCAGCGACACGGAACTGCTGGTCGTCAGAACCAGATCGATATGGGTCTGCTGCACGCTGATCACGGTGTCTGCCGTGTTGTTGCCGGTCTCAATCTCGTGCACCGAGGGCGGGAGTGTCACCGTGGCGCTGATCGGCAGGTTTACCGGAGGGGTGACTAAGGGATCGATGGTCACGTCGAAGCTGAGGTCGGGGAGGCTCCCGCTCGGCCCAACCTCAGCGCCGAGGGTCTGGGTGCACGTGACGGTGGGGAACGCAGCGGAACAGGTCCACCCCGGGTTGGCGTTGCCGCTGTAGGTCAGTCCTGCCGGCAGCGTGATGGTCTGGGTCACGAGCGTTCCGGCATCGATGGAACCCGGACCGGCATTTGTCGCCGGGACGAAGATCCTCGGGCTGCTGCCGGGGTTGGTGCTGCCCTGGGAGTAGATGCTTTCGACGATGTCGACCGCAAGGCGGATCTTGGTCGGGTCATCCTTGGTGTTGTTGTCCGGAACCGGGTCGGGTTCCACCCCGGTCACGTTGGCGGTGTTGGTCACCTCCTGAGTGGCGAAGTCGTCAGGGATGGCGGTGGTGACGCGGATCGGCGGAGCCGACGCTCCGGGCTTCAAATCGACGGTATAGGTGCAGTCCACCTTGGCCGTAGTGCCCGCTGAACAATCCCAGGCTGCCGCCGCGTCCAGCGTATTGATCGTCAGACCTGCCGGCAGGGTGTCGGTCACTCGGGCGCCGGTGGACTCGGACGGACCCTTGTTGGTGACATCCAGGGTCCATTTCAGCAGGGAACCGGCATCCACCGAGCCATCCGCGTTTGTCGCCTGATGGGTCTTGTTCATCACCAGGTCGGCGGACCTGTCAACCGTGACGTTCGATGTCGACGTGTTGTTGTTCGGATCCGGGTCGGGGACGAATCCGCCCACGGTCGCGGTGTTGGACTGGATCACGCCGCTGCCGGTGGCGGCGGGGACGGCGACGTGCACCGCGATCGGTGGAGCCGCCTCGCCGGCGGTGAGGTTGGGGCGGGTGCAGATCAACTTCGGGCTGGCGAACGTGCAGGACCAGCCGGTGCCGGAGGCGGAAACGAAGGTCGACGGCGCCTCGATCGTGTCCTGAACGGTGACTTGGCCAGAAGGATCGGGCCCGGCGTTGGCAACCGCCAAGTTGTAGGTGGCGACCCCGCCGGCGATGATCGGGTTGGCAGCGGGGGTCTTGACGATGCTGAGGTCGGCTGAAAGGTTCGCGACCTCGATGCGCGTCTCGTTCGACGTACCGGTCACCGGGAACCCTGCCGTCTTCGCGCTGCCGTTGACGTCGAACTGGTTGGTCAGCACCGTGCCGGACGTGGTACCGGCGTTGATCCGCAACTGGTAGCTGACGGTGACGCTGGCCCCGACCGCGAGCTCACCGCCCTTCGTTGCGTCCGCACCCGTACCCACCCGTACGGTGAGGTTCTGACCCGAGATTGTCGCCACGCCGCCAGAGTCGGGCACCGGGCTGCCATTGACCTTCAGGGTGCCCGGAATGTAAGTGGCCGCGTCCGGGAACCGGTCGGTGATCACGGTGTTGCTGGAGACATCTCCGGTCTCGGCCGTGGTGTCGTTCTTCAGCGCGAGGTTGTACTGCAGGACGTCATTGGGTAGCGCGTGCTGGCCATTGATATCGGTGACCGACTTCTGAGCGTCATAGCGAGGCGAGAACAGTTCGGTGGCGAAAGTCAAGGCGGTCGGGAAGTAGATGTCCCCGGTGGAGGTAGCCTTGAAGCTGGCGGACGTGGCGTTGTTCGCGATCTTGCCGGTGGCGTCGATCTCGCCGGCGTCGTAACCCAGTTGGTTCTTGAAGTTCGGCGACTTCGCCGTGAACTGGCCGTTGTTCTCCGTGATCGTCGAGTTGAAGAAGTTCGTCGTCGGGCGCTGCGTATCACCCAACGACTCGTACACGTTTGAGGGACTGCGTAGCTGGAATTGGTCACCGGTGAGTCCCAGGTCGCCCTCGCCGGCGACCATCCCCAGCGTCGTGCGCACCGGACCGGTGGGCGGGGTTTTGAAGCCAGACACGTTGATGGTCACGTTGTTACTGGAACTGACCGACTTCAGGCCGTCGAACACTGTCAACGCCCGCACCGGCTCGTTCGAGTCCGCATAAGCGATGATGAGTGACCAGCCTGCGAACAGGTTCTTGTCGCCCACCTGGCCCTTGATGTCGGCAACGCTGTAGGTGCCCGACTTGTGGGCATTCACCAGCGACGTCACGTTCGCGAACGCCGAATAGGTCCATTCCTTGGCCGAGTCGTCGTACACGGTCGACGCGGTCACGTTTTGGTAGTTCCCGCCGGGCACCTTGAACCGGATCACGTTCGCGCCAGCCGGAACCGAACCCTTGTTGCTGCTGCCGTCACCGGAACTCCAATACAAACCCGCGAACAGCACAGGCGCCCCAGCCGGGATCGTCAAATCAGCCGATGACGAGTTCGTCGCACCGCCGGCATCGTTGATCCACTGCATCGTCCAGTCGTTGTTGTTCAGCTTGTTGCCGGCTGCAGCTCGGGCCTGGGCACAGCCCGAGGAACTGCTCTGGCACGACATCAACGTATTGCCGATGATCTTGATATCCCCGGCCGCGTTCGTGTCGAACCTCGTCGTGAAGTCAGACTGCGCGGGAGACACCGCTGCCGCAGGCGCTGCCACACCAGGTGCCGCGGCCGTCACGGGCGCCGCGATTGCGGCGCTGGCGAAGGAGAAGCCGAAGAGTACGGACAGGATGACGGCTATCGAGGCAACGACACGCCCCCGGGTGTGCATCATGTTTCGAACGTAGCCACCGTGGGTAGCGCCACGCTCGCTGAGCGCTACCGTTCGCTCCCCAATTACGTGCAAGTCTTGTTTCACAAATGGGAGCAGTCCGACGCGTTGCATGGGAGTTGCCGCGCCCGCCGGAACGGCCGGGGCTTGACCGCGCGAAGCGGGCCGCTACTCCTCGCCCTCGTAGCGCAGCCACAAGGTGCCCAGCGGAGGAATGTTGATGGTGGCGGAGGCTGGACGTCCGTGCCACGGGTCCTGCCAGGCGTACACCTCGCCCAGGTTCCCGACCCCGGAACCGCCGTACTCGACAGCATCGGTGTTGACGACTTCCGACCAGCGTCCACCGAAGGGCAACCCGACCCGGTAGTCGTGGTGCGGGATTGCCGCGAAGTTGGCGACACAGGCCATGACCTGACCGTCATTGCTCCACCGAAGCCAGGAGAAGACGTTGTTGCCCGCATCGTTGGCGTCGATCCACTCGAAACCGCCAGGTGAGTTGTCACGCTGCCACATCTGAGGCATGGCCGTATACGCGCGGTTGATGTCGCCGACGAGGGCGAGCACGCCTCGGTGGTCAGCATGGTCTAGTAGCCACCAGTCCAGTCCGCGGCCTTCACTCCACTCCGATTCCTGGGCGAACTCGCAGCCCATGAAAATGAGTTGCTTGCCCGGGTGGGCCCACATGTAGGCGAAGTAGGCCCGGAGCGTCGCCAGTTGCTGCCAACGATCACCGGGCATCTTCCGCAGCAGGGAACCTTTGCCGTGGACGACTTCGTCGTGCGACAGCGGCAACACGAAGTTCTCACTCCATGCGTACACCATGGCGAAGGTGAGTTCGTGGTGGTGGTACTGCCGGAACACCGGTTCGTGGGCTACGTAGCCGAGCGAATCGTGCATCCAGCCCATGTTCCACTTGAGGCCGAAGCCGAGACCGCCCAGGTGGGTGGGGCGGGTGACCCCCGGCCAAGACGTCGACTCCTCGGCGATCGTGACGACGCCAGGAACCCGCTTGTACACGGTCGCATTCATCTCCTGCAGGAAGTCCACCGCTTCCAGGTACTCGCGCCCGCCATAGATGTTGGGGGTCCATTCGCCATCGCGGCGGGAGTAGTCCAGGTAGAGCATCGACGCGACGGCGTCGACCCGAAGGCCGTCGACGTGGAACTCCTCACACCAGTAGACAGCGTTGGCCACCAGGAAGTTGCGGACCTCTCGACGTCCGAAGTCGAAGACGAAGGTGCCCCAATCGGGGTGCTCGCCGCGCCTGGGGTCAGGGTGTTCGTAGAGCGCGGTGCCATCGAAACGCGCAAGTGCGAAGTCGTCCTTGGGAAAGTGCGCGGGAACCCAATCCACGAACACCCCGATGCCGGCCTCGTGCAGCGAATCGACGAGGAATCGGAAGTCGTCCGGGGACCCGAATCGTGAGGTCGGGGCGTAGTAGGAGGTCACCTGGTAGCCCCAGGAGCCGCCGAACGGATGTTCCATGACGGGCAGGAACTCCACGTGGGTGAATCCCTGTCCGACGACGTAATTCGTCAGCTCGTCGGCCAGCTGGCGGTAGTCCAACCCGGGGCGCCACGAGCCCAGATGCACTTCGTAGATGCTCATCGGGCCGTTGTGCGGGTCCGTCGCGGCCCGGCGGCTCAACCACTCCTGGTCGCCCCAGTCGTAGCGCGAGGTGTAGACCACAGATGCGGTGGCGGGCGGGACCTCGGTGGCGGCGGCGAACGGATCGGCCTTGAGCCGGCGGATGTTGTCGCGACCCAGAATCTCGAACTTGTAGCGGGTGCCTTCGCCGATCTCGGGTACGAACAGTTCCCACACCCCGGAGGCGCCCATGCTGCGCATCGGATGCGCGGTGCCGTCCCAGTAGTTGAAATCGCCGACCACCCGGACGCCCAGAGCGTTAGGGGCCCAGACAGCGAAGGACACGCCATGGATGGGCCCGTTCACCGACTGGTAGACGTGCGTGTGCGCCCCCATCACCTTCCAGAGTTGCTCGTGGCGCCCCTCGGTGATCAGGTGCAGGTCGACCTCGCCCAAAGTCGGCAGGAAGCGGTAGGGATCATCAGCCGGCAGGGCATCCCCGCCGTAGGACACCGACAGTCGGTAATCGGGCACCTCTGGCGAGGCGAGCACCGTCTGCCACACGCCGCGGTACTCGTGGACCAGCGGGAGGTGTTCGCCATCGACAACCGCCTCGACGGTTGTGGCGGCCGGGCGCAGCACCCTGATCGTCACGCCGCCGTCGTGCTCATGGGGCCCGAGGACCTCGTGGGGAGTCGCATGCTTGCCCTCGACCAGGGCATCCAGCACCGCGTAATCCACGGGTAGTAGCTCTGGCGGTGATCCACCCGAGGTCTTCTTGGCTGGCGGCATCAGGCTGCTCCTCGTCGGACGTGCAGGATGTGGGCGCATTGGACGTGTGGATCGAGTCGAACGTAGTTGTGCTGGCTCCAGACGAAGGTGTTGTTCGCCACCTCGTCACGCACCCGGAAGGAATCGTGCCAGTCCATTCCCAGTGCAGGCATGTCCAAGGTGACGGTCGCCTCACGTGCCCCGAACGGGTCCAGGGTGCAGATCACGATCACGACGTCATCGCCGTCCCGCTTGGAGAACGCGATCATCTGGTCGGAGTCGATCTGATGGAACGTCAGGTCGCGCATCTGTTGCAGCGCGGGGTGACGACGCCTGATCTCGTTCAACACAGTGATGTACGGAGCAAGTGACGCTCCTTGGGCTTCGGCAGCGGCGAAGTCGCGCGGACGGTAGGCGTACTTCTCGGAATCGAGGTACTCCTCGGAACCGGGGCGCACGGCAACCTGTTCGAACAGTTCGAATCCGGAGTAGACCCCGTAGGTCGGGCCCAGCATCGACGCCAGGGTCGCGCGAATGGCGAAGGCGCCGCGGCCGCCGTACTGGAGGTACGCGTGCAGGATGTCGGGGGTGTTGACGAAGAAGTTCGGTCGCATGTACGCGGCAGCTTCGCCGGAGAGGAACCGCAGGTACTCCTCCAATTCCCACTTCTCGTTGCGCCAGGTGAAATAGCTGTAGCTCTGCTGGAATCCGACCTCGGCCAACGCCCGCATCATCGCCGGGCGGGTGAACGCCTCGGCCAGGAAGAGCACGTCGGGGTCGGTGCGTCGGATCTCGGCCAGCAGTCGATCCCAGAAACGCACCGGCTTGGTGTGCGGGTTGTCGACCCGGAAGATGCGGACATCGTGATCCATCCAGTGGTACAGCACCCTCAGCACTTCTTCGTAGAGCCCGTCCGGGTCGCCGTCGAACCACATGGGGTAGATGTCCTGGTACTTCTTCGGGGGGTTCTCGGCGTACGCGATGCTGCCATCGGCGCGCTGCGAGAACCAGTTCTTGCCGGAGGTCGCCCACGGGTGGTCGGGCGCGACTTGGAGCGCCAGATCCAGGGCGACCTCCATGCCCAGCTCGCGACTCCGAGCGACGAACACATCGAAGTCCGCGATGGTTCCCAGATCGGGGTGCACCGTGTCGTGCCCGCCTTGCGCCGAGCCGATCGCCCAGGGCGAGCCGGGATCCTTGGGTCCCGGCTCGAGGGTGTTGTTTGCGCCTTTGCGGTTGATCGTGCCGATCGGATGGATGGGCGGGAGGTACACGACATCGAAACCCATGGCGGCTATCGCGTCTAGGCGCTTGGTGGCTTCGGCGAAGGTGCCCGATGATGTGGCGGTGGCACCGATCGACCGGGGGAAGAACTCGTACCAGGAGCCGTACAGGGCACGCCGACGGTCGACGAACAGCGGCCACGGGCCGCAGTGGGTAACAAGGTCGCGCAGCGGGTAGCGCTCGACGGTCTCCCTCACCTTGCGGCCGGTGCCGGCCGCCAACCGGGCCTCCTCGGGAAGTTCGGCGTTTCGCAGAGCCGCGATGCCCGCCCGCATGGAGTCCTGTGCCTCGGGCGGCACTCCGGACAGCGCCCGCTCGAGAACTCTGGCGCCCTCCTCGAGCTCCAACTCGACATCGACACCCGCAGGCACCTTGATTTCGGCGCGGTGAACCCACGTCATGTAGGGATCCGACCAAGCGGAGATGATGAACGTCCACATCCCCGGCTCGTCCGGTCGAATATGGGCCAACCAGCGGTCGCTGCTCTGTCCCTGATCCACCATCCGGATCGGGACCGCATGTGATCCGTCGGGTCGAACCGGGATCAACTCGACCGCGAGCGCATCGTGCCCCTCTCGGATGACGGTCGCCGACACCGGTATGGACTCGCCCACCGCAGCTTTGGCCGGCCGTCTACCGGATTCCACCGCAGGTGCGACATCCATGATCGGGAACCGACCACTGAGCACGTCGGGGACCTTCAGGCTCTCGGAATCCAGCGCTTTCCAGTAGCGTTCACCGGCGGCAGTCGGGGCGCCCGAGCCGGGCGGGTTCTCGGTCATGTGTTCTCCACAACTGCGACGACGAGGCAGAAACCGCCCACCTTCACCGGCTCGTGACTGTGGTACGAGCGCGATTCACCCTGCGTGGACTGCCCGGTGTCGAGGACCACCGAGTAGACCTCGCCGTAGGGATGCCCGGGAAGGTGGAAGTCGACCTCCTGCTCGGTGGCATTGAGCATCAACAGGAAGGGGCTGTCGGTATGGGGCTTGCCGTCGGGGGTTCGCCCCTTCAACTCGCCGGACAGGTACATCCCGATGCATCGGGTGCTGCCGTCGTTCCACTCGTGGCCGGTCATCGGGGCACCCGAAGGTGAGAACCAAGCGAGATCTTCGGGGTCGCCCGGTTCTGGAGCCCGACCGGCGAAGAAGAACCGCTGGCGAAGGGTGCGGTGATCGCGCCGCAGGGCGAGCACCGTCGTGCTGAAGTCCAACAACTCGCGCTGCCAGTCAGTCAGGTCCCAGTCGATCCACGAGATCTCGTTGTCCTGACAGTAGGCGTTGTTGTTGCCGCCCTGGCTGCGGCCGAACTCGTCACCGGCCAGGATCATCGGCACCCCGGTGGACAGGATGAGGGTGGCGAGCATGGAGCGTAGCCGCCGACCGCGCAGATCGAGCACCGCCTCGTCGTCGGTCGGCCCTTCGGCGCCGCTGTTCCACGACCGGTTGTCGTTGGTGCCGTCCCGGTTGTCCTCGAGGTTGGCCTCGTTGTGCTTGTCGTTGTAGGCGACGAGATCGTGCATCGTGAAGCCGTCGTGGGCGGTGATGAAGTTGATCGACGCGTACGGTCTGCGGCCCTCAGAGGTGTACAGGTCGGCCGAACCCGTGAGACGCCAACCCAGCTCGCCCACGCCGGCCTCGCCACGCCAGAAGTCACGCATGCAGTCGCGGTACTTGCCGTTCCATTCCGTCCACTGCGGGGGGAACTCGCCGACTTGGTACCCGCCCGGACCGACATCCCACGGCTCTGCGATCAGTTTGACCTCCCGCAGGACCGGGTCCTGCGCGATCGTGGTCATGAAGCTGCCGAGCATGTCGACGTCGTGAAACGAACGGGCCAACGCAGAAGCCAGATCGAACCGGAAGCCGTCGACATGGCACTCCTCGACGAAGTACCGCAGTGAGTCCATGATCAGTCGGATCACGTGGGGCTGGACCACGTTCAGCGTGTTGCCGCAGCCGGTGTAGTCGGTGTAGTAGCGGGGGTCCTCTGGGCTGAGGCGGTAGTAGCCGCGGTTGTCGATTCCCCGCCAGGACAGCGTCGGGCCCATCTGGTTGCCCTCGCAGGTGTGGTTGTAGACCACGTCGAGGATCACCTCCAGGCCGTTGCGATGCAGCTCTTTCACCATCTGCTTGAACTCGTTGACCTGCTGGCCCCTGCTACCGCTGGACGAGTAGGCACCATGCGGGGCCAGATAGGCGAGGGAGTTGTATCCCCAGTAGTTGCTGAGACCAACTTCCAGCAGATGGGTCTCACTGGCGAACTCGTGGATCGGCAGCAACTCCACGGCGCTGACGCCCAACCTCTTGAGATGGGCGATCGAGGCCGGATGGGCGAGGCCCGCGTAGGTGCCCCGCAGGTGTTCGGGGATGTCCGGATGGAGTTTGGTGAAGCCCTTCACGTGGGTCTCGTAGATCACGGTATGGCCCCAAGAAAGGCGGGGATGTTCGTCGCCCTCCCAGTCGAAGGACGGGTCGACGGCCACCGAGTGCGGCACGAACGGGGCCGAGTCCTCGCCGTTCATCGTCAGGTCGTCGCCGGGTTCGCTGGCGAAGATGGCCGGATTGATGATGAGGTGTCCGTCGATGGCGCGCGCGTAGGGGTCCACCAGGAGCTGCGACGGGTTGAATCGAAGCCCGGCCCCGGGATCCCAGCGGCCATGGACCCGGAACCCATAGCGCTGGCCGTGTTGCATGCCAGGGATGAACCCGTGGAACACGTGGAAGGTCTGCTCGCCCAGTCGGACCCGCCGCTCGCTGCCGTCGTCGTCGAGCAGGCAGAGATCGACCGCGTCCGCATCCTGCGCCCACAGAGCCACATTGGCGCCGCCTTCGACCAACGTCACGCCCAGCGGCTCCATAGCGCCGGGCCATGCGACAGTCAGGTCCGGTGGTATCTCGCTCGTGGCCATCTCACTCCTGAATGGGGTGCCTGCCGCGCTCGACAGCACCGCGAACTAACCTTCCCAGACAGGCGTGCAGGATGCACGACTGTCACACAGTGACCCTAGCGAGTCCGCAGGAGGACAAGTTGAGCGTCGTCGAACTCGATGTCTCCGCAGGGGTGGCGACCATTCGCGTGGATCGTCCGCCCATGAACGCCCTCGATACTGAGGTCCAGGCAGGATTGGCCGAGGCCGCGGTCGAGGTGGGGGAGCGGTCGGACGTTCGCGTGGTTGTGGTCTACGGCGGCCCGAAGGTCTTCGCCGCCGGTGCCGACGTCAAGGAGATGTCCGGTTGGGACTACCAGACGATGGTGGCGCGCAGTCGGCGGCTGCAGGACTCCTTCACAGCCGTTGCCGACATCCACAAGCCCACGATCGCAGCCATCACCGGGTATGCGCTCGGCGGCGGGCTCGAGCTGGCACTGGCCTGCGATCTCCGCGTATGCGGCGATAACGCCAAGTTGGGCCTGCCAGAGATCCTGTTGGGCATCATCCCTGGGGCGGGTGGTACCCAACGGTTGCCACGACTTGTGGGACCATCCCGCGCCAAGGATCTGATCCTCACGGGGCGGTTCGTGGGTGCCGACGAGGCTAAGGCCATCGGATTGGTGGATCGGGTGGTCGGGCCGGATGAGGTATACGACGAAGCGATCGCGCTGGCCTCGCAATTGGCGAAGGGTGCGGCGCTGGCACAGCAGGCCGCGCTGTCGGCCATCGACCACGGCATCGAGACCGACCTCGCGAACGGGCTGGAGCTCGAACGGGTCAATTTCGCCTCGCTGTTCGCCACCGAAGACCGCGAGATCGGCATGACGTCCTTCCTCGAGCACGGCCCTGGCAAGGCCGATTTCGTCGGGCGGTAGCCGACGTGAGTCTCGAACCCGCGGGCCAGAACCTGGCCGATGAGGATATGGCCACCCAGGGAATGCGGGCGAAGGCCAACCCCAACGCGACCGCCGAAGAGGTCAAGGCAGCTTTCAAGGACCCCAAACTCGCCAATGTGCTGTACCACGATTGGGAGGCGGGCACCTATGACGAGAAATGGTCCATCTCCTACGACGAACGCTGCATCACCTACGCGTCGGACAGATTCCGGGCGGTGGCCGGTGATGCCGAGTGGCCTTACGGTCGGGCGCTGGAGCTCGGCTGCGGTACCGGCTTCTTCCTGCTCAACCTGATCCAGGCCGGAGTCATGACCCGCGGGGCGGTCACCGACATCTCGCCGGGCATGGTCGAGGTGGCGCAGCGCAACGCGGCCGGACTCGGGTTCGAGGTGGAAGGTCGGGTCGCCGACGCGGAATCGCTGCCCTTCCCCGATGACTCGTTCGACCTTGTCGTGGGGCACGCGGTGCTGCACCACATCCCCGACCTGGAGCTGGCGATGGCCGAAGTCATCCGGGTGCTGCGCCCGGGCGGCCGTTTCGTGTTCGCCGGCGAGCCGACGGCCAAGGGTGACGTCGTGGCCCGATTGCTGTCGCGGGCCACCTGGTGGGCGACGAGCCGGGTGACCCAACTGCCGCCGTTCAAGGCAAGATTCGCCCGCGAGAAGGCCGAGCTGGAGGAGTCCTCCCGGGCTGCTCTGCTGGAGGCCGTGGTCGATATCCACACGTTCGACCCGCGGCAACTGCGAGAACTGTGTGGCAGGGCCGGGGCTGTAGACGTGGAGACCATCACCGAGGAGCTCACGGCCTCGTGGTTCGGCTGGCCGACCCGAACCTTTGAAGCGGCGGTCAAGCCGGAGTCGCTGCACTGGAACTACTACTGGACGGTTTTCCGTACCTGGCAGCTACTCGCCGCGCTGGATTCCAAACTGCTCACCCATGTTGTGCCCGAGCAGTACTTCTACAACGTCAGCGTGACGGGTGTGAAGCCGTAGCAGGTCCACCGTGGATCCGGGCTAGGCCGGGACCTGGGGGAGGTCGCCCAACGCGACCTCGAGTTCGTCCGGGATCGTGGGCAACTCCGACAACAGGATGACCCCCGCGCGATCGCCCTGCGCCTCCCAGGAATCCACGGTGGAACGCCAAATGTCCAGTGCCGTTGCGAAGGCCTTGGGTGACTCGAGGGCCATGTGCTGCCAGCTGTGCCACACCACAAGTAGACCCTCGGCGTCGGTGTCGCCGACGTCGGCCAGGCACTCCTCCAAGGCATCCCAGTTGCCGCCGAAGTAGTCCGGGAAGTCGAAGGTGCGTGCGCAGCGGGCCAAGTAGTCGGCCTTCGTGTCGACGCCTTCGCAGTCCAGGTCCCGGCTGGCCCAGCCTTCGTCGCGGGCAGCGATCCGGACGGTCTCGGGGTCGGGGGCTCCGGGCCAGAGTCTGAGCCCGTCGAGGCCCCCGGAGCAGAGCAGGGCACGCAGGTTCGCGGCCTCGAATCGGCTCGCCCCAGGCCCGAATCCACGCGCGTCAGTGCCCACCGGACCAGCCTAGCGAGCCACGCCCACTCACGGTTGGATCACTTCGCTGAAGCTGTTGTAGTGATCGTCCGTCCAGTAGCGAGACCCGTCCGCCCCGGCGACAATCCGCCTGGCGCCGCGATCCTGGGACCCGGGCGTAACCACCGTGTATTCCCGGTAGAAGCCGGACTTCTTCGGCGGCAAGAGTCCTTCCCGGTTGCCGAAGGTCGCTCCGTCTTTCGGGTACGGAAATGGCCCGCCGTCGGCGATGAGCCGCAGGGTGGTGACGGCCTGGGTCGGTAGCTGGTCGACATCGACCGTGGGCAGTGAGGACACCGGTGCGGCAGGGGCAAGAGCGTCTGCCGTGCTCGGCCGGGAGCCAGCCGTTGCGGCGTTGCCGGTGGCGGGGACTCTGCTGGCCCCGGAGGGTGCGGCGCTGGCGCGGGTCGGGGTGGTGGTCGACGCGGTGGTGGAACGGCCCGACAGCAGTGATCACGCCAGCAGGGCCAGCGCCAGTACCGCTGTCGGGCCGGCTAGGAGCCTCATCATGCGCATTGGATCACCCCAACTCGAACGTCGTGACGCCGAAGACGTGCTGCCAGGGCAGCGACGGAACCGGGCCCCGATACATACGTGCGCAGCCGAAGGATTCGCTGAGCTCGTGCGTCCGGGCGAGGGCCACCGCAGCAGGGTTGCACTCGGGGATGTCGAGGAAGAGCGGTTGATCGATGGCGTGTCCGGACAGCCGGGCGAAGATCGTCTCCGCCAGGTCCGGTGATGCTGCGAACAGGGGGCCGATCTTGTAGCCCTCGCGGCAGGGTCTCACCACCCCCAACCCGCGGATCTCGCCGTGGTCGACGGCAGCCACCGCGATCCCACCCGCGGGGTCGAGCCATTTCCGTAGAAATGCCGGGCGATGCGACCCGAAGTGCGCGGCGTCGAAGTCGTCCACATCCTCGAAGGCAAGCGAACTCGCCGGCACCAGCCCGGCGGCCCCCTCAGCCTCGGCGGCCGGTATCGCTCGACCGATGCCCGCCATTCGGAGGTTACGGTGCAGGAAGGTGAACCCCAGGGTCAGGTAGTAGGGCTGCATCGCGAAGACGCCGTCGATGCCTACTGTGGCGTTCGGGCCGAGCCGTTCGCTGGCCAGCCCCAGGAGCTGTTCGGCCGCGCCGCCGCCCACGCTGCGCCCCCGCCATTGGGGACGCACGATGAAGAACCCGGCGAACGCGTGGTCTTCGTCGTACACCACCACGGAGGCGCTCCCGATGAGTTCGCCATCCACATCGATGGCGTAGAAACCCTCGGGGTCCGTCGCCCAGAAGGCAGCGGCGTCCGCGAGCCCCGGATTCCAGCCTTCGTCGGCAGCCCACCCGATGACCGTGTCGAGCTCCTGACGGCGCAACTGCCTGATGTTCGCGGGGATCGGTGACGTCATGCCTGGTTGTCCCTGCCCTTGGCGTCAGGGCCCAATTCGGCTCCTGGCTTGGTCTCGGCGGTGCCGATAAGGATCTGCCGCATCGTGTCGCGTGCGATGCCGTCGTACACCTCGGGTCTCCTTCGCTTGAGGTAGGCCGCGTAGGCCGCGCCGCCGATCGCAGCAACCAGATAGACCAGAGGCAGCGCGTTCAGAAGTACAGAGTCGGAGTTGGTGAGGAGGTCGAAGTTCACAGCGGTAAGTACCACCACCGTGCTCAACACCAGGCCAGCCACTGCCGGCGCGACGCCGGTGCGGAACCATTGGCCACCGCCGTTTCGGGCGAAGAAGGCCACGATGGCGAATGCCGCGCAGGCCTGCAGGAGCACGATGCCGAAGGTGCCGAGCCCGATCATGGTCGAGGCCAGACCGATGTAGGGGCTCAGTCCAGCGAGCGCGAAAATCGCCACCACGGCCAGGTTGAAGCCGGTCTGCACCAAGCTCGCACGATGGGGTGAGGCGTGCCTCCCGTGCAGCAACCCGAGGATCGGCGGCAGTACTCGTTCCCTGCCCAAAGCGAACATGTAGCGGGCGCTGGCGTTGTGGGTTGCCAGGATGGCGGCCAACAGACTGGTCAACAGCATCAGGCCCATCAGCTGCCGCGCCCAGTCGCCGACGTAGGTACTCATGAGGTTGAAGAAGAGTTGACCGATGTCATTGCTGGACTGGGCGGCGAGATCGTCGATTCCGGTGGTCCCGAGGGCGCCGACCGCCTCCCAGGCCGTGACCGCGTAGAAGATGCCGATGATGATGACTGCTGCGTAGGTGGCCCGCGGAATTGACCGACTCGGTTCGCGGGTCTCCTCCGCATACAGAGCCGCCGACTCGAAACCGATGAAACAGGAGAATGAGAAGAGCAGCGCGATCGGCAGTCCTGCGGAGAACACAGTGCTCGGGGCGACGGCGGTCAGCGGAAAGGCGGCGAGTCCCTTCGCCATCAGGATTCCGATATCGAGCATCGCCAACAGGGCGATCTCCAGCGCCATCAGTACGGCGAGCACTTTCGCCGAAACGTCGACGTTTCGGTAACCCAGTATCCCGACGACGACCACGGCGAAGAGTGCCGCGGCCCACCAGGGGATCGTCAGACCTGCGTCCTGGAGTCCGGTGTAGGTGAAAAACCCGAAGCCGCCGACGATGCCCACGGTCTGGGCGTTGTAGGCGATGACTGCGAAGAGCGCCGCTACTACCGAAGCCGACTTGCCCAAGCCGTGCGCGACATAGGTGTAGAAGGCTCCGGTGTTGACCACTTTGCGGGCAATGGCGGCATACCCGATCGCGAACAGCAGCAGCGTGGCACCCGCCAGCAGGTAGGCGCCCGGAACGCCGGCACCGTTGCCCTTGGCGAACATCAGCGGCACCGTGCCGACGATCGCGGCCAGCGGCGCGGCGGCCGCGATCACGATGAAGACGATCTTCGCCGTCGACAAGCTGGGCTGGCGCTGGTCCTCGTTCGAACTCATGTCGCTTCCCATCAGGTCGGTGCCAGGCTGGTCCGTACTTCGGCCCTCGGGCATTGTCAGATAGCCGACTTCTTCTTACTGGGGGCCCGCAGGGCCACCGCTTCCGGGAAGCGGTGCCACGGAATGCCCGGGACCTTGTGCCCGCTCATGGCACGTCGCCTGACCCCGACGTAGAACCAGATGGCCGTGAAGACATAGTCGATGAACAACATAGCGAGCGTGGCCGGCAGGCTCAGGTCCTGACGAGCATCGATCACCTTCAGGAGTTCCTCCGCCGGGCGCACCGCCAGGTTCAGCAGAATCGCCGTGACCAACGTCAGTGGCACGATCTTTGCGAGGTTGTGTGCAGCCTCGCGCCACACGTGCGCCAGGAATCTAATCGCGATGACGATGCCGCTGGACACGACCAACAGACCGCCCGCGGTGAGCTTGTTCGGTGCCAACCACAAGATGACGAAGAAGTAGTTCGACCACAACAGGATCAGCAGCGGGATGGAGATGATGTACTGCAGCAGGTCGCGTGGTGTGGTCGTCCAGCGCTGTTGGTCTTCGTCGAAGGTGAGTTTGAGCCGGGGACGCTGCATGGCGCGCCAGATCACCACCGCGAGCATCGTCGCGCAGACGATCCCGGCGGACATCAGCAGTATGGTCCCGGTTCCGATCCTTATCCCCGGTTGGCTGTCATCGGGCAGATTCACCGTGATCTCGGCGCTGGTGCTGCTCGCGGACGGACTCGGGGCCGGTGTCAGCGCGGCGAGGTGCGACCACTGGTCAATCAGCAGCGGCAGGGTTGACATGGTTCGAGGTTAGCGTTCCGCGCGTTGCTGAGCATGGGCCTCAGCAGCGGCGGCGGTCTTCCGTTTGATGTCGGCGAGCGCGGCCCGGTGCGCGGCCTTCGTGTCGTACACCTCACGACGGTTCTTGAGCACCCGCCCGGGTATCCCCCCGACCACCGATTCGGGAGGTATCTCGCCACGGATCACCGCATTGGATCCCAGGACGCAACCGTGGCCGATATACGTTCCGCGGGTGACGGTCACCTTCGTGCCCAACCAGCAGTCCGGGCCGATACGCACCGGCGATTTGACGATGCCCTGGTCCTTGATGGGCAGGTTGACGTCTTCGAAGACATGATCGAAGTCGCAGATATAGACCCAGTCGGCGATGATGCAGCCGCCGCCGATCTCGATGTCGAGGTAGCCGTTGATGGTGTTGTCACGGCCGAAGACGGTCTTGTCGCCGATACGGAGGGTGCCCTCGTGGGCCCTGATCCGGTTCTCGTCGCCGACGTGGACCCAACGACCGATGATCATCCGGGCATAGCCTCGTCGTGCCGAGACCTCGACCCGTTTCCCAAGGAAGACGAACCCCTCAGTGATGATGTGGGGATACCGCAGACGGAACCACAGGAAGCGCCAATAGCGCCGCAGGTACCACCAATTCCAGGCGCGATTGCGCACGATCCACCGCAACGATGCCCAGGTCACGAAACGCGCCTGCCGCGGGTCACGGTTTCGGAACATCGCCACAGCCGCTCAGACTAATCCCCGCCGGTTGACCCTTCGGCCGCGGCCGTCAGGAGTCGTCGGCCCCGGCACGGCGGTAGCAGGCCACTGTTGCCTCGGCGATCTGTGACCAGTCGTGATCCCGCTTCAGCGCCTCGTAGGCCCGGTCGACGATGACCTTCGCACTGCGGTCGGTGATCGCAGCGACTAGGGCCTTCGCCAGGGCAGTGGGGTCCTTTGCGGGTACGGACCACCCGGTCTCGCCACTTCGCACCACATCGGCCAGACCTCCGACCCGGCTTGCGACGACGGGGGTGCCCAGCGACATCGCCTCCAGCGCGACGAGCCCGAACGGTTCGTAGATGCTCGGGATGGCGGCGACATCCGCGCAGGCGATGAGTGCCCGCAACTCCTGCTCGGGTAGCCACCCCGCCACGGTCACGGCCCCGGTGATGCCGTGACTCTCGCAGGCGTTCCGCAGAAGCTCGCCCTGGGATCCGCGCCCGGCGATGACCAAGTGGGCGGTCGGCAGCGCCTGCCGAACCTGCGCCATCGCCTCAGCCAGTTCCAGGATTCCTTTCTCCACCTCCAGGCGCCCCACGAAGACGATGAGTGGACTATCCGGGGCCCACCGGGCGCGGGCGTCGAGTTGATCGCTCAGTGGACTGGACCACTCCTCCAGATCGATCCCGTTGGGTATGACCGTCACCTTGTCGGCGGCCACGCCGAACTGCCGGACGACCTCCTCCTTCATCGCGGCGGAGCACGTGATGACGGCGTTCGCCTGATGGCACAGTTGCCGTTCGATGGCATCGACGCTACGGCTGATATCACCGGGGAGGTGCCCCTGATGGCGTCCCACCTCGGTCGCGTGGATGGTCGCGACCAGCGGGATCACGGGGTTCTCCGTCAATTCGGTACCGGCCTTGGTAGTCATCCAGTCATGGCAGTGCACGACATCGGGCTGCGCATCGCCTAGTGCCACCCTGGCCCCTGTCGCCAGTTCGTGGTCAAGTGCGCTGACCCAGGCGAGGAGATTCTCCGGGATGAACTCCAATTGGGGTGCGCTCGCTACCCGAAGGACCCGAACACCCCACATCAGGGATTCGGCCGGGGCTCCCTCGACCTTTTGCGTGACCACCGCCACGTCGTGGCCCGCCTCCGCCTGAGCAGAGGCAAGTTCGTAGACATGCCGGCCTAGTCCGCCGTACACGAGCGGCGGATACTCCCAGGTGACATGCAGGATGCGCACATTCGCACCCTAGGGCACCGCGTTGACCTCGCCAGGGCACCGCGCTGACCTCGACACCGGAACAACTACTGTCACGGCTGTGGATCGCGCTCTGGACTCTGCCGGCAACGACTTGCCTCTCACCGGCGAACGAACAGTGCCAGGCGTGCTACTTGAGCGGTACTGGTATCTGCGACATGAGGTCGCATACGGCTGGTTACCGCGCTGGCTCCCCCCTGCCGGGCTCGTCATCGAAGCAGGCTGCGGCGAGGGTTACGGTGCAGCGCTCTTGTCCGACGCCGGGTTCCAGGTCATCGCCGTCGACTACGAGGAAGCGGTGGTGGATCACGTCAGACGGCGCTACCCGCAGGTCGAGGTCATGCGTGCCGGGCTCGATCGGTTACCCATCGCGACGCAACGTGCGGACGCTGTGGTTTCGTTGCAGGTGATCGAGCACCTGTGGGACCTGCCAGGCTTCCTTGCCGAGTCGGCCCGGGTGCTCAGAAGCGGGGGCGTGATCGTGGTGTCCACCCCGAATCGCCCGACGTTCTCTCCGGGGCTGGCGCGCGGCGAGAAACCGACCAACCCGTTCCATGTGGAGGAGTTCGACGCCGAGCAGGTGCGGGAGATGTTGGAAGCCGCCGGGTTGCGCGACGTGTCGGTGCTGGGGGTTCACCACGGCGGTCGGATCCGCAGGTGGGAGGCCCAGCACGGTTCGATCGTGGCCGCGCATGTCGAGGCTGTGATGACGGGTGTCTGGAACCCGGCGCTACTGGAACTGTTGCCGACCCTGGAGGTCAGCGACTTCGAGTTGGGGCGGGCGTCGGAGGCCCTCGACCTGATCGGTATTGGGGTGAACTGATGTCATCGCCCATGGGTCTTGGACAGATCAGTCGCTCGGTCATCGGAGCGCGCGAGAGCATGCCCCGGGAATCCGGGGGGTCTGACGCCCCGGTTCTGGCCGAGCCGCCTGCGACCTCGCCCGCTGGCACCGCGACGGTTCAGGCCACGTCGGCTGCGACCCGAGGTTCGTTCGCGCTCGTGCTGCACAGTCACTTGCCCTGGCTGGCCCACCACGGAGCCTGGCCGGTGGGTGAGGAATGGCTCTACCAGGCGTGGGGATCCAGCTACCTACCGCTGCTTGACGTTCTCGATGACCTCGCCGCCGAGGGTCGCCGGAACCTGCTGACGCTGGGGATCACGCCGGTACTCGCTGCGCAACTCGACGACCCGCACAGCGTGCGCGGCTTCCACACCTGGCTGGGGTTCTGGCAGGCTCGCAGCGAGGAACTCGCCGGCGATCGCGACCCCGACCTGAGGGCACTCGCCGGCTACGAGTTCTCGCAGGCCAGTGCCGCGCACGAGGCCCACCAGCAGCGTGGGCCCCTGACATCCTCCTTCCGGCGACTGGCCGACGCCGGGGCGGTGGAGCTGCTGGGAGGACCGGCGTCCCACGCCTTCCAGCCGTTACTCGACGATGACCTGGTTGCGGTCGGTCTACAGGTGGGCCTTGCGGATTCGGTTATCCGGTTCGGTGACCGCCCACGCGGAATCTGGGCCCCCGAGTGCGGCTACCGGCCCGGGCTCGAGGAGGCCTACCAGGCGGCCGGAATCGGTCATTTCATGATGGATGGACCGACTTTCCTGCATGTCGGCGCCCAGCCGTGGGCCGGGCGCCGGGTGGGGGACTCCGACGTCATCGCCTTCGCCCGCGACCTGGAGGTGAGTTACCGGGTGTGGTCGCCGAAACGCGGCTACCCCTCAGACCCGCACTACCGCGACTTCCACGCCATGCACCACGACTCCGGATTCCGTCCGGCACGTGTCACGTCGTTCCATACCAAGGCCCACGAGAAAGCCCCTTACGATCCGGCATCGGTGCCGGCCGTGATCGAGCGGGACGCCCGGGACTTCGTCGATCGGGTTGTCGCGCGACTGGCTGCGGTGGAGGCCGCCCGTGGCGAGCCGGGCCTGGTGGTGGCCGCCTTCGACACCGAACTCTTCGGGCACTGGTGGCATGAAGGTCCGCGATGGCTCGCCCGCGTGCTCAGGCTGCTACCGGAAGCGGGCGTCGAGTTGTGCACGTTGGCCGGGGCGGTGGATGCCGGACTCGTCGACGGCGCGTGCAACTTCCAGCCGGGCTCCTGGGGATCGGGCAAGGACTGGCGGGTGTGGGCAGGAACCGCGGTCGCAGATATCGTGGCCGACAACGAGCGGCTCACGCGTCGCTGGCGCGGGTATCTGGGTCGTCCGTCGCAGGCTCGGAAGCCGGCGCTGGATCAGTTGGCGCGGGAGGCGCTGCTGGCGCTGTCGAGTGACTGGGCCTTCATGATCAGCAAGGACTCGGCCGCTGGGTATGCGCGCGCACGACACGACCTTCACCACCGTCGATTCCAGGCGCTGGCAGACGCTATCGACGCCGATGCCGCGACGGACTCCGGAGATACCGGGGCGCCGCAACTGGCGGCGCGGTTGCGCCGCTCAGACGGCCCGTTCGGCCATCTCGATGCCAGGGTCCTGGGGGTCGCGAGCGAACAACTGGGGGTGCCCGGTCGCGCGCTTACTACTCGCCGGTAACATAGGACGAGGCGCCTGGCGCCGGACATCTCCGAGCGGAACAGCTCCGCTCGTCGAACAACGTGGAGGTAGACCCACGACATGAACATCGTCGTCTGCGTGAAGCAGGTCCCGGATACCTGGGCCGAGAAGAAGTTGAATCCGTCGGACAATACCCTCGACCGTGCTTCGGTCGATGCGGTTGTCAACGAGCTTGACGAATACGCCATCGAAGAGGCGCTGCAGCTCGCCGAGGCCAACGGTGGCGAGGTCACTGTCCTCTCCATGGGGCCCGAGCGCACCACCGAATCGATTAGGAAGGCGCTGTCGATGGGCGCGGCCCGAGGCGTCCACGTGGTCGATGATGCGCTGGCCGGTTCGTGTGCCGTGTCGACATCCAAGGCACTGGCCAAGGCGATCGCCAAGGAGCAGCCGGACCTGATCATCTTCGGTTCGGAGTCGACCGACGCCCGGATGAGTGTGGTGCCCGCGATGGTCGCCGAAATCCTGGGTTACCCGCAGCTCACGTTCGCCAACAAGGTCACCGTCGACGGATCCTCGGTGAAGATCCACCGCCAGACGGAGTCCGGCTACGACGAGGTCGAGGCATCGACGCCCGCGGTCGTGTCCGTGGTCGAGAAGATCAACGAGCCGCGCTACCCCAACTTCAAGGGCATCATGGCCGCGAAGAAGAAGCCGGTCGACACGTTGACCGTCGCTGATCTCGGCTTGGCCGCGGACGAGGTGGGCGCTGCCTGCGCTTCCTCCGTCGTCGTCGCCTTCGAAGACGCCCCGGCGCGCGCAGCCGGTCAAGTGATCACCGACGCCGGCGACGGTGGCGTGAAGATCGCCGAGTACCTGTCCACCCAGAAGTTCATCTAGGAGCATCGACATGGCAGAGATCCTGGTGCTCGTCGAGCACAACGACGGCGCGGTCAAGAAGGTCACCCTTGAGTTGCTGACCCTGGCCCGCTCGGTGGGGGAACCGTCCGCAGTCTTCATCGGTTCCGGTGTCGACGCGGCGGCGGCCACCCTGGCCGAATACGGCGCGGCGAAAATCTACGTCGCCGACGCACCCGAACTCACCGATTACCTGGTTGCACCGAAGGCCGCTGTGCTCGCGCAGCTGGTGAAGGAGAAGGCGCCGGCGGCTGTTCTGATCGCCTCCTCCGCCGAAGGTAAGGAGATCGCGGCACGCCTCGCGATCAAGACCGACAGCGGCGTCGTCACCGACGCGGTGGGCATCGCGGAGGACCTATCCGCAACCCAGTCGATCTTCGGCGGTTCCATCATCGTGACCTCGAAGGTCGCCGAGGGAACTCCCATCATCACCGTCCGACCCAACAGTTCACCGGCTGAGGCAGCGCCCGCCGCGGGCGAGCAGGTTGCCGTTTCGGTAGAGCTGTCGCCTGCAGACACCGCGGCGAAGGTCACCAATCGGGTCGAGCAGGCTAAGGATGCCCGTCCGGACCTGGCGGAGGCCGCGATCGTCGTCTCCGGCGGACGTGGTGTGGGAAGTGCGGAGTCCTTCGCCGTCATCGAAGCACTCGCCGACACCCTCGGGGCCGCCGTCGGCGCCTCACGTGCCGCGACCGACGCCGGTTGGTATCCCCACCAGTTCCAGGTGGGTCAGACCGGCAAGACTGTCTCACCGCAGCTCTACATCGCAAACGGCATCTCCGGTGCCATTCAGCACCGCGCCGGAATGCAGACCTCGAAGACCATCGTGGTGGTCAACAAGGATCCGGAGGCGCCGATCTTCGAGCTGGCCGATTTCGGCGTCGTGGGCGATCTCTTCACCGTAGTCCCACAGCTCACCGAGGAGATTCAGAAGCGCAAGGGCTGAGTCTCCACCACCCCCCCCCGCGGGGATCAAGACGGCAGGGCCGAACCGCAGCGCGGTTCGGCCCTGCACCATGTGGAATCCCTTGGGACGATGGTGTGGGTCAGTTTCCTGGGGCACGAACTACACTTTGGCCGTGGCCTACTTGGATCACGCGGCCACGACGCCGCTACGCCCGGAAGCGGCGGCCGCCATGGTGGCCGCTGATTTGGGCAACCCCTCCAGCCTGCACGCCAGCGGCCGGGCGGCGCGGCGTCGGCTTGAGGAGGCGCGCGAGAGCCTCGCCGGCGAGATCGGGGTGGAGCCCGGCGATGTCATCTTCACCTCCGGTGGCACAGAGGCCGACAACGTTGCCCTGACCGGGATCTTCCGGGCCCGTCGGGCGGAGGACCCTAAGAGACGGCTGGTCGTGGTGTCCGCGATCGAGCACCATGCCGTCCTCGATACCGCCGAGGCGTTGCGCCGCGAGGACGCCGAAGTGGTGAGATTGCCGGTGTCCGCGGATGGGTTCGTCTCGGTCGAGGCTCTGCAAGAGCTGGTCGCGGTGCGCGGCGACGAGATCGCCGTCATCTCCGTGATGGCGGCGAACAACGAGACCGGCGCCATCCAGCCGTTGGAGGCGGTCGCACGCGTCGCCGACGCTGCCGGGCTACCACTTCACACCGACGCCGTCCAGGCCGTTGGGCCGAACTCGGTAGCGACAATACGGGGGGTCGCGATGTCGATCTCGGCCCACAAATTCGGAGGACCGGTGGGTATCGGCGCGCTGGTGCTGCCCACCTCCGTCCCCTGCCTGCCGGTCATCCACGGCGGCGGACAGGAGCGCGGTATCCACTCCGGCACCCTGAACGTGGCGGGTGCCATCGCGATGTCAGCGGCGCTACGGGCCGCTCGGGCAGACACCCTGCCTTCGGCCGCAGACGGTTCGGGGGTTGACCGACTCAGGGATCGACTGGTCACGGGCATCCTGGCGGAGTTCCCCGACGCCCAGGTCAACACTCCGCTGCACAATGCCCTCCCAGGCATCGCCAACATCGGTTTCCCCGGATGCGAGGGCGACGCGTTGCTGATGCTGCTCGACGCCGTCGGTGTGGAGGTGTCCACGGGTAGCGCCTGTACCGCCGGCATTCCCCGCCCGAGTCATGTCCTGCTGGCGATGGGCAGATCCACAGAGTCAGCACGGTCCGCGCTGCGCTTCTCGTTCGGCTGGAGCAGCACGTCGGCTGACGTTTCAGAAACGCTGGCGGCGCTGCCCGCTGCGGTCGCCCGTTCCCGCCGCGCAACACCCCCACGCAGTGTCATCGACGTGGAGTCAGGACGATGAAGGTGCTCGCCGCGATGTCGGGCGGGGTCGATTCGGCCGTCGCTGCCGCCAGGGCGGTGGACACCGGCCACGACGTCACCGGGGTGCACTTCGCGTTGTCCACCAATCCGGCGGCCAACCGGGAGGGCTCACGCGGGTGCTGCACCCTCTCGGATGCCCGCGACGCCCGACGCGCGGCCGATCTGCTCGGCATCCCGTTCTACGTCTGGGACTTGGCTGAGACCTTCCGAGAGCAAGTGATTGACGATTTCGTTGCCGAGTACCGGGCGGGGCGCACCCCGAATCCGTGTGTTCGCTGCAATGAGCGGATCAAGTTCGCCGCCGTACTCGATCGGGCGCTCGCGCTGGGATTCGATGCGGTCTGCACCGGTCACTACGCCCGGCTGGAGGTGTCCGCCGCGGGTGACACGCTGCTGCGCAGGGGGATGGACGAGGAGAAGGACCAGTCGTACGTTCTGGCCGTACTGCCCCAGGAACGGCTTCGGCATGCAATGTTTCCCTTGGGCACGTCGCGCAAGGTCGAGGTGCGGGCGGAGGCGGAGCGGCGCGGTCTGCTGGTCGCCCGCAAACCCGACAGCTACGACATCTGTTTTATCCCTGACGGCGACACCGCCGGGTGGTTGCGCGAGCGGATCGGTGACGCCCCCGGAGACGTTGTGGACGCCGCCACAGGGGAGACCCTGGGCGCACATGCAGGCACCCACGGGTTCACGATCGGCCAACGTCGAGGACTCGGGCTGGGCCGGCCGGCACAGGATGGGAAGCCGCGTTACGTAGTGGGGATCGACCCGGCCACCTCGACCGTGGCGGTTGGTCCGCCCACCATGTTGCAGGTGGACCGGATCGTCACGGAGCGGGTGACCTGGCTGTCGTGGCCCTGGCAGGGGCGGCGAGACGGATTGATGGCCCAGGTTCGTGCACATGGGGCACCGGTCCCGGCGAGTGCCTACGCTGACGCGGGAACCCTGGTCGTGGACCTCGAGTCGCCGCTGCGGGCGGTGGCTGCCGGACAGACGGTCGTGCTCTACGACGGCGACACTGCGGTGGTGTCGGGAACCATCAACTCGACGCGTCGGCTGGGCGCGCAAGTCGAGCACTGAGGTCCAGTGGCATGGGCGTTCGGATGTCCCACCGAATGGCCGCGAAGCGCAGGAAGCTGGCGACTGCCAGGGTCGTGACCTCATCCACGTATACCGGGGTATCCAGTCGATTCATCCAGACGTAGGTGATGGAGGCGAGCAGGGCTGCGAATGCCAGCCACTGGCCGGGTCGCAAGGCAGACGGGACGTCGCCGCACAGCACGTCCCGGATCAAGCCACCGCCGACCGCCGCAAGCACCCCAACGAACACCGCGCCGATGGCCGGAAGCCCGGCGGCGATGGATTTCTGGCAACCCAGCAGCACCCACACACCCAAGGTGCCCACATCCAGGGCTTCGTAGGCCCAGGTCCAGTTGCGCGCCCGCCTGGCGAAGAAGAAACCGACCAGGGATCCGACCGCGGCGAACAGCAGGTAGTAGGGGTTGGTCAGGATTGCCGGGGTACCTCGCTCGAGGACCACATCGCGGATCAGCCCGCCGCCAAGACCCGTGGCCAACGCCACCAGGAGTACCCCGATCACGGAGAGCTCCTTGCGGGTGGCATGCAGGGCGCCGGACAGTGCGCCGACGGTGATGGCTACGGCGTCGAACGCGAGCGGCAGCGCGACGACCGGCTCCCCGGCCACCGGGAAATCGGCAGTACCGGGCAGCAGCCCGGTACCGGACAGTAGGGCGAACATCAGTCCTCCTCGGGAGGCTGACGCTGAACGCTCGGCTGAGCGGTGAGGGTGGTCTGCAGGGCGTCCGGAGAGTGGACAGCGGAGGCGCTCTGGGCGGCGCCTGCGGTCTCGTCACGGCGTTTGCGGTGCCAGTAGTCCCACATCCGGTCTGTCAGGTCGACCGAGGTGGGGGACTCCCAGCGTCGCCAGACGGCGAGCAGTCGCAGGCCGAAAACGATCACGATCGTGAACAACTGGGCCCACCCGCTCGGCAGGCCCGCCTTCCACATGACGGCGAACGCGCAGGCGCCGATCAACGCAGCAAGTCCCGCGTACACGCCTGGGCGCATCACCGATGGCGGCTCGCCACTGAGCACGTCACGCAGGATCGTGCCGCCGATTGCGGTGATGAGGCCGAGGAAAATCGCCGGGGCGACCCCCATGCCGTAATAGAAGGCGGCGCTGGCGCCCAGGGAGACGAACAGGCCCATGGCCAGCGCATCCAGCACCAGCAGCACCTTGCCGGCCCGTGAGATCAGCCCGGCGAAGAAGAATCCGAGGAGCGCGGCGAGACACGCTGCCAGCAGGTAGCGCGGGTCGGTCAGGACGACGGGGGTGCCCTTCTGGAGCAGGACATCGCGGGCCAGCAGGCCGCCCAGACCGCCGGCGATCGCCAGCCCGAGAACGCCAATGACATCGAAGCCGCGTCGGGCGGCATGCGAGGCGCCGGCCACACCGCCGACCAGGACGGCCGCATACGCACTCCACGGGGGGAGGTCCGCCAACGAGTTGACGACGTCCACGGCTGCCACAGGTACGAGGGTAGCCCGCGAACGGCGCTACCCTTCGCATCGTGGATCAAGACTCGTGGCGCGCATCACCGGCCGAGCCGGCGGGCGACACCGATGTTCCCGCGGCCTCGTCGCACCAGCCGACCCTCCTGGAATGGGCGCCGGACGGTGCCGCGGTCTGCCAGGGGTCCTTCCCCGGGGTGGATGCCAGGGAGGCGGCCCGACTCATGTCCGGGGAGACCCCCGACCTTCCCTGCGTGCCGGAACTTCCCGCCCGCGGACCCGGCGCGGATCTGGTCGGCCGCGCGCTCGCTCTGCTGTCCGAGGTGGCCCCGGAGTTCGCCGGCGAAACGACCCCGAGCGGCTGGCGGCTCGCCGGGCGGACCTCAGGCGCGGGCAGTCGCGATATGCGCCGGGCGCAGGCTTGGCTGGCGGAAGACCTCGACGTCGCCGAGGAGGAGTACTCGGGAGCTTCCATGGTCAAGTGGGCGCAGGCCGGTCCATGGACGCTGGCCGCAAACGTGGAGTTGGCCAACGGCCGCCGCCTGCTCAGCGACCCGGGGGCGCTGCGGGATCTCGCTTCGGCCTACGAGACGGCCGTGGACTCGCAGATGGTTCGCCTGACACGCCGCTTCGCCGGTGCAGGCCTCGTGCTGCAGATAGATGAACCCTCGTTGCCGGGGGTGGTTGCCGGTCGGATCCCGACCATCAGCGGGCTGGACTACTACCGCGCCGTTTCTCCGGACGTCGCACGCCACACCCTGGCCAGGGTTGTGTCGGCTGCGCAAGCGCGGTCGGCGTTGGTCGTGTTGCACTGCTGCGCGATTCCTGCGCCGATCGGGATGCTGCGTCAGACCGGCGCGGACGCGGTCGACGTCGACCTCACCGCCCAATCTGCAGCTGGCAATGCAGGTCAGGATGAACACGAGGTGGGCGAGCTGTTCGAGTCCGACACTGGGGTGGTTGCCGGAGTGCTCGATGGGCGCCATCCTGCCGGGTCCGTGGCGACCGGGGGAGTTGGGCACGGGACCGTGCAGGAGTCTGGCGCCGCGGGTAGCGTCCACACCGTGATGGCCCTCACCGAACGTCTCGGTATTCCGCTGGATGCGGCGCTGCCCCGGATGGCGGTCAGCACGCCGTGTGGTCTCGCCGGTATCTCGCCGGCGGGGGCCCGGTCCACGGTGCGCGGGCTCGCGCAGGTATCCGCGATCCTTCGGAAGGAGGTCGCATGACCGACCCACGCGACGACTGGCAGAGACTCGTCGACCAGATCAACGACGCCCGACGCAACTACTACCTCAAAGACTCCCCGACGATCTCCGACGAGGAGTACGACGCGCTCTTCCGTGCCCTGCTCGATCTGGAAGCCGAGCATCCCGAGTTGGCGACTGGCGATTCACCGACCCAATCCGTCGGCGGGGACCGCTCCGACATGTTCGACCCGGTCACGCACCTGCAGCGGATGTTGAGCCTCGACAACGCCTTCAGCGACGACGAGATGAGGGCCTGGCTCGAGCGGGTCACCCGCGACCTCGGTACTCAACCCGCCATGGTGTGTGAACTCAAGGTTGATGGGCTCGCGGTAGACATCGTCTACAGACGAGGTCGGCTGGTGTCGCTCGCGACGCGCGGTGATGGTCGTGTCGGCGAGGATGTCACGGCGAACGTCCGCTGGCTACCCAACGTTCCGGTGCGGCTGTCGGCGTCGGCGTCGGGTCCTGCTGTGCCAGAGGTGCTGGAGGTGCGGGGCGAGGTCTATTTCTCGCTGGCCGACTTCGCCGAGCTCAATGACGAGATGCTCGACCTGGGGCGCAGCCCCTACGCCAACCCCCGCAACGCCGGGGCGGGCACCCTGCGCCAGCGCATCGACCGGAGGGAGGAGGAACTCGCCTCCGCTGAAGCGGCGCTGACCGCCCTTCCGGGGGATGGACCCAGGGTGGTCAGGGCGCGGGAGCGGGTGTCGCGGTTGCAGGCCGAACTCGGCCGCGCCACCAGCATGCTGGGCCGCTTGCGACTGGTCGTTCACGGCCTCGGGCTGGCCGAAGGGTTCTCGGCGGATTCGCTGAGTGAGGCCTATGTCGCCCTGGCGAGTTGGGGCCTTCCCGTGGCAGACACCACGGAGGTGGTCGACGGGGACGACGAGGTCTTGGCCTACATACGTCGGTACGGTGCAGCCCGTCACGACCTGGCGCACGATATCGACGGCGTGGTCGTGAAGATCGACGATCTGGCGACCCAGGGTCGACTCGGCGCCACTTCTCGCGCTCCCCGCTGGGCCATCGCCTACAAGTACCCACCGGAAGTGGTCCGCACGCGTCTGCTGGATATCCGGGTGAACGTCGGCAGGACGGGACGGGTGACGCCCTACGGCGTGATGGCACCGGTGAAGGTCTCCGGCACAACCGTCGAGATGGCCACCCTGCACAACGCGGCCGAGGTCAAGCGCAAGGGTGTTCTCATCGGCGACATGGTCTTCCTGCGTAAGGCCGGGGAGATCATCCCCGAGATCCTGGGCCCGGTGGTGGAGGATCGCGACGGCACCGAGCGGGCTTTCGTGATGCCCACCCACTGCCCTGCCTGCGGCACCGAACTGCGCCCGGAGAAGGAGGGTGACGCCGACATTCGTTGTCCGAATGCGCGATCCTGTCCTGCCCAGTTGCGGGAACGCCTCTTCCACTTGGGATCCCGCAGTGCGCTGGACATCGAGGGTCTCGGGTGGAAAGCCGCCTCTGCCCTCCTCGTCGACGAGCACGACCTGGCTCGGTCCCCGTTCTTCCGCACGATCGCAGCCGGCGCCAAGGAATCCGTCCTTACAGCAGACGCCCGCAAGTTGCTGGAGTCCCTTGCGCAGGCCAAGCAGCGTCCGCTCTGGCGAGTCCTGGTCGCGCTCAGCATCCGCCATGTGGGTCCGACGGCCGCGAGGGAACTCGCGCGCGAGTTCGGCTCCCTGGCGGCCATCCAGCAGGCGGGCGTGCAACGGCTCGCCGGGACCGCTGGCATCGGCACGGTGATCGCCGAGGCGGTCGTGGAGTGGTTCGAGGTCGACTGGCACCGCGTCATCGTCGACTCCTGGGCGGCGGCGGGAGTCAGCCTCGCCGATACGGTCGACGAGGGTCCACGGCCGCTCACCGGCCTCACCGTCGTGGTCACCGGCACGTTGGCGGGGTTCACCCGGGACGAGGCCACCGAGGCTCTGCAGGCACGCGGCGCCAAAGTCAGCGGCTCGGTGTCGAAGAAGACCGACTTCGTGGTTGTCGGCGACAATCCGGGTAGCAAGCACGACAAGGCCGTCGCTCTCGGTGTCGCAATCATCGACGTCGACGGCCTGCGGGTGCTACTGGAGCAGGGGCCAGAGGCGGCTGCCGGCCTGGCGCAGCCCGCTCCGTAGACTCGAGCCCATGCCCGATACGGACGCCCCAGCGGGGCTCACACCTGAGGATGTCGCCCATTTGGCGCACCTGGCGCGGATGGACCTTCCCGAGGAAAGCCTTCGCCACTATGCGGAGCAACTCGGCGCCATCCTGGACGCAGTCAGCCGGGTGGGAGAAGTCGCGGCCGCAGACGTGCCGGCCATGTCCCATCCGCAGGACTTGACCAACGTGATGCGTCCCGACGTGGTCACGCCGAGCCTCACCCTCGAGGAAGTCCTCTCGGCCGCTCCGGCGGTCGAGGATGACCGATTCCGGGTGCCGAGGATCCTGGACGCAGAGGCATGAGCGACGACATCACGAAGCTGAGCGCCGTCGAGATGGCCGCGGCTATGTCCGCCGGCGACGTGAGTTCCAGGGAACTCACCGAGGCGCACCTGGCCCGGATCTCGCAGGTCGATGACGAGGTCCACGCCTTCCTGCACGTAGATCGCGAAGCGGCACTGGCCGCGGCCGAGGGGGTGGATCGACTGCGGGCTGCCGGCGAGTCGCTCGGTCCGCTGGCGGGGGTGCCGATCGCTGTCAAGGACGTAGTGGCAACCAAGGGAGTCCCCACCACGTGCGGTTCTCGGATTCTGGCCGGTTGGGTGCCCGTCTACGACGCGACGGTGGCTGCCAGGCTGAAGGACGCTGGCACGGTGATGCTCGGCAAGACCAACATGGACGAATTCGCGATGGGCTCCTCGACCGAGCACTCGGCCTTCGGTCCTACCCGAAATCCGTGGCGGCTCGACCGCGCCCCGGGTGGATCCGGCGGTGGTTCCGCGGCCGCTGTTGCCGCCTTCGAAGCGCCCATCGCCATCGGGACCGACACCGGGGGGTCGATCCGGCAGCCTGCTGCCCTGACGGGGACTGTCGGCGTCAAACCGACCTACGGTGGCGTTTCCCGCTATGGCCTGGTGGCGCTAGCGTCGTCGCTGGACCAGGCGGGTCCATGCGCGCGCACGGTGCTCGACGCCGCCCTGTTGCACGCGGCCATCGGTGGCCACGACCCGAAGGATTCCACCAGTATCGACGCACCCGTCCCAGGGGTCGTCGAGGCAGCCAGATCCGGTGACGTCACCGGCCTCCGGGTCGGCTTGGTCAGACAGCTCTCAGGCGACGGGTTCCAGGCTGGGGTACGCAGCCGGTTCGACGAGGCGGTCGCGGTGTTGTCCGGGCTGGGCGCCGAGGTGGTCGAGATCGACCTGCCGCACGCCGACTACGCGCTGGCGGCCTACTACCTGATCCTGCCCAGCGAGTGCTCGTCCAACCTCGCCAAGTTCGACGGAATGCGCTACGGCCTGCGTGCCGGCGACGACGGCCAACGTTCGGTCGCCGAGGTGATGTCGCTGACCCGCGGAGAGGGTTTCGGCGACGAGGCCAAGCGCCGCATCATGATCGGCACCTACGCACTGTCGAGCGGGTACTACGACGCCTACTACGGCCAGGCCCAGAAGGTGCGCACCCTGATCGCGCAGGATTTCACCCGGGCCTTCGCCGAAGTGGACGTGCTGATCTCGCCGACATCTCCCACCACGGCCTTCGCGCTCGGCGAGAAACTCGACGATCCCGTTGCGATGTACCTCAATGACATCGCGACCATCCCGGTCAACCTCGCGGGCATCTGCGGAATGTCGTTGCCGATTGGATTGGCACCCGAGGACGGTCTCCCGGTCGGTCTGCAGATCATGGCGCCGGCCATGGCCGATGACCGGCTGTACAACGTCGGGGCCGCCCTGGAGGCCGCGCTGGATGCGTCCCGCGGCCACACTCTGCTCGAGGAGGCGCCCGCTCTATGAATCCCGATCCCACAATCGCCTTCGATACCGTCCTCCAGACCTACGAGCCGGTGATAGGTCTCGAGGTCCACGTCGAACTGTCGACCAACTCGAAGATGTTCTGCGGCTGCGCCGTCGACTTCAAAGCGGAACCCAACACCCGGGTCTGCCCGACCTGCCTGGGACTTCCCGGGTCGATGCCGGTCGTGAATGCGTCCGCCGTCGAAGCCGCCGTGCGCATCGGCCTGGCACTGAATTGTCGGATTGCGGAATGGGGCAGGTTCGCGCGGAAGAACTACTTCTACCCGGACATGCCCAAGGACTACCAGATCAGTCAGTACGACGAGCCGCTGTGCGTCGACGGGTACCTGGATGTGTCCGTGCCGACCGACGAGGGGACCGAGACCGTGCGCGTGGGCATCGAACGCGTTCATATGGAGGAGGACACCGGCAAACTGACGCACGCCGGCGGCGCAACCGGGCGCATCCACGGCGCGGACTACTCGCTGGTCGACTACAACCGGGCAGGGGTTCCGCTGGTCGAGATCGTGACCCGGCCGGTGACGGGAACCGGCCCGTTGGCACCCGCCGTTGCCAAGGCGTACGTCTCCGAACTCCGAGAGTTGGTTCGATCGCTGGGTGTTTCCGACGTCCGGATGGAAGAGGGATCGCTGCGTTGCGACGCGAACCTGTCCATCGCACCCATCGGTGCTGAGTGGGGTACCAGAACGGAGACCAAGAACGTCAACTCGCTGCGGTCCGTCGAGCGCGCGGTGCGCTATGAGATCACCCGTCAGGCGGCGGTGCTCGAGTCAGGCGGCCGAGTCGTGCAGGAGACCCGGCACTTCCACGAGGATGATGGAACGACTACCCCTGGCCGTTCCAAGGAGCAGGCCGAGGACTACCGCTACTTCCCCGAACCAGACCTGGTTCCGGTCGCACCCGATGCCGAATGGATCGAGCAGTTGCGCGCCACGTTGCCCGAGCCCCCCGCGGTTCGACGGGAACGGTTGCGGGCCGACTGGGGCATCTCCGAGTTCGACATGGCCTCGGTGATCAACGCCGGGGCGCTGGACCTGGTGGTCGCGACCATCGAGGCGGGGGCGGATCACGCCGGGGCCAGGAAGTGGTGGCTCGGTGAACTGGCTCGGGAGGCGAACGAACGCTCGCAGTCGCTCACCGACCTCCCGGTGACCCCCGAAGATGTTGCCCGGGTCGAGGAACTGATCAATTCCGGAGCCTTGAACGACAAACTGGCGCGTCAAGTGTTTGCCGGCCTGCTGGCCGGGGAGGGGACCCCGGACGAGGTCGTGGCGGCGCGGGGCCTGGTGCTCATGCAGGACGATTCCGAACTGCTGGCGGCGATCGATAACGCCATCGCCGCCCAACCCGATGTCGTTGCGAAGGTGCAAGGGGGCAAGCCTGCAGCTGCCGGCGCCCTCATCGGGTCCGTGATGAAGGCGACCAAGGGCAAAGCCGACGCGGCTCGGGTGCGCGAACTACTTCTGGAGCGCATCGGCGTCTGAGCGCCGATCGGGGGGTTGGGCGTTCCCGGCCACCTCCGCCGATGATGGCGAAGCACCGTCGACCGGCGCAGGTGGCGCGATCTCATCGGGGGACGGGTTGAAGAGGTCCGCCGAGAACCCGAAGACATGCTCATTCCACCAGTTGCGGATCGGAGCCGTCCTCGCGTCGTAGGCGTCGAAGCGTTGCTTGGCCCGGGCAGCCTTGGCCGGGTTGCGGGTGTAGCGCAGCCGGGCCCACGGCGACCCCGGGCGGGCGAGCCGGATGGCGGCCACCCACGAGAACGGCGGGAAGAGTAGCGACACTGCCGCCGTGAACAGCTTGCCTTTGAACACCGTGGTGGCCACGGGTATCCACCAGATGAACGCCACCAGTAGGGGTCCGAGAATCCGAACGTAGGGATCGGTCTCGGGGGGACCCGGCGGATTGTCGGGCGAGACCATCCAAATGGCGGTGGCCAGGACCGCGAGCATGATCGCGACGGCGTCAGCGGATGCCTTGCCCTCCTTCTCCCAGTACACATCCTCCAGGTGCAAGATCAACGCGAACTCGTCGAGGACCAGGGCCGCACCCATGCCGAACAGAATCCCCGCGAGATGGATCATCACCCCGTGGCGCGGCGCGGCCAGGGCGAGGAAGCCGCCGAACAGCAGCAGGATCATCCCTGGGACCATGTGGTGCACATGGACGCTGCCAGTCGAGATGTTGTTGAAAGGCCCGCGCCCTGAGCGAATCAGTCGGGTGATCATCCTGGTGGTGATGATCGTCAGGACGAAAGCCACCAGGGCGAAGAACAGAGGTTGCCGCCCCGTGCGCACGATCGCCTCAAGGTACCAGTTGATCACCGCTTCACCTCCGCAGCGAAGAGTCGTACCCCCAATGTAACCGGCAAGTGGGTAGCTCGGGTCAGTCGTGGGGTGAACCCGGGGCAGCCCTCAGGATGCAGCGCTGTGCGGGGAGGATCGCCGCTGCTCGTTGTCGATGCCTAGCGACGTCGGTGTCTGGTGCTCAAAGGTCACCTTGTCGAACATGTCATGGATCATGTCCATGATGCGGTCCGGGAACTCCAGCGGGAGCATGTGCGTGCCGTGCAACACGTGCACGACCGCATGCGGGATGGTCTCGGCGAACGCAACCACATCACGCATCGAGGTCATCACGTCGAAGCCGCCCGCGGCGATCGTCACTGGCACCTGAACCCCGGAGACGTCCACCGGCTGGTGCTTGGCTGCCGCGACCCCGAGTGTGAAGTACCACTGGAAATCGTGCTCAAGGAACGCCTGAATCCACGGCACGGCATCGTCGGGGTTCGAGTGCGGCATCATGAAACCGCTCCAGCGCAGCACCTCGGCGAAGTTCCGCCCCTTGGGCACCGCCTTCGCGAGGGCTGTCAAGGGACCGCCGAGCAACCGTCCGCCCTGGACCACCCCCATGGCGACATGGCGACGGAGCGGCTTGGGCACCATCAACGATGCGAAACTCGCCTCGAAGGTTCCTCCTGGGACACCTGCCAACGCGACCACGCCGGCAATGCGGTCAGGATGCTGCGAGGCCATCTCGAAAGCCACGTTGACACCGATGGACCAGCCCACCACCACGGCTTGGTCCCAGCCCATGGCATCCATCAGGGCGAAAGCATCGTCAACGTGGTCCTCGACCGTGATCCGCTCGGGGTCCGCGGGCCGGTCGGATCCAAGTCCGCCACGGTGGTTCCAACCGGCGACGTGATAGTCGGGATGCTCGCTGAGGAGCCTCGGCCAGGCCTCTGGAGGCGTACCCAATCCATTGCACACCAGCAGGGGTGGACCGTCGGCGTCGTTCGTCCAACCGACGATCTCGGTGCCGTCGACGCTGGTGAAACGAAAACGTCGATAGTTGAGCAGCGGATCCACGGTCACCATTGTGCGGACCGTACCCACCCCGCCGAGCAGGGGGTCGCCCTCCTGGGGAGGCCGTGACCCTGCCGCCCGACTACCGCGGCCTGCCCCGAGGGGGACCGCGATTTGGCCGCGAGTCGCAGGCATCACTACTGTCGCCACCGTGAGCAATCGCCGACTGGTCGTGCTTCCGGACTGGCTGCAACCGCCGGAGCTTCCGGGAGTCCGCTATTCCTGGTGGGATGGGGCGGCCGGGGACGTTGACCGGCCGTCGGATGCGGTTCTGGGCGAAGCCGAGTTCTACGTGCTGCCCTACATGTGCCCCCGCGACGAGGTTCAGCGAACAAGGGTCATGCCACGGCTCCAGGTGGCGCAAGCGCTGACCGCCGGGGTCGACGACATGGTGGGACTCGTGCCCGAAGATGTGGCTCTCTGCGCGGCGCCAGGTGTCCACGATGCGAGTACGGCCGAGCTGGCGATGACCTTGATTCTGGCCTCCCAGCGGGGAATCGCAGAGGCCGTGCTGGATGGCAGCCAGGGTCGCTGGAACCACGTGCGACGCCGTTCCCTGGCGGATGCCCGGGTGGTGGTCGTCGGATGGGGCGGAGTCGGCAGGGCGCTGGGTAGACGTCTCGACGGCTTCGGGGTCCACCTCGCTCCGGTAGCACGCGCCGCACGCCCGGGTATTCATGGGATCGAAGACTTGGACGGGCTGCTGGGCGACGCCGATGTCGTTGTGGTGGCCGTTCCGCTGAGTCCCGGCACCAGGGGCCTATTCGACGCCCGGCGGCTTGCTCGGATGCCGGATGGGGCGCTGCTCGTGAATGTGTCCCGCGGCGCGGTCGTCGACACCGATGCTCTGGTGGCCGAGACTTCGAGGGGGCGCCTCCGTGCGGCCCTGGACGTGACGGACCCGGAGCCGCTCCCCGCGGACCATCCGCTGTGGCGCATCCCGGGCGTCATCATCACTCCGCACGTGGGCGGCGATTCGGAGGCTTTCGTACCGCGAGCGCGGGAGTTCGTCGCCTATCAACTGCGCCGCTGGCTGCGCGGTGAGGATCTGGTTGGTCTTGTGCAAAGGTCGCAGGCGGACGGGCACGAGCCCGCTGGCTAGGGAACGCGTGTCGGGAGACCGGCGGGCGCTGCCGCCTACTTTTCATCGGCTATTAGGGTGGCCACATGGTCGACATGAAGCCCCGAAGCAAGGACGTGACCGACGGTCTCGAGCGCGCTGCCGCTCGCGGCATGCTGCGCGCTGTCGGTATGACCGACGCGGACTGGCCGAAGCCTCAGATCGGAATCGCCTCTAGTTGGAACGAGATAACGCCCTGCAACCTATCCCTGGAACGTCTTGCCAAGGCCTCCAAGGAGGGGGTGCATTCGGCGGGCGGTTTCCCGATGCAGTTCGGCACGATCTCGGTGTCGGATGGCATCTCCATGGGGCACGAAGGGATGCACTTCTCGCTCGTCTCGCGCGAAATCATCGCCGACTCCGTGGAGGCGGTGATGCAGGCTGAGCGCCTCGACGGCATGGTCACCTTCGCCGGCTGCGACAAGTCGCTCCCTGGCATGCTGATGGCCGCAGCCCGGGTCGACGTTGCCAGCGTCTTCGTGTATGCGGGGTCCATCCTGCCGGGACGGCTCGGGGAGAAGGACGTCACCATCATCGACGCCTTCGAGGCCGTCGGAGCCTGTGCCCGCGGACTGATCACCCGAGATGAGGTGGACGCTGTCGAGCGCGCGATCTGTCCCGGGGAAGGCGCATGCGGCGGCATGTACACGGCGAACACCATGGCCAGCGCGGCGGAGGCGATGGGAATGTCGCTGCCCGGCTCGGCCGCGCCGCCCGCGGTGGATCGACGTCGAGACGGTATCGCCAGGGCGTCCGGGGCGGCAGTGGTGGAGTTGATCCGCCAGGGGATCACCACCCGGGACATCATCACGAGGAAGTCGCTCGAGAATGCCATCGCCGTGGTGATGGCCTTCGGCGGATCCACCAATGCTGTGCTGCACTTGCTGGCGCTCGCTCACGAGGCCGATGTCGACCTGGAGATGGCCGACTTCCAACGGATCGGTTCACGGGTGCCGCTGTTGGCGGATGTGAAGCCGTTCGGCCGCTTCGTCATGAGCGACGTCGATCGGGTGGGCGGCGTTCCGGTGGTGATGCGCGCGCTTCTCGATGCCGGGCTGCTCCATGGCGACTGTCTCACGGTCACCGGCAAGACGGTGGCGGAGAACCTGGCCGACCTCGATTCGCCGGACGCGGATGGCGAGATCCTGCGGGCCATGTCGGCGCCGATGGACGCCTCGGGCGGTATCACTATCCTCGGTGGCTCACTCGCCCCAGAAGGAGCGGTCTGCAAGAACGCCGGGGTGCATGTGCAGAAGTTCGAAGGTCGCGCCCGAGTGTTCGAGCGCGAGCAGTCGGCGATGGCGGCGCTGGAGGACGGGTCTATCAACGCCGGCGACGTCGTCGTCATCCGTTATGAGGGGCCGAAGGGGGGTCCGGGCATGCGCGAAATGCTGATGATCACCGGAGCCATCAAGGGCGCTGGACTCGGACGCGACGTGTTGCTGCTCACCGACGGCCGGTTCTCCGGCGGTACGACCGGACTTTGCGTGGGGCACGTTGCGCCCGAGGCCGCCGACGGAGGTCCGATTGCGCTGGTGAAGGAAGGGGACCTGATCGCCATCGACCTTCAGGCTCGGACCTTGGATCTCAAGGTCGACGAAGAAGAACTCGAACGCCGTCGAGCCGAGTTCGAGCCGCTGCCGCCCCGCTACACCCGGGGGGTCCTGCACAAGTACGCCCGACTGGTGGGGTCTGCTTCCCAGGGTGCCGTCTGCGACTGACCATTCTGCAGGCGGGTAGCCGAGGTCATTCTGCAGGCGGGTAGCCGAGGATCGGGGACCCCGAGGCCTTGTGCGCCCGCTGGCCTGTCACGTTTCGTGATCGGAGTCGCACAATCACGCGGTTCACGCGTTAGTTTCTTGTGCTATGGCCCCCACTGTGGAACCCCGCTCGCGGATCTCCCGCATCCTGCCTGGGGCTCCCGGCGTCGGCGTGCTCAGGCACTACGATCGCGCATGGCTGCGCGGGGACCTCATAGCGGGCTGCACCGTCGCTGCCTACCTGGTACCGCAAGTGATGGCCTACGCGACCGTTGCCGGGCTGCCCCCTGTGGTTGGGCTCTGGACCATGATCCCGGCGTTGATCGTCTATGCGGTGTTCGGGTCTTCTCGGCAGATGTCGATCGGACCCGAGTCGACCACCGCACTCATGACCGCGGCGACGGTGGCGCCACTGGCGGGCGGCGACCCCACGCGCTATGCCCTATTGGCCTCGGCACTGGCCATCATGGTCGGGCTGCTGGCCCTGCTGTGTTGGATCGTTCGGCTCGGCTTCATCGCGGATCTCCTGAGCCGCCCCGTGCTGATCGGCTACATGGCCGGCATCGCGGTGTTGATGATCACCGGGCAGCTGTCGCACCTGACCGGGGTTCCGGTCACCGGTACCGGCGTCCTCGCGGAGATCTCGTCCTTCGTGGCGAATCTGAATCAGGTCGATCCTGAGACCCTGATCATGGGTGCGGTCACGCTGATCTTCCTCTTCGTCGTGGCGTGGCGATGGCCACAGGTGCCGGGCCCGCTGCTGGCGGTACTGCTGGCAGGTCTGGCAGTGGTTATTTTCAACCTGGAACGCTTCGGGATCGAGGTCGTGGGCCCCTACAGTTCCGGGCTGCCCAGGGTGGGTGTGCCGACCCTGGCCGACTACGGACTGCTGCTGTTCCCCGCCGTAGGTGTGCTGCTGGTGGGATACACCGACTTCATCCTGACCGCCCGCGCGTTCGCCACCCAGCTCGGTGACGAGGTGGACGCCAATCAGGAACTCTTCTCGATGGGTGTGGCCAATGTCGCCACTGGCGCCATCGGCGGCTTCCCGATCAGTAGTAGCGCGAGTCGAACCGCCATCGCCGTCACCAGCGGCGCCCGAACCCAGCTGTATTCACTGGTTGCCACGGCGTGGACCCTGGCCGCGATCCTCTTCCTCGGCCCGGTGCTCGCACGTTTCCCGATGGTGGCCCTTGGGGCGATCGTCGTCTTCGCCGCAACCAGGCTGGTCGATCTTCGGGCCTTCGCGAAACTCTGGTCATTCCGCATCACCGAGTTCCTGCTGGCGATCGCAGCCATGGTGGGGGTGCTTGTGTTCGGCATCCTCGATGGCGTCATCCTCGCGATCGGGCTGTCGGTGGCAGAGATGCTGCGACGGGTCGCGCGTCCCCACGACGCCATCACGGGGTTCGTGCCGGGGTTGGCCGGGATGCACGACGTGGACGACCACCCGGTGGTCCGAACCGTGCCGGGTCTGGTCGTGTACCGGTACGACTCGCCACTATTCTTCGCGAACGCCGATGACTTCCGCTCCAAAGCGCTGGCTGCGGTCGTGAGTGGTGAGTCCGAGGCGCCGGTCCGCTGGCTGCTGCTGAACATGGAAGCCAATGTGGAGGTCGACATCACCGCGATGTACGCACTGGAGGACCTCCGGGCGGAGTTGCAGCAACGCAACGTCGTGCTGGCGCTCACGAGGGTGAAGACGGAACTGCGTGAGCCGTTGGACGCCTTCGGTCTCGGTGCGGAGATCGGTGACGACCTCATCTTCCCGACGTTGCCGGTAGCAGTGGCCGCGTATCAACGTTGGGTCGAGGAGCATCAGGAGGTCGACGATGTCGGCTAGGCTGGCGGTTTCCACGAATCGGAGGACCAGCTGTGGCCATCGACCTCAAGGGTCGGGACTTCCTGCGTGAATTGGACTTCACCCAGGCTGAATTGACCTACCTGCTCGATCTCGCTGCGGACCTGAAACGTGACCGCCGGGCAGGACGGGAGCGGCCTCGGCTGATGGGTAAGGTCATCGCCCTGATCTTTGAGAAGACCTCGACCCGCACCAGGTGCGCCTTCGAGGTCGCGGCTTACCAGCAGGGCGGAAACGTCACCTATCTGGACCCCTCAGGGTCCCAGCTCGGGCACAAGGAGTCGGCGGCGGACACCGCGTCGGTGCTGTCAAGAATGTACGACGCGATCGAGTTCCGTGGACACGACCAGGCGACCGTCCAGGAGCTCGCCGACCACTCCGATGTGCCTGTCTACAACGGCCTGACCGACGAGTGGCATCCCACCCAGATGCTTGCCGACTTCTTGACCATGCGCGAGCACGGTGGTGGCAAGGCGCTGGACGAGATTACCTATACCTACCTTGGCGATGCCCGATCGAACATGGGGAACTCGTTGCTGGTGATGGGCGCCATCATGGGCGCCGACGTGCGTATCGCGAGTCCGCAACAGTTGTGGCCCAGCGCTGAAGTGCAGGTCGAGGCGGCGACGCAGGCATTGCGATCGGGCGCCCGGATCACCCTCACCGAGGACCCTGCAGAGGTGCTGGGCGGGTCGGACTTCGTCATCACCGATGTCTGGGTCTCGCTCGGTGAACCCGCCGACCTGTGGGCCGACCGGGTCGCGCTGCTGGCGCCTTACCAGGTCAGCGCCGCCACGATGGCGGCGACCGGCAATCCGGACGTGAAGTTCCTGCACTGCCTACCCGCCTTTCACGACACCAAAACCAAGGTGGGGCAACAGGTCGCCGAGTTGACGGGGATGTCCGATGGCCTGGAGGTCACCGATGAAGTGTTCTCCTCGCCCGCGAATATCGCCTTCGATGAGGCGGAGAATCGACTGGACACGATCAAGGCCGTGATGGTCGCAACGATCGGCAGCGACTGATCGTCGAGGTCGGTCGGCGGGTACCTGCCTGCCTCAGCCGAGCACGTCTAGCAGGACGTCGATGCCGTGGTCGAGGTCCGTTCGGTCGATCACCAAGGGCGGCGCGATCCGAAGTGTCGTCGTGTGGGTCTCTTTCACGATGACGCCACGTTCGAGCGCTCGCTCACATCGGGGACGGGCGGGACCGACCGCGGGATCGAGATCGACCCCCGCCCACAGTCCGCGACCGCGGATCTCCACAACCGTGGCCGGTGCCTCGTTTCGCAGCCTTCCCAGCATGTGGTCGCCCAACTCCTGTGAGCGCTCTTGCACAGTGCCTTCGGCCAGCATGGCGATCACCTCCCGCCCGATTGCCAACGCCAACGGGTTGCCGCCGAAAGTGGACCCGTGCTGACCTGGATGAAGTACGGACAGCACATCATCGCGTGTCACCACGGTGGAGATGGGAATGATGCCGCCACCCAGGGCCTTGCCCAGCAGCAACACGTCCGGGGTGACGCCCTCCCAATCGCATGCGAGTGTCTTCCCGGTCCGGCCCAGGCCTGACTGGATCTCGTCGGCCATGAACAGCACGTCCGCGTCCCGGCAGGCCGCGGCAGCGGCCGCCAGGTAGCCCTCCGGTGGGATCAGCACTCCACCTTCGCCTTGAATTGGTTCCACCAGGAATGCCACGACGTTGGGGTCCGCCAGAGCCGACCTGAGGCTGGCCAGGTCGCCATAGTCAACCGCCTCGAAGCCTGGCGTGTACGGGCCGAAATCCTTGCGAGCCACCGGATCGTCGCTGAACGAGATGATGGTGGTGGTGCGGCCGTGAAAATTGCCGTGTGCCACCAAGATCTTCGCCTCGTCGGCGGGCACGCCTTTGATGCGGTAGCCCCAGGCGCGGGCCGTCTTGATGGCGGACTCCACAGCCTCCGCGCCGGAGTTCATCGGCAGTACGCGATCCAACCCGACCAGCCCAGCCAGTTCCTCGCAGAAAGGTCCCAACTGATCGGAGTGGACCGCGCGGCTGGTGAGGGTCACGCGACCCAGTTGCCGTTCAGCCGCAGCGATCAGTCGGGGGTGTCGATGTCCGAAGTTCAGCGCCGAGTAGGCGCTCAGGAAGTCCAGATAACGCTTGCCCTCGACATCCGTCACCCACGAGCCCTCGGCTGTGGCGACCACCACCGGGAGGGGGTGATAGTTGTGCGCGCCGCGCGCATCTTCCAGGTCGATCAGATCCTTGGAGTCCACGCTGGCGAGAGTAGCAACGAGAGCGGGCCCATCCCGGTTGGCCGCGCGGGATGCGCCTGCGTGGCCGGTCGGCGTGGCCCGTTCGCACCTCGCGGCTCTCCCCGGCCAAGACTTCAGGCAAACACCGAGGCGCCGGCGAACACCGAGGCTCAGGCGAACACCGAGGCGCCGGCGAAGTAGAACATGAACGCCAGCACAAGGGCCAACGGGGGCAGCGCGGGGATCAGGAAGAGCAGCACGATGCGCACACCGTGCCCTCCCGACATGGTCCGTGCGGTGAGTCCGGCCCAGGTGACTGTTCCGACAACGAGGATCAGCGTCGCCCCCGCGTACACCCCGAGGGCGGCGAGCCCCAGGTCGCTGCAGCCCGACCAGCCGCTATCGCATCCGAAAGCGGCTGCCAGCAGCAGGATGAAGCCCAGTGGGACGGCGAAACCCAGCACCACCAGTCCCTCCAGGATGAACACCCAGAGCGGGATACCACCCGCTGCTGACGATTGCGGGGCGGTGACGGTGTCCACTGTCATGGCTGCGAAACTACCTGGCGGGGCGCCGCAATCGGGCGCACGTGGTCAACTCGGGGAGCGGTGAGGACGCCATGGTGACCGGGCCGCGCATTCCCACGGCCTATGACGTCGTCCGCGTGGTCGGCTTGCCGCGCCAGCTGTGGCGTCGGCGTCAGGAGCGTGGTAATTCCGCCTTCGCCATTGCGCTGCTGGAGTCGTCCCGCTATCGCAAGGCCGCATACGACTTCATCGCGGCGAGGATGGCCGACCCGGGACTCCTGCACGATTTCGATCTGTCGACCGACGACATCGCGGTCGATGTCGGGGCATTCAAGGGCAACTGGACGACGGCGATGCTGGATCGGCACGGCTGCCGGGTCGAGGCATTCGAACTGAGTCCGGACTACTTCGAGGGCCTCCGCCAGCTCGCCCAAAAGCGGACACGCGTCACAGTCCACGAGTACGGCCTGGGTGCCGTCGACCAGGCCGTCGACGTCTGGCGCAGGGACATGGGTTCATCGACCTACGCCTCGCCTGAGGACGGCGACACCATGGAAATCATCGAAGGTCGGATCAGGGATGTCGCGGCCGTCTGGTCGGAACTGGGCTGGCAGCGGGTCGCCGTCATGAAGTTGAACATCGAGGGTGGCGAGTACGACCTGCTGGACCGAATGATCCAGCGGGGCTTGCTGGAACGGGTGGACACTTTCATCATCCAGTTCCATGAGTGGATCCCGGGCGCCTACCGGCGGCGGCGCCGAATCAGACGGGAACTGGCCAGATCCCACAGGCAGGTGTGGAACTACCCGTTCGTCTGGGAGAAATGGCAGCGCCGCCCGGACTGACGTTGGCCGGATGAATCAGGTATCTCTCGACCAGCCGATCTCAGGAATCTCCCGCCCAGCTGATCTCGGCAGTGCGGCCCAGGTAGGCGCCGAAACTTCGTAGGGATCCCTCGAGGCCCTTGCGCTGCGAGGCCGGTACATCCGTGAGGGTGGTGGCCGTCAACTTCACGGTCGTCTTGCTCACCTTGCGCCGCCAAGTCCCCTTGACTTTGCCGCCGGTGACCAGGGTCGGTTGGAAGATGCCGTTGTTGCCGGGGATGATGGCCTGCTTGTGCTCGGGCTCGAGTACGAGTGAACGATCCTTGATGCCGAGCAGGAACTCGTCGAAGCCGGGCAACGCGCGGGCCGCGGCGGTCGACGTCGTCGTCCTGACTGTTGCTGGGTCATCCAACACGGCCAACGCGTCGGCCGCTAGGTACATGGGTGCCCCCGACACCGATACCTCGACCAGGTCGGCTCCAGCTCCGGCGATGGCCAACTTGGTGTCGGCCGCCGTTAGCCCGGTCCAGCCCGCGAAGTCAGCCCGGCTACTGGGGCCGTGGCTACGGAAGTAGCGAAGGGCCATGATCGCCAGTCCCTCCTCTCGGGATGGCGAGTTGGGGCTGTCCACCCATTCGTCGAGCAGCACGAACATCTGCTCGCCGTCCTGCAACGGGCCCATGCAGGTCACACCGATTTGGCTCGAATACCAGAGAAGGTGGTAGGCGTGCTGCCCTGCAGTACTCAAGCCGGCCTCTGACAGTGCGGCGATGCAGTCCTTTCGCGACAGTTGTCGACCGCCGGTCAACGCCTCTGCCAGGATATCGGGAGCTCGGTTCGCGTCCTCATCCGTGAGGCCGATAGTCGCCCGCCGGCGCGCCGCCCCTGTCAGGACCCGCGGGCCCATGAGTTCGAGCATCCAACGCGCGTCCTTCGGAGGCACGAAATGGACGGTGCTGCGCATCGGCCAGGTACGCAAGGCCTGACCTGCGTTGATCGCGGCATCGATGTCGGCCTCGGTGCTCCCCGGCAGCCGGATCCCGAACGACCACTTTCCACTGCTGAGATCTTGGGCTTGCATGGCGCCGAACCATGAGACCACCTCGGCCGGATCCTTCGGTGGTGCGGCCAGCTTGGGTGCCAGTAGCAGGCTGTTCAGGCGGATGGCACGTGCCTGCGCTGGGCTGAGGGTCACGTTGGGTGCCATGGTTGTCAGGCCCCATCAGCTGCCGCATGGCGTGGTGGCTGTTCGCGGGCGGCGTCCAAAGCCGAGGTGATATCGGCCACGAGGTCCGCGGCGTCCTCGATACCCACAGACAATCGCACCAGATCCGTCGGGACCGCCAGTTCCGATTCCGCCACCGACGCGTGCGTCATCACCGCGGGGAGCTCGATCAGGGATTCGACCCCGCCGAGGGATTCTCCGAGTGTGAACAGGCGTGTGGACGCGCACACCGTCCGGGCCGCCGATTCACCGCCGCGGACTCGGAACGAGACCATTCCGCCGAAGTCGCGCATCTGACGGGCAGCGACCGCGTGTCCGGGCGAGGCGGGATCTCCCGGGTAGAACACCTCGAGAACATCGTCTCGCCCGGTGAGCGCCGCGACCACTGCCCGGGCGTTGGCACAGTGCTGGTTCATTCGAACGGCCAGCGTCTTGATCCCACGCAGCGTGAGCCAGCAGTCGAAGGGCGAGGGCACCGCCCCCATGGCGTTCTGGTGGTAGGCGATCTTGTCGGCTATCTCGCCGTCGCGGGCGACGACCGCCCCGGAAACGACGTCGCTGTGGCCGCCGAGGTACTTCGTCATGGAATGGACAACGATGTCGGCGCCCCAGGCCATCGGTTGCTGGAGGTATGGCGTCGCGAAGGTGTTGTCCACCACCAGCAGGGCGCCCGCGTCGTGGGCGACCCGGGCCAGGGCCTCGATGTCGGCGATACCGAGCTTCGGATTCGAAGGTGACTCCACCCAGAGCAACTTCGTGCGACCGGGGATGATCGCTGCGGCGTAGGCGGCGGGGTCCGCGACCTGTGCGACCGAGTACTCGGCACCCCATGGTGCAAGGACGGCATCCACCAGTCGGAAAGTACCGCCGTAGGCGTCGTTCGGGATGACCAGGTGATCCCCGGGCGCGAGCAGGGATCGAAGGACGGCATCCGAGGCGGCCAGCCCGGAGGCGAAGGCCATGGCCCGCACTCCGATCAGAGCCTGGCCCTCGGAGTCGACGCCCTCAAGCGATGCCAGGCATGTCTCCAGCACGGCGCGGGTCGGGTTACCGCTGCGGGAGTATTCGAAGCCTCCCGGCAGCACCCCGACCCCATCCTGCGCGAAAGTCGTCGACAGGTGGATGGGTGGGATCACTGCGCCCGTGAGGGGGTCTGGTTGTTGCCCGTCGTGGATCGCCCTGGTGGCGAATCCGTCCTGCGTGCTCACGTGGCGGTCCTCTCGTTGGGCGTGCAGTGATGCTGATAGGGACACGTAGGGTCGGTCATTGGACGACGAAACCCAGCAGGTCGGTCCTGGTGAGCACCCCGACCGGGCGGCCATCGGCCAATACGACCAAAGCGTCATGGCGGGCCAGCTCATCGACTGCAGCGGTGACGGACTCCCCGCTACCGATCGTGGGCAGCGGCGCCGACATATGACGCCCGACGGGGTCGGCCAGGGCCGCCTCGCCCCGGAACACCAGGTTGAGCAACTCCCGCTCCGAAACCGCGCCGACCATCTCGGAGACCAGCACGGGTGGCTCCGAGGACACCACAGGGATCTGGGAAACGTCGTACTCCCGCATCAGATCGATAGCGTCGCGAACCGCCTCATTGGGATGCAGATGCACCAAGGCCGGCAGGTCGGAATTCCCCGATTGAGATGCCAGCACCTCTCCGGCAGTGTGCTCGGTCCGGTTACCGGCGAGGAAGCCGAAGGCCGCGAGCCACTCGTCGTTGAAGACCTTCGAGAGGTAACCGCGTCCGGAGTCCGGCAGCAGGACGACGACGAGGTCATCCGGTTCGGCAGCCGCGGCCACCTCGATCGCGGCCGCAACGGCCAGGCCGCAGGAGCCGCCCACCAGCATGCCCTCCTCTCGGGCCAGCCGTCGGGTGATCGTGAAAGCCTCCCGGTCCGATACCTTGATGACCTCATCGCACACGTCCCGATCGAACGCCGCCGGCCAGAAGTCTTCGCCGACACCCTCGACCAGGTAGGGACGGCCGGTCCCGCCGGAATACACCGAACCCTCGGGGTCGGCGCCGATGACCTTCACCCGGCCGTCACTGATCTCCTCGAGGAAACGCCCCACCCCCGAGATCGTGCCGCCTGTTCCGACGCCCGCCACGAAGTGGGTGATCCGCCCGGCGGTCTGTGCCCAGAGTTCCGGCCCGGTGTCCTCGTAGTGGGAACGCGGATTGTTCGGGTTGGCGTACTGGTCCGGTTTCCAGGCACCAGGTGTCTCGGTGGCGAGGCGATCGCTCACTTGGTAGTAGGACCGAGGGTCCTCGGGCGGCACGGCAGTCGGGCAGACCACCACTTCGGCTCCATAGGCGCGCAACGTCGCGATCTTGTCGGGGCTGACCTTGTCGGGGCAGACGAAGATGCACGAGTAGCCTCGCTGTTGGGCAACCATGGCGAGGCCGACGCCGGTATTGCCGCTGGTGGGCTCCACAATCACGCCGCCGGGCGCGAGCAGGCCGTCACGCTCGGCCGCCTCGATCATCCGTACTGCTATCCGATCCTTGACCGAACCCCCCGGATTGAAGTACTCGACCTTTGCCACCAGCTGGGCGCCGCCGGCCGGGGCCAGCGCATGTAGCCGCACCAGCGGCGTGTTGCCGATCAGTTCGACCATGCTGTCGAAGATCTGCGGTTCGTCGGGAAGCGTCGCCATGGGCGCAAGTATTGCCTACCTTGCGGCGGACGTGAACGCACTGACGGGTGGCCGGTCTGCCGACTATCCTCAAGTCGTGAACGCGTTGAAGAAGACGCTGGTCGTCGTGGGAGTGCTGCTGCTCATCCTGGTCGTGGCGGTGGTTGGCTACATCACCACCAAGAAGGTCAAGACCGATCGACGGCAGGACGCGCTAGCGGCCTTCTACCAGGCACCTTCCCCGCTGCCACCGGGGAAGCCCGGCGACATCATCCGTAGCGAACCGTTGACCGGCTCGAACATCAACCTGGTGAACGCCAAGGCTTACCGGGTTCTGTACCGGACCGAGAATCCGGACGGCACCCCCCGAGTCAGCGGCGGAATGCTATTCGTGCCCGATGGTCCAGCACCGAGCGGCGGCCGGAAGGTGATCAGCTGGGCCCACCCAACGGTCGGCATGGGCGACGCGTGCGCGCCGTCCCGGTCGGCGACGCCCACGAAGATCCTGGATTGGTTGCAGGGGATGCTCAACCTCGGCTGGGTTGTCACTGCAACCGACTACGCCGGGCTCGGCACCGATGGTACCGAGTTGTACCTGATCGGCCAGGCCGAAGCTCGTGATGTTGTCAATGCCGTGCGGATGGCTCAACGTTTCCCCGGTTCGGGCGCCGGCAGCACCTATGGGGTCTTCGGGCACTCCCAGGGCGGCCACGCTGCGATGTGGGCCGGGGCTGTCGGACCGACGTATGCGCCGGAGTTGAAGCTGGTCGGGGTCTCCGGGGCAGCGCCGGCATCGGAGCTTCCCGCGCTGGTGGACCAACTGTGGAACACCGGCATCGCGTGGGTCATCGGAAGTGAGGTCTTCGTCTCGTACCCCGCCTTCTACCCAGGCTTGAAGGCTTCCGATGTCTCCACCTCCTCTGGGCTGAACAACTACCAGCGGGTGGCGGAGAAGTGCCTGATCGACGGAATCCTCGAGGGGAAGGTGCTGCAGGGTCTGGGTGAGTCGGTGTTCACCTCGAACCCAATGGACAATCCGGCGTGGGCCGCCGCCCTCAAGGAACAGACTGCGCCCCCGCTTCCTGCATCCATGCCGGTGCAGGTCGTGGAGAGTGTCAACGACGGCGTGGTGCTGCCCGTCACCATCGCGAGCATGCAGCAGCAATGGTGCGCCGCCGGATCGAAGATCGCCGTCAACTGGATGGGGCCGCTCCGGGGGACCGCGGATACCCCGGACGTGATGAGCCACATGTATGAGGGCTCCATCGGGGGATCGTTGGCGACCAGTTGGTTCGAGCAGCGTTTCCAGGGTTTGCCGGCGCCAGACACTTGTTCCGTCGTCCCGCCGCTTGCGGGCGGCGCGACCATGCCAGGACAGCCAGGGTTCACGCCGAGCCCGGTTGCGACACCGTCGGTCACGGCCTCAACACCGGCGGCGGCTGCGGCCCGCTAGTCAGACAAGCGCAAGTCAGTCCGCCAGTTGCATCACGGCGTGGATGATCTGCTCGACCTCCGGATTGTCGAGCACGGCGTTGTGCCCGGTGCCGGATAGTCGCACCATCGTGACCTGTGGGACACCGCCGGGGGCGAACGCTGCGCTGTCCGGCAGGACCAGGCCGTCGCCGACGATGTCGGCCAGAGCTGCCTCCGGTGCTTTCGGTAACGCCGCGACCACCGCATGGTGTCGGGTCGCGCTGGGCAACGGCTGCGACACCGTTGTGTCGTGATGCACCTCCTCCGGTTGTGCACCCGCCCAGTCGGCATCGCTGACCGCACCGAAGCGAAGGTCCTTGATTCCCCGACTTCGACGGTTCCCAAGGTCCACCAGTGGGGCGGCTACCGGATCGATGGCCACGGCGCGCAAGGCGGTATGCGCCAGCCGTTCCACCGGGGAGCCCTTGTGCGGCGTGGCGAGCGTGATGACATCCGTCAGTGACGGGATCCAGGAAAGCCCGGACTCCTCGCCGGCGGCGCATGCCGCCCGGATAACCAAGCCTCCCATCGAATGCCCCACCAGGATGAGTCGTCTCACCGGAACGGGCCACAAGCGATGCAGGTCGGCCAATAGCGTCGCAAGGTCCGCACCGTTGGTCGCGATCGATCGGCCGGTGTTGTAGCGGACGTGAAGTGGCGTGCCGCCCTCGGCGCGTACCGCCTCGGCGTAGTCATCGGACCAGTTCAGCTCCGTAACCGCCAGTCCGTGGACGAAGACCACGATGGTCCTGCCCGGGTCGGGGTACGCCTCGCGCAGCTCCGCGGCGGTGCAACCCACGGTTCTGCCAGCTAGCCGGAGCCCCATCGGGGTCGTCAGCGGCAGGGTCTCATCGCCAGAGTCCAGGTGGTCCCCGAAGGCAGCGCTGAGCCCGGCGACGGTGGCTGCTCCTTTGGGGCCGTCCGGTAACGAGGTCTGTGGAGCGGCTGCCTTCAATCCCGCCGCAGCTGCCGTGCTGGCCAGGCCGGTCGTGGCGCGGACGATCCGGTGGTTGACCGACTGTCCCAGTTCGACGATGTCCACCACTCCCTCGGTCGCCCTGCCGATCGGGGCCGCCTGCGGTAGACGACTGCTGAGGAAGCGTGAGGTCCAGCGGATCCTCTCATTGACGGCCCGTTGCATTCGCTCGACCGTGCTGGAGATCTCCCCAACCGCGACCCCGGTGGCGCGGACGCCGGCAGAGGCCTCGTTGGCAGTCCCCGGCGTATTCATGGAGTCATTCACGCGAACCACCCGTTTCGAAGGCAACGGAACTGGTGAAGCCCCTGGTGGTCCGTGCCAGCGACGTGACGGCGTCCAGGGCCGACTTCGTTATGGTCGCGCCGGCGTTGCGGGCCAGTCGAAGGAGGCCTGCCGCCGAAGTCAGTTTGACGCGGGGAATCCGCGCGGTCTCGATGATGGGCCAGCCACGATCGGTGGCGATTTCGCGCAGCTCCGGTTCGGGGTTCACCGCGACGGGATGACCGACCGCCTCCAACATGGGAAGGTCGCTCGCCGAGTCGCTGTAGGCGTAGGAGTCCTCCAGGGAGATGCCGTGCTCCTGCGAGAACGCCTGCATCACGTCGGCCTTGCCCTCCTTGTAGCAGAAGGGTCCCTCGAGCCGGCCCGTGTAGACGCCGCGTGAGTCGCGCTCGGATGTGGTCCCGACGCCGTATTCCATCCCAACCCCGTGGGCGAATCGGGAGACGATTTCGGTGGGACTGGCCGACAGCACGATCCGGGCCTCGCCGCGGTCACCATGGGTGTCGAGGACTTCTCGCATTGCGGGAATAAGTGAGTCCACAAGATCGGGCATGAAAGCGTCGCCCAGCGCGACAACATCCGCAGCCGGCCGACCCTTCACGGCGAGCAGGATTCGGTCGCGTACCTGCGCCGAGCGCTCGTCGGTCGCACCTTTGAGGAGGAAACTGACGCCGTGCCGCAGGTCCTTGGCAAGCTCGCGCGGACCCATGAAACCCGCCTTGAAGGCGGCCTTCGCGAGCGGGATATTGGCCGAACCCGGGATAAGGGTGCCGTCGAGGTCGAAGAAGGCGGCGGTTCGAGAAGTCTGTGTGGGTAGGTGAGTCTGAGTCATACATCAATCATCGCGGATAACTGTATCCTCGCGATAGTAGCTGTTTGCACGAGAATCAGCCATCGTATTTATCACGAGGAGATAAAGGTGGGCTCACTCCGACCCTGGTCCGCGTTGGCACCCACGCTGGCGGAGGCACTTCGGCTGGATCTGCCCTCAACGATCGATGCGACGGTCGCGGCGATAGCGATCGAGGTTCCGGCCTACAGCCGGATGACCGGTCGGATGGGTGCGGTCGTGGTGGGAGGGGTTGACACTGCGCTCAACCGGCTACTTGATCTGCTCGGCTCCGATGATCCAGCCCTGGATCCCGCAGCGGCGCGCGTGTACAGACGGATCGGTGCCGGAGAGCGCGCCGCTGGCCGCTCCCTGGAGTCGGTGCTGGCCGCGTACCGGACCGGCGCGCGGATCGCGTGGGAACGCATGTCGAGTACGGCCACCCAATCGGGGATCGAAGTCCACGAACTGGTGTCGCTCGCCGAGGCGATCTTCGTATACATCGACGAACTGTCGGCTGAGAGCGCCGCCGGGTACGCCTCTGAGCAAGCGGCCCAGGCTGGTCATCGGGACGTCACCCGTTCGCGACTGGCCGAGGCACTGTTGGATGGCGTGGCCTTGACTGACCCGGGGCGGGTGCGCGCATTGGCGGACGAGGCTGGCTGGGAACTGCCCGCCACCCTGGCTGTGGCCCTGCTACCCGGTGTGGCGGGGTCTGGGCGGCCCATTCCAACCGCACCTGTCGAAGTGCTGGTCGTCGAGCGAGGGACGGACGTGCTCGCGGTGGTGCCCAACCCCGACCGACCCGGTCAGCGCCGGGCCCTCACGCGAGGCCTGACCTCGGGGCCGGTGTACGTGGGTTCGGTGCGTCCGCCTGGGGAGGCAGCGGC
>CAZKVQ010000007.1:0-14851 GCA_964556255.1 uncultured Actinomycetes bacterium
GTACCGATGCTGTCGACCGGCGAATTGGGCATTGATCATGCCGAACTCGCTGATGGTGTCGGACAGTTGCTCCTCTGAGCAAGCACCAGTCACCAGGTTCATCCGCCAGCGGTGCAGCTTCGTCTGCATTCCGTCGAGGGAGATGAACCGCGACATGCGCTCGTGGTAGCCCGCACCATCGGGCACCTCGGGCACGGGGCTGTGCTGGAAGAAGCCCTCAACGATCAGTTCGTCGCCCAACTCGTAAGCGTTGGTCCAGTGCAGTACGTAGGTCGGCTCAAACTCGAACCACCTGATCTCTTCGGCGGCTCCGCGTCGGGGGATGACACCGAGACGGGTCGGCAGTTCGGGGTGGAATCCTGGCACGAAAACCCCGGCATCCATCAGGGCCGGATCCCAGAACAGCGGTAGATCGTTGAGAATCGCGTAGTTATCGGTGAAGGCCATGTCGTGCGGGATTCGAGGCCCCGGCAGATCGACGCCGACGTAGTGAACGAGGTTGTCCTGCTGGTCGACGACGCCATAGTGCAGGTAGGGCTCGTCGCGGCCGTAGTTGAAGAACAGCATCTCTCCGGTGTGCTCGTCGACCTTGGGGTGTGCGGACACACCGGCGCGGCTCGGGAACTCGCCGTGCCAACTTGCCTTTCCGCGAGGCTCCAACGTCATCGGGTCAAGTTGGTAGAGGTCACCGCACTCGTAGAAGCAGGACAGCACCAGGCCGTTGTGCACCACGACATCGGTGCTTGAGGCGTCCTTGAGGTGGCCACGGGCTCCCCATCCGTCGGTGCGCTGGGCCTTCGACGGGCGCTCAGCCAGGCCTACCCAGAGAGATCGGCCCGCCTCTTGTTCGGCTTCGAAGGCGTCAGTCCGCACGAACCTGTTGCGGTAGAAGACCTCGCCGTTGCGAAAGCCCACTCCGTGGATCATGCCGTCGCCCTCGAAGGGGTGGTAGCGACCGATGGCTGGGTGGACAGGGTTCTCGGTGTTGCGCAGGTAGATGCCGTCGAGGTCCTCCGGCAGGTCGCCGATGACCTCCAGATCGTCGGCCCGCCATTCGGTCCGCTGGGGGCGCCAGGCACCGGTGCGGTACGGGTGGTCATCGTCGTCCGGAAGGGTGCTCAGTGCCCGACCCACAACCTCGACATCCATGTCTTCTCCTACTCGATTCCGGCAGCGCCGACCACGAAGGTGACCGTCGTCGTCGTACTGCCCCCGATATTCAAGGTGGCGAAGGTGCGAGCACCATCGACCTGATACTCGCCTGCCTGACCGGTCACCTGTCGGTGGGCATCCACAACCATCCGGACGCCGGTCGCGCCGACCGGATGGCCGCCGCCGATCAGTCCACCGCTCGGGTTGACCGGTAGTCGGCCGTCGAAGGCCAGTTCACCGCTCTCGATCGCCCGGCCGTTCTTGCCCGGCGGGGTGATGCCGAAGTGGTCGATTGCCAGGTACTCCGACGGTGTGAAGCAGTCGTGGGTCTCGATGCCATCCACGTCCGCCAGGGTCACACGCGCTCGCCCGAAGGCGTCGAGCACTGCCCGACGAACGTGGGGCAGCAGGTACTCCTCGTCGGCGGAGTTCGCCAGCTTCTGCTGGAGCGGTAGTCCGACGGTGCGATGACCCCAACCGAGGACGGCGGACCTGGCGCGCTCCGACGCGCCGGGGTGTTCCCTAAGGAATCGATCGTTGACCAGTACGACGCCTGCCGCACCGTCGGTGACCTGGCTGCAGTCCTGACGGCGCAACCTGCCCGTCACTACTGGATTTGCGGTGTCGTCGTCGCCGAAAGCCGCGGCCGGCAGGTCCCAGGAGCGAGTCTGCGCGTTGTTGTTGCGCCGCGCGTTGGCGAAGTTCTTCTCGCCGATGGCGCGCAGATGAGCGGTGTCCAGGCCGTACCGCAGGTCGTATTCGGCGGCGATCGCGTCGAACGTCCAGGGCCAGACGTAGGGCGCATCCTCCGCCTCATGGCCCACCCACGATGCTGCCCGCATGTTGCGCGCGGCCTGATCGCCGCTGACGGTCTTCTCCAGTTCCACGCCCAGAACGAGCGCGCAGTCGTATCGACCGGCCTCCAGGTCGGCCATCGCGGCCAGCAGCGCGATGCCGCCCGATGCGCACGCGGCCTCGTGACGGGCGGCAGGCACCCCCCAGAGTCCGGGCTCCACGGTGGCTGGCATCCCGCCGAGGTGGCCCTGCCCCGTGAAGATCTGCCCGAAAGCGTTGCCGGTGTGGACGACGCCGATGTCGCTCGCTGAAACCCCCGCGGCCTCGAGGGTCGCCGGGACAATCTGCGCGAATAGGTCGGCCGAGTCGAGACCCTCCCGGGTGAAATTGCGCGCGAAATCCGTCTGTGCCCCGCCCAGAATCCAGGTGCTCGTCACCGCTGCCCAACCGTCATGATCGCCTCCGCACTCGTTTCTACCCCATGAACCTGGGAATGCTCGTCAATCGCGTCCGAGTCGCCAGTGACTAGGATCGCTCCCACGATGACCTACATCCTGGATTATGTCCGTACCGGACGCGGCAGGGCCTCCGAGCGTGGTGGATTGCACCATCTGAGTGCCCTTGACCTGGTCACCACGCTGCAGCACTCCCTGGTTGAGCGCAACGATCTTGATGCCGGACGGGTCGAGGACGTCGTGCTCGGCGTTGCCTCACAGGTCGGCGAGCAGGGCGCGGACCTGGCCCGCACCGCGAACCTGCTCGCGGGGTGGGGCGCGCAAGTGCCCGGCGTCACCATCAACAGATTCTGCGCCTCCGGGATCGACGCCGTGGCCCAGACCGCGGCCCGAATCAACGCCGGCGACGTCGGTCTGGCGGTGGCCGGTGGTGTCGAGAGTGTCTCGCGGGTACCCATCTTCAGCGACGACGGTGCACTGTGGCGCGACCCTGAGGTGGTGCGGGCGGTCGGGTCGGTGCACATGGGTATCGCCGCCGACCTCAACGCCACCGCCGAAGGCTGGACCAGGGAGCAGCTCGACTCCTACGCCGTCGAGACCCATACCAAGGCGGCGCGCGCTTGGGCGGACGGGGTGTTCGACGGTTGCGTCGTGCCGCTGCCGGCGGCCGACGGGGTTGCCTCCTTCGCCACCGACGAACTGATCCGTCCCGGCACCACGATGGCTGCCATCGCCGACCTTCCGCCGGCGTTCGCCGAACTCGGCGCTGCCGGCCAGGATGCGCTGGTAGCGAAGGCGCACCCGGAAGTGGGCCCATTGGATCACCGTCACACGGTGGCGACATCACCGGCAATGGCAGATGCCGCCGCGCTGCTGTTGCTGGGTGATGACGGTGCAGCGGAAAGGACTGGTATGCGACCGCGCGGCAGGATCGTGTCATCGGCTACCTGCAGCGTCGATCCGGTGATCATGCTGACGGCCGGGCAGGAGGCCACCGAGCGGGCGATCGCCAAGGCGGGGTTGACTCCCGCCGATGTGGACGTCTTCGAGTTCGCCGAGGCCTTCGCCGCCTTGTGCCTGCGGTTCCGGCGCGATCTCGACGCCGGGGCCGAGCGGATGAACCCCAACGGGGGGACAATCGCCATGGGCCACGCCTTCGGTGCCACGGGTGCCATCATGGTCGGCGGGATGTTGGAGGAGTTGGAGCGGCGCGGTGGCCGCTACGGGGTCGCCGCCGTGAGCGGGGCTGCCGGCCTGGGTGTGGCCGTCGTGGTGGAACGGCTCGCGGGCTGACCGAGGGCGATGGCGGCCGCGGGTCGCAAGCGGAACGTGAGAAGTGCCAGACCTCAGTCTGTGACGGAGTCGACGGGCTGCTCGCTCCGGTCACGCTCGCTGTCCAGTGCGTCGGTGATGGCCTTGGCGTCCTCGCTGTTGGGTCCTGGTGCGGGAACGAAGACCGCCTCCCGGTAGTAGCGCAACTCGTTGATCGAGTCGAGGATGTCGGCCAGCGCACGATGCCCACCGCGCTTGTTGGGGCTCGCGAAGTAGGCCCGCGGGTACCACCGCCGGACGAGTTCCTTGATGGAGGACACGTCGACTATCCGATAGTGAAGGTGTTCGGTGAATGCCGGCATATCCCGCGCTAGGTAGGCGCGGTCCACGTGCACGCTCGACCCTGCAAGCGGCGCCTTGCGCGGCTCGGGGACGTGGCTTCTCACGTAGGCCAGCAGTTGCGCCTCCGCTTCCTCCAGCGACACGCCCGCATCCAACTCATCGAGCAGCCCGGATTCGGTATGCATCGTCACCACAACCTCGTCCATATCGGTCAGGGTGTGTGCTGGCGGCTTGATGACAACGTCGATGCCTTCGTCGAGGGCGACCAACTGGTCGTCGGTGACTATGCACGAGACTTCGATCAGGGCGTCGTTCTCCAGATCGAGTCCGGTCATCTCACAGTCGACCCAGACGATGGGGGCTGAACTCATGGGCTCAGGTTAGCCGGTTCGGTCCAAGGCGATGTCCACCGTGCTGCCGGGCCGAGCCTGAGCGAGGGCATCGCTGTCTCGTGGGTTGACGACGCCGATGACCGGGTAGCCACCCGTCGTCGGGTGATCGGGTCCGAGAATCACGGGCTGACCGTCGGGGGGAACCTCGATACCACCGCGCACCATGGGCTCGCTCGCGGCGAGGTGATGCGTGGACAGTTCGATGGCAGGTCCTGTGAGGCGCATCCCGACCCGGTCGGAGGCCATCGAGACAGTCCAGGTGCTGGATGTGATCTGCTCCCAACCGGCCACCAGCAGCCCATCGCGCGGACCAGGCAGGACGGCGATCCGCAGGTGTGTTGCTGCCCCGTCCGGGGTTGCGGTGGTCTCGGCCAATCGGCCACCGTAGGAGGGGAACGGACCGCCCAGGGTGCCGATCGGAACCCGGTCTCCGGCGGCGAGCGGCGCCGGTCCAAGCGCGCTGAGACTGTCGTACGACAACGATCCCAACACCGGAGTGCCCTCGAGGCCACCACGTACAGCGAGGTAGCCCCGCAGGCCTGACTGCGCGACTCGCACGCGTACTACGGAGCCGGGCTGTGCGCTGACGGTCTCCCCGGTGGTGAAACTCCGGACGCGGCCACCGGCCGACACGGTGATATCGGCGTCGATCCCCGTGACGGCGAAAGTGGTCGCACCGGGTGATTCGAACGACAGCGGGCCGAGGACGAACTCGATCGCGGCAGCCCCGACCGGGTTGCCGACCAGCCGATTCGCGCGCGCATAGGCCTTCCTGTCGTATGCGCCGGACGTCGGAACGGCAATCTCGGCGTACCCCGCGCGACCCAGGTCGGTGAGGATCGCGAGCGCCGGTGTCCGGTGCATCACCAGTTCGCGGGTCTCCCGCGGCCGTTTCATACTGACCTGAATCGGACGCGGGTCCCCGGCGTCAGTAGCGCTGGGCGCGCGGCGTCGGGGTCGAAGAGAGTGGTGCCGGTGCTGCCGAGCAGGTGCCAGCCTCCCGGCGAGCGATGCGGGTAGACAGCTGAGTAGTTTGCAGCAATCGCGACCGAACCTGCTGGTACCGCAGTCCTTGGGGTGTCCCGGCGCGGCAGCGCCAGCTTCGCGGGCAGTCCGGCCAGGTAGGCGAATCCGGGCGCGAATCCGCAGAAGGCGACGACGAACTCGGCGGCGGTGTGTAACTGCACCACTTGGTCCGCCGTGAGCGCGCAGGCCTGTGCAACGTCGGCGAGGTCGGGCCCATCGTAGGTCACGTCGATGGTCACCAGCGGGGCCGTTCGGTAGTCGATCTGGCGGGGTTCGATGCGGTGCAGGTGCTCCACCACCCGTTCGATGTCAACGGGGCCGGAGGTTCGCACCAGCAGGGTGGACTCGGCCGGCACCGACTCCACCAGGTCGGGTAGCGGTCGGTCAGCCAACGCCCGGGCCCAGGCGGTTGCGGTGCCAGCAGGCACTTCGACGAGAACCGCCGATTCACCGCACCGTAGGCCCTTGAGAATCGGTCTCGTAGGTTCAATGGGCATCAGTCGGATCCAGTTCCCGGTGTGGTGAACGGCTCTAGAACCGCACCCGCCGCGATAAGGGCTGCCCGCAACGACTGCAGCATCGCCACTGCACCCACGGTGTCCGAATGGGTGCAGATGGAGCGGGCCCGCAGTCGCACGGGTCTCCCGGAAGTGCTCATCAACTCACCGGTTCGCACCCAATCGGTCAACCTGGACGTCACGTGCTCGGGGTCCTTGATCATGGCGCCGGAGGTCCCGCGGGCGACAAGCAGTCCCCGGTCGTCGATCGCCCGATCGGCGAAGATCTCCGGAACAACCGGGTGGCCTTCGCGTTCGGCTGCCGCGGCCAGCGCCGTTCCTGGCAGGCAGAGGACGGGCATCCGCTCGGGTGTGGCGGTGACAACGGCCTCGGCGGTCTCGTCGTCCACCAGCGCAGCGTTGTAGAGGGCGCCATGGGGACGCATGTAGGTGACGCCACCGCCGGCGGCTGTGGCTGCGACGTGCAGCTGGCCCAACTGCTCTGCCAGTTGGGAGACAAGGGTGTCGAACGCAACCGTGAGCCGACGCCGTCCGAAACCCTCGCGGTCCACGAAGGACACTTGCGCACCGATCGCCACACCGCGCGCCACCGCTGCCTGACAGACTCTCGCCATGCTTGCGGCATCTCCGACGTGACCACCGCACGCGACGTTTGCGCTGGTGACACATTCGAGGATGGCCGCGTCGACCGCGGCGCCCTCGGAACCCGACAACTCACCCACATCGCTGCTCAGATCCAGTATCAGGCGGCGTGCTTCCATGCCGCCAGCCTAGGTGCGGATGCCGTGCCAACGAAGTCCACTCGCTATGCTGAACGGGCCGCTCGGAGGCGGTGCGGAGCCACATCGCGGGCCCCGTGGTGGGTGTAGCTCAGCTGGTAGAGCGCCGCGTTGTGGTCGCGGATGTCGCGGGTTCGAGTCCCGTCACTCACCCCACAGCCACACGCGAGTTCTCACGCGCGAGTGAGGCCCACGCGCCCCTTGGAGGCACCATGACGGCGTCCAGCACGGAACCGGGCCCCGGCGCTGCGGCCGACAGGCCGGCCCTACCCGGCTGGGGGTCGATTGTCCGGGCCATCCCGACTGCGCTGCTGCTGATGTTGATCCTGGTGGTACCAGCGTTTCTGCTGGGCTGGTTCTCGAATCCCGCCAGCTTCGGAGTTGTCTATCTGGGCAGCATGGTGGCATGGCTGGTCATGATGTCGGCCGGTCTACGGGCCGCCCTGGCGGCATCCGTCGCACTGCTGCTGCTGACGCCGCTTGCACTGTTGGCCAGCCAGGCGCCGATTGCCGGTGCCTGCCTCATGGCCATCGCATGTCTCGCGTCGGGGCTGACATCGGTATGGGGACTCAACCTCGGGTTCCGCATCGTTCCGCTGTATCTCGCGTTCCTGATCTTGAGCCCACCCGCCCTGGCACCCGGGCCCGTACCCGTGGACTCGCAGCCCTACATCTACACAATCATGTTCATGTTGGGCTTCGGGGCCGGATGGGTGCTGCTGTGCGGTCGCGTCGCGGGATCCTGGCTACCCCAACCCCACCTCATCTCCGCATCAGTCCAACAGGCATTGGGCTACACGGCCCTGATGGCATTCCTATGCTCCGTCAGCACCTTCGTCGTGATGACCGCACACGCCGGCCATGCGGGCGCCTGGCTGATCCTTACCCTCCTGATCGTGCTGCAAGTCGCCCCGGAAGATACCTGGTCGCGCACCAAGAGTCGGGTGATAGGAACTGTTGTCGGCGCGGTCATCGCCGCGGGCGTGGGATTCGTGGCTACTTCTGCCACGGCGCTGGCAATCTGGGGGTCGCTGTTCGTCCTGATCTCCATCATCGTCTCGCTCGGTCCGCGCTACTGGTTGTACGTCACCTTCCTGACCCCGGCGGTCATCCTGCTGACCGCGCAGCCGGGCGGCGTGATGCTGGTGGATGCCGAACGGGTCGGCTACACGATCATCGGGGGTGCCCTGGCGGTACTTGCCGCTCTCGTGCTTGTGTGGACGAGGGCCGTGAGGTTGCCGTGACCTGTTGAGGTTGGTTCACGTGCGAGGGCGACCCGACATCAGCCGCTAATTTCCGGCGGACTCACTGATCGATGGTGACCGGCCGTCCGTTGACAGGTTGCACCGGGCGAGCATTGTCGCCGAACACCTTGCGCAAAGCGGCGAGCTGGTCCTCGCTCACCGTCACCGGGCTTGTTGCCACCAGCCACTGGACGCCCTCCGTGCAGGCGGGAGTGGTCAGGCTGCCGGGAAAACGCACAGTCTGCAGCGCCTTCGGCATCATCGCCGGCCAATCCAAAGTGGTGACAGTTGTCGCACCTTCCACAGAATCCGTGGCCTGCTCGATGAAGGGCTGCCAGGCGGGGTTCTGTTGACCGTCTTGCTGCAGCATGATCGCCAGCACGGCGAACTTGCCCTGTGCGGATTCATGTTTGAGGTGGATCTCGGCGGGGAACTGCTGTCCGTTGATGGTGTTCTCGCTGGGTGTGTGGAAGTGCATCTCCGTCAAGCCGTAGCTGACCCCGTCGACAGTCATCGTGTTACCTGGTCCAGGCAACGCGAGCACTGTGTGGCCGTTATTGCTGATCTCGGCCTCGGCCTCGCGGTAGGCGAGCACCGGGGCCGGTCGGCTCACCGGTTTCGGAGTGGTGATGGCGATCGGTGACTGCACCTTCCCGTTGTCGCAGGCGGCGAATTCCGGGCTGAGAGACCCCCACTGCTGAGGTCCGTCTTTTGCGGAGTAACCCCAGTGAACGGCCGAGGGGGAGGGGGGACTACTCGCCGGCGCGCTATTCGAGGAGGTCGAGGTGGAAGATCCGCAGCCGACCAGGGTCAGGCTGCCGGCAGCCAACGCCGCGCTGACTCTGAGTGCAGTTCTGCCGAGCGCACGACCCGATTGGGGAGACGACCGCCGTCGGGATTCGGGTTCGCTGTTCACGGGGGGACGCTATTGGCAGTTCGCCCATCGGTGCAACACAGCACCTGTCCGGGTGTGCGCCGCAGCCCGCGGCGAGATTCGGGCGCTTCGTATGGGTCATCGAATCGATTCGGCACCGACTCCGTGAATGACGGGGTCTGTGTCCGGGAACAGGTCCCATGTCAAGCGCCGCTGTGCGGCCTTCTAAAGGAGAGGTTCTTCCCGTCATGCGTCACAGCGCTCATTGCCGCCGCTGTGGCTGCAGTGTCGACCAACTATCCCAGGAGATTGATATGACTACGAACACGTCCCGCCGCGCTGCCTTTGTTGCGGTCGCCGCAACGGGGCTGGGCATCATCAGCCCCGACCTAGCCCATGCCGCACCCTGCGAGGCGGCGTCACTAGTTGCCCCGGCGCCCGCTCCACGCGCCGTCGACGTAGAGCCACCAGTCGCCTGCTCGACGGGTCGACCGTCAACGAACCTGGCGAACGGGTGATGGGAACACGCCATGCGGATACGGGATCGTCTCTGCGGGCATACAGCACATAGAGACCGACTTCACACCGAACGAGGGATACCCGTGAACGCCAAGTTGGCGGCCGTCGCCGCCGGCGGCCTTACCGCCGCCGCAGTCCTTCTTGCACCTATCCCGGCCTCAGCCACGCCAGCTGGTGAACTCGCACCTGCTCACGGGACGTCCATCGTGTGCGAATGCCCTGGTCCCGCCAGCGCAGTTCGGCACGAGCCACTGCAACAACGGAAACATGCAGCGCAGGTCCTCAACGACGTGACCGCTCACGCAAGCCCACCTGTATTTGTGCACCACGTTGGGCATCACCACAAATAGTGGCACCCCACGTCACGACGCCTCGATAATCCGGGATTCCGGCCTGCGCTCCGTGCCGCAAGCAAGGGGCGAATCGAGGGGCGATCTTGTGGCTGATCAGCACGTGCGGACTCCTCGCTCTAGTCTGGGGGCAGCCCCGAAGGAGGAGTATGTCCACCAACGCCAAACCCGACCGTAGTCACGCCATGGATCATGTGGTGCTCGTGATTTTCGAGAACCGGTCCCTTGACAACCTCCTGGGACAGCTCTACGGGCCCAACGATGGCAAGGATTTCGAGGGTGTCCTTGGCCGTGATCTGAGTAATCCGGTGCCCGAGTGGGCCGAGCATCAGCCTCCGGACGGTTCCGGTCGCGTGCCCGTTCATGTCGGTACCGACATGGACGCCCCGAACCCGGACTCCGGCGAGGAGTACTACCACACCAACACGCAGCTCTTCGGCACGATCGACGACCACAATCGCTTTGCCGGCGCCGACGAGATGAAGGCGCCGTGGAACGCCCCGCCGGACGGTGCCGCGCCGACCATGGACGGTTTCGTAACGGACTACATCTCCTTCTTCACCTGGGAGATGGGCCGTCAACCCAGTTATGACGAATACGCCCAGATAATGCAGTGCTACACCCCTGACCAGGTGCCTGTGCTCAACGGACTCGCTCGGGAATTCGGAGTGTTCGACCACTGGTTCTGCGAGGTGCCGTCGCAGACGTTCATGAACCGTTCGTTCTGGACTGCCGCCACCTGCACCCCCTTGCCGACGGGCGGCACGGTGAATACGCCCATTGGCCACTGGGTGCACGACAACACCGCCGAGACGATCTTCGACCGGCTCGAGTCCCTGGGGCGAACGTGGAAGGTGTACGTGGAGGGCGACACAGGCGCTTCGCTGACCGGCATCATCCACTGGCCGCGACTGCACGAGCGCTTTGCGACCAACTTCGTGCCCTTCAGCGAATTCGAGAAAGACGCGGCTGCGGGGACGCTGCCCGACTTCTCGCTCATCGAACCCAATCTGCTTGTCGGTCATGGGGACTATCACCCTGCCGCCGGGGCGGCACTGGTCAAGGGCGTGCATCTTGACGTCGATGTGCCATCGTCCATCCTTTCCGGGGAGGCGTTCCTCCAGCGCATCTACGACGCGTACCGCGGCATGCGCTCGCCGAACGGTGCCAACGTCTGGAACACGGCCTTGCTCATCGGTTGGGATGAGCCCGGAGGCACCTATGACCATGTCCCACCGGGTCCCGTTCCGCCGCCCGAGACATCCGCTCCGGCAGGCCAGTTCGGCTTCCGCTTCGATAGGTCCGGCTATCGGGTGCCGGCGATCATGGTCTCTCCATGGGTCGAATCCGGGTCGGTGTACAACGCGGAGCACCGGCACACGTCGCTGCTCGCCACCATGCGCAAGCTGTGGCAGACCGGGGAACCCTTCACCGAACGGGACAAGAACGCCGCTGCCTTCGACTACGTTTTCAGCCGGGAGACCCCGACGGACCCCGACGAGTGGAGCGTTCCGCGGGCCAACCCGGTACCCCAGTGGCAGATCGACTGGGAGGCCGACGACCGCACCTTGAGCAACCTCGGCAAGGTGGCGATTCCCGGACTCCTGGCCACCGCCAAGGAGAAGGGCTGGCCGATCCAACCGGAGCTCGAGGACCCGAACTTCCACCTCACGGCCCAGTTGGCCTTCCACGCCCAGCAGTTGCTGTTCAAGAAGTTCTGGCCGCAGCTCGGACCGCAGGGCGAATCACTGGAGCAGCTCCAGGCGACGGTGGCGGAAGACCTGAAGAAGGCGACCCAGCCCGAGGATGCTTGAGTCGGAATCGCGGTGACGCCGCAGCTGGCGGCCTAGACTGCACGTGCTCCGCGTTCGGGAGTATCTTGAAGGTAGGGATCTGGTCGAAGCAGGCGAGTGGTCGTGGGCGACGGGGGGCGGCAGATGAATCGCAAGAAGAAGAACGAGGCGATCTCACAGCTCCTCGCTGAGTACGTTGGCGTGCTGCGCGGGGCCGCGGTTCTGTTCCGCGAACTCGTCAACGCCGAACCGGGGGAGCGCTCGGGGTGGCTCGAAGAGTTGCAGGGACTCGAGACCACCGCCGACCAGATGTTCGTGGACTTGAATAGTCAGGTTCCCGACACCTTCATCACGCCGCTGGATCGGGAGGACCTCTATCGACTGGTCGAGAATCTCGATGAGGTGATCGACCATCTGGAGTTGTCCGGCGCCTTGGTAGTCGGATTCGATCTGCAGGAACTGCCGCAGGGGATTCTCGCAGGGGCCGACAACCTCGTGACGATGAGTGAAACCGTTGCTGAGGTCGTTAACGTTCTGAAGAAACCGAAGAAGGTTGGACAGCTACTCTTCGATTTCTACAGCGATGAGTCGCAGATGGACGCCAACTACCGTTCGATGCTGTTCGAGGTGCTCCGTCCAGGAGTAGCCGATCCTATCCGTGCGATGCAGGAGACGATCCTTATCGAGGCGTTCGAAGCGGCCGCTTCGGCGCTGGAGAAACTGGTCCAAGCCCTCGGGACCACCTCGTCGAAGGAGACGTGACAGCGCCCCAGGAGGTTGCTGGGCACTACCATGGAGGGGTGGCAATGTCGCCTTCCTTCGGCCAGGCCGACCCTTCGACCCCAGCCGCGGCGGCGGAGGACCCTACCGCGCAGATGGACTGGACCTGGTTCATACATTTCATGTCACAGGTTCGGCCGACAAGTAGCGTGACCGAGTCGGCGCGATTGTTCTGCGAGTCTGTCCGCGAACTTCCGGGCCTGGACGGCGCAATGATCATCCTTTGGCCAGTGCGCGGGCGTGAGGCCGTACACGTGACCAACTCTGGTCCTGAGATCGCGGGCTTCTCAGACGGAAGCACTTTCGCCGTGGAACGGTTGGAGTCGATCGCCGCGCTCACCGAACACGGCGCATGGTACCTCGACTTCTCGGACCCCGGAACGAGGTCGCTGGTCGGGTCCGAGTTGGTGGATGCCATCGTGCAGTCAGGGATCACCGCTTCGGCCTATGGGGGACTCACGTCCAAGGGTCAGGTGCTGGGGGTTCTGGCGATCGCCTCCACGGATCCCGATGGCGCCGCAGTCCTGTCATCGAAGCTCCCGTTGATCGAGCAGTTGGCAGGATTGGCTGGGGCCGTTCTGGGGGCGCAGGCTGAACGATTCGTGGCCGACGAATCCCGACGGCAGGCCATTGCGGAGCTCATCGATCAGCGGGCGCTGCGGACGGTGTTCCAACCGGTGGTGAGACTGCCCAAAGCCGAGATCTGCGGCTATGAGGCCCTGACCAGATTCGACAACGGTTCACCTCCCGACGTCGTGATTGCCGAAGCCCACGAAGTCGGCCTCGGGCTAGAACTCGAGGAGTTGTGCATCGACGTGGCGTTGCAGAGCGTCGACAGGTTGGCGCCCGGGATGTTCCTCAGCCTCAACATGTCAGCCCAGACCGTTCTCGCGGGAACCGCTGCCCGTGCGCTGGCGGCGTACGACCAGCAGATGGTCGTGGAACTGACCGAACACGCTGAGGTGACCGACTATCCGGCCGTTCGCGAAACCCTTGCGAACTACCCGAATCTGAAACTTGCGGTGGACGATGCGGGGGCGGGTTTCGCGAGTATGCGCCACATTCTGGAGTTGGCGCCCGCCTACGTGAAGCTGGATCGCGGCCTCGTGCACAACGTGGATACCGACCCCGCGCGGGACGCACTCGTGGCTGGCATGCGTCACTTCGCGAACCTCACCGGCACGGAACTGATCGCCGAGGGTGTGGAGACCGCCCGGGAAGCGACCGTTCTGGAATGGTTGGGAGTGGAATTGGCCCAGGGCTATTTTTTCGGCCGGCCTCAACCTCTGTGAACAGACGCTCCGTGGCGTTCGCCCTTGACCTGGCGCCCGGTACGCACATGCGCTTAGATCGCCCGCATGGAGAGCGGTTTCATCACCAGGTCGATCGTCGCCGACGGTGAGGAGCGCCGCTACCAGGTCTACATCCCGAATGACTACAACGCCGACCGCTCGTGGCCGGTCATCCTCTTCCTGCACGGTGCGGGAGAGGGCGGGCGCGACGCGTTGTTGCCAACCGAGTACCAGCTGGGCAGCGCCATTCGCCGAAATGCCGCCAAGTACCCGGGTCTGGTCGTCTTCCCGCAGGTTCCCAGCTACCAGCCGGTCTGGCTGACCCATGACGTCGACTTCGCCCTGCTCGTGCTGCGGCAGGTGCAGCAGGACTTCGCCATCGACCGCGATCGCGTCTACATAACCGGCGTCTCCACCGGCGCCAAGGCCGCTTGGCACGCCCTGTACCGGAACCCGGAACTCTTCGCGGCGGGCCTGATCGTCGCCGGAGTTGTGAGACCCAAGTTGGCCGATGGGTCGCTGAGGAACGATCCCGATCCGGTGGTCCCAGATGCCGACGGTGATCCTGCCCTGGCTTTGGCCCGAGTCCTGCGCAACACCCCGATCTGGAACTTCCACGGGGATGACGACCCGGTGTTCCCGATCGAAGATGCCCGGGAGGTGATGGCGGCGCTGTCGCAGGCGGGGGCACCGGTGCGCTTCACCGAGCTCGAGGGCTTCGGACACGATGTCTGGGACATCGCCTACTACTCCGAGGACGTGGCGGATTGGCTGTTCGCCCAAACACGGCAGGGGCACAGGGAATGACCGCCGAGCAGTTGAACGCGTTCCTGCGTCTGGTGAGCCGCGAACCCGCGCTACAGCGCAAGTTGACGCAGTGCGGTGCTGCGTCGGCGGCTGCGCTGGCCAAGGCGGCGGGTTACGACGTCGCAGTCGCAGACCTGACCCGCTACAAGGCCCGCGCCACGTCTTGGCGACTGTCGGACGAGGAGTTGGAAGTGGTCGCCGCTTGGCAGCCGAAGGAGCAGCCCTATTGGTGGCAGCACATCTGGCCTCGGGACGAGTAGAATGGTGTAGTCACGGGCGATGGCCGAAACCAAGCGTCACCGACCCAGGTGATCGAGATGGAGGATGGTCCTGATGGCGGACGATGAAAAGACCCCCGATGTGGAGAAGCTCTCCGAAGAGGATCTTGAGGCGGTGTCCGGTGGCCTAGGAGGCCCGGGCGATGGCGGTCTTGGTGAGGCCGGACTGGGCGAGGCCGGACT